>JASFYY010000113.1:0-57685 GCA_045046875.1 Verrucomicrobiota bacterium | reverse complement strand
CGGATGCCGGAGTGTCCGGTGATTTGTTCGCCAAAGGCGGATTTTTGGTAGCTCGGCATGGGATGAAAATCAGCGCATTCTATTTACTCGACCGACCAGCGTGGAGACCAGAATGGCGACAAACATGACCCCGGTGATGGCTTCGACAATGACGAGGGCTTTGGCCATAGGAGTGATGGGGAGCATATCGCCATAACCGAGGGTGGTGAGGGTGACGAAGCTGAAGTAGATGAAATTAGGATCGGCGCCATTGCTGCTGGTGATCGAGCCTGGGTGGAAAACCTCACCCAGTCCGTAAAAGTGGGCCCAAGCCAAGCCAATGAAGATATAGATTACTACTCCAGCAAATATCTGATCAAAAGTGATCTCATCTTCAGCCAGGATGACTTTGAATAAAAGCGTTGCGATGAAGATGTATAAAGCGGCACCAAAAGAATGAGTGAGAATCAAGTAGATCGGGTGGTTTTCATGCGGCCCGGAGCTATCAAAAGCCTGGGTCCAACCGGAAATGACAGCCAGTATTGCCAGTCCAATTGCAATGAGAAGGGTTGAGCGTTTGCGGTAGGAAACCGCATTGAGAGAAGCCGCCATGACCACTGTGACCAGTATCATATCAAGCAGTTTGCTGTCTTTGAACAGCTGGCCTAATGGTGATATCAGGATCAAGCTCAGCAGCGTCGCTAACAGAATCGCATTTTTATGGCGACGGTGAAAGGGGTGCGGGTTTTGCACTGTATCCACGGATGGCATCGTGTCGGAGCGCTGTGGCTATTTTTTCTTTTTGGCAGAGTTTTTTTCTTTTTCTGCTGGTGGAGCTAAAACGGTTTCAGTGCCTCCGCCCAGAGATTTGAACAGGCGAACGTAATTAGCAGATACGCTGCCCTCACTGATCGCCGAATCGTCTTGTGCGGTGAACAAGGAGCGTTCGGCGTCGAGTACATTTTGGAAATCAACCAAGCCATTCTGGTAGTTGTCTTTCACCAGTTTGACGGTTTTTTCGGTAGCTTTGACTGACTGACGGAGTTTGGCAAAACGCACCCGTTCCTTGCTGATTGAGATCAGGCTGTTTTCGTTTTCTTCGACGGCGAGCAAGATCGCATTTTCGTAAACCTTGTAAGCCTGCTGGACGCGGGTTTTTTCGATGCGGATATTGTTGCGGATGCCTCCGGCTGCGAAGATTTGCCAGCGCACAGATGGGGCGATTCCGAATGCCCGGCTGGAGGATTTTAATAAATCATCGGTATCGAGGGCTTGTAAGTTCAGATTGCCCAATAGGGAAAAACGAGGATAGAGATCGGCGGTGGCGACGCCGACCCGGGCGGTTTGCGCGGCCAGTTCCCGTTCGGCTTGACGCACGTCGGGACGACTGCGCAGCAAATTGGCGGGCAGCCCTATGGCCAGACTGCGCGGAGGTAGGGGGATCGTGGTTGAGCGCCCCAGTTTTTTGTCAAGGCTGCCTGCGTAATTTCCTAATAGCGAGGCTAGGCGGTTGCGGGCGAAGGCCAGTTGGATTTCCAGTGCTGGAACAACCGCTTCAGTATTATAAAGATTGGTTTCGGCCTGGGTGACATCGATTTCAGGTACCAGTCCGGCGTCAAAGCGATCCTTGGTGAGTTTGTGTGAATCCTTCTGGCGTTCGATGTTTTCATAGGCTAGGCGGATTCTTTTTTGCAGGGTGCGCATCTCGATGTAGTTGAGGGCGACTTCTGCTTCGAGCGAAACCAGCACGTCACGGTAAGCTTCGACCGCTGCTTCGACACTGGCTTGTGCAGATTCGACCGAACGTTGTATCCCGCCAAAAACATCGATCTCCCATCCAGAATCAAATCCAATCGAGAAAGAATTATTGGGATTGGTGGGAGGAGGAAAAAATAGTGATTCGCTGGCGCGGGTGCGTTGATAGTCGGCAGTGGCCGCGGCATCCGGGAAGAGTTGGCTGTAAGCTACTCCGCGGCGGGCGCGAGCTTCATTGATCTGTTGGTAGGCGATCTCCAGATTGGGATTTGCTTTGCGGGCTAGCTCGATCAGTTGGTTGAGGGTGGAATCGTTGAATTTTTTCCACCAGTTTTCGATTCCGCCTTGCCCGCCTTTGAGGTCACGCACCACGTTTTGGCTCCAGGCATCGGGAGCTTTCAGGGTGGGCGAGGTGTAGTCGATGCCTACTTTCGGGCAGGCAGTGAGGAACAAACCTGCAATAGGCGTGATGAGATAGAGAAGACCGGATCGTTTCATTCAACGCTACCAGACCAGAAGCATTGAATGAATGCAAGGATCTTACCTGTTTATTTAGTCCACCTCAAAGGTGAATTCGACCTCGACCGAGGCGTTGAGTGGCAAGGCGTTGACTCCGACGGCGGCACGGGCGTGGCGGCCGGCGTCGCCGAGCAGTTCCAACAGAAATTCACTGGCTCCATTGGCGACCTGAGGCTGGCCGTAAAAGTCGTCGTCGCTTTGCACAAAAGCACCGATGCGCAGCACACGAACCAGGCGGCTGAGGTCGCCTTGAAGTTCAGCTTTTAGCACCGCCAGAGCATTGAGCACACATTGGCGGGCGGCGGCCTGGGCGTCTTCGATCGATACTTGGCTGGGGATCTTTCCAGTGCTGATGAGTTCACCGTTTTGCATCGGTAGCTGGCCGCTGACGATCACTTGTTTGCCGCTGGTGACGGCAGGGATGTAGGCGGCGACGGGTTTGGGGGCTTCCGGCAAGCTGAGGCCGAGTTGTTCGAGTTTGGATTCTATGGACATGATTTTTATTGAGTTGAGTTTGTAGGGGCAAGCGGGGTGAAAGAAGAGGGTGGGCAAGCGGGGCGCTCGCCCTACAGTTGGGGTTGGGGGAAATTAAAGAAATCGGTGGCGGATTCGCCGTTGAGGATGGCTTTGACGTCGCGGCAAACGGCATCGACGACCCGGGTTTGGGCCTCGCGGGTGAAAGCGGCGATGTGAGGAGTGAGGATGACATTGCCAAGGCCGTTGAGCGGGCTGCTGGCGTCGGGAGGTTCGACTTGCCGCACGTCGAGCGCGGCTCCGCCGATCTGGTCATTTTGCAAAGCTCGTGCGAGGGCGTTTTCGTCGACCACTTCGCCACGCGAGGTGTTGATGAAAAACGCGCTTGATTTCATTTTTTTAAATAAGTCGTCGTTGAACATTTCGCGGGTGCCATCGGTGAGCGGCACGTGGCAGGTGATGAAGTCGGCCTGGAATAATAAATTATCCAAGCTGAGCATGTTGGCGTCGAGTTCTTTCACTGCGTCGGACTCAGGATCGACGTAGTCATCGTGACCGACAATGTTCATCCCGAAAACTTTGGCCCGGGTTGCGGTGAGCACGCCGATGCGGCCAAAGCCAACCACTCCGAGGGTTTTTCCGGATAGCTCTCCACCGGTGAAAATCTGGCGGTTCCAGCCTCCGGCGCGAGTGTCCCAGTCAGCGGAGGGGATTTGTCGCGCCAGGCTGATCATCAGCCCAACGGCAAGCTCGGCCACCGAGATGGAATTGGCCTGGGGAGTGGAAGTGACCACGATGCCGGCGTCGCTAGCGGCTTTGATATCGATGTTGTCCAGCCCGGCTCCGGCACGAGCGATGATTTGCAGTCCGTCCGCTGCGGCGATGATGTCTGCCGTCACCTGGGTTTGGTTGCGCACGATGAGCGCTTTGACTCCTTTGAGCGCCTCTTTGAGTTTCTCGGGGTGGGCCCAGAGTTCGGGTTCAAAAGTCACGTCCATATCCTTTCGGAGTTGGTCCATGGCTGTGCCGGTGATGTTTTCTGTGATTAGGATCATGGGAAGAGGGCTGTAGGTGTTTGGGCTGTAGACTGTAGGGTTGTGTGTTTGGCGCACTTTGGTAGTGCTGAAGTGAGAGGAGGGCTAACGCATGGAGCGGACGAGGGCACCGAGGACTTTTTTGGTTTCTTGGATTTTTTGTGAGCAGTTTGACAGGGTGTTGGCGTGAGTCGTAGGTTTGCGCTTTCGATGTTTTTATGAAAAATATTCAAAGTCGAGCGACTATATTTCCAAATTAACTTTCAAATTAGAATCCTACAGCCTACAGCCTAAATCGCTACAGCCTCTACAGCTTGCTGTAATCAATTTCCTGCGTGCAGTCGAGGGTGGCGTCGGCTCTGGGCAGTTCGTATTTTAATCCGGTGGCGCAGTTGTATAATACGGCACTTTCATCCGGGCTGACGGTGCCTTCGGCGAGGGCTTGTTTGTAAGCGGCGTAGGTGGCGGCGCCTTCGGGGCACATCAGGAAACCTTCTTTTTGCGACACTTCTTCACCGGCGGCGATGATGGCGTCATCGTCGATGGCGATGGCGAATCCGTCACTTTCACGCACGGCATCCAGAATCAGGAAGTCGCCGACCGCTACCGGCACGCGAATTCCGGCGGCTACAGTGTGGGCGTCTTGCCACAGTTCGGCGTGGCGTTTGCCTTCCTGCCAAGCTTTCACGATCGGTGCGCAGCCACTGGCTTGCACCGCCACCATGCGTGGCAGTTTGCCTTGCAGCCAGCCGATTTCTTTCAGTTCGTTGAAGGCCTTCCACATACCGATCAAGCCGGTTCCACCACCGGTGGGGTAAAAAATCACGTCGGGAACTTTCCAGCCAAGTTGGTCGGCGAGTTCGAGTCCCATGGTTTTTTTACCTTCGATGCGGTAGGGTTCTTTTAGTGTTGAGAGATCAAACCAGCCCATTGGCTCTTTGCCTTGACCGACGATTTTTCCACAGTCATTGATCAGGCCGTTGACCCGCCAAACCTTCGCTCCCTGGGCGGCGATTTCCCGCACGTTGATTTCCGGGGTGTCGTCGGGACAGAAGACGTAGGTGCTGATTCCTGCGCGGGTGGCGTAAGCGGCGAGTGCGGCGCCAGCGTTGCCATTGGTTGGCATGGCGATTTTGTTGATGCCGAGTTCCTTGGCCATGCAGACCGCGAGACAGAGTCCGCGGGCTTTGAAGGATCCGGTGGGTAGGCGGCCTTCGTCTTTGACGATTAGATCTCCGCTGCCAGTTTGTAATTTTGACATGTGCACCAGTGGAGTCTGGATTTCTCCGAGGCTGACGATGTTTTCGGTTTTGCGCACTGGCAGGAATTCGCGGTAACGCCACAGATCAGCCGGACGGGCAGCAAGATCTTCTTTGCTGACTGCGTTTTTGATCGCATCGAGATCGTATTTTACTAACAAGGGGCGGCCGGCTTTGGAGAGCTCGTGAATGACATCGCTCTCGTAATGATCGCCTTCGAGTCCACATTCGAGATGGGTGACGAAAGTGGGGCGATCGGTGGTGAGGTTGTCGTTGGAATTTGTGTTTGGCATGTTGAAGAAGGATTCAGAATTTAGGATTCGGGGGTTTGGTCCCAGGCGCTTTGGAAGATGCCTTCGCCCATGGTGGTGTAGGGGTTACCAAAACTTTCTTTGTAAACCGCAAGACCGGCGGTGATGCAATGTGCTCCGCTGATGGCGACATCGCCTATTTGTCTGGCGTTGCGAACCGCAGCGGCGATGATTTCAGATTTGTAATCGTGTTCGTCCAGCATTGCGCGGACTTCGCCGATCAGGGCGTCGGGAGAATCGCCGAACTGATCTTTCCAACCGAGGAAGGGGCTGATGAATGACGCTCCGGCACGGGCGGCATGCCAGGCCTGGGCGACGGACATGATGAGGGTGGCATTGGTTTTGATGCCGTCCTTGGAGAGCTCGCGGATGGCGGTGAATCCACCTTCGCAGGCTCCGACTTTGATCACAAAGTTGGGTGATAGAGCGGCGAGTTCGCGTCCTTGTTCGACGATTTCTTTACATTCGGTGAAGTGGGGGTTCACTTCCACGCTCACCGGTTTGTCGGTGCCTTTTACCAATTCGGCGACCTCGGCGATGACGGTGCGGAAAGGTTTTCCCGATACCATCACATGGCGGGGGTTAGTGGTCAGTCCGTCCATGTCCCAGTGTTCAAGGGCATAGGCGATCTCTTCTGTTATTGCGCTATCGAGGAATAATTTCATAAGTAGTTAGAAGTTAGAATTGAGGAGTTAGAATTTTAGGTTCGGAGAGTTTGGGAGTAGGCGTTTAGTAATTTGCGAACTTCTTCATGTAATGGTGAGAGTTCGGAAACGTCACCGTATTCAAGGTCTTTGGTTAAGATTAGATAGTATTGGCATTCTTCGGCGGAGCCTTCTGCGATGTTGAAATAACGGGCTTTACCTGCTTTGCCTCGCTTGCGGAAACCTTCGGCGATATTTGCAGGGATTGAAACGGCGGCACGCCGGAATTGCGAAGTCAGACCATAGGTTTCTGACTTAGGGAATGATCGTGTTAGTCGATAGACAGAAAGCACAAATGAGTGCGCCTTCTGCCAGACAATAAGATCTTCGAATGTTCTTGCAGGTTCTCTCATTCTAACTCCTAACTCCTAACTTCTGTATTCTCAACCGATTCCCCCAAACGAGATATGTTTGGTTTCTAAAAAGCCGTCGAGGCCTTCGCTGCCGAGTTCGCGGCCGAGGCCGCTTTGTTTCATGCCACCGAAGGGGCATTGACTGGTGGAGGGCACGGCGTCGTTGACACCGACGGTGCCCGCTTCGAGGGCTTCGGCGACACGCCAGGCGCGGTTAAGGTTTTCGGTGAAAACATAAGCGGCCAGACCGTAGTCGGTGTCGTTGGCGCGTTGGATGACTTCGTCTTCTTCGTCAAACACTGACACCGGGGCGACCGGGGCGAAGGTTTCTTCGTTCATGCACAGGGTGTCTTCAGGCACATCGGCCAGGACGGTGGCTTGGAGAAAACTCGGCCCGAGTCCGTCGGCACGTTTGCCGCCGCAGAGGATGCGTGCGCCGGATGCGGTGGCAGCTTCGATGTGGGCGATGGCGGTATCGACCGCTGCGCTATCGATCAGTGGGCCGATGTCGACGCCGTCTTGCAAGCCGTCGCCGATCTTCATGGCTTTGGCTTTTTCGACAAATAGATCGAGAAATTTTTCATAGATGCCGCGTTGCACATAAATGCGGTTAGAGGCGATGCAGGATTGCCCGCCGTTGCGGAATTTAGTGATCAGGGCACCTTCCACTGCGTTGTCGAGATTGGCATCATCGAAGATAATCAGGGGGGCGTGGCCGCCGAGTTCCATCGACAGTTTTTTGACCTGGTCGGCGCTTTGGCGAATGAGTTCGCGGCCGACTTCGGTTGAACCGGTGAAGGTGATTTTGCGGCAGGCTGGGTTTTCCATCATCTCCGCACCGATCTCACGAGCATTGCCGACCAGTAATTGGAACACTCCTTTGGGCAGTCCGGCTTCGTGCACCGCTTCGGCTAAAAGCACCGAGCTCAGCGGGGTGGCACTCGCAGGTTTGAGTAACACTGGACAACCGGCGGCCAGAGCGGGTGCGACTTTTCGCACCGCCAGCACCAGCGGAAAATTCCACGGTGCGATCGCTCCCACCACGCCGACCGATTGACGGATGGCGAGATGGCGTTTGCCTTCCATTTGATGGGGGATGACCCGCCCGTAAGCGCGTCGGGCTTCTTCGGCGAACCAGCGGAAGTGATCAATGGTCATGCCGACTTCGCCTTTTCCCTGAGCCAGCGGTTTACCGTTTTCCTGGGAAATAGTGCGGGCGATTTCATCGCTGCGTTTTTCGATACCATCAGCGATGGCGTGCAAGTAGGCACCGCGTTCTTTGCCAGTCAGATCGCGCCAGGCTTTCCAGGAGGCTTCTGCGTCAGCGATGGCTTGTTTGGTACCCGCGCGGTCAATCGTGCTGACGCTGGCAAAAACTTCGCCTGTCGAGGGATTGCTCACTTGCAGAGCTGGCCCCTGGTCATTCCATTCGCCATTAAGATAAATGGGGCGTATTGAGTCTGTGGTAGTGTCCATATAATTAATTCGATTTAGTATTAATTGGAGTTTAAAGAAAATCAGGTGGTCAGTTCATCAACCGAGGCATCCATGAAAGATTGGTGTTTGTCGCCGACCCAGTAGCGCTCACCGGCGAGACACCAGATGAAATGCAGTTCTTCGCCCTGACTGTAAACGGGGTGGTAGTTGAGCACTGGGATGGTCGCTGCATCCATGGTGTTCATGCTGTGAACAAAGGTTTTATTAGCTTCGTCCGGGTAAACTTCGATGGAACCCTGGCCTTGGGTGAAAATATAAACTTCCTCCTGGTCGGTGTGGTTGTGAGGCGGCCAGGCGCGGGTGAAAGGTTCGTAAACGGTGTAGCCGGCGACCAGTTTGTCCGCGTTCTCGCTAACGTCGAACATCATATAGACTTCTTTTTTATCCAAGTGGCGGATGCGTTCCTCATCGACGCGGATTTTTTCCCACTCGGAGTAGAACACTTGATGCTGATTTTCAGCAGGTGCGCGGCAAATGATGATGTGGCCTTCCTCGTCAGAATTCTCTGTGATCCGGTAGCTGGTCTGCAAAGGGATGTAGAGCGTGTCGTAATGGGATAGGGTGAATTTTTCTCCTTCGACTTCGATCGTTTGTTTTCCGCTCATGCAGAACAGCAGCGCTTCTTCGTTGCGGTGATAAAGTTCGTCGCTGTTTGCTCCGGGGGCGATGCGGTAGCTGCCGTAGGTGATCAGATCGAGATTGGAATTCTCCGGATTGCACTTCTGCTGGTATTCGAATTTCCAGTCATCCGCTCGCAGCATGTCGGCGCTTTTGATATCAGTGATGTCTCTTGAGTTCATGGTTATAAAGGTCTAAGGGTTTGGTTGGGAATAAATCTTGGTATTATCTATTTTGCGACTGACAGTTATTTCGTCTTCCGGCAGGTGGCGGCCAAATCCCATCCAGGCCGCGCCCATGGCACCAGCCATTTCCCCCAAGGCGCCGTCTTCCAGCTGAACCGTTTTTAGGATTTGGGGCAGCGTGTATTTGCTGAAAGTTAGTTCCATCGATTGACGCACTAGAGCGGAGCAGTTGGGGACTTCACCAGCCAAGACGATTTTTTCGGGAGCGAAGAGGTTGGCGAGGTTGGCGGTGAGTAAGCCGAGGTTGGAGCCGAGTTGGCTGAGCTGTTGTTGAAAAAAATCATCACCATTTTCTGCAGCTTCGACGATGTCCCGTAGGGACAAATGCTTGCCCTTGTTGAACAGCTCTTTGTGGGTGGGATCGCTTTGTTTCGTTTTCAGCAAAGACCGGATGTGGTTGACAAAGCCCGTGGCGGAAACCAGTTCGGTCATGTTTTTCACCCCGTCCGCAGTGGGGAAGACCATGTGCCCTGCTTCGCCGGCCATGGCGTAGCTGCCACTGTGGATTTTTCCATCGATGACGATGCCCAGTCCGACTCCCGAACGAGCGGCCAGACAGAGGAAGTTCTGACTGCCCCGGCCATTGCCTCTTAGCAATTCACCAAAAGCAACCGTGCGGATGTTGTCTTCGACGAAGGTGGGGATGTCGATCTCTGCCTGGAAACGTTCCAGCAGGGGAACTTCACTGAAGTCGGGTAAAAGTTCGTAGTGCAGGATGCGCCCCTTTTCGCAATCCACTTGACCGGGGGCGGCCACTCCGAGGGATATCAGGGGGTGTTGAGCGGCGGCGATGAGCTCTTTGCAGAGCGAAATGATCTGCGTGATGACCTCTTCACGTTGGATGCCGGCGTGGAAGGGGATTTGTCTTTCTTCGATCACTTTGCCGGAAAAATCACATAACACCGCACGCGCTCGCAAAGCTTCGAACTCGACGCCCAACAGGCAACCGTGGTGCGGATTGAGTCTGAGCGGAACGGGCACACGTCCAGGGCCCGAGGCGACCGGTTTATCTTCGACTAGGATCCCTTCGGCGAGAAAGCCGTCGACGTAGTTGCCTACCATGGTCGCATTGATATTGAGACGTCTGGCGAGATCAAAACGCGAGCAACGGCCCGAGCGAAAAATTTCGTTCAAGATGCGATTTTTTTTCGCAATTAACTTGGTTTCTCTCGGACGTGGATGCATATTTAATCTGCTTTCAAAATAAACATCGATAAGCGCGACGTTTATTTATGATAACATAATAATCACTTTTAATGTGATGGGTCAAATTTTTTTTAGATTTATCTAATAGGGCCCTGCGGAAACCTGACGTTGAGTCGAAGTCCTAGGGCGATTTACGCTGACAAGGATTAGGAAAATTCTAACATTATCGGTTTTATCTATTTCAAGAGAGAATACAGTTTTTGATTATTGTTGCCTGACCCCATTTCCCCTGTTGTTGCCTGACCCCATTTCCCCTGACCCCATTTCCCCCCATTTCCTTCATTTCCTGACTTCATTAATATTATCCGCGTACATCCGTGAAATCCGCGGTAAAAATTATAAGATATCTGCAAAGTGTCCTGCCGCTTGAAGTAGAGCTATTCGTTCACAACACGTTTTTGATTATTGTTGCCTGACCCCTAATTTGGGTGCAGGTTTATTCTAATAATGGAATAAAAGGGTTGACAATTGTTGGGTGGCGTGTGAAAAATCCACTCATGATTGAGATGGAGAGCTCACTATATCCGGAGTATTTGAAGGTGCCTGAGGCTGATTTGGGGAAGGGGACTTCGGTGTCGGTGGCGGTGGTGAAGGGGATGGATGAGATTGCGGCGAACATGGCGGCGGAGATGATGGCGGTGGTGGACGAGGCTTTGGCGCAGGGGCGTTCGGCGACGATGATTATTCCGGTAGGTCCGGTAGATCAATTTTCGGTTTTGGCTGAGATCATCAATCGTGAAAAACGGGATTGGCGGCAGGTGGTTTTGATCAATATGGACGAATACCTCAGCGAGGATGAGCAGTGGATCCCAGCGGATCATCCACTGAGCTTTCGTGGTTACATGAACCGGAAGTTTTATGATCTGATCGACCCTGACTTGGCTCCTCTGGCAAAAAACCGGGTATTTCCAGATCCGGCGGATTTAGCGGGAATTCAGGATTTGATTGAATTGCGTGGGGGACTGGATGCTTGTTTTGGGGGCATCGGTATCAATGGTCACATGGCTTTTAATGAACCTCCGGAACCCGGCGAAGTCTGTTCGGTGGAGGAATTTGCCGCGCGCCCGACACGTAATTTGAACTTGAGTCGTGAAACGATCACGATCAATTCAGTGACGGTTGGAGGTGGTTTGTCGGTGATTCCCCGACGCGCGATCACGGTGGGTATGAAGGAGATTCTGGGAGCGAAGAAGTTGCGTTTTTATTGCAATCGACTGTGGCAGAGTGCCGTGGTTAGACGGGTTCTGCACGATTCAGTGAGTGCGGCCTGTCCGGCTTCTCTGATGCAAGATCACCCGGACGCCAAGCTGACGGTGGCAGAATATGTTGCGGCATTGCCGGACATTGGTTTAAGATAAATTTTTATAAAGATGAAGTTTAACTTTGAAAATGATCGAGTGATTGCCGTGGTGGCGCATCCGGATGATGCTGAACTATTGTGTGCCGGGACTCTGGCGCGAGCCAAGGCGGATGGAGCGGCGATTGCGGTTTGTGTGATGTGCCGGGGGGACAAGGGGCAGAGTGATCCGCCGCGGGATGACCTGGGTGAAGTGCGAAGCGCTGAGATGCAAGCTGCTGCAGAGCTGTTGGGGGCGGTGTTTTATGAGGCAGGTTTTGCTGATGGCGAATTGTTTGATGATTACCAGTCACGCAAGGTATTGATCGAGATTTTCAGGAAATTCAAACCCACTTTGGTATTGGCGCACTCGTGCAAAGATTACCACCCCGATCATCAGCAGGCTTCCGCTTTGGCCGAGGCCTCGTCGTGGTTTTGTGCTTCGGCCGGGCATGTGACCGATTCGGCGGCGATGGCATCTCCACCAACTCTGTGGTGGATGGATACGATCAATATGACTCGTTTTGAACCGGGATTTTTTCTTGATGTCAGTGATCACCTTGATCTAAAATTGTCCATGCTGGACTGTCATAAAAGCCAGCTGGCGCGCGGTGACAACGCTGATTTTTCTCCTTTGGCGGACATCATGCGAGATCAGACGAGTGCGCGGGGGAATCAGGCGGGGGTTGTGGCGGCGGAGGCCTTCCAGCCTCATTTGGGCTGGAAAAGAGCTGGTGCCTGGTAGCAGTAAATTAAGAATTTTTAATTAGAAATTATGGAATACAAATTTTCGGAGCGGGCGGCTTCATTGACTCCCTCAGTGACATTGGCGATCGATGGCAAAGCCAGGGAAATGAAAGCAGCCGGGATCGATGTGGTGGGTTTTGGAACCGGTCAGCCGGATTTTGACACCCCGGATTTTGTTAAGGATGCAGCCAAAAAAGCACTGGATGAGGGCTTCACCAAATACACTCCGGCGGCAGGTATCCCTGAGTTGCGGCAGGCGATTGCGGATAAGTTCGAGCGTGAGAATGGTTTGAAATATGAAGCCGGACAGATCGTGGTTTCCTGCGGAGGAAAACATTCTTGTTTTAATGTGATGATGGCTCTGTGTGAGCAAGGGGACGAAGTGATCGTGCCGGCCCCATACTGGTTGAGTTATCCTGAAATGGTGCGCATGGCGGGGGCCACACCGGTGATTTTGGAGACGGGAGACGAGACTCATTTCAAGGTCACTCCGGATCAGTTACGTGCAGCGATCAATGAGAATACGCGGATTTTTATTCTCAACTCACCGAGCAATCCCACCGGGGTGGTTTACAGCCCGGATGAGATCAGGGCCTTGGGGGATGTTTGTGTGCAGCGGGGGGTATTGATCTTGAGCGACGAAATTTACGAGCACTTGCTCTACGACGGAGCGGTGCATAAAAGTGTGGCCACTTGCTCCGAGCAGCATCAAGCGCATACGATTATTGTGCATGGTTTTGCCAAAGCCTGGAGCATGACGGGTTGGCGCCTGGGTTTCATGGCGGCACCCTTGCCGATTGCTAAAAAGATCGCAGCCTTTCAAAGCCACAGCACCAGTAATCCGACTTCTTTTGCTCAAATCGGCGGGGTGGCGGCGATGACCCAACCGATGTCCCATTTACCTGCTTGGATGACCGAGTTTGCCAAGCGGCGTGAGTTCGCTCACGCTCGTTTGAGTGAGTGCAAGGGGCTGAGCTGTTATAAATCCGAGGGGGCCTTTTATCTTTTCCCCAACATTGCAGAGACCGGCCTCAAGTCCTCGGAGTTCTGCGCCAAATTGCTCGAGGACGAGCAGGTGGCAGCGGTGCCAGGCATTGCTTTTGGTGCGGATGACTATTTCCGCTTGAGCTACGCGACCAGCATGGAGCAGTTGGAAAAGGGCTTGGAGCGAATCGAGAGGTTTTGCGGCAAGTTATAGAAGAGGAAGCCACGAATAAGGCGGAAAATGGGAGGGGGAGGGAGAGCGACGTAGGGCGGGTGTCCCCACCCGCCGAGAGCGAGCGGTAGGAGAACAGGCGGGAAATGATATCAAACATGGCAGGTCTCTTGCAAGGCTAGGATTTAGAGGGGCGTAAGACAAAATAGGCAAGCTGCTGACCGCTATGCATTCCGCCCCTTGTAGGGCTGGAAGAATTGGGTTTTTTACCCAGCGCTTCGCACTGGGCTATATCATTGATCACCGTTGGTGCAAAAGAGATGAAAGCAAACCGTCCTGTAAGGACAAAATGTGATAGCCCGGTGCGCAGCGCTGGGACTAAATCGGTTTTATAACCAGCCCTAAAAGGGCGGAATGATGTTGATGTGTGATAAGCTAGCTTTCAATAATCAATGGCTAACTTTTTTGTCTTGCACCCGATTTTGAGGGTCGGGTGGCATAGGGCTTGAATTTTCTGCTATTCGACTGTAGGGAAACGTCCCTTGGATTCGGGCGGATGGATGGATTCGGAGCAGGGAGGAATAATATTTTAGCTATGAGCAACAAGGATAAACAGAGTGACGGCGTGGTGGCGATGGAAAAAATCGTCAGTCTTTGTAAGCGACGTGGGTTCATTTTTCAGTCGGCGGAGATTTACGGTGGTTTGAACGGTTGCTGGGATTACGGCCCTTTGGGAGTTGAGCTGAAGCGTAATTTAAAAGATTACTGGTGGCGCCGCAATGTGCAGGAACGTGATGATATCGTCGGTCTGGACGGATCGATTTTGACCCATCAGGATGTATTAAAAGCTTCTGGCCACGTCGGTGGGTTTTCCGACCCGATGAGTGATTGCCTGCTGAGCAAGGCGCGGTTGCGATCGGATCAGATTCCCGCCCAGTCTGGAACTGCTTACTGGTATTCCGGTGCCAGCCATGAGGAGAGTGGATGGTCCGTGGAGCGCGAGTTTGCCGTATTGCTCAGTGAAGGAGAGAATGAGAACAAGGCGCGTAAGACGGCGCGGCAGTTCTATGCGCAGTTCCTTAAAAACGGACAGATTTCTCCGAAGACGCTCGAGTTGGCCGGTGAACGATCCGAGCAGGTGATTGACTCGATTCGCTTCAACCCGGAGAACGGTTCTTTGCTGACCGAGCCCAAGGATTTCAATCTGATGTTCGAGACACGCATCGGAGCGAGCGCGGACGAGGATGATGCGAATGCGGTGGCGTATCTTAGGCCCGAAACGGCACAGTCTATTTTTGTCCAGTATAAAAATGTAATGGACTCCAATCGGGTGAAATTGCCATTTGGTATTGCCCAGATCGGCAAGGCCTTCCGCAATGAGATCAATCCACGTAATTACACTTTTCGCTCGCGCGAGTTCGAACAGATGGAAATTGAGTATTTTTGCCATCCTAAAGATGGGCTCGAACTCACCGATTACTGGCTGAAACAACGCCTTTCCTTCTACGAAGAAGTGGGACTCGATCGGGACAAGTTGCACGTGCTTGATATACCGGATGGGGAGCGGGCTCACTATTCGTCCAAGACTTACGACATTGAGTATGACTTTCCTTTTGGACAGCAGGAACTCGAAGGGGTCGCTTACCGTAGCGATTATGACTTGGGCAAACATGCAGAACACAGCCGCAAGCCCTTGGAATATTACGATGAGGAGACCAAGGAGAAGTTCCTGCCGCATGTGGTGGAGCCGAGTGCAGGCTGTGACCGCACCATCCTTGCGTTGATCTGTGAAGCCTACGAAGAGGAAACCATCACCAATGACAAGGGCAAAGAGGAAATTCGCACGGTGCTGCGTTTTCAACCGCGCATGGCGCCGGTGAAATGTGGTATTTTTCCACTGCTGAAAAACAAACCCGAGCTGGTGGCCAAAGCACGGGAAGTGCAGAAGATGCTGACGCCTCTGATGAATGTGTTTTATGACGAAGGCGGTGCGATTGGCCGCCGTTATCGGCGTCAGGATGAGATCGGCACGCCTTACGGAGTGACCATCGACTTTGATACGCTGGGTGAAGAAAACCCTGATTTAAAAGACACCGTGACCATACGCGAGCGTGATTCGATGAAGCAGGAACGCATCGCGATCAAGGATCTGCCGATGTTTTTGCTGGAGAAAATCCGGTAGAGCCCATGCTGGTGAGCAGTTTTGCCCTGATGAAGTGTCAGGGCAGTGCTTATTGAGAATGATGAGAATTGTTGCCTGACCCCTAATTTGACCCCCCTAATTTGACCCTAATTTGACTTAATTGGATGAAATGGAAAGTGGTGGTGATAGGCAAGCCGGCTTTGGTTTATGCCCGGGCGGGCATTGCGGACTATGTGTCGCGCTTGAAACATTATGCGCCAGTGGAGTTGCTGCATTTGAAGGATGCGGGCTCGGTGGAGGGCAATGCCAGGCGTTTGTTGGCAGCGAGTGAGGGCTGTTTGCGCTTGGTGCTTGATGAGCGCGGGAAATCGCTGACGACTGGGCAATTGGTGGATTGGGTGCAGGAGCGGACGATGGACGGGGTGGTGAAGCAGGTTGCGGTGTTGATCGGGGGAGCGGACGGGCACTCTGATGAGACCAGGGCGCAGGCAGATATGGTGTTGAATTTGAGTAAATTGACCTTGCAGCACGAGCTGGCTTTGTTGGTATTTTTGGAGCAGCTCTACCGGGTGCATACGGTGATGCGGGGGGAGCCATATCATCGTTGAGGAGCTGAGGAGGGGCTATTTACAAGATTCTTGACCCTTCTTTGGTCGTATGTTTTTGCAGTTTGATAGTCTAGGAGGGATTTTGAAATAAAGTGTTATGCGTGCTGTAGTCACAAGGTTTTTGAAGTTTGATGCATTGAATGCGATACCGGGGGTTTATACCTTCGCCTTTTTGATTTATGGACTCTTGGTCATCATCACCTGGTTTTCCATTCGCTCTCAGGAAATGCATTGGCTTGGCAAATTCACATGATTTTTGCTGGTGACATTTATTCCCATTGCCGGCCCGCCAGTGTATGCTGTGTACTGTCTGTTCAAAGCGGATTATTCCTATTTGAGACGCTTCGGAATGGGATAGGCAAGGACTTCATTTAGCGTAGAGGATTTAGTATTTAACATGTTCTGATCGGAATGGTATTTCGTGAATTTTTAGACCTCGAAGGAACGGATCATTCAATCTGTTCCAAATTTTCTCAAAAATGATACATTTCTCTCAATTATTCTTATTTATAAACTTAATGAAATTTTCAAGCTCAAAGCCTAATGCCAAGCAAATAATATTCGCGGGGCTAGACAAAAGAGTTTGTTTGTAAATATAATTAGATTACAAGAAAATATCTTGCGATAGATTTGAGCTGAACGCACCTCAATTTCTGGCTGTTCAGCGAATAAATTAAATTTTTTGAATGAGAAACCCGATTGTCTTACAGCCTGTATATCAGACTCGAGTGTGGGGATGGCGGACTCTGGCGACTTTGTATGGGCGGGATTTGCCTGGCGATGATTCAATGGCGATTGGCGAATCGTGGGATGTGGTGGATCGGCCGGAAGCGCAGAGTGTGGTGCGGGGGGGGCTGTATGACGGCTTGAGTCTGGGGGATCTGTGGAAGCAGCACCGGGTGGAGATTTTTGGGGAAGCAGCGCCCGAGAGCAAACGATTTCCTTTGTTATGCAAAATTTTGGAT
This sequence comes from Verrucomicrobiota bacterium, assembly GCA_045046875.1. Classification (GTDB taxonomy): domain Bacteria; phylum Verrucomicrobiota; class Verrucomicrobiia; order Verrucomicrobiales; family DEV007; genus JAADHD01. Next base: position 40,776 of record JASFYY010000113.1, on the reverse strand, counting down.
GCCCGCACCAATCTTTCTATTCAGGTGCATCCTCCGGCGGCTTTGGCGCAAGAATTGGGAGGTGAGCCAAAATCGGAGTTCTGGTACGCGGCGCAAGCGGATCCGGGAGCGCTGTGGTTTGCCGGACTCAAGCCGGATGTCACGCGGGAGAATTTTATTGGTGGAGTGGAGCGGGGAACGACTCCCGATTGTGTGAGGCAGTTACCGGTGAGCGAAGGGGATTGTCTGTGGGTGCCTTCGGGACGGGTGCATGCTTTGGGTGGTGGGCAGATGATTTTTGAGATTCAGGAAAACAGCGATACCACCTACCGGGTTTATGATTGGAAACGGTCCGAGGCAGACAGGCCGAAGCGTGAACTGCATATCGACAAGGCGCTGAAGTGCATCGATTTCGATGACGAAGGCTGCGGCAAAAGCCGACTTGCTCCGGGTGAGCGGGTGGATGGGCCGGGTTTTCAGATTCAGAAAATTTGTCTAGAGAAGGGGCAAGCAATCAGGATGCCGGTCGGTTTTTTTGTTATGGCGCTGGTGTCTGGAAAAATCGCTTGTGGGGATCAGTCCTTCACTGCGGGGGATTATTTTATGCTTCCGGCAAATGAATCCGAGGGGATGGTGATGCGGTCCGTGGTGGAAGATACAGAGCAAGTGAGCTCTTTGCTGTGCGTCACCTGGCCCTTGAAATTAGCAGAAGACAAGCTGTGAAAAAGGTGGTAAACTTACCCTTATTAGTTGTATCGCGAACTTGTTGTGACAATTTCGTGACTAGAGGCAGGTGAATTGGAACCATTGACCCAGTAAATGCACACGAAACACAGGAAAAAACTGTTTTCGGGACGGCTACCGCTTTTTTCAGTGGTGGTCTTATTGTTGTGGGCTGTTGCAGCGGGTTCTATTTTGTCGAATGTCGAAGCGCAGGAGATTGACCCGTCGGATCTTTGGTACACCGCTTTTGTGCGGATGAAGGAGGGGGAGGCGAAGGAGCGCGAGCAAAAGGCGCTGGCGGCGATGAATATGTTTGTCGAATCCAAACGTTTGTTCGATGCGGTGGCTCGTGATCATCCGGATTTCCATCCAAGCATTGTGCGTTACCGCCGTAAGGAACTCGGGGATAAAATTGCCTCGTTGAAGACTTTTTTAAGAAATGGAGGAGCTTCATCCGGAGCGATGCCTCAAGCAGGTGGCGCGAGCGGGGTGCAAACGGGAGAGGTGCCGAATAATCCGGTTAATGGAGGGGCGGGAGGGGCGGCCAAGCCTGCTCCGACTACACCGCAAGGTGGAGCCAACAGGGCATTGCCTAGCTGGGATCCGGAATTTGCCAATACCATGCCCAGTGAAGACGCTGCGCCTGGTATTCCGAGAGGTGTCCCGAATGGACAGGTATCAAATGGCCGGGGCAGCGCGCGTCCCAATGCGGCGATTCGTCCTCCCCAGCCAAAACAAGTGAGTCCACCGAGTCCTCAACCGGTTGCGGGAGCATCGGGTTTTACGGATCCCACGCTGTTGATTCAGCAACAATTTACCCAGATGGGGCAGAAGATCAAACAACTGGAAGCGAAGAACAAAAGCCTGAATGATGCGGTGGCCTCAAGGGAGGCGGGTTTGCAGAATTTAAAGCAGCAGATGGCGGAAGCGCAGCGCAGGGAGAAGGATTTGCAGCGTCAAATGTCGGAAGCCCAGCGGCGCGAGCAGGATTTGAAAGGGCGTTCCCAATTGTTGCAAAAGGAGCAGGCAACGGCTGATAATGCGGTGGCTCAGGTTGTAATATTAAAAAAACAACTATCCGCTGCGATCGATGCGCTGGAGAAGGTGAACAAACAGAACCGGGCAATTTTAGGAGAGTTGAAAAATACCCGGGAGCAATTGGCTACGCTGCAAGGGGAGTATGATTTATTGAAGGGCAACCGGAATGATTTGCAGAACGAGCGTGACGAGTTGGAGAAAGAGCGCAATCAATTGGCGGAGATCATCGAGAGCAGCGGGGATGGATCGAAGGCGGTGGCACGCTTGACCAAGATCAACGCCAAGCTACGTGAGGATCTCACTGAAGCGAGGGCTTATGCGGAGACTCTGGCCAAGTCCAACGGGGACAAGCAGATCGAAGTGGAGATGCTGAGGGAGAAAATCGCCGAGATTGCCGAGCATCGTAAGGAGCTGATGGAGGCCAACGAGCTTCACGAAGCGCGCATTTCGCAATTGGAAAAACGTTTGAAACAAAGTGCCAAAGGGCTGGTGCAAATGGCGGCGGAAGATGGGGCGGATACGGAAGCCGCAACGGCTTCGCCGGAAATGGTCGAAGAGAACCGCTTGTTGCGCGGAGTGGTTTTGCGTCAGTTGCGGCGTCAGGCCCAGATCAAGCAGGCGAGGGAGATGATCCTGACCCAGTTGGCTGAACTGGGGGTGGAGTCGGATGCGCTGTTGAAGAGTTTGGATGTGATTTCGGTCACCCCGGGTTTGACTGAGGACGAGAAGCAGTTGTTCCGTCAACCGCAGGTGGCGGATCTGGTGCGAGGCATGGGTAGCAACAGCGGGGCCTCCTTGCAGGGGGCGATTATAGTGGAGGGTGGTAAAAAAGGCGGCCGATCGGAAGAGCAACGGGCGGTGTCGGTGCAGGACTTGGAGGAGGAGTTGGAGCAGTTGCAAAAGGTGGGGCAGTTTGATTTTAGTCATGGACGTTACAAGGATGCCGAACGGGCTTATTCGAAATTTTTGAGTTATGCCCCTAAAAACGTGGAAGGTATTTGTAATCTGGCAACGGTGAAGCTGCAGCTCAAGGAATACGCGGCGGCCGAGGAATTGCTGAAAAAGTCTCTGAGCTTGGAAACGGGCAATGGGCGCACTTATTATTTACTGGGGGTGGTGTATTTTGAGCAAGGCAAACTTGATGATGCGTTGAAACACTTCGACGAGGGGCTGCAAATCAACCCCAAGAATGCCAAGGCGCTCAACTGTGTGGGGGTGATTTCCAGTAAGAAGGGGTGGGTGAAACGGGCGGAAGAATCCTTCACCAAGGCAGTGGACATCGATCCGGACTATGCGGATGCGCACTTTAATCTGTCAATTCTCTATACCAGCGGGGAAAAACCAAATCGCAAAAAAGCGGACAAACACTACAAAAAAGCGCTTAATCTGGGTTTGCCACGGGACGCCAAGATCGAAGAAGTGCTCAATAGTTGAGGGTAAAGGGCACTTTTCTTCAAGATGAGTAGAAAATCGTTGAATCTGTGGCCACTTCTCCCTACCTTCCAGTCCCTTGCCAAGAAGGGGGCGACAAAGAGATCACCGATCAGGGTGTTTTGTTGAACCTGTGATTTTTTTAATTCAGTAAATTTTATATATCTGCCATGTTAAGCCAAATTAGACATATTCAAAAGGGCGTTCTTATTGTTGTTTGCGTCATCATCATCATAGCCTTCGCATTTCTTTACAGCGATTACGATAGCACGGGCGGCAATGCCAATACGTCTTTCGTGGTTTACGGCAAAGGTTATCGACAGAAGGAGGCCCGGGCTTTGAGCAATAGTTTCGATGTGGCGATAAAATTGGGTATGTATGATTTCCTGCGCTCGCTTTTTGGTGAAGGCCGTCAGGATGATGACCGCACTGATTATATATTAAATCTGGTTATTTTGCGGGAAGAGGCCAAGAGGCTGGGAGTGCAGCCTTCGGCGGAAGAGGTGAAAAAAGCGATTCCAAACCTGCCGATTTTCAAAATTCAGTCCTGGGCGGGCGAGGAGTACATTCGCAACAATATCACCGGGCCGTTGGGTTTCACTGATGCGGATCTTTATCAACTGGTGAAGGACTATCTGAGTTGGCAGCAGATTCACGAACTGCTGGCTTCGGGCATCGAAGCGTCGCCGCAGGAAATTGATCAGATTTATACTCGCAACTACCAGCGCATCGATGCGTCGGTGGTCACTTTTTCGCGGGAGGATGAAGAGAAGGCGCTGAAAGTTTCCGATAAAGAGATCGAGACTTATTACGAGGAGAATAAAGAGAAGCTGTTGTCACAGGAAAAACGCAGTGGTTCTTATGTTCATATGGTTAATTCGGCGGACAAGCTGAAAGAGGGGGCAACCAAAGAGCAGCAGGCGGAATTTGCCGCAGAGCAAAACAAACGCGCCTTGGAATTTAATAAAAAGGTGGCTGCGGTTTATGAAGAAATGGCGGCAGACAAAGCGGATTTCAAAAAGGTGGCGAAAAAACACCAGCTCAAAGTGGTGCCGACAGGGCTCATTTCTTTGACCGATGTTCCCAAGGAGCTTGAGGATAAAAACGATGTGTTGCGTGCGGTGTTTGGAGTGAAAATAGAGCAGCCCTTGAGCTCTCCGATTCAACAACAAGACGGCAGTTATTACATCGTGCATCTGGATGAGCTCAATGCTCCTGAGCCGCAGCCTTTGGCGGATGCGAAGGAAGCGATTGTTAAAGTTCTGAAGACGCGTAAAAGCGGTGAGCAGTTGCAAGCAGCAGCGGCCAAGGCGCAGGCAACGATCAACGAGGCTCTGACTGCGGGCAAATCTTTCGCCGAGGCAGCTAAAAAAGCAGCGGTCAAAACGGTGAAGCTGAAAGCGTTTTCGAGCAAGGAGCCGCCTAAAGAAACTGAAAATGCGCGTTTGATCGTCGAAACGGCGACCGGACTGAAGATCAAAGAGCTGAGCGGTATTGTGAATACACCGACTGGGGCGATGTTGGTTTACGTGGATAAAAAAGTGATCTATAAGAGTGCGGAAGAGCAGCAGCGCAAGGACATGATCAAGGGGCAGTTGAGTTATATGGACTCCCGGACTTTGTATCAGGCTTGGTTTTTGCAAAAGAGAGCGGAGGCCAAACCGCAGCGCTCAAGCCGGGTTGCTCCTCCCCAGAGTTAGTCGTGTTTAGACCCGTGCCGGGCTTTTGTTTTGGTCGGGGCATGGGTTCCGGAGATTTTCTATTAACCGTTTGAGATCGTGCGACAGATTCTTGTTACTTCAGCTTTGCCTTATGCCAACGGGCATATTCATATCGGCCATTTGGTCGAGTATTTGCAGACGGATATCTGGGTGCGGTTTCAGAAGCTGAGAGGCAACCGTTGCATTTACATCTGTGCCGATGATACCCATGGCACGGCGATCAGTATCCGGGCGCAGAAGGAGGGGCGCACGGAGGAGCAGATTATTGCTGAAATGCAGCAGGATCATGTGCGGGATTTCACTGGTTTTGGGATTGAGTTCGATCTTTATGGCAGCACCAACAGCGAGGAGAATCGGGAGCTGTGCGGCGAGATTTGGTCGGCTTTGCGCAAGGCGGATATGGTGGTGGAGAAGGAGATCGAGCAGTTGTTCGATGTCGAGAAGGGTGCTTTTTTGGCAGATCGTTTTGTCCGTGGCACTTGTCCGAAGTGTCAGTCGGAGAATCAACCCGGCGATAACTGTGGCAACTGCGGGGAAACGTATTCTCCGGTTGAGCTGGTTGATCCGGTGAGCACGTTGTCGGGCACTTGTCCCGAGGTGCGTAAGGCGCTGCATTTGTTTGTCCAGATCGAGCAGATGCACGATTTTCTCGATGAGTGGACCCAGTCGGGAACCCTGCCTTCGGAGAGCGCCAATTATTTGAAGAATTTTTTCCTCAACGAGCCGTTGCGCGATTGGGATATTTCACGTCCGGCACCGTATTTTGGTTTTGAGATTCCGGACAGTCCGGGCAATTACTGGTATGTGTGGTTCGATGCGCCGATTGGTTACATGGGCACGACTAAGAAGTGGTGTGATTTGAATGGCGAGAATTTTGCTGACTGGTGGCGCAGTGCGGATACTGAGATCCATCATTTTATCGGCAAGGACATCCAATATTTTCATACCCTGTTCTGGCCGGCGATGTTAAAAACGGCTGGTTTTACTCTGCCAACCAAGGTGCATATCCATGGTTTTCTGCAGGTGGATGGGGAGAAAATGTCCAAGAGCCGTGGTACTTTTATTCAGGCATCGACCTATCTCAAACATCTCGATCCGGCAGCTTTGCGATATTATTACGCCAGCAAGTTGTCGAGCAAGGTGAATGATCTCGATCTGAATCTGGAAGAGTTCGCCAGCAAGGTGAATTCGGATTTGGTCGGCAAGGTGGTGAACCTGGCCAGCCGCACCGCGCGTTTTGTCAAGGATGTCGGGTTGGCGACGGAGTACCCCGACGATGGCGGGTTGTTTGCAGCCGGCGCGGCGCAGGGGGAGAAAATTGCGGCCGCTTATGAAGCGGGAGATTTTAACAAAGCGATGCGTTTGATCATGGAATTGGCGGACAAAGCCAATCCTTACGTGGAAGAAAATGCACCGTGGGAATTGCGCAAGGATGAAGAAAAGGCGGACGAGCTGCAAGCGGTGTGCACGGTGGCTTTGAATCTGTTTCGTCAACTGGCGGTGTATCTGGCTCCGGTTTTACCACGTTTGGCGCAGCAGGCGGGGGATTTGCTCAATGCGCCGATCACCTCGTGGGATGAAGCGGCGAGTCCTTTGCTGGGTAATCAGCTGAATAAGTTTGAGCATATGATGCAGCGCATCGATCCTAAAAAAATCAATAAGATGATCGAGGAGAGTCGTGAAGAACAGGCGCAGGAAGAGCAGGCACCGGTGGCGAAACATTCTTATCAGGATGGCGCTGCGGCTTTGCAGGCTGAGCCGATTGCGGAGCAAATCACGATTGATGATTTTGCCAAGGTAGACCTGCGGGTGGCGCGTATTGTTGAAGCGAAAGCGGTGCCGGAGGCAAGGAAGCTGGTGCAGTTGACGCTCAGTTTGGGAGGAGAGGAAACCCGCAATGTGTTTGCCGGGATCAAGAGTGCCTACGAGGTGGATGCTTTGCAGGGTAGATTGGTGGTTCTGGTGGCCAATCTCGCGCCGAGGAAAATGAAGTTTGGAGTTTCGGAGGGAATGGTCATTGCGTCGGGGCCGGGTGGGGAGGACATTTATCTGTTATCGCCTGATGAAGGAGCGGTTCCGGGACAGCGGGTGCATTGAGCTTTGGCTTGGGGGTGCAAGACAGAATAGTTAAGCTGCTGACAGCTGCGCGTTTCGCCCATGCAGGGCTGGAAGAATTGGATTTTTTACCCAGCGCTTCGCACTGGCTGTCTCATTGAGCACCGTTGGTGCAAAAGAGATGAAAGCAAACTGTCCTGTAAGGACAAAATGTGATAGCCCGGTGCGAAGCGTGGGGTTAGATCGTTTTTATTGCCAGCCCTAAAAGGGCGGAATGATGTTGAGGGGTGATACGGTAGCTTTCAATAAACAATGGTTAACTTTTTTGTCCTGCACCCCTTTTGGCTTGGACTCTTGAGAAACTTCTTTACTAAAAAGCAGCAATCCTGTAAGAATCAGCGTTCCGTGGTCAACAATGATGATGACGCGGGATTCAAAAAAACTATTTAAGATCAATTTTATGAAATCTGGACCTATGTTATTACTGGCCGCCGTTTTGGTGGTGGCTGTGCTCAATTTGTTGGCTTCTCTCGGCGTGCTGGGTGGAGGTGGATCTTCTTCTGCTGCTTCATCGGCCTCGTGGGATTACAAGGTGATGAGTGCTCAAGAAATGGATGAAATCGGCTACAAAGCGGTGGCGGCTGATGAAGGCATCGAGCCGGATGAAGAAGGCAAAATGACTTTGCCTCGGGAAAAAGTGGTCATTCAAGCCATCATGCCCCGCACTTTGGAAGAAGTTCAAAAAGACGGTTGGAAGTTATTGGCGGTTGAAGGAACCCAAGGCGGGAATTTTTTCATTTTCCGTCGTCCTCAACAGTAGGGGGATTTTGGTACACTTTTTTGCCCGGGAGCGCGGACTTTTCAGTCCGCCGCAAGCGGGAATGGGGGGCTTAATAGATTAGTTATTAGGGTCGCCCCGTTGGGGTTTTGGCGGATGGGAATGCGGATACCCAGGGTTTCTACCCCAGGATGTCATAGAGCCGGCTCCTTGGGTTTGTTAGCGGGGGGATTTGATATTCGAACCGGCCACTTTGCCTTTGCGGGTAAATATAGAGTTTGTCTTCGCCCCCGGCCGCTCTCGACGAGTGAGGACACTCATCCTACGTCGCTCATTTTTCTTTATCTGGAAGTGAATGTAGGGATGGTTATTTCTGGACAGTAGGGCTTGGCCTTGGTTAATTGGTTCAGTGCAAAGTTATTTAGCTATGATGTCGTCAGAAAAAAGAAGTGTGTTGAAGCCTCTGCGTGGGTTCGCTTGGGGCAAGGGGATTTTTGTTTGTTTGTTCTGTGTGGTAGGGCAATGGAATTTGCTGGCAGAGGATTGGCCGATGTTTCGTGGTCCGACGGGTAATGGGGTTTCCCAGGAAAAAGGGGTGCCGCTCACTTGGGATGCTGAAAAAAATGTGAAATGGAAGGTGGCCTTGCCGGACAAAGGCAATGGCAGTCCGATTGTTTCCAATGGGCGGGTGTTTGTGGTTAGTGCGGATAAGGATGGCAAAAAACGCAGTTTGTTGTGTTTTGACCGCAAATCGGGCAAGTCTTTGTGGCAGCAATCGGTGAGTTATGATCAAAAGGAAGCCACCCACAAAACCAATCCTTTTGGCAGCTCGACGGCAGCGGCGGATGGTGAAAAGGTGGTGGTCTGGCACAGTTCGGCGGGTTTGTATTGTTATGACTTTAAGGGCAAGCAATTGTGGAAACGTGATTTGGGTGAGTTCAAACACATGTGGGGTTACGGCGGTTCTCCATTGTTGCACAAGGGTAAAATTTACCTTCATGCGGCTCCAGGAGCGAAGGTGTTTGTGACGGCCATTGACCTTGAGACGGGAAAAACCTTGTGGCAGGCCGATGAACCTCAAAAGGGTAATGGCGAAAAAAATGAAAATAAAAAATATATGGGATCGTGGAGCACACCGATTGTGGTCACGGTGGATGGAACGGAGCAGATCGTCTGCAGCATGACCACCCGGGTGAATGCTTACGATCCTGAGAATGGGAATATCATTTGGACTTGTGAAGGCCTGAGCGGTAAAAAAGGGGATCTGTCTTACGCCTCGCCGTTGGTAGCGGGGAATGTTTGTGTGGGTTTTGCGGGTTTTGGTGGGCCGAGTATAGGTATCAAGTTGGGTGGTAAGGGTAATGTCACGGCTAAGAATCAGCTGTGGCGGGTGGAGAAAAGTCCGCAGCGGATTGGTTCGGGGGTGGTGGTGGACGGTTATTTGTATCTGGCTAATGCCGGGCCAAATACTTTCCAATGTATTGATCCAAAAACCGGTGAGGAGCTATGGCAGGAGCGATCCGGCGGGCCAGCGCACTGGGGCTCGATGGTTTATGCTGATGGGCATCTGTTTGTGACCAATCAGGGCGGAACCACTTTTGTGATCAAACCCAATCCTGAAAAGCTGGAGGTGGTGGGGAAAAATACTATCGACGAACGCAGCAACTCAACTCCCGCTTTTTCCGATGGGCAGATTTTTTTACGAACTTTCGATAATCTGTATTGCATTGGTAAGTGAATAGAGTGCGCTGGCGATGGGTCTGGTTTTCACTGCTTTGCCTGTGGCTAATAAGCTGTGAGCGTCAGGTGGATCCTGTGGAAGCAGTTGAGTCCGTATTCCCGGGAGAACATTGGCAACAGAAAAAGCCCGGTGAGATCGGACTGGATAAAGTTCGTCTGAAGGCGTTCAGGCAGTTTGTCGGAGGGCGTGGCTGCGTGATTCGCAAAGGTTATTTGGTTTATAGTTGGGGTGATATCAGCAGGCGTCAGGATATAGCCTCTGCGGCCAAGCCGATTTATTCTCATTTTCTGTTCAAGGCGGTGCAGGATGGTCGTATTTCGTCGTTGGATGAAAAGGTGGTGAAATGGGAGCCTCGTTTGCAGGGACTTAATTCCGCGTTGTCCTATAAAGACCGCTTGATCACCTGGCGGCATTTGGCCAACCAGACATCCTGTTATCAAGTGGGGGAGCAACCAGGTAGTGCGTTTAACTATAATGATTGGCAGATGGCTTTGTTTTGGGATACGCTTTTTTTGCAAGTGTATCAATCCAGTTACGAAGAGGTGGATGAAAAAGTGTTTCGCGCATTGCTGGCGGAGCCGATGGGCTGCCAGGATGAACCGACGATGCTGTCGTTTGGCCAGCAGCATTTGCCAGGTCGGGTAGCGATGTCTGTCAGGGATTTTGCGCGTTTTGGTTTATTGTATTTGAATCAGGGAAAGTGGGGAGATGAAACCTTGATTGATTCTCTATACGCCTGCCGGGCGGTGGCGGATCCGGTAGCAAAGTCTGTTGCTCAGAGTGAGGGGCAGTTGGCAGAGGTGATCGCTGGTCAGCGCACGATCGGTTCGGAGGAAGTGCCTGATAATCAGAGTGATCACTTTGGTAGTTACAGTTGGTTGTGGTGGATCAATGGAGAGGATAGAGAGGGGCAGCGGATGTTCCCGGATGCTCCGTTGGATCTGTATGGAGCTTTTGGCCATGGCGGACCACGGGCTTTGTGGGTGATTCCGAGTCTTGATATGGTGGTGTGTTATAATGGAGCAAAAATGGAACAGTGGGTGAATGGGAAGCAGAACCCTACTAATCAAGCGATGAAATTGTTACTGGAGGCGGTAGAATGAAGGCGGTAAAAATAACTTTTGTTTTTCTAGTGGTACTGGTGCTGCTCTGGATTTCCAGATCAGAACAGATTCCGTTTTCAGCGCAGACAGAAGTTTCGCTGCAGCAGGGGCGGTGGATGATTAATAAAAAACCTACTTATCAGGGGACGCCCGCCGAGGGTTTGCTGATGAATGTGCGCATGGTCAATGCGGTGTTTGAAGATCGCAAAAAACCGCAGATTGATCCGAATGAAATATCGCAACGTTTTATTCGGGCGATTCCGGGCTACGTGGCTCAGGGGGTGCGGGCTTTCACCTTGAATTTACAGGGAGGGGTGCCGGGTTATGAAGGGGCGGTGAATTCGGCTTTTGCGCAGGATGGGTCGCTGATGAAACCTTATATGCAACGGGTGCAGCGTGTCATTGAAGCCTGTGATGAGCAGGGGGTGGTGGTGATTCTGGGGTGTTTTTATCAACGCCAGGATCAAATCCTCAGTGATGAAACAGCGGTGAAAAAAGCAGTGGTGAATGTGGCAAGATGGATCAGAAAAAGGGAGTTTAAAAATGTGCTGTTGGAAATTGCCAATGAATACGGAATCCGTGGTTTTGATCACCCGGTTCTGAAATCGGATGCAGGCATGGCGTCGCTGATTGATTTGGCGAGGGAGGCGACACCCGGGTTACTGGTTTCTTCCAGTGGTCTTGGAGATGGGCGTTTGAGTCCACAAGTGATTGCCCACAGCGATTTTTTGCTGATTCACTTTAATGTCACAAAGCTCACCGATATACCAGAGAGGTTGTTTGAACTTAAAAAATCAGGTAAAGCGATCATCTGCAATGAAGACCAGAAATTGGGTGCGGCGGCGGTGCAAGCTTTACGGCTTTGCGTGGAGAATGGCGCTTCGTGGGGATTTATGCACCTGGAGAAAAATCAAAAGCAGCCGTTTGAGTTTGAAGGGCGGGAGGATGATGCGCTGGTTTATGACGAAATGAAAAAGTTGGCGGGTTCGCGCTGATGGATTTGTTTTTAGTTTTTTGAGCTTAACTTGTTGGTCAGTTCTTCAACGATGGCCAGGGCGGCTCCTTCGATGGTGCGTGAATTGGATTTTTTCAAAGTGCAGGTGGCGGCCAGGCTGCTGAGGCAGGTGGCGGGAACTTTTTTCTGTAATTTGTCGAAAAAAGAAGGGTGGATGTCGAGCAGCCTTCCGTAGAGCAGTACCGTTTCAGGGTTGAAGATATTGATCGTCATGCCGATGGAGATCGCCAGGAAGTTGAGCATCTGGTCGATTTCGTCTTCGAAACGGCTGGGAGATTTACGAATCAATTCGCTCATTTCATCGACGCTGATGGTGCGCTCCATTTTCTTGGAGATGGATTTAGCCAGGGCGTGGTCGGTGGCACGGGTTTCCAAGCAACCCCGGTTGCCACAACCGCAAAGTTCTCCGCCGACTTCGACGACGATGTGTCCCAACTCGCCAGCCATTCCGTGGGCACCATCAATGTAGTTGCCGTTACTTGAAACGGCGAGCCCCATTCCTGCGTAGTAGTTCAAAATGGCAAAGTTTTTGTGATCGACGGCATGGCCGCGTATGATTTCGGAATTGTACAAGGAGCGCATTGTGCCGACGATGACCGTCGGTAGGTTGATGAGTTCAGCAAGATCTTCCGCGATGAAGTGTTCGGTGAGGGCGGGAATATTTGCTGAGATGGTGAGTTTCGAGTGCTTGCCTATTTCCAGCAGGCCGGGACTGGCCAGTCCTACTCCCAGTGTTCGTGACTTACTGCCTTGTTGCAAGTCCTTGATTAATCGGACACTGGCTTCGAGTATTTCCGGGTAAGTTGAGGGGATGGGGCACTCCATTTCTTTGATGATCTTGCCATCAAGGGAGGATATCGCGCCATGGATGTAAGTAGGACGGAAAGAGATGGCGATCACATGGGCCGAGTTGCCTGCCATTTGCATGTAGGAAGCGGGACGTCCGCGACCGCCGGTTTCGTTGTTTTCATCCAGATCCCATTCCACCATGTTTTTTTCCAGCAGGAAATCGGCAATTTTCATCACGGTGGGGTAGCTCAATCCAGTGGAGCGTACCAAATCCGAGCGGGTGATGGGGGAGTCGGTCTGGATCTTGCGCACAATGCGCTCAATATTGATGCGGCGTAGAGATCCTGGTTGCCCGGGGTTAACCTCTTTGTTACTTTTATTGTGGGTGGTTTCCGGATTATTACTCATTGCAGTGAAAACGTTGTAAAATCTTGTGTGCTTGTCAAGGGCGGATCAGGTGGACATAGGTGGTAGCTTATATGCGAATAGGCACATGCTGCTAGTTGGTACTGAGTTCACCGGTGAGTTGCTTGGCAATGGCGAGAGCGGCGCCTTGGATCATAGTGGACTTAGAGCGTTTCACTAAACATTTGGAAGCCAGGCTTTTGAGGCATTTATCAGGGATTTTTTTCCTTAGTTTAACGATGAAAGTGTCGTTGACCTCAAGCAGGCGGCCGTAGAGGAATATGGCTTCAGGATTAAAAATATTAATCGTGGCGCCGATGGCGATAGCGAGGTAGCTGAGCATGTGGTCGATTTCGGGCGCAAAACGTTCAGGGGATTTGCGTATCAGTTCGAGCATTTCTTCTACCTCGACTTTGCGCCCGAGATTACGCGATATGGCTTGTGAAAGCGCGAGATCGGTGGCGAGGGTTTCGATGCAACCGCGGTTACCGCAGCCACAGAGCTCGCCTTTCGGGTCGACGATGAAGTGGCCTAGTTCACCCGCCATGCCATTGGCACCTGTGACATAGTTTCCGTTGCATGACATGGAGAGAGCCATACCGGAAAAATAGCTCAGCACGACGAAGTTATCGTAAGAGGTCGCTTGTCCACGTATGATTTCCGAGTTGTAAAGAGCTCGCATGGTACTGACCGCTACAGTTGGTAGTTGGGTGAGCTTACTCAAATCCGTGCTGATGCGCTGCCCTTCCATGCAGGGTATGTTGGGGGATTGCAGGATCAAATCGTTGCAGCCCGTGTCGATCTGGCCTGGCACAGAGAGCCCGATTCCTAGAGTGCGCGAGGCATTGCCTTGTTGTAATTTTTTGATCAATTGCTGGCTGGTCTGTAGGATCTCCGGGTAACTTTGCGGAATGGGTGCAGTGATTTCCTGTAGTGTCCGCCCGTCGAGGCCGGCAGTGGCGGCCAGAATGGTGGGTGGGGCGGAAGGAGAGGGCAATCACATGTGATTGGGTGCGGGCCATTTGCATGAATGAAGCCGGGCGTCCCCGTCCGCTGGATTCCTGGATTTCATCAGGCAGCCACTCTGCAATCCGGCTATCCAGCAGCATGTTGCCGATTTTCATCACCGTGGGATAGCTCAGCTTGGTAGAGCGTGCGAGATCGGCGCGACTGATGGGAGCGTCGGTTTGGATTTTTCGCACAATGGAGTCGATGTTTATCCGGCGCAGTGCTGCGGGTTGTCCACGGTTGGCTTCTTTTTTGTTCGGTGTTGTCATTGGAGAAGCAATTCTTTCTGTCGCGCCTGTAGAGCTGGATTTGGATTCGACAGTCATTGGAAATCTAGGAAAGTTATAAATCTGATTGCTTCTGTCAAGACCGTATGAATTTATCGAATTATTAGTGAATCGAATTATTACCGGGCGGTGCAGGAGGCTTTTCGAAATGAAAAGCGGGAGGCTCTGCAATTATGCTGTCGAAATGAAAAAAACGGCGTAAGGTGAACTCAGCTCAATCGAGATATTCTATGAGAAAAAGTAAAACCCTGACAAGAATAAAAGAAGGCCAACCCGCACGGATGTGCGTTTTGGGGCATTTTATTCCTTCTTATATTCACCATGCGGCGAATGCTGGATTTGATTTGATTTGGTTGGACATGGAGCACCGCACTTTCAGTGATAGGGAAATCGCTGCTCTGTTGACGCATTTTCATCTGGCTGACATCGATTGCATGTTACGTCCGGCGACAGTGGAAAAAACCAGCCTCTATCGTTATTTGGAAGATGGAGCGACGGGTTTGATGATTCCCCATGTGTCGACGGTGGAGAAAGCGCAGGCTTTGGTGGATGCGGTGAAGTTCCCTCCTTTGGGGGATCGCGGTTTGGATGGAGCAGGTTTGGATAGCGACTTTATTCTGCAAGGTGGCGAGAATTTTACCGAAGAAGCTAACCGTGAAACTTTTCTGGTGGTTCAAATTGAGACGATCGAGGCGGTGAATAATGTCGATGAGATCGCGGCGGTGCCCGGGGTGGATGGACTATTTATTGGGCCAGGGGATCTGGGTTTGCGTTTGCGTCAACCTGGAGCCGGATCGTTGCAGTTGGAAGAGGTCTATGACAAGGTGGCGGCAGCAGCAGCTCGTGAGGGCAAAGCCTGGGGTTGTCCGGCGGGCAGTATTGAAGCCGTGGAGAGATTGAAGGAGAAAGGGGCGCAACTGCTTGCTTTTGGAGGGGACTTCATGACGCTGAAGAATATGCTTGATGACCATGGGCAAAAATTAGCTAAAGTTTACGCTGACTAAATTCAATTCGATACAGATGAACTTATCAGGTAAAAATGCTCTGGTGACAGGGGCGGGACAAGGGATAGGGAAAGGTTGTGCTTTGGAGTTAGCTCGGGCTGGAGCTGACTTGGTGATCAATGATCGTCCTGGCAGCGAGGAGGTGGA
Organism: Verrucomicrobiota bacterium; assembly: GCA_045046875.1. Lineage (GTDB taxonomy): Bacteria > Verrucomicrobiota > Verrucomicrobiia > Verrucomicrobiales > DEV007 > JAADHD01. Next base: position 25,552 of record JASFYY010000113.1, on the reverse strand, counting down.
ACAGACCGCGGAAGAAATCAGAGCTTTAGGTAGGGAATGCCGGGTGATCACGGCTAATATCTTTGAGCGTGATGAATGTGTGAGGCTGGTAACGGAAGCGGTCGCTGCGCTGGGGAAAATAGATATTCTCGTGAGCAACCCGGCGGCCAGTCGGCGCTGTGAGTTTCTTGATATCAAACCAGAGGATTTTGAGTTTGTGATCAATGGAGCTTTGACGAGTGGTTTTCATATGAGCCAGTTAGTGGCTCGACACATGGTGGAAAATGGTGGTGGCAAGATTGTGTTTATTTCGAGTGTGCATGCCTACATGCCTTATGGCTTGAGCACGGCATACAATACCGCCAAAGCGGGATTGAATCACATGGCGCGCACGATAGCGACGGAGCTGTCGCAGCACCGGATCAATGTGAATGTGATTGAACCGGGTTGGATCGATACTCCCGGTGAGCGCAAGGCTTTCGGGGAAGAGCGAATGAAGGAGGAGGCTGCGAATATGCCCTGGGGACGTTTGGGGGTGCCTGCGGATATTGGCAAGGCGGCGGCTTTTCTCGCTTCGGATGATGCGGACTACATCACTGGATCCGTTTTGCGGGTAGACGGGGGTATTGTGTTGAAGGACTGCCGCACAGAGGCCCTGGTCAATTCTCCTAAATAGTTCTGGTTATTTTTGCCTGGGGATAAATCCAAGTGAGGTTTCGATCCAGATGCCGCAACTGCAACCACCTCCGGCTTCGGGTGAGAGCAGCATGCCAGCGGCGGGTATGGTGCTCAACCAACAGCCCGGTCGCAGACGTTTCCAACTACTTAATTTATTATCCTCGCGGTCCCACATGGTGACATTGCCTTTACGGTAGATGGCGGTGTTGCTGGTCAGGGCATAGGTTCCGCAATGACCGGCGGGCATGGTTCCGACGGTTTCACCGCTTTTTATATCCAGCACATGGGGGCGCATGTACAAACGGCCGCTGGCAATCCCAGGTCGTGACATTGCCATCCCGTGATCTCCTTTTTCTTTGATCCAGTCCAGTTCACGATGCCAGAGCTTTTTGCCAGTATTTTGATCCAGCCCGTAGATGTTGTATTTTGTTTCCCCTGACGCGGCGATGACCAGGGTGCCTTCCCCCTGGGCCATGTGAACCATCACCGTGCCTTTGTTGATTTTCATCTCTTGCTCCCAGATGATGCTGCCGGTCTCGAGGTCGAGTGCGACGAGGTATTGATCCTGCCACAGTTCGGGGATGCCGATGCGCCGCGATTGTGAAGCGAGCACTTTGGGGTTGCGGCTTTCGACAAAAAACACCTGCGTGCCTGCTACGGTGATGGTCGAATTGAGTATGACTCCATTTGCATAAGTCCACAGTTGCCTTCCGGTTTTTTTGTCCCGGGCAAAAATATTATCGCTGCACACTTTAAAGGTTATAGGGCCTTTGCGATCATCGTACCAGCCCGCTCCCGAGCCTCCCCAGAATTCGATATAGGACGATCCGCTTTTGACCGCGCTGCCGATCACCTTGTCCTGGTGGCGGGCGATGTAAGACCAGTCGTATTTCCAGTCCTTGTGATCACCGGGGTGAACGGGGGTGATGGATTCGACCTTGCCGGTTTGGGCGTTGATTTGCCAGAGGGCATCTTTGATGGCTACGAAGACATGATTTTTGTCGGCACACCAGTTGCTGCTGTCACGCGGCACGTTGAATCGCTGCATCGGGGGGATTTCCAGTGACCATAAAATGGTGCCGTTGTAGGCGTCGATAGCAATCACGCGGTGCAATCCCTGGACAAATAAACGTCCCCCTGCTGACAGCGGGGAAGGTTTGCGCCCGTTGCGGTCAGGCTGTGCGCGCGGGCCGGGACGTCCCAGCCACTGCACCCGCAGGTCGTCGGTTTTGCGGGCGCCACCCAGGTTTTCTCCGCCGTAGGCTGAATTGTCGGCACGTCCATACAAATGCGACCATTCGCCGGCCCCTTGCAGGGGAGCTCGGGTGATTCGAGCCCAGGCGCCTTGTTTTGTTGTAGTCACTTTGCTGTCAACTTTACCGCTCCAGGCAGTGAGTTGCGCAGCTGTTACCTGCGGGGAGGAACCGCTGTTTTGTCCGATCAATGCCAGGCCGCCATCGGGTCGTAGCAAGCGCAGCACTTCTTTGCTGTTTCCTGCGATCTTGCCATCTTTTAACAGTTGACCGTAAACAATCAGGTTAGCAAATTCCCCGGTGTAGGGGATGTGATCGAGCGACTCGACTTTGCGGATCGTTACCCGGCGTCCGTAAATGCCGGCTTGAGTCAGCGCGGCTCGTGCCTTGGAGACTTTTGCCTCATCGGTCTCAAGTCCGATCACGGTCAAATTGGACTGGCGAGCGAGTTCATACATCAAGTGCCCGTCTCCGGCTCCCATTATCAGGCAAATACCGGTGGTGATATTGGATTGGGTGAGCAGGGTTTTTGCGGTTTTTTCTATTGCCTTGCCATCGTTGTTTTGAGGGTAAGGGTTTGGTCGTTTGGGTAGGGAGGGCTGGGTGAAATTAAAGGTGGTATCCAGTTCAAAGGCAGGGCTGATCCCTGAAGTTCCGGTTGCGATCTGATAGTGATAAATGCGATTACGCTTCAGCCCTCCGATGCGCAGTCGGTGTTTGGTTTTGGGTTTTGCATCCGTTACCTTCCGTTTTCCATTTTCCGTATTGAGGATCAAGGTGCTGGGCGAGGCTTCGTCAGTCTGCCAGCTTACCTCCACGGTTTGTCGATCAACAAAACGAGCGTAGGGACCGACGGGGAGGAAAATGGGTTTGGGTAAGGCGCTTTTTTTGTTTTGATAGTTGGTCAGTAATTCATTTTGATCCAGTGCTCTTGAATAAAGACGGACTTCATGCACCTGGCCCTTCATCCGGTGGAGTTCATCCTTGTCATGGTAGGCACCGATTTCAAAAAAAGCCTGCGGTGGGTAGTTGATATCTCCCGACTGCTCGGTCGAAGAATTCTCGAGCACGCCGTTGACGTAGATCCGCTGGGTTTTGCCGTCGTAGGTCCCCACGACGTGATACCAGGTTTCGTTTTTGAAATTGCTGGTGCTCTGCAGGTAGGTCAATCTGTCATCCCCACCTTTGCCATTGATCGTGAAGGAGAATTTTGAGTCATTGTAGCCTAGGATCCATCCTTTTTCGTAGGAACCATTATCCTGGATCGCTCCGATGATTCCGCCCCATTTGGTCGGTTTGTCCACGCGAACCCAGGCTTCGGCTGTTATCTGTTTCTGAGGCAGTTTGACCTTACTGTGATCCTCAGCCAGGATCACGCTGTTGCCAATGCCGTCCAATAACAAGGCTTCAATCCCGCCGGCTTGACGCAGGTTCACTTCGCCTAGAATGGTGCCATCAATGCGTCCGCCCAGATCCACTACCCGCCGTTCCACGTCAGTCAGTCCGCGGCGTTTGGCACGGTCGCTCATGCCGGTGTGAAAAGCCCAGTGCCCGGCCAGGCCGGGGATGCGGGGAGCTTCGAGTTTTTGTGGGGTTTCAATGATCGGAGTTGTTTTTTTAGCTTTAGCTTTTGCTGCCGAGGGCTCACTTGTTCCCTTGGCGTTAAAACAATGGATGACGCCTTCGTCGGTGCTGACCAGCAGGGAGCCTCCGGCCACCAGTAATAAACGGGCGTCGCCCTCAACCGGAGCGCTCCACACTTGTTTGCCTTTATTCACATCCAAAGCGATCACTTTGTCGCGTGCAGCGATGAACAATGTTTTGCCATTTAGAATCAGTTCGTGGGCCTGAGGGATTTTACTTTTCCAGAGGGTTTTTTGAGTTTTACGATCAATGGCGCTGACTTGATTGTCTGACAGGCGGTAGGCCGTCTCGCTGCTGTGAACGCTGGAATTAAACCCTTCATGCATGGACAAAACCTTCCCCGCTTTGAGGTCGCTGACGGTGATCCATCCGGTTTGATTGCCCGGACCATGACAGAGGGTTTGATCATCTGCTATCATCACAAAACTTCCGCCGCCGCCTTTCTTTTTCCCGTCGTAACCTTTCAACGATCCTTTGTCAGAGCCATCGGAAAGATTAAGCAGCATGGGGGGGATGCGCCCCTGGGGAGCTATCAGCAGATTGTCGGAGGCTGCCATTGCGCCTTCGATGGTGGCGCTATTCAGCTTGCGAACAAAACAGCCTGGTGCGTCTGTTTTACCTGTTTTGGTATCGAGGGCGCAGATGAACGAGGGGTCCCAGGGTAACATTGAAAAGCCGCAGTAAGCTTTTCCGTCTTTGACCAATACGCCAGTGCGGCAGGGCCAACGGGAGATCATGCGACCGTTGTGAATCACCAGGGGTTCCTCCACAGGGGGACGGAATTTCCATATCAGTTTGCCGGTGTTGGCATCAATGCAATAGGCCTGACCATCATCCGAACCGAAAAAGACTCGGCCTTCAGTGACGGTGGGTGTGATTCGCACTGGGCCGTCCGTCCAGAACCTCCAACGCACCTTGCCCGAGTTAAGATCCAGACAGATCACCGAATCTTCGCTCGAAGAAGCCACGAAGGCTGATTGTCCGACGACGGCTACTCCAAAGGCTGCGTCGTAATTTCTCATCGCCCGCAGATTTACAATATTTGCGTAAGCGTCCCATCTCGCTGGAGCCGCCCAGGCTGTTTGTGGGGGAGAGTTGCTGCGCCAGGTCCATTGGTTTTTTAAGGAGGCCGGATTTATTTTTTCATCAGCGATCCCGCGCCTCTGGATGTCACCGCGGAAAGTAGGCCAGTCACCGGCTTGCGATTGCTGGGAGGGAAGTAATAAAGAGATTAGAAGAAGGTAGAGTAATCGTTGCATGGGGAAGGAGGCTTGAAGTGGCAGGGTAGGAGGGAAAATAGGCACTGTGGGACGATTTGTAAATGGAGATCGTTGGTCAAAGAGATGCAGGAAGTTGGTGCCACATGACTTGTCGATGAGGCGATACTGTGCTTGAGTTTGTATTCGTGCGTAAAATACGCTGTTCTTGAACCCCTTATTTTCCCTAGCTATGAAAACCCGTCGTCAATTTATCTCTACCGCTGCGGCTGCAGTGAGTGCTCCGGCTATTATGCCATCTTCGATTTTTGGAGGAGTGAACAAAGCCGCACCCAGTGAACGCATCACCATGGGGATGATCGGAGTCGGCGGGCGGGGGTTTGCCAACATGGACGCTTTTTTGAAATTGGCGGATGTTCAGGTCGTGGCGGTTTGTGATGTGGATACATTGCACTACGGGAAACACGAGGGACGTAAGGGCAGGGCCTATGGCCGTGACGCGGCGAAGGTTGCGGTGGAAGGTTATTACGGGAAACAGAAGGGCAGCGACTTCAAAGGCTGTGATGCTTATTCCGATTATCGTGAACTGTGTGCCCGGGATGACATCGATGCGGTGTTGGTGGCGACACAGGATAACTGGCACGCGCTGGCTGGAATGGAAGCTTTGAAACACGGCAAGGATGTTTATTGTGAAAAGCCGGTAACTCATTTGTTTGCCGAAGGTCAGGCTTTGTATAAAGAGGTGGCCAAACGGAAAGCGATTTTTCAGACAGGATCGCAACAAAGGTCGACGGCTAATTTTCATCAGGCGGTGGAGCTGATCCAGAACGGAGTGATTGGCAAGGTGAGAAAGGTGGAAGTGGGTTTGCCCAAGGGGCACAACCAACCTTTGGGGGATACAAAAAACACCACGCCTCCGGATCATTTGGATTACGATTTTTGGACCGGGCCGAGTGAGATGTTGCCTTACATGAAAGCGCGCAGTCACTGGAACTGGCGCTGGCATTTGGCTTATGGTGGTGGTCAGTTGATGGACTGGATCGGGCACCACAATGACATCAATCACTGGGCGCTCGGGATGGATAAAAGCGGGCCGCAGACGGTGGAAGCCGTGGGTTGGACTTACCCTGAAACGGATGTTTATAATTCACCGGTGGATTATGAAGTGCGCTGCACTTACGCCGGTGGAATCGAGAGCAGTATCGGATCGGTGAACCCGATGGGTACCAAGTGGACTGGTGAAAACGGCTGGGTGTATGTGAACCGCGGCCAATTGGAAGCATCGAATCCGGAATGGGTGAAAAAGGGGTTTAATCCGGGGCCGAAGCGGGCTTACAAAGCGCCTGAACATCATCGTAACTTTATCGACGGAGTGAAAACCCGGACGGAGTGTGTGGCGCCGGCCGAGACTGCGCATCGATCGATCACACCAGGGCATATTGCTTATGTCTCACAAGCACTGGGACGGAAACTGAAATGGGATCCGGCGAAGGAAGAAGTGATTGGGGACGCTGAAGCGCAGAAGAAGCTGGTGGCTTTGCCGTATCGCGCGCCTTGGAAGCTTTCGTGAGGCAGTCTGTAGGCTTGAGTTTATAGAGCCGCCCTTTCAGGGCTTGGGGATATTTTAACCAATTTACCCAGGGTTTCTCCCTGGGCTGTTATAGGGTTGGCTTTTCAGGCCGTTATGTGGGGATGGGTTCGCTTGAATGTGGAAAATTGATGAACTTAGGGAGACACCCCAAGAGGTAATATTGAATCAACCATTGGAAAAATTATGCGTGAACAAAAAAAAACCCCCAAACCAGCATTGGCTCTGCTGCTGATGGCGACTATTATAGGGCTCATGCCCAGTGCGACCTGGGCCGAAGATCCGGTGAACGGAGCAAGTAAACAGATAAAATCGGATAAAGATATTTCCCTCGAAATGGTCTATATCCCGCCTGGAAAATTCATCATGGGTAGTTCGGCGGAAGAAAAAAAATGGGCGGTCAGTCAGGAGGGCGGGGCTTCGTTTTCTTCGGGTGGAGGCAGGCGTGAGGCGTATGAAGGCGCGCCGCGTGCGATGCAGGTGAAAGAGGGATTCTGGATGGGGCGCACGGAAGTCACTGTGAAGCAGTTCCGCAAATTTGCGGATGAAACAGGGTATGTGACGGATGCTGAAAAACCAGGTGGGAAAAGTCAGTGTTTCAATCCTAAATGGGGACCACTGACGAGGAAGGACGAGATGTCTTGGTTATCGATGGAGGGTAAAAGCTGGCGGGATCCCAATCACGGAGTTCCTGAACAGGATGATTTTCCGGTGGTTTGTGTGAGCTATAATGACATGAAGGCATTTTGTGACTGGCTCAATAAAAAGGAGCAAGCTGCAGGCACACTTCGGGAGGGTCTGGTCTATCGACTACCGACCGAGGCCGAGTGGGCTTATGCGTGTCGCGGAGGCCGCAGCGACAGCACCGCTTTCTGGTGGGGAGACAATATGTATGAGGGCAAGGGGCGCTTGAATATTTCTGCGATCGATTTTCTGCCAAACACTGATCACGTCTGGACGGGAGGCACTCTGCCATGGAGCGATGGTTACGCGATGGTGTCACCGGTTGATCATTATGGAGAGCGTGGCCGCAATGGTTTTGGTCTGGCCGATATGTGTGGGGGTGTGTGGGAATTTGTCCTGGATCACTTTGATCCCGAGGGAGGGCATGAGGAAGTGTATTATGAAGACGCTCAAACCCTTTCGGTAAAACGTCCTGTGTGTCGAGGCGGAAATTATATCGATGTTCCGGGCAATGCGCGCTGTGCGGTGCGGCTGGGGATTCACAGTGTCAGCTATTCGGATTCGCGGGATGGTTTCCGGGTTTGTCTGGGAGTGCCGCGCAGCAGTAAGGAAGTAAGCAGGAAGTGATATTTTTACAAGGTGCGGCGCTTTCTAGGTGCCGGAAAGAGGGGAAGACTTTCCTGCTTGACCTGCTTAATCCAAACAGGTGATACTTCTAGTCCTCACCATGCCTGAATTTACTCGCTGGCTGAACGCCTCCAACGAAACTCGTGACGACGAGTTATTTGTCGGGCTCTACGGGGAGCTCAAGCGCATTGCGGCATCGCGTATGGCCGGAGAAAGGCCGGATCACACTCTCAACGCGACGGCTCTAGTTCACGAAGCCTGGTTGAGGTTGGAAAAAAGTGCTCCGGATGAGTGGCGGGACCGAAAGCAGTTTTTTGCTGCCGTTTCCGAAGCGATGAGGCGGATTCTGGTCGAAGCGGCGCGGCGCCGACTTTCGGGCAAGCGCGGCAGTGGTGAGGCGACCATACCCGAGAGCGAGATTGATATCTCGGCTCCGATTCCGGACGAACGACTGCTCGCCGTACACGAAGTGCTTGATCAGTTGGAGAAGGAGGACGAGTTGAACGCCCGCATCGTCAAATTGCGCTTTTTTGGCGGCATGAATAATGACGAGATTGCAGCGCTATTGGAAGTGAATGAAAAGACTGTTCGACGGCATTGGACAGTGGCTAAAGTCTGGCTCTACCGGGCTCTCCAGGAAGAATCTTAAAAAAAATGTCCGGTTTTTCAGCCTTATTGCGCGTGTAGTAATAAGATGAACACTCAAACCAATAATTTACTCAGCGTCGTTACCCTTATTGCCCTCACCCTGTCGGGGATCTGCCCGGCCTACTCCCAGAGAGTTAGAGGGAGTTTTAAGGAATCTGAATTCAAGCGTGGCTTTGACAAGAAACGTGAGGCAATTTTCACCCCATGGGGATCAAGGGCACAGGTGGCGGAATTGCTGAAGAGAGCAACGGGCGCGGGTAAAGTTATTTTCATTGTGGAACGCAATTCCAATGGTGAGGTGAGAGCGGTTTTTGATTTCCCTGAGAAGAGTGGGACGCAAGCGTCCTATGTGACGGCTATAACCGAATCGCAGTTGTTGGTGACCCATGTTCAACGAAAGAAAAACGGTTACGAGCTTCTGTTCTTGAGTAAAAATCCTGGAGAAAGTGATTTCAGTGCAGTTTGGATAGAAAAGGAGGGATACAAGCAAGCCGTTGGGAAACTGCTCGGTCTGGGGGTGATACCTGCAAAAATTCAGATTAAGCCTGCTCAAAAATCCGGACCACTAACAACGGAAACCCGTCAATGGAAGAATAAGTCAGGTAGGATTGTTGAAGCGGCACTGGATGGAATCGACGGTGATAAAATCATCCTGGTAAAAAAAGGGGGAGGGAGGTTTCCATTTTTAATTGCTGATCTGAGTATGGAAGATCAGCAATTATTGAAACAATTAAGTGCTGCACCTCGAAAGTCTGAAAGCGAAAAACTGGAGCTTGAGCAGCAAAGTGGGGCCTTTACCGGGTGGCTCAGTTTTTATGATTGGAACGAATTACTTAAAGTGGAGAAAAGCAAAGGCAGGTATCCCGTTTATGTGGAAAACAACAAGGATCGGGAGCTACGGGGAGTTTTTGATGCCATACCCGATGGAATGCAGTTCAAAATCGGTTGGCTTGATTCTGAAAAAGATCTGCTGAAAATGGATGGAAGTTATAAAGCTGAAGGCATGACGATTTCATCCTTATCATTCGATCGCCGGAATGAGTTGTACTACGGGATTTGGGTCTCTAAAATAGCACTGGGACAAGTCAGGACTCAGTTGGCAGCTGCCGGGATTTCGCCGGCGGATATTGGGAGGAAGGTCAAGATATCCAAGGTAGTTAAGAAGTGATCTTGGGCAGAGGTGAAATGGTCATTCAGAAGCTGTATGAATATGCTTGAATAGTCTGGTCGTTTTTCTAGGCTATTTGAGCGTGTAGGAATATGATGAACGCTCAAGCCAAAGAATTATTTGCCAGCGCTTACGAACTGGAGGTCGAGGAGCGCGAGACGTTTCTGGAAGAGGCTTGCGGGGGTGATGGTGAATTGCATTCGGAGGTGGAAAGTATGCTGGAGGACGCCGCGAAGGCGGACGCATTTTTCGCTGAGGGCAATAATGTTACCATTTCCATGGACGGGTCCGGGAAGATTTCTGGTAAAATGAAGCTTCCGTCCGTTGGAAATGGGGTATCGCTGGCTGAGAAATCAGGAGATGTGATCGGTCCTTACAAGCTGCTAGAGAAAGTGGGCGAAGGTAGTTTTGGCGTGGTTTTTATAGTGGAACAATTTGAGCCGATCAAGCGCATGGTTGCTCTCAAAATTATCAAGCCGGGCATGGATACCAGGGAAGTGATCGCTCGTTTTGAAATCGAGCGTCAGGCGCTGGCTCTGATGGATCACCCTAATATTTCCAAGGTGATTGATGCAGGAACAACCGAAACCGGGCGACCTTACTTTGCCATGGAACTGGTGAAGGGGGTGCCGGTTACAGATTATTGTGACACACATTGCCTCGATACAAGGCAGCGTCTGATTTTGTTCCAGGATATCTGCTCGGCAGTTCAGCACGCCCATCAGAAAGGAATTATCCACCGCGATCTGAAACCTTCCAATATCCTGGTGATTCATCATGAGGCAAGGCCGGTAGTCAAGGTGATCGATTTTGGAGTGGCCAAGGCGATCAAGCAGGAGCTCACTGAAAAGTCTTTGTATACAGCGATTGGGCAGATGATCGGTACGCCGCAGTATATGAGTCCGGAGCAATCAGCTACTCAAGGGAGCGATATTGATACCCGCTGCGATATCTATTCTCTGGGTGTGGTGCTTTATGAATTGCTCACAGGGAAGACTCCGTTGGGTCTGAAAAAATTGCGCGAAGCGGGGATAGAGGAAATGTATCGCTTGATTCGAGAGGAAGAACCACTCAAACCCTCGACGCGGCTTGATTCGTTGAGCAGTGAGGAAAACACGTCGATAACGAAAGTGCACAAGGTGGCGCCTGAAAAGTTGAGTCGTCAGATTCGCGGTGATCTCGATTGGATAGTGATGAAGGCCCTGGAGAAAGATCGTTCTCGCCGTTACGAAACCGCGGACGGGTTTGCTGCTGATATTGGGCATTACCTCACTGATAAACCGGTGACGGCCTGTCCGCCCTCGGCGAGTTATCGAATGGGCAAGTTTGCCCGGCGAAACAAGGCAGTGCTGACGACAGTGGCTTTGGTAATCGCGGTTATGGTGGCAGGCACGGTGGTAAGTATATGGCAAGCCGTTCGTGCCACTAAGGCAGAAGCTCAAGCCGAATCAGCGCGCAGTCTGGCTGAGCAATCTGCCGAGGAATCGAAAGCGGTACTGGATTTTTTAGAGAATAAGGTGTTGTCGGCAGCAAGGCCAAAATCACTGGGGGGGGGACTGGGAATTGATGCGACGATCCGTGAGGCCATTGATGCAGCGGCGCCGAAAATAGGAGAATCCTTTGTTGGTCAACCGATCATCGAAGCAACTGTCCGGCATGACTTGGGTTATACTTATTCCTATCTGGGGGATAACAAGGCTGCCATTACACAGCGCGAGAGAGCTCTTGAATTGAGAAAGGAAGAGCTGGGTTCCGAGCACCCGGACACTCTTGCTACAATGGGTAGCCTGGCATATTCCTACAGCGCTGTGGGTGAATATGAAAAGGCTCTGGCTCTGGGCGAAGAGACTTTGAACTTGAAAAAAAAGGTATTGGGTGCCGAGCACCCGGACACGCTGGCGGAGATGGCGAAGGTCGCCATTTATTATCGGAACATGGGTCGTTTTGAGGAGGCCTTGGATTTTAATGAAAAAACATTAAAATTGAAGATTAAGGTATTGGGGGCCAATCATCCGAACATAATCCAGGCGATGGGCAGCCTGGCCAGTTCGTACGGAAATGTGGGTCGCGTTGAAGAAGCGCTGGATTTGAACGAACAAACCTTGAAATTGAAAAAAGAGGTATTGGGTTTCGAGCATCCCTCAACACTCGCTTCCATGTCCAGTCTCGCTTATTCGTACAGTCTGGCAGGCCGTCATGAGGAGGCCCTGGCGTTGAAAGAGGAAACCTTGGAATTGAAAAGAAAAGTGCTGGGTTCCGAGCATCCGTCCACACTCGCTTCGATGAGCAGCCTGGCCAGTTCTTACGGAGCAGCGGGTCGTTTTGAGGAGGCCTTGCGGTTGAAGAAAGAGACGATGGAGTTGAGGAAAAAAGTGTTAGGTTTAGAACACCCGGATACACTCAAATCAATGGCGAGTCTGGCTGATGCTTACGAAAAAAGGGGCAGTCACCTGGAGGCGCAGGCTTTGAGAAAGAAGGCGTCGGAATTGAGGGGCAAGTAAGTCTTCGTTATTCAGCTTGCGGGCGTTTTTCCTTCAACCTGATTTGCATCTTTCGGTTTAAGCCCTGAGTGAATTCATCGTCACGGCTCGCAGTTCATTCAAATTGGGATTTATTACGAAGTGGGAGCAGGTGGTGAATCCGTTTGTTTTCAGTGATTCACAGTTTGCAAAGCTGTGTCGCATTATTTTTTTGATAAAAAATGTCCTAAAGTGGTCAATTCTTGTTATTACATTGGTGACAGGATCAATTTATGGATTTGGAAAACCCCCATCATCAGGATAGCCGGGCGGAGCTGGTTGGATTGCTGACCCGCAATCAACGCAAGATCTTTGCTTATATCTATACGCTGGTTCCCAACCGGGCGGATGCGGAGGATATTTTGCAGGAAACTTCGGTGACGGTTTATGAGAAGTTTGCTGAGTTTGAATCGGGTACGGATTTTGTCGCCTGGGCCAATCGCATTGCGTGGTGGAAGGTGAAAGCGGCGCAGCAGAAATTTGCGCGATCGAAGGTGGTGTTTAATGAAGAGGTGATGGAGGCGGTGGTGGCGACGGCGGGAACGATGCAGGAGGAGATGGATGTGCGGCATGAGGCGCTGGGTTCGTGTTTAAAAAAATTGAATGAACGGGACCGGCGTATGGTGTTGACGAGGTATGAAAGTGGTAGCGGGGTGGGACGGGCGGCGGCGCAGGCGGGCAGAAGTGTGCAGGCGGCGTATAAGGCGTTGGGGAGGATTCGCCAGTTGTTGTTGGATTGTGTGACGAATGAAGTTCAGAAGTTAGAAGCCGAACCGGAATGTAATGGAGATAGACGGAGTCAAACAGCCGGAGCTATACTGAACGAAGGCAATTAGAATGGGAGAAACGCTTACAGATTTGGAAGTTTTGAAGCTTGGTGCGTTGTGTGACGAACTGGTGGATGGGGTTATTTCTGCGGACAGGCATGCTGAACTGCAGCAGTGGTTGCTGGATGATGAAGCGGCGCGGCGGCATTATGTGAGGGTGATGGCTTTGTCGGCGAGCCTGCATGAGTATGCGGGTGAGTTTGAGAGCGAGGAAGGCGGCGATGCGCTGGTGGGATTTGCGGATCGGGGGGAGAAGATTCGTTGGCCGTGGAAAGCTCGATTGTCGTTGGCGGCGGCCTTGGTGGCTGGTTTATTTTTGGGCATGTTGTTACTTGGTCAACGCTCGGATAACAATACTCGTGTGACGAGTATTGCTCAGGATGACGGGGTGGCGGTTTTGACAAGAGCGTCGGGATTGCAGTGGGTAGAGGGGGCGACCCGGTACCGTCCTGGTGACAGGATTCCGGCGGGAGAAGTGAAGATCGCAGCAGGTACGGTGCAGATTGAATTTTACAGTGGGGCGACGGTGATACTGGAGGGGCCGGCGCATTTGGATATCCGTTCGGCGAACGAGGCTTTTTGTCACTACGGAAAAGTGCACGGTAATGTTCCTCCCCAGGCGGTTGGTTTTACGGTAAAAACTCCGGATTATGATCTGGTGGATCTGGGCACCGAGTTTGGCATATCGGTGGATGAAAATGGCTCGTCGGAGGTGCATGTTTTTGATGGCGAAGTGGAACTGCGCTCAGTGGGGAAAACCACAAAAGCTTTGTCGGAAGGGGAGGCGATGCGTCTGGGAGGTTCGGAACCGGGTGAGGCGATTGATATGGATCCGGCTTCATTTCCGCAATCTTCGTTGTTGGATGATGTGGATGGATCCCGCGCTGAATCGCGTTTTCAACGATGGAAAACATTCTCTGAAGAGCTGAAGAATGATCGCAGTTTGATTGCCTATTACACTTTTGAACCGGAACGATCCTGGGATCGGGTTTTGCACAATCAGGGGCAGAGTGAAGAGCCGGGATTGAATGGTGCGATTGTCGGGGCGAAGTGGACGTCGGGGCGCTGGCCAGGGAAACAAGCACTCGATTTTAAAAGTCCGGCGGATCGGGTGAGATTGATCCTGCCGGGTGAGTTCAAGGCACTGACTTATGCAGCCTGGGTGAGAATTGACGGCATGGATCGTTTGTGGAGCAGTCTTTTGCTGACCGATGATTGGAAACCGGGCAGTCCGCATTGGCAATTTGAGCGCACGGGTGAAATGATACTGGGCGTGCTTGGAAAAGAAGGGAATCAAAATTATTATTCGGGCAGGGAAATTGGTTTTAATGATTTAGGCCGTTGGATGTTTTTGGCAACGGTGTTTGATCCGGACAAACTGGAGGTGCGGCATTTGATCGATGGTCGCCTGGTCAGCCAGGTAGACATTGTGAATCTGGACAAGCGCCTGCCGCTGAAGTTCGGAGCGATGGAGATGGGTAACTATAATCCGCCCGGAAAACGTGGGCCGTCAAATATTCGTAACTTTAATGGTAGGATTGACGAGTTCATGTTGTTCAATCGTGCCTTGAACGATGAGGAGTTGAATGAAATTTTCCAGGTCGGAAGACCGGATGCGGCAACGCAAAAATAGAATGATGAGAAGAGGAGTAATTTTCAAACAAACGGTGGCAGTGGTGACTGTGGCAGGAGTGCTGGGTTCGTTATATGCGGCCGAAGACGATAAAGTGGATTTTAATCAGCAGGTGATGCCGATTTTATCGGACAAATGTTTTCATTGTCACGGGCCGGACAAAGAGCATCGCGAAGCGGAATTGCGCCTGGATGTTCGTGAAGCGGCGATTGAGGCTGGGGCGATTGTGCCGGGCAATGTGGAAAAGAGTGAGTTTTTGGTGCGTCTTTTCCATGATGATCCGGATGAGTTGATGCCGCCTGCAGAAGCGAAGCTGGGGGCTTTGAGCGCAAAGGAAAAAGATATTCTGAAGCGTTGGATTGAGCAGGGGGCGGAGTACAAAACACACTGGTCTTTTGTTGAGGTCCCTAAAAAGGTGGAGCTGCCAAAATTGCAGGGCAAGTCATCTTGGGGGCGCAATGAGATTGATGCTTTTGTGCTGGCACGTTTGCAACAGAAAAAGCTCGAGCCCACCCAGCAAGCTCCGCGCGAGCGTTGGTTGCGACGTGTGTCTTTTGATCTGACGGGGCTACCGCCGACACTGGCGGAGCTGGATGCTTTTGTGGCGGATTCGTCTGGGGAAAAAGCTTATGAAAAAGTGGTGGATCGCTTGCTGGCTTCCAAGGCTTACGGTGAACGCATGGCCACTGACTGGCTCGATTCGGCGCGTTATGCGGATACTTTTGGTTATCAGGCAGACCGGCTGATGCATGTGTGGCCGTGGCGGGACTGGGTGATCCGGGCTTTTAATGACAACCTGCCTTACGATCAATTTGTGCTGTGGCAGACGGCGGGGGATCTGTTGCCCAATGCAACTTTGGACCAGCGACTGGCGACTACTTTTAATCGTCTGAATCGTCAGACTAACGAGGGCGGCAGCATCAATGAAGAATTTCGTGTCGAGTATGTGTCGGACCGGGTCGAAACCAATGGCACGGCTTTTCTGGGGATTACGATTGGTTGTTCCAAGTGTCACGATCACAAATTTGATCCATGGACCCAGCAGGGTTATTTTGAGATGAGCGCGTTTTTTAATAATATTGATGAGTCGGGATTGTATTCTCATTTCACTGAGACTGCGCCGACTCCCACGCTGTTGCTCTATAGTGGGGATCAGGAGTTGAAGCACAAAAAATTGCTGAAGAAGTTAGCTGACAGCGAAAAAAAACTCCAGACGGTGGCGAAGGCGGCGGAGCAGAGATTTGCCAACTGGCAGGCGGCTGGGGGCCAGGGGCAGGCTGAGTTGCCGAAGGTGGTCTTGCCCAAAGCGGTGGTGAGTTTGAATTTTGACGATGGGAAAAAGATCAAAGGGGCCAAGGTGATTGCGGGCAAGCAGGGCAAAGCGGCTCAGTTCAGTGGGGACGATCCTTTTGCCGTGACAGATGAAAAAACCGCGGCTTTTCATCGCACGGATGAGTTCAGCTTTTCGTTGTGGTTGAAACCTTCGGCATTCAAATCCCGTCAGGTGATATTTCATCGATCACGGGCGGCTGAGGACTCGGCTTTCCGGGGTTATGAATTGATGCTTTATGATGGCAAGCCGACGTTTTCAATGATTCACTTCTGGCCGGGTAATGCCCTGCGGGTTCAGGTGAAAAAGGCGTTGCCGCTGAATGCCTGGACTCATTTGACGATTACTTATGACGGCAGCAGCCAAGCGGATGGAGTGAAGGTTTATCAGAATGGTAAGCTCATTGATCTGGTGAAGATGCAGGATAAACTGACTCGTGATATTGATCACAAAAAGGAGTGGGGGGATTCCGGGGTGGGGAAAAACAAACTGAAACTGGCGGGACGCTTTCGTGACATCGGTTTTGCCGGTGGAGCGATCGACGAGTTCCAGGTTTTTGATCGTCAGCTGACTTCGGTTGAAGCGGCTTTGCTAGCCGGTGTTGGAGAATCAAAATCGGAGGGGGCCTTGTTTGATCACTATTTGCTGAGGCACGACGCGCCTTTTGCCAAGGCTCAGGTGGATGCTAAAAAGATGAGAGAAGAGGAAAATGCTCTGATCTCGCAGGTGAAACAGATCATGACGATGCATGATATGAAGGGGCAGCGGGCAGCGTATCGCTTGAATCGCGGACAGTACGCCGAGCGGCGGGAGGAGGCTTATCCGGCGACTCCCGTGAGTCTGTTTCCGATGGAGAAGGATTGGCCTAAGAATCGTTTAGGTCTGGCCAAGTGGATGATTGATGGGCGCAATCCGCTGGTATCCCGGGTGGCGGTGAACCGCTTGTGGCAGACATTTTTTGGACGAGGCATCGTGGCGACTCCGGAGGATCTTGGAACTCAGGGAGTGCCGCCGACTCATCCTCGTTTGTTGGATTGGATGGCGCGGGATTTCATGGATTCCGGATGGGATGTGAAAGCGATGATGAAAAAAATTGCTTTGTCATCGGTTTATCGTCAGGACTCGACGCCCGAAGATCCACGTTCTTTTGCTGAAGATCCGGACAACCTTTTATTGGCTCGCGGGCCGCGGCACCGTTTGTCTGCGGAGCAGGTGAGAGACAATGCTTTGGCGGTCAGTGGCTTGTTGGTGAATAAAGTCGGCGGAATATCGGTGAAGCCCTATGAGCTGGCAGCGGCTTTCAAGCGCCAGACTCCGGATAAAGGCGAGGGTTTGTATCGGCGCAGTCTGTATACTTTTTTGAAACGTACCGCGCCACCACCAGTGATGTCGACTTTCGACGCGACGGCGCGGGAGGTCTGTCTGGTGAGACGTGAACGCACTTCGACGCCGCTTCAGGCTTTGGTGTTGATGAACGGTCCGCAGTATGTGGAAGCGGCGCGGGTCTTTGCACAGCACCTAATTGAAAAAAATGCCACGGATGTGAAGGCGCGAATTGTGCAAGGTTTTCGCCAATGCACCAGCCGCAAGCCAGAAGCGCGGGAGTTGGAAATTTTGCAGGCACTTTATGCAGAACAGAAAGAGCATTTTGCCAAGCATTCAGGGGAAGCTGCCAAGTTGCTGAAGATCGGGGATCGTAAAGTGAATGCGAAACTGGCGGTGGATGATTTGGCAGCGACGACGATTCTGTGTGAAGCGATGTTGAATTTTGATGAAACGATTACTAAGAGGTAGAAGGTAGAAAATTAAGAGCCGAGGCGAAGCCGAGACAGCCGGAGCTATACTGAACGAAGGCAATTATGAGTGTGAACAATTTTGGAAATGAGGGGCTTTGTACGGGGGCGGAGTCGAGTTTTGGGATGTCGAGGCGGGGCTTTTTGAATAAGTTCGGCATGGGCTTGGGCGGGCTGGCTTTGGCGGATATGATGAATCCTGCATCAGCGGTGCAAGCAGCTGGGGATCGGGGGATACTGGGGGGGACTCATGCGCCAGCCAAGGCCAAGCGGGTGATTTATTTGTTTCAGGCGGGTGGGCCGTCGCAGATTGATTCCTATGACTACAAGCCGGTGTTGAATCAGCGGCATGGTCAAGAGCTGCCTGATAGTGTGCGTAAGGGGCAAAGGTTAACGGGGATGTCGGGCAATCAGTCGAGTCTGCCGTTGGCGGGTTCGCCGTTTGAGTTTCATCAGCATGGGCAGGCGGGAACTTGGATCAGTGATGTGTTGCCGCATACGGCGAAAATTGTCGATGAACTGTGCGTGGTGAATTCGATGTTCACCGAGGCGATTAATCACGATCCGGCGATCACTTTTTTGCAGACGGGGTCACAGGTTGCCGGGCGGCCGAGCATGGGGGCCTGGTTGAATTATGGTTTGGGCAGTGATAACAAAAACCTGCCGAGTTTTGTGGTATTGATCACCAAGGATAAGGGCGGACAGCCGCTTTATTCGCGCTTGTGGGGCAGTGGGTTTTTGCCGTCGCGTTATCAGGGGGTTCGTTTTCGGGCGGATAAAAATCCGGTTTTGTATCTGGGTAATCCTGATGGAGTGAGTGCTTCGAGTCGTCGTAAGATGCTCGATCGGCTGGGAGAGTTGCATCAGTTGGAGTTACAAAAGACGGGTGATACCGAATTGGAAACTCGCATTGCGCAGTATGAAATGGCTTACAAAATGCAATCATCGGTGCCCGAGGCGACCGATATCAGTGGGGAGCCGGATTACATTTATGATCTTTATGGGCAGGAGGCTAGAAAGCCGGGAACCTTTGCTTATAATTGTCTGTTAGCTCGGCGTATGGCAGAGAGAGGGGTGAAATTCACCCAACTTTACCATCAGGGTTGGGATGCTCATGGCGGGGTGAAGGGCAGCATGGAGCGTCAATGCAAGGAGACGGATCAGGCTTCGGCGGCGTTGGTATTGGATTTGAAACAACGTGGCATGTTGGAAGATACCTTGGTGGTATCGGGCGGGGAGTTTGGACGGACGAATTATTCTCAGGGCAAACTTAGCGGGAATAACTTTGGCAGGGACCATCACCCGCGTTGTTTTTCGATGTGGTTTGCTGGTGGTGGAGTGAAGGCGGGAACGGTTTATGGCAAGACGGATGATTTTGGTTATAACATTGCTGAAAATCCGGTGCATGTGCATGATTGTCACGCGACGATGATGAAGCTGCTGGGTATCGATCATGAGAGATTGTCTTATAAATTCCAAGGGCTGCGGATGCGTTTGACGGGTGTTGCGGGTAATGTGGTGAAGGGGATGATGGCGTAAGAGTGGATCAAAAAGGAGCGGGGAACCGCTAATGAACGCCGTCCCGCACTATGCGTTTCGCCCTTTGCAGGGCTGGAAGAATTGGATTTTTTACCCAGCGCTTCGCGCTGGGGTTAAATCGGTTTTATTGCCAGCCCTAAAAAGGCGGAATGAGGTTGGGGTGTGATAAGGTAGCTTTCAATAGCCAATGGCTAACTTTTTTTTCCTGCACCCGCATCGGTTCACTTTATAATTTTTTCATCGCCCGAGTGAATCAGAAATGATAGGGTTGGGAAGTCTAATAATCCTAAATGGTCTTATGAAAAATTCTCGATCTTCGCACTTTTTGTTTGTTTTTGCTGCTGGTTTTGCCACAGCTTGGTATGTCGGAGGGCGTTCTCCTTTGCCGGTGGGGGAAGTGAGGGCGCAAAATTCGCCGACTACGGTGGAGGCTCAGTTTGCGCAAATGTCGGCGGATTTTGACCGGATTCTTTCGCGCGGAAAAAATCTGGGAGTGGTGGGCAATACCAATGCGGCGGTGTTCAGCGATCGATCAGGGAAATGGATCACCGCTAGACTTTCGGGCGGTTTCCAGATTATTGAGTCTGATGGTAACTTTTGCGCACTGGGTAATGGTTCGGCGGCGGTGTTCAGTGATAAGACGCAGAAGTGGTCTTATCAGAACCTAGGAGGTGCCCGTCAGATGATCAGTTCGCAAGGTAGCTTTTGTGTGCTGGGATCGGGATCGGCGGCGGTGTGGGATGTGCAAGCGCAATCGTGGGATCAGGAGAATTTGCGGGCGGGTACGAATCTTAGTGTTTCCCAAGGTAACTTTTGTGCGGTGGGGGAAAATAAAGCAGTGGTCTGGAGTAAGAAAAAAAGAACTTGGATAGCTCAGCCGGTCCCCGGTGCCAGGCAAACGGCCGGATCCGGTGGCTGAGCTATTTTGGGAATCTGATTTTAGTCAGGTCAAACGACATTTTTTAAATGGGGAATACAACCACTGATGAGCACTGATCTGTATTTTTTACTCTTTGGTGAAGAGGTCGGCGTATTGTTCCAGGCCTTCTTCTTTGAGTTTTTCGACGGGGACAAAGCGTAGCGAGGCGGAGTTGATGCAGTAGCGCAGGCCGGTGGGCTTGGGGCCGTCGTCAAAAAGGTGGCCGAGGTGGGTGTCACCGGTTTTTGAACGCACTTCGGTGCGGACCATGCCGTGGGTTTTATCGACGATTTCGAGCACTTCGGTTTTGTCGAGGGGTTGGAAAAAACTGGGCCATCCGGTGCCGGATTTAAATTTGGTGGTTGAGGCAAACAGGGCTTTGCCGGAAATGATGTCGACGTAAATGCCGGCTTTTTTATTGTTCCAATATTCGTTGGCGCGAGGTGGTTCGGTTCCGCTTTCTACCGCTACCCGGTATTGCATGGGCGTTAGCTTTTCCCTAAGTTCTTCTTTGCTGGGCATCTTCGAGCTTTGTGGTTTATTTTCAGAGTTGCTGGTTTTTTCCTTTCCGGACGGCTTGGGTGTGGGCATTTGTGGTGATGAGCCTTTGTTTTCAGGTGGGGATTGAGGGGCGGAGCCCTTGGGCATGTTCGGTGATTGATCCGAGGGGGGGGCGGTTTTTTGCTCGCAAGCGACAATTAACAGGGCTGCGCTGGCGGCGAGGATAGGGGTGAGTAGAGTTTTCATAAGGTGCAGGTTTTGGATCAATAAAGGGCAAATAGGCGTGATTTCAAAGGGCGATTTTGGCGATCTGGGGTGAAGGCGTTTAAGATTCCATTAGGAAAGAAGAATTTAACCGGGATGGCGCGGATAAGAGGGGAGTTTATGATGTAGACTGAGGAGAAGCAATAAAAACGCTAAACGAAGAGTTGAAAAATTGGCATTTTATCAAAAATTGTCGTGTAGTGTGACTTCATACAAAGGACCGATGTGGAAAAAAAGATATCAACGGGTAGGGGTTTCAGCAGTCATGCTGTTTTTGACGGGTTGCTCTTCAGCGGGCTATCACGGTTATAAAATGGGGTCTTATAAGATCCGTGGGCGGCATTACCAACCGATGTCGGTGGAGGCGGCTTTGTATCACAGTGAAGAGGGGCTGGCGTCGTGGTATGACGAGCGGCGCTGGTTGGGCTTGTCACGTGGGACAACGGCTTTGGGGGAGAAATTTCGCCCTCATTCCCTGGCCGGTGCTCACACCACACTGCCGTTGCCATGCCGGGTGAAGGTGACCAATCTGGAGAACGGGCGTTCGACTGTGATTCGACTTAATGACCGCGGACCTTTTGTCGACGGCCGGATCCTGGATGTGACGCCGAAGGTGGCTTCGCGGTTGCGTTTCAGGGAACAGGGACTGACAAGGGTACGGGTCGAAGTGGTGTCGGTGGGGGATGGCAAACACAAGCGCAAACGCTGAGTTTTTTTCCTACCAGGCGGGGAATTATTTATCAGGCAGGCGCAGCGGGAGGTGTTTTGCTTTGGCGCGAATCCAGTTGATGCTGCGTAGCACTCCAGGGAAATGAATGAGGCGTAATTCTAATTTGCGCTTGCCGGGAAAATTCATCACCACCAGTCCGAGCAGGATGGTGAGCAGACCCTGGCCGGGCAGGGCGAGCATGGCTATGCCTGCAAGCACAAGAAGGAAACCAAGCAGGTTTTTCAGGATCAGGGAGGTCCAGCGGATGACGGGGTGTTTTCCCCGGAAACTGTCGTCTGGTACCGGGTGATCCTTGAGGAAATAATCCTCACTCATTTTTACGATGATGAGCGGGGTGATGAACAAGCCCAGCAGGAAGGTCACGATGGAAGCCGACCCCAGCCAGACAAGTAATTCCTGGTGCTCATGCAGCCATTCTTTACTTGTCGGAATAAGGGCTAGCTTGATCCACAAGGTGCTCACTCACTCCTTGCTGAAGGCTTCGTAGTGTTCGGCTACTTTCCCTTGTTTTTCATCACCCTGGTGGAAATAGAAGCGGTAGCGCAGGGTGAGGGTCTTGCCTTCATCCAAAGTGTAGTTGCCTGCTTCGGGCTGATCTTTGAGCCCTTCAAAGTGGTGTTTGCCAAAAGGATTAGCGGAGACCAGGCCGTAGCTGCGGGCGTGCCACCAGGTAGGGTGACGCAGGTTGGATGGGTGATCAAAGATGGAAACGCCGACAGCCTTGCCGTCAACCGGGCCGGTCATGTCGACCCATTTGGCCCGTTTTCCCCACGCGGGTTTGTCGCGCACACCTTCGCTGTTGAGGATATGCCCTTCGGCTTTGATGGGGTTTTCGACATCCTTGCGCTGTTGGTCGACGCGCATGGAGGGGTGCAGGCGAATCGCCATGCAGCCGTCTTTGTTGTCACCGAACACCACTTTGCCATGGGAGGCTTTGAATTTGATGGTGAAATCCAGCATGCGCGCATCCGTTTTCGGGTCACGTTGGTGAATGACGATGGTGCGCTCGTCGGTGAGCACGATCTTTCCGTCTGGGGTGACGTAGTTGTTTTCACTGGTGAAGGTGCCGGAGTTTTTGCCGCTTTTGATGTTGGTGAATTTCTGGTGAACCGTTTTGCCTAGTGGCTGTTTGTTGTTTCCCTGCACTGCCCAGAAATCAACTCCGTTGATATCATGATGACCAAACCATAATGAACGGTGATGGGGGTGGTCACTGCTTTCACCCTCGCGTTTTTTCATTGGATAGTCGCGCGTCATGAGCACTTCGCCGGGTCCAAGAACAGGATAGAAGATAGGGAAAAAATCCGACTTGCCACTGTTGTAGAGATATTCGGTGAAAAGTTTGCCATCGAGCTCGATGCGCAACTTGCCGTCGCCGTCGGTGATTTTGACGCCTTCATCGGCGGCAGGGGCATGGGTGCTGGAAAAAAGTAACAAGGTGGCCGAGGCCAGCATGGCAGAGCCGTTGAGAAATAGTGAGGATTTTTTCATATTGAATATAGAAGGTGGCTTTTGTTGCCAGTAAAGCAAAATAAATATTTGCAGAGGAAAACAAAGTCCGGGGGACAGTTTTTGTTTCAGGGGGAAATGGTGTATTCTTTGATCGCGGTGGAGTTGGGCAGGAAAGTGATGTGATTAAACACAAGGGGAGAGCTCGCGTCGATACTGGGCGGGCCGTCTTCGGGTGTCATGCTGAATTGAAATGCGGGACTGGCGACGCCGGAATAGAGGATGCCTTCCCGATAAAGCTGGATGCTGCGATGGGTGTGTCCAAAAAAGACCCCGCGGATGCGATAACGATCAGGGCTGGAGTCTTTTAAAATCTGGTGCAGAGCGGGGCCGTTGGTGAGGATGAGTTTTTTATCCATCCAGATCGAGCCCATGCGGAAGGGCGGGAAGTGCAGGAATACGGCATAGGGAAGATCGTGACTGGCGATGTCTTCGCGCAGCGCGTCGAGTTGGTTTTGCGGGATTTCTCCGTGGGGGCCTTCTTCTTCGGGCACTTTGGCGTCGAGGCAGTAAAAACGCAGATGCCCCATGTCCCAGTGGTAAGCCAAGCGGTCAGGATCATCGACCAAACGGGTATGCGGAGAGACCGGCAGGTGCTGTTTGATCAGTTGCGCGTCATCATGGTTGCCGGTGGCGAAGTAGATAGGGGCTTTGAGTGAGGAAAAACATTCTACTGCCAGTTGATAGGCTTCAGCCAGCGGATCGTTGGTGACATCGCCAGTGTGAACGATGAGGTCGGGTTTGAAATCGAGTTGATTGATGCTGCCGATTAATTTCAAAGTCCGTTTGTAGGGCGTTACTTCACGCACGGAAAACTCAGGCGTGGCGCCGAGGTGAGTGTCGGAAAAATGGATGACGTGTAACATGCGCGAGGGAATTTCAGGGGCTTTGTTTTATGGCAGTTTTTGCTCCAACATCCAAGTGTAGAGTTTTTCGTTGTTGTAGGTCTCGGTCCAACAGTTGTGTCCGGCTTCCGGATAAATGGTGAATTTCACTTTGCTGCTACCATTTTTCTTCAAGGCATCAACCATGCGTTGGGATTCGCCGATATCCACTGCGCCGTCTTTGGCTCCGTGAAAGACCCAGATGGGGGTATCCTTGATGAGTGCCGTGAGGTAAGGGGTGCCGCCGCCGCAGAGTGGAACCAGTGCGGCGAATTTTTTCGGGTGGCGGGTGGCGAGGTTCCAGGTTCCGTAACCGCCCATGCTGAGCCCGGTGAGGATGATGCGTTTGGGGTCAACCTGATAACGTTTTTCCGCATCTTCGATCATTTCGATCAGCGGTTGAACCGACCAGTTGGAACCGCTCGGGCACTGGGGGGAGATCAGAATGAAAGGGAATTTTTTCCCCTGTTCCACCAGCATCGGGGGGCCGTGGATTTTGACTTTTTTGATGTCACTGCCGCGTTCACCCGAGCCATGCAGGAAGATGACCAGCGGCCATTTTTTTGCCGGGTCTTTGTCGTAGCCCTCGGGCAGGGCGAGCAGGTATTCGAGCTGGTCGGTGCCGGTCCGTTGTTTTTCGAAGTTTACAGTTTGCTGCTCTGCGTGGACGGGCAGGCAGGTGAGCAGCTGCAAAAAAACCGAAAAGGCGGCGATAGGCAAGATTGAGGAAAATTTCATGGAAGGGAAATCTATCACGGCTCGAGACAATGCTCAAATAGTAACGGTGGATACAAATTTCCCATTGATACGGAGGGGGGATTTTGCCATGGTGGGACTATATGAATCAAGTTCCACCATTCACTGCCCCCAGCAATCCCGAAGCGCCCAAAACATCGTTGGCGGCCATATTTTCCATGATCTTTGGTATTTTGAGTTTCTGCTTGTCTATATTTGGCACGATTCCGGCGTTGATTCTGGGCATTGTGGCGCTGGTGAAAATCAATGGGTCGCAGGGGCAGTTGAAAGGCAAGGGTTTTGCTATAACTGGAATCGTGACAGGGGGGATGGGGGTTTTTGTGAGTGCTATTATAATGGCAATAGCGATGCCTGCTTTTGTTGGAGTTCAAGAGGCGGCGCGGCAAAACAAACAAACCAATGACGTCAGGATTCTGTTGGTGGCTTGTCAGACTTTTGCTGCTGAGCATGATGGGAAATACCCTGACACACTGAAAGAGTTGTCACCTGATTTTATTAGCGATGAAAGCCTGTTGGGTTACATCAACAGTGACTCTGGACAGATTGAGCCCTACATGTATTTTTCGGGTAAAACGGTGAACAGTGAACCGAGATCGCTGCTGATCGCGTCACCGGAGGTTAAGAATAACAGACGGGTGGTGGGTTTTTGCGATACTTCCGTATCAGCTATCAACGATGAGGAGTTTCACCGTCTGGCGGAATTGGAGAGTGCGGAGGAATGAGTTAACCCCTTCAGGGGTACCTACTTCACTTCAACGATGGTAACTACTCAGGTATTCTCTAGACTATATTCAAATTCTTTTAGAATAGACCGCGGATAGGCGCGGATAGGCGCGGATGGGCGCGGATGGGCGCGGATGGG
>JASFYY010000112.1:0-11032 GCA_045046875.1 Verrucomicrobiota bacterium | reverse complement strand
AGGGACCAATTTGGAGAGCGCCGTAAGGACGGCGGGCGCAAGATGCGTGGGGCGCAGTGGGGGAGCTTGCGGGTATTACGGGATTTGAAAGCTGATGTGCTAAGGGGAGGGTGAGTGCAGCGCTCACTTCATTTTTTGATTACTTTAATCGAAGTGAACAGCTTCTTTTCAAGCGCTTGATTTTCTGTGCTTGGCTTGGTGGTTACTGCGTTGAAGATGTAAATGCGTTTGTCGACAATGACAAACAGAGCCTGACCCTGGTAAGGTTCGCCTTTGCCTCGGTAGGCGGCTCCTTTATAGGTCAATGACCATGCAGGGACGTCATCTACTGTGGTTTTTGTAAAACTGAGCTCTGTTCCTTTAGCTTGGTCTAGAAAAGTTTTTTTAGATCCGTTGAAAATATTTTTATGACCAGCTGCTCGGGCAAGTCGTGGCAGGTCGGCAGCACTGCCTGCTATAAGAATGCCGTTACCGTAATACTCGCCAAAAGTGGATTTTACTTTGCCTGCCGGTGTTTTGTCGATTTGGGTTTGAGCTTTATCTTGAATGCCTTTTGGAAATAAGGCAGAAATATTACCGTCTTTGCTGTTGATGCGCTTCCATTCTTCTGCTTGTAGCGAATGGCAAAATAGTGTGGTGGATAGAATCAGAAAAGATAGGATTCGTCGATAAGGTTTTTTTGGTGCTGATTGCATGCCTTCGTGGGATTGAATTGTAGACTGATAGTGGAATGTCAGTCCCGCATGGCAGTCACTGCCGCAGACATATCGGGTGCAGCAAAGAGAGATGTTCCGGCGACCATGACGTTGGCACCGTGACGGGCGGCGGTTTGTACAGTTTTAATATCGATTCCACCATCAACTTCGATGTGGTAGCTGAGTCCGAGTTGCTCACGTTGTGCCAGAGCTTGTTCAACTTTGGGCATGGTTTCTTTGTCCATGAATGCCTGACCGCCGTAACCAGGTCGTACGGTCATGACCAGTAATAGGTCGATTTGATCAAGGTAAGGCAGCATGTGTTCAAATGGAGTGTCGGGGCTCAACGCGAGGCCGCAGTGGCAGCCGGCTTCGCGTATGCCTGCCAAAGTACTTGCCACATCATGATCGGATTCAACATGCACGGTGATATTGTCTGCACCAGCTTTGATAAAACGGGAAAAAAAGTGGTCAGGACGGGTGATCATAAGATGCACATCCAGATATTGATCCGTTGTTCGGCGAACGGCTTCAACATAGGTGGGGCCGAAGGAGATGTTATCGACAAAATGGCCGTCCATCACATCGAGGTGCAGCCAGTCTCCGCCGGCGTCCTTGGCGCGTTGGGCTTCGTTGGCGACTTGGCTCCAATCGGCAGCCAAGATGGAAGGGGCAATGATTCGTTGTGTACAGTCTTTCATCCTTGGTTCTAGCTTACGCCATTGCCGGAGACAGAAAATGAGTTTTTAACATTTTGCCGGAAATATTTCATTCGATGACAAGTTGTTTTGTATGGTTGCCGGGGGACTTGAGCTAGATGCGTTAATTCCTAGCGGTATGTTGCAAGCCCCTTATACTGGCATCCATGCAACGGCTCAAAAATATCATGACCGTCGAGTTATTTATTCAACTCACGATTTTCATTATCGTGATTGCCGTAGCATGGATCAATGAATCAGGAACAATATTCATGCTGACGGTGGTCAGTTTGGCCAATATTTCCCTAGTGGTTGCTGTTCTTTACACCGTAAATACAGCGATTAATGCCAAGCCCGATCAATTCCCTTTTGGTACTGGGCGATTGGAAAACGCCAGTGCTTTTGGCTGCGCTTTGCTCATGGTAGCAGGGGCCGCTTATAGTTTGATAGGTTCGACCACTCAATTTTTTTATCCTGAAGATCATATGATCCCGTGTTTGGGCTTGGTAAGCATACCGGTATTTATTAGTTTTTTTGCCAATCTAGTGATGACATGGGTTCTGCTTCGTTCAGAAAAAAAACAGGCTAGTATTTCGCCGGTTGAAGAATCACTTCGTTTGGCTTTTCGCATCGGTTGTTATCGCGACGGTATACTTTGTGCATCGCTGCTCATAGGTATTCAGTTTGCTAAAATGACACATTTGAACCCAGTTCTAATGGACGGGATCATAGCGAGTCTGGTCGCTGTTTTCATCATTGTGAAATCATGGCCTATTTTGCTTACAAATTTTCGGGTGCTGGTGGATTTCCCTTTGCCTGAAACTGAACAGATGGAGATCATCAAGGTGCTGGTTAAAAATCACGATATTTATGAAGATCTGGGAAGAATTTATACTTCGCGACGCGGCAAACAGTGTGTGATTGAGATCGAGTTGGGTTTTTTGGCGGAGACAAGGGTTGAGAAAATTCTAGAGGTGGAACAATTGTTCCAGGAGCAGTTTCATCAAAATTATCCTGATTCGATTTTCCGCATTTTGCCTTTTGTGGTGAATGGCTCTCAAGACTAAAAGAGCTGCTGGAAGTACACAAAATTGCTGCCGTAACTAATTTATTTGAAATCGTTGCTGATCGAACTACTGCTATGAACTGTATTTTACGAAACGAAGCTTGTGAGATTCATCTTAAATAACACATCCCACTTAATCCGATATTATGTCCGATCCCAACTCAGCTGAAAACTCATCAGGTAAATCTAAAAAAGGTCTTAGCCCGTTAGCCTGGGTAGGTATTGGTTGTGGCGGTCTGCTGGTCTTGGGGCTCATTGCCGTCGTCGCTGGGGGTATGATTTTGGGTAACAAGGTCAAACAAGGTCTTGCGGATGCAAATGGCAACCCCGAACGTTTTGCCGCTGAGTTGGTGGTGAAGTTCAATCCGGATATGGAGTTGGTTGAAAGCAATGATGAAGTGGGAAAGATCACCATCAAAATGACCAAAACAGGTGAAGTGCATACTTTTTCTTATGCCGATCTCAAGGATGGTAAGTTCAGCGTGGAGTCCACCACAGCGGATGGAAAAACCACGTCGGTCAAGCATGACGGTCAAACGATGAAAATAGACGATGGGGAGGGCAAGACCACCACGGTAACGGCTTCCCAAAAAGGAAACTATTGGGCGAATTTGCCTACACACTTCAAAGATTTTGTCTATCCTGGCGTAGGCGATGTCGCGAGTCCTCTGACAGTAAGCGAGGACGATAAGGTGATCAAAGCGTCATTTATTTTCATTACCAAGGATAAGCAAGAGGCGGTGCTTAAATTTTATCAGGATATATTCGCGGCTGGAAGTTATACGGTTGAGGATAAAGCAGATTTAATGGGCAAGGGTTTGCATGGCAGCAAGGATAAAAAATTGATCAAAGTCACTGTTACCACTCAAGGTGATAATGAAACTGTTGTGATGTTCTACGCAGAGCTTGCCAAATAATTTATAAGCGAGTGATGGATAACATTAATTTGAGTGACTCTGACCGTGAGGCCGTCGCGGAATTCGAGAAGATCATTGATCTCGAAAGCGATACTTTTTTCATGAGCCAAGCGCTGCGGCAGGCGCAGAAAGCTTATTTGGCGGAGGAGGTGCCGGTGGGTGCGGTGATCGTTAGGGACAGTCAGATCATTGCCCGGGCATCGAATCAGGTGGAAACGCTCAAAGACGCTACGGCGCACGCCGAGATGCTGGCACTGACCCAGGCGCAGAGTGTGTTGGGTGATTGGCGGCTGACGGATTGCCAGCTTTACGTATCGAAGGAGCCTTGTCCGATGTGCGCGGGTGCGATTGTGCATTGTCGCATAGAGCGGGTGATCTTTGGCTGCGGTGATGAAAAAGGGGGTGCTGCCGGTGGATTTATCAATTTATTGCAACAGCCAACCTTGAATCACGCTGCGGAGGTGACTGCCGGAGTAATGGAGGAGGAGTCGCGCCTATTGATACAGACATTTTTCCGGGAAGCACGGGAGAAACAGAAAGCAAAAACCCAGAGTGAGATGCTTTCCTGAAGGCTTTTGTTGTTCCGCAGGCATCATTTTTTTACGATGCCGATTTGATAAAGTTTATAAAACGTATTTAGCTACCACATTATGAAAAAAGAAACCTCCGGAAGTACAACTTCCTCACGTCGTAAATTCCTCAAATACGGTGCCGGCTTTGGCGCTGCTCTGGCTTGGCCTAATTCCA
This sequence comes from Verrucomicrobiota bacterium, assembly GCA_045046875.1. Classification (GTDB taxonomy): domain Bacteria; phylum Verrucomicrobiota; class Verrucomicrobiia; order Verrucomicrobiales; family DEV007; genus JAADHD01. The sequence goes on along the minus strand of JASFYY010000112.1, from coordinate 6,909 downwards.
CCGTGTTGGGAGCCAATGATGACATCCGTGTGGGTGTGATCGGCGTCAATGGCCGCGGACGCCATCACCTTAACGCTTTTTCGCGGATGAAGGATGCCCGGGTAGCGGCGATTTGTGATATTGCTCCTGATTTACTGGATGCCCGTACCACGTTGCTTTCGGCGCAACAGAAGATCACGGTGAAAGGTTTTTCCGACATGCGTGAGATGCTCGAAAAAGGTGACATCGATGCGATCAGCGTGGCGACTCCGAATCACTGGCATTCTCTGGCAGGGATTTGGGCGATGCAGGCGGGTAAGGATGCATATGTCGAAAAACCGATTTCGCACAATGTCTGGGAAGGGCGTCAGGTGGTTAAAACCGCACGTAAATACAATCGCATCTGTCAGGGAGGCACGCAAAGTCGTTCGATGCCGACCATTCGCGCTGCGGTGGATTATGTGCACGCAGGGAAACTTGGTAAAATTCAGTTTGTCAAAGGTATGTGTTATAAAGGTCGCCCGCCGATTGGTTTGGGTGGAGGTGGCGAGATCCCTCCGGGTCTGGATTACGATTTGTGGTGCGGACCCCGACCGATTGAAAAACCGCTCAAACGCAAAAGATTGCATTACGACTGGCATTGGTTTTATGCTTACGGTAATGGAGATATGGGCAACCAGGGAATTCACCAGATGGACGTGGGTCGCTGGTTTTTGGGAGAAAAAAAGTTGTCTCCCCGGGTGATGTCGATCGGTGGACGTCTGGGTTATGAAGATGATGGTGAAACGCCCAATACTCAGATTGTTTATCACGACTACGATAGCGCTCCGTTGATTTTTGAAACCCGCGGTTTACCACGGGACAAAGAATCCCAGGAAACGGCTTGGGGTAAAAACATGAATCATCCGGAGGAGTTCCCTGAATTAGGAGGTGTGGCTGTGGTGGTGCAGTGTGAAGAGGGGCGGGTGTATTGTTCGTCTGGCGGAAAGGTGAAAGTGACTGATAACAAGGGAGTGGAAATGACTCAGATCAAACCACCAAATGACAATGACCAGGCATTGGAGCCCGATCATTTTAAAAACTTCATTCAAGCGGTGCGCAGCCGTAAGGTTTCCGATTTGCACGCGGATTGTGAAGAGACCCACATTTCAAGTGCTCTGTGTCACACTGGCATGATTTCCCACTTCATGGGTAAGGATGCTCATGACGAAGAAGTTCGTGAAAAAATCAAGAGCGATAATTTCCTCGCTGGACGTTACGCTGCGATGGCTGAGCATTTGATGGCAAACGATGTTAATCTGGAGAAAGACAATATCACTCTTGGGCCGTGGTTGAAATTCAATCCGGAGAACGAGCAGTTTGAGAAAAACGGTGATGCGATTGATCAGAAAGCCAATCAACTGGCTAAGGAAAGTTATCGTGAGCCATACGTTGTTCCAGAAAAAATCTAAAACGACGGGTATTTGGTATTTAAGGGCTGCGGCCCTAATGAGGCACTGCTGGAAACGGCAGTGCCTTTTTATTTGTCAGCATCGTTTGCAAAAGCAGGCATTCGCTTGTTGGTTTTGTTATTATGAAAACCCCCCTTAGTTCGCAGCCGGCTTCCTCACGTCGTAAGTTTTTGAAATACGGAGCCGGCTTTGGAGCAGCCTTAGCCTGGCCCAATTCCAAAGTAATTGGTGCTAATGATGATATCCGGGTTGGAATTGTAGGGGTAAAAGGGAGAGGCCAGGCACATATCAAGGGTTTTGTGAATGCCAAAGGGGTGAGAGTGGCGGCGTTGTGCGACGTAGATCCCTCTTATTTAGATGCTCGCAACACTTTACTTTCTGCTCAGCAGAAGATGAATGTGGAGAGTTATTCTGATATGAGAGAGATGTTTGATAAGGCCGATATCGATGCTTTTTCCACGGCCACTCCGAATCATTGGCATTCGCTGGCGGGAATTTGGGCGATGCAGGCAGGCAAGGATGCTTATGTGGAAAAACCGGTTTCCCACAATGTTTGGGAAGGTCGTCAGTTGGTGAAGACGGCGCGTAAATACAATCTTATCTGTCAGGGAGGAACGCAGAGTCGATCCATCGAGCAGATTGCCAATGCGGTGGCTTATGTGAAAAGCGGGGCGCTTGGAAAAATTTTATGGGCTAAGGGTACTTGTTATAATCCGCGTCCTTCGATCGGTTTGGTGGGTGATGGTGGCGGCGAAATTCCAGCGGGTTTGAATTACGATTTGTGGTGCGGGCCGGCTCCGATGCAGAAACCCCTACGGCGGGAGAATTTGCATTACGATTGGCATTGGACTTATGATTATGGCAACGGCGACATGGGCAATCAGGGTATTCACCAGATGGATGTCGCGCGGTGGTTTTTGGGTGAGAAAAAACTCTCGCCGAGAGTGATGTCGATCGGTGGGCGGCTGGGTTATAAGGATGATGGTGAAACTCCCAATACCCAGGTGGTTTACCACGACTATGAAGCCGCTCCGTTGATTTTTGAGACACGAGGTTTGCCTCACAATAAAGCAGCGCAGGCTGGCGGAAAAAGTGGCTGGGGGAAAAACATGGATCATCCAGAGGAGTTTCCGAAAGCAGGGGGTGTCGGCATGGTGATTCAGTGTGAAGGAGGCCGGGTGTATTGCGGCAGGAGCAAAGTGAAGGTGACCGATAACCAGGGTAAGGAGTTGATCAAAATCGAAGGATCAACCAGTAGCGACGGTCATTTTGCCAATTTCATTAAAGCTGTGCGCAGTCGCAAAATTTCTGATTTGCATGCGGATTGTGAAGAGACCCATATTTCTAGCGGGCTGTGTCACACCGGGTTGATTTCTCATCGACTGGGCCAAGAGCTGCACGATGGCGAAGTGCGTGAGAGTATCAAAAGCGATAATTTTCTAGCTGGTCGTTATGCCGCGATGGAAGAACATCTGCGTCTTAATGAAGTGGATTTGTCAAAAGAGACGATCCGTCTCGGGCCGTGGTTGAAGTTTAACCCGGACAGTGAATGGTTCGAAGGCAATGAAGGCACCTTGGACGACAGGGCTAACAAACTGGCAACGCGGGTTTACCGGGCGCCTTATGTGGTACCGGAGAAGGTCTAGTGGTTTTGGCTTGGCTGCAGAATTATTTGCCCGAGGCAAAATTTTTCTGATGAAATTGCATCAGTTCCAGGCCGCGCTTTTGGTAATTTTTTATAGCAGAGTGCTCAACTCCATCAGCGACTAACAAGCTGTTTGGGACCTTGAGTTGATTCAAATATTGCGAAAATTTCAAATTAAATTCGTAGTTGAATCCTTTATTGCCTACCCATAATAAAATAGGGAGTTTGGGACGGTTTTTTCGTTGAGCGTATTTTGCAGCGAGATCCCAGGTATTGTATCCTACAGGCAAAAAACGAAGTTTCGGGTTTTCCCAGCCGTCATTTTCCTGGATGTGTTTTTCCGGGCCGTACCCGGATCCGCCGGGGGCGGCAGAGGCAAACAGTTCGGGATAAGTGAACATGATGCGTGTGGTGCCGCGTCCGCCTTGACTGAAACCTTCAATGGCACGGCCAGCTTTGCCGAGAGTGCGCCATTTTTTATCAATGTGGGGAATGAGTTCTTTGACGAAGACATCTTCCCCTAGTCCATGCTCTTTTTTAGGAAAGTTGTACCAGCTGACCGGTCCGCCATTGGGAAAAACATAAATGCTTGCTTGGATATGTTTGTTTTTGATCGCTTGATCGACAAAAGTGGCGATGCGGATGCTTTTGCTTTCGGATCCAGGTCGCCCGCCGTGCAAATGATATACGACGGGGTAGGATTTGTCCGAGCTGTGGTAGCCGGGTGGCAGGTAAATGTAATAACCGACCTTGATCTGCATGGAAGGGCTGGTGAAGGTCGCGTGTAGCAGTCCTTCAGGCAGATTGAGGTTGTCAAATTTTGCTGCGGGGAGAGGATTTACCCAGGTGAAGGACCTGGTAGTTTTTTCTGGATTTTTATGATGGTTTTTTTGCTGAGCCGGCAGGGTTTGCAGGCTGAACAAGAGGATGGAAAAAAAGGTAAAAGTGCGCATGGGCTCTAAAGATAAAGGCTAATCAGAATTGGTAAACGGTATTTATTATTTTGAGGCTGCAGCTCAAGGTATGATTTGAACTTGCTTAATAGGAAGGATTTGAGTTCTGATGTTTGAATTAATGCCATGAAAGCTTGACGGTGGCTTGGCTGACCACTATTCATTATTCAAGATGAAAATTCGTAATAATAATTGGCGACCGGCCATGCACACGGTCATAGCGTTTGCTTCGATCACTTTGATTTTGTTAATCACTTCTGCTTGTCAGAGTAAAAAAGCGGCCAGTGGGGCAGAGGCGATTGGGGGTAATGTGAAAATGGTTGAGTTGCGGCAGGTGATTCATTCGCAGGTGCCGGATCTTAATCGCGCAACGGCGCTGATCAATATGGTGGGTTTTGCGGAGCAGGAATTGGGCGCCATCAATGAGGTTTATCTTAAATATAGTAAGAAGTTTGGGAAGGTTTCAGCAAATCACTCTAAAAGCGCTGGTGACTTGCATCTTATTTTGAGAGAGTGGGAGGGGCAAACCACTACTCGCCGCCGGCGTTTGACTGATGCGTTGTTGGCGATGAAAGGCCAGGCCACCGCGGAAGAGTGGCCTGCCATATCAAGAGCATTTATGAATTCTGTAGCTCAGCAGTCGGATCGTTACCAGGGGCTGCACGCTTCGGAATCTTAATATTTTAAATTTATTACCGTTATATAATTATGATCATCGCACTTATCGTACTTGTTTTACTTTCGGGTGGCCTTAATGCCCCCAATCTTGATCTTTCGGATCCTGCTGTTTTGGTGGAGTTTCAGAAGGATGTTGCAACTATTATTGAAGACCCTTCACGGGCAACAACCGTAAGCAATGCGGTTTATCATTTGAATGTCATGTCTTTCAAATCCCGGTCGGCCAAAGGGGCGATTGAGCAGGAAATTATAGATTTCGATAAAGTTGCCAGTAATTATTCCGCTACTCCAGCAGAAGTTCATGCCGCTTTGAAAGAACTAGAGCAGTCTTTGGTCAATGTGAGTCGCAGCACAATTGACGGACGTGAAGTCATCCGCCAAAATACGACTAAAAAAGAGTGGAAAAAATTGATAAAGGCCTTGGCTAAGAAGTAGGCAGTTGTTACTGCGGCGCTTATTTTTTTTCTTGGGATTTAGGCTTGTCTGCTTGGCTGTCTTCCTTTGGCTGAACTTTGGCTGGCTCAGCAGTAAGCACTGGCGATTTCGGCTTGTCTGTAGAGGTGTTGGCAACTGTCTTCTTTTTCATTACTGCCTTTTTCTTGGGACGTTGTTTGTTCCGTCTTTTGCGTTTGTCCGCATTGACGGCGGTTCCCGGAAGCAGTTCTGCGTTGGGAAACTCAATCAGATATCCTTCGGCCAATAACCAACGCAGGTCAGCGAGCAGGGCGAGTTCACTTTTTGTGGGCTCGCTGGCGGTTGAGGTGTCAGTGTCAGAGGGAGTATCAGGGGTTTGATCCTTTTTAACCGCTGAAGGTGCAGCATCAGCAGCTGTCTGGGTATGTAAATGTTTGATCAAATCACCTGCCAGGGTGCCGGGTTTGTCTTTGATATAATTGAGCATTACCAAGAGGCGATCAGTGAGCACGGTGTCTTCGGCCAATGCTCGGGGACGGGCGGCGGAGACAAAAAGTTCCTTGGCTCCTCGTTTGAAAAATTTGAGACCCTGATGCTCAAAGCGTCGACAAAGGGTGCGTACCATCGGCAGGGGAAAACCGCGTTTTTGCCAATTGATCTCGGCGTTCATGCGTTCGAACAGGGCGGGGGACAATTCATTTTTTGCAACGTTTCCAGCTAGGCGGGTTTCTCCGACCTCTTTGAAAATTCGCCGGGCAAAATGCTCGCGAAAGTGGCGGGTCAGCTCGGTCATACTGGTGATGGGTGGCTCGACAGGTTTCTCATCCGGGCTTTCGGTTTTTTCACCGGATTCGTCATCGGACGTACCTCCTGCAGAGGCTTGGGCATCCTGGGCGTCATCAGTGCTGACATTTTTTTCAAGGTCAGCATTTTCTTCAGATAGGCTGTCAGCTACGGGTTCTTCACTAGGACTTTGGTTTTCATTGTCAGTGGGTGCGACTTCCTCGGCATCGTTGTTTTGTACGTCTTTGTCCTTTGCGTCCACAACGGCTTCTTCCTGTGGGGTTTCGCTGGCAGTTTTTTGTTTGCTGGATTCGACTGAAGATCCTTCTGTAACCGGATCCTGGCTTTGCTGGTCGCTTGTTTGTTTAGCTTCCGCTTCCGCTTTAGCCTTTTTGTTGACCACCTGATAGTGTTTGCTCGTGGACATGAGTTCTTTCCACTGTTCGACGGTTTCTTCGTCACGACGCATTTCGATACGGGACTTGAATCTTTCAAGCGGCATGTTGCCAAAGCGCTCGCGGTGCAGGGTGTTGATATTCTGCTGGTACTCGTGGTGATTGGGGGGGCCGAGTATCGTACCGGAGAGGCCACACACGGCGATTACCGAAAAATTACCTTTGGGCGCTTCGGTTTTGACTTCTTCGACTTGGTAGAATTCTTTGAGTAAGTCGGGAGTATTGAGAAAATGTGCGACGGCTTCTTCGCGTGACAGCCATACGGATCCGTCGATTTTGCAACGCACCATGCGGATAGCTTTTTCCGTTTTGCTTGATTTGGCACGGAAAGTGACTCGATACCGATCCGCTGAAGCCAACACCATTTTGGCAACCTCTGCCATCGCATACGCACGATTGGTAGAACGGATGTGTTTGCAGAGAGCTTGGACGGCCTCTTTGGTGGGTTCTACCACAAAGTCGACTTGTGGCACGATGTCCTCAGCCCGCATGGGTTTGTGATCATTTCTGCGCTGACCACGTGAGCCCTGGTTTCGATCACGACGGTCATT
>JASFYY010000111.1:0-9071 GCA_045046875.1 Verrucomicrobiota bacterium | reverse complement strand
TCCTTGTTATCGATATCATCGATTTGTCCGGCGGGAAATTCCCACAGGGCGCGTTGCACGGGATAGCGCTCTTGGTGGATGAGCAAAAAACGGCCGTCGGGCAGCATTGGAGCCACGGCGATGGCGGACTTGCGGCGGGCGACGGTCCAATCGACCGGATCTTTGCGCGCTGGCGTGCGGTAGCGGACTTCTTCGATCTGGATGTAACGATGATCGAGCACGCGTTCGACCGAGAGCTTTTCCCAACCCTGGCCGTCCTCAATACGACAGCGTTCGAAATCACTAGTGGTGGGGCGGGCTTGATCAGGCATGGGGCTTTAAATTTTGCGTTTCCAGCGTTTCAACTGCCGCGCTACATTGGCCGGAGACGGAGCGCCGATGCCTTTGCGGGCTTTCAGCGCGGTGTCGATGTTGAGCACTTGGTAAACGTCTTTATCAAAAGCGTCGCTGACCTGGTGGTATTCGTCGAGGGTGAGATCGGCGAAGGCTTTGTTGTGCTTGAGACTGTAAGCGGTGAGCTGTCCCATGATGTCGTGAGCCTGGCGGAAGGGGATTTTTTTTAAAACCAAATAATCGGCGAGATCCGTCGCCAGCAGGAAAGGATCGGAAGCGGCTTTGCGGGTATTGGAGGTTTTGATTTTCATCGCAGCGATCATTTCTGCAAATACAGCAAGTGCGGCTTTGATCGTATCGATGGAGTCGAAGAGAGGTTCTTTGTCCTCTTGCAAATCCCGGTTGTAGGTCATCGGTAGCCCCTTGATGGTGGTTAGGATGGAAACCAGGTCGCCAATCAGGCGTCCGGTTTTGCCCCGGGTCAACTCGGCCACGTCGGGATTTTTTTTCTGCGGCATCAGGCTGGAGCCTGTGGTGTGCGCGTCACTGAGTTCGATGAAATCAAATTCGGCCGAAGCCCACAGGATAACGTCTTCGCTAAGTCGCGACAGGTGGATGCCGGTCAGAGTCAGGTCGAAGATCAGTTCGGCGACGTAGTCGCGGTCACTGACGGCGTCCATGCTGTTCTGGGTGATGGCAGGGAAGTCGAGTTCTTTGGCGATCAATTTGCGGTCAAGCGTGATGGTGGATCCGGCCAGCGCGCCGGAGCCGAGCGGCATGACGTTGACTCTTTTATAAGCATCGCGGAGCCGGTCGGCATCACGCTCGAGCATCTCGATGTAGGCGAGCAGATGGTGGGCAAAGAGCACAGGTTGGCCGCGTTGAAGGTGGGTGTAACCTGGCACAACCGCATCTTGATAGCGCTCGGCGGTGGCGATGAGCGCCTTTTGCATTTTGGCGATCAGTTTGAGAATGATGGTGATCTCTGCGCGGCAATAAAGGCGGGTGTCGAGGGCGACCTGGTCGTTGCGGCTGCGGGCGGTGTGCAATCGGGCTCCGGCATCGCCAATTTTTTTGGTCAGTGCGGATTCGATATTCATGTGAATATCTTCGAGGCTGATTTTGAATTCAAATTCGCCAGCTTCGATTTCTTTTTTGATCTCTTTTAATCCTCGGGTGATTGCTTGTTTTTCCTTGGCAGAAATCAACCCGGCGGCGGCGAGAGCTTTGGCGTGGGCGATGGAGCCCTGCACGTCATAGCTGTAGAGTCGCCAATCGTAGGAGATGGATTCCCCGTAGAGTTGGACTAGATCTGAAGTTTCGGTTTGAAAACGGCCTTTCCACATGATGGCCTATCTAAATCCGACAGACGCCATCTTGCAAGCGCGATCACGGATCAAAACGGACAGATCACTCTCAAGTTTTGGCTTTTTTGCATTTACCGGTGTTTTGGAATTCTTCGCAGCGGGCTTCGATACGGATTTCCTTGCGCACCGAGCTGAATCCGAGTCGTCGGGTGACACAATCTTCCAGCACTGCCATGTGTTCGTCGGCGAATTCAACCACTTTACCGCAATCCAGACAGATCAAGTGGTTGTGGTTGGGGTGGTCGACAAAATTGGGGTCGTAGTATTTCTGGTCGCGGCCGAGATCGATCTCTTGCAGCAAGTCACTTTCGGTGAGCAGAGCCAAGGTGCGGTAGAGAGTGGCACGCGATGTGGAGGGATCAATTTTTCGTGCCATTTCCCAGAGTTCCTCGGCGGTGAAGTGGGAGTCGGTGCTGAAGGCAGCGGCAACGATGACATCGCGTTGCCCGGTGCGTCGCAGGCCTTTCTCTTTGATGAAAGCCTCGAAGCGGTCGAGAATTGCAGGATCTATGTCGGAGGCTGGTGTTTTCAAGGTAGGATGAATGTGATCGAGAGGCGTTACTGCTTAACTTACCGCGGTTAAGCCTTCCAGGTCAATGCTGGAGATAGCAGATATTCTTGCGCCCGCATGTTTCACATTGATTTGAATAATCATTGGAATCCTGACAATTCCCGTTAAAATACAAGTCATGGACGACTTGGACTGGAAACGTCATTTATCGGAGCTGAGGCATCAGGTGCTGCCGGTTTTCATTGCGGTGTTAGCCGTAGTGGTTTTGGTGGTGGCTTTACTCGCACCAGTGGAAAAAAAGGCAGGTAAGCAGGATGAGGATTCTTTACCGATGCGCGTTTCTTTATTAAGTGGAGAGCTGGGTAGTGAATTTGATCCGGCTTTTATTTTGGCTCGGCCGGTGGAAGTGGCGAGAGCTCCGTTGTTCACCCGGGTGGATTTCCCGATGGGTAGCGCGGCGGGTGCTTTCTCTTATAATGCGCAGCCTTTTTTGGAGAACCGTCATCTGGGTGATGACTTAAATGGGATCGGAGGCTGGGATTCCGATTTGGGAGATGCGGTGTATGCGGTCGCCGATGGGGAGGTGATTTTTGCGGGTTGGCCCGCCGATGGTTGGGGAAAAGTGGTGATGGTGCTGCACCGTAGTGAAGAGGGGCGTATTTACCAATCTTTTTACGGTCATCTCAAACGGATAGATTTGCCCTTGGGGGCTCGGGTGCGTCGTGGGGAAAAGATCGGCACGGTGGGCAAAGGCAATGGCCAGTATCTGGCGCATTTGCATTTAGAGATCAGGGAAGGGGCCGGGATCGCGGCGGGGCCGGGCTACGGGGATCATAAACATGGGCGTGTGGCGGGGGAGCCGTGGATGATCGAGTTCAGAGGGGTACCGGTTGAACAGTTGAATGTGGCGGTATCGGGATCGACGCCTGATGCGGATGAAATTGCCCTCGGGGTGATCTCGAGGGCAACGGTTCGTGCCGCAAAAAAATGAGGGTGTGCCCAGGCGGGTAATTATTTGAAGCCGGGGGAAGTACCAGAGAACTGCGGCAATGCTGAACAAGCTACCGTTGCTGCCTTCCGACCCTGGCGGAGTTCGCAAGCCAATATTCCGCAGCCTCTGGCAGCACGATTCTACATGGAAATAGGCAGGGATCAACAGGGGATTCGATGAAAAATGAATCAGATGAAGGCAGCTGATGCATGTAAAAATACTTAAATATCAAGAAATAGAGATTTTCAGGAAAACTAAAAGATTATAAAACTTTTTAAATTGGTGAAGAATTTGGTTGTATCCGAGGACAAAAATCGCTAGTCTTCGTTTCACTTGCACCAAAATGCGTAGGATCAGTGGTTCTGCGGCAGTAATTTTATTTTATAACATCCAGATTAAGTCATGTGGAAAGGTCTATTAATCGTTTCAGCGCTCATTTTAGCGGGCGCTGCCTATTTGGGTTTTGAGAACAAGAAGAGTTTCGAGACCCTGCACGTTGAACGTGAAAAAAAGCAGGTGGAAGTAGAGGGATTGAAGGACGATTTGGAGGTGGCTACTATTGATCTTAAAAAAGAAGTGGATATCACTGACAAGCTGGTTCAGGAAACTGAAGGTTTGAATACCAAGCTGACGGTCGCCAAAAGCAAGGAATCTGATTACAAGGGACAGATTGCCGCTCTAACATCACAAGTGAAAGCAGCAGAAACCATGCTGAAAAAAGGTCAGGACTTCATGCGCGAAGTTCCCGACATCGAAGCGCGCAAAGTGCAGATGGCGGAGTTGCAGAACGAAATTCAGGAAGAAGAAAGTGCTACTCAGAATGTGCAGTTGCAGATTGCCGAGGTGAATACCCGTCGTGAGAAGCTGCAAGCGGCTGCTGATGAACTGCAAGCCCTGACCAATGATCAAGCTGCGGGAAGGATTCGCGGAGTGTTCAAGAGCACGGTGAGAAAAGCTTTTAATAACTGGGGTTTTGTGATCGTGGGTGCAGGGAACGAACAAGGCGTAGTCAATCGAGCGCAGTTGGATGTGACACGTCGAGGGCAGTCTATTTGTAAACTGCTGGTGACGACGGTGGAGCCGGGTGAGTGTGTAGCAGAGATTATTCCGGGTTCGATGTCACCAGGACAAGCGATTCAGCCGGGTGATGATGTGACCAAAACCAATTTACCAGCATCCAAACCCTTACCAGCCAGTGGAGCGGCTCCTGCAGCGGGTTCAGTGCCAACACCAGCTTTGCCTGAGTCTGCACCGGGGGGAATGCAACTGCCTCCAGCAGGAGAGTTGATGCCCGATGCTCCGGCCGCACCTGCAGCGGGTGGGATGCCTGCCGGCGCCGATGTTGACCCTTTTGCACCTGCCGCGCCAGGAGCTCCTGCAACTCCCGCTCCAGCCAAACCCGATGTTGATTCGGATCCTTTTAAATAAAACCAGCGACGTTCTAGCGAATTCAGAAATTCCGATTGGGTGCTTGGCACCAGTGAACAGAGTTAAAAATTTGACGATTAAAACAGTTTCCTGATATGAAAAAAGTATTTTTAGCAGCAGCGATTCTTTGCATGGCAGTGGCCGCTTATTTTGGTGTCACTAATAAGCAGACACGCGATCAAGAGATCGTCATGCGCAATGAGGCGGTGAAAGAGTATGGTGTCACGAATAACCTGCTGAATGCCAAGAAGGATGAGTTGAAAACAGCCAAAGAGAATCATCAGCTAGCGCAGGATAAACGGGATCAGACCAGTGCCGAGCTTTCCGCTCTTGCGCAGGCTTTAAAACGGCAGGAATCCACGATTGCTAAGTCCACAGAGGAGTTGGCGAAGATCGATATTCAGCAGAAGGAAATCGATTTAGCGGTTAAAAAACTCGACGGTATCACCAGTGTTGCCGAGTTGATCGAAAAAGAAAAGGGCTTGAAAGACACTTTGGCTGAGAAACAAGCAGCGAAAGCTGAATCAGATACCAAGTTGGCGGCTTCCACTAAAATATCCGCAGCGGTTGAAACCCAAGTGCGGACCTTGGAGAAAAACCAGATCGAGCGAGCCAAGACCATTGCTCTGAATGGTTTGGAAGCAACGGTGGTGGCAGTGAATAAAAATTGGGGATTTGTGATGGTGAATGCTGGCATGAGTCTGGGTGTCAGTGGTTCTTCTTCTTTATTGGTGAAGCGTGGTGAAGAACTGATTGCCCGTTTACGCATTGTAACTCTGGCGCCGGATATGGTGGTGGCAGATGTGGTGCCGGATTCGATCGCCAAAGGTGCTCGGGTGATGCCTGGTGATAAAGTAATTTTTGAAGCTACTAACTAAGGTGGTAGTTGTATTTTTTGGACTCTCTAGAAACCCACTGTTCTGAAATGAAAAAAAGGTTCTTTCGATTTTTTGCTATCGTAACGATCATGAGCTGCACGCTGCTTTCATTAAGCAGCTGCGCGACGGACAAAACGCCTAAGCCGCCGCATGAGCGAATCAATACGATTCCTCACAACCGACCCCAATCGTGGGAAGGTGGATCGCCTTTTGGTGGTTTTGGTCAGTCGCGCTAAAGCGGCTTGGCAGTTTTTCGGCCACGCACAGGTCTATTATTTGGCAATTTCTTGAATTGATTGAATCAAGCCTACGGGTTTGCGCCATAATTTGTGGTGGAAATGAGATTGCACCAGCGTCGAGCTGTGTCTTAGTTCCCTATGAACATGAAATTATTAAAATTCCCTTTGGCGGCGCTGTTGTTTTTCACTTTGACTCCCTTGCTCCAGGCGGATAAAACGCCTGCCGCCGATAAAGAAGGTTTTGTCTCTATTTTTAATGGCAAGGATCTGAGTGGCTGGAAAGCAGGCGCTGAGAATCCGGATTCGTTTAAAGTGAAGGATGGCCTGTTGGTGGTCGACGGGCCTCGCTGCCACCTTTTTTACACCGGAGCTGTTGGAGCAGCTGACTTCAAGGACTTTGAATTGAAATTGAAAGCCAAGACCACCAAAGGCTCGAATGGCGGGGTGTATTTTCACACCAAATTCCAGGATGAGGGCTGGCCGAAACAGGGTTATGAAGCACAGGTCAATTCAACTCACGGAGACCCTAAAAAAACGGGCAGCCTGTATGCGGTGAAAAATATCTGGGTGGGTGATATTCCCAAAAAAGGAAAAAACCCTAATGACACTTATGTCGAAGTTGCTCCCAGTAAGGACGGAGAATGGTTCGATTACCATATCATCGTCAAAGGCAAGACGATTGAGATCAAGGTGAATGGTAAAACTACGGTGAAATACACTGAGCCCGCTGATGGCAGCGACCCAGTGGCGGGAAACCCAGGGCGCAAGTTGAGCAGCGGAACAATCGGTATCCAGGCTCACGACCCTAAGAGCGTGGTGTATTACAAAGATATCCGGCTGAAAGTGAGCAAGTGATTGAGAATGACCGAAACTTTGTCTGGCCGGACAAAGTTTCGGTTGTTATTAGATTCAGGAGTTCTGAGGGGGGAAGGTATTGTTGTGATGCCATTTTGAGTAGTCACCTGTAGGGCGCAAAGGTGACCATCGACATCGCCGTAATCCACGGATTTGCCAATCTGTTCTAACAATGTGGAACGCAATGGCATTGCGTGGCGGGCAGGCTGAGAAGCTCCATTAAAAAGCCTGAATCAGGGCTTGCTGACCATTGGATAATCCAGATCAAAGCGGCTGGTGCTTTTGTCCATGAATTGGTCCAGAGCAGGGTTGTAAGTGAAGACTTCGATTTTGTTTGAGTCAGGTTGGAAGGTCATATACCTGAGCCAGGATTCACCGCCATTGTTCAGGCCTTGGAAGTCGCTGAGCACTTGATGGACCTGGTTGCCGTGGTCGCCAGTGGAGGTCAGCACGGTTTCGCCTAGCACGTGCCCGCAGAGCACCATGAAGATGTTTTTGTGCTTTTTGACAAACTTCTGCCACATCTGCTCGCCGAGATTGCCTTCGATTTTCATGCCGACGGTGGTGCGGGTTTTGTTGGCGTTTAAGTAAGAATGGGTCAATACGATCACACGGTGGTCAGGGTGATCCTTGACCACTTGGTTGGCCCAGGTCAGCACTTCGTCACGCGGTTTGCATTCGAGCGCGACGATCATGAACTTCATGCCAGCCGATTCGAAATGGTACCACGAATTATCGTGACGTTTGTCATCAAAGGTGCCGCCGAACTCCGAACGTTGAGCATATTTTTCGCGTGGAAAAAATTCGTTGAAGTGGGTCTCGCGGTTGACCGCGGTGGTGTAGGAATCTTTGTTTGCGGCGGTTTTTATATAACCCATGTCATGATTGCCGAGGCACATGCAGTAGGGGACTTTGCCGTCGAGCGTGGACATGGCTTTTTTTGCGATGGCCCATTCCTCCGGGTAGTCGGTTTGCACGATGTCTCCCTCATGAACCAGAAAAGAGATGTTGAGGCGTTTTTGGTTGTCACGCGCCCATTCGGTTTGCTTGAAAAAATAACGCCGCAGGTCTCCGTTTTTCCAGGTGCGGGCGGCTTGTTTGTGGCGGGTATCACAATAACCCTGGGTATCAGGCAGGACTACGATCGTGAAAGGCTCGGCGGCCCGGAGGGTGGAGAGGGTAAATAGGCCGAGCAGGAATGAGAGGCTTAAGAGCTTTTTTATAGGAGTTTGCATGGGTGGGGTGATTAAAAAGGTGTGATCAGTTTGAAGCGTAATGAGAGCAAGGTCAAATCTGGTGTTATTAATAGATAGTAGATTTGTCAGATGGTGGGAGGAGGATCAGCTCATTAACTTATCAAAAGCCAGTTGTTTTTGTTTGTAGAGATGAACTTCAGAGCCTGTGTTAGGTCCAATATTGACATCAATAAAGTAGAGTTCATCGTCTTCACCTAGCAGCACATTTGCAGGACGCGCGTCACTCACTGTAAATCCATCAAAAACATAAGCATCGAGAGTCGTTGATGGGGTGCCTCCCTTTTCCTTCATTGCTACCGCGACTTTTTCACGAAACTGGTTTTCGTGTTCTCTGCGTGTCTGATAATAAGCTGTGTCTAAGTCTTCTCCCAAATTTTGAGCGGCGGCCTTAGCAGCAAGGGCTTGTATTTCGGCAATGCACTCGCCGGATTGCCCGACCACTTCGATTTGCTTACTGATAAAAGCGGGATAATCATTTCGTTCTCGAACTCGAGTCATTCCAAGGACTTCGTATGCTAGCTCAGGAAAGAGGTTATTATAAATTCTTGTCCTGTCGAGGTAGTCATTCCAGGTTCTGTCCTGTGTTTTAAAATTGGCCTTGAAGTAATAACCGTGATCGGCATAAACCACATGCTCAGAACCGCCCTTACGACCTGATGATTTCCAATTGAGGTGAAAGTCAAGAAGGTCAGCCCATTGTGCGGAGCTTTGGGACAATTCAATCAAGAGGGGGACTTCTTGCTGAACAGCGGTGTGATCGTGTGCTCTGCGTAGGGAGGGATCTCCTGTTGCGGATTGTTTTTCAAGTAATGTTCGTGCGACTCTTTTGGTGAGAGTGTGCGCTGATTCGCCAAATACTCCAATTTGCGTTTGGTTCTCGCTTTCGATATCTGTGATGGTTTGTTCATAATGAATCCAATCCAGGTCATCTGGATTTAGCTGGGTCGGGGTTGTCATCTGAAGGTGTATTATTGGGGAAGGTCGGTGATACGCATTAGGAACGCTTTTTTTGTCTCAACATGGCAAAAGATGGGCAGTATCGGGGATACAGTGTTTTTGTCGATCGATTTGAGTTTGTGGAACAATCCTTTGCAGGTCAAGGATTTGAGGGAGGTTTAAGTGGCGCGCCCTACAGGACTCGAACCTGTGACCTACGGATTAGAAATCCGTTGCTCTATCCAGCTGAGCTAAGGGCGCCTTGATGGCTTCTACT
>JASFYY010000110.1:0-27816 GCA_045046875.1 Verrucomicrobiota bacterium | reverse complement strand
ATTGCCGTGTTCGATATACTTGAGCTGTGTGCCATCGAATGAAAAACGGGCGACCGTGATGGACCAGGGCGTTTTAGCATCTTTACCGATGTAGAAGGGCAACAATAAACTGCCGTCTGGCTCAACCAGGAACTGGCCACAGGCACTGCGGGCGAAGTTGAACTGTTCGTCGTCAGGCATTTTGATCTGTTGCCATTTTGTCCACTTTTCGGATTTGGGATCAAGCACGGCGTAGGCGGTTTGATGGGCTCGCTTGATATCTTCGAGCTGGTGCCCATCAACACTGTAACGAACCTGGGCGCCTATAGCGATAACCTTTGCTGTTTGCGGATGCCAGTCGGGGGTGACATCTGCAACGGCGATATCGATCTTTCCCTGGTGAACCCATTCGAGTTCGGGACGCAGATCGGGCTCGCTCCAGGATTTCCCCATATCGTTGGTTCGCATTACGCTCAGGCCGGAAAAATAATCCGAGCGTCCGAGCAGTTTTTGCAAGGTCAAAAAAACAGTAGGCTGCCCATTTTTACCGAGTCCGGGCACGACCGCCACACGAGGTTGGAACCACAATGACTTGCCGTCATCGTGTTCGAGCACCGTGTCCAGTTTGACTTTAAAAGGTAAGAGCTGGAACGAGCTGTTCTTTTTACTTGGATTTTGTGCAGACGCATCTCCTGCTATGACAGCAGTTAGGAAAAGGATGCTTAACCACAGGGTGGGGCGCGGGTAAATATTCATATCACGGTAGGGGAAGGTCTTCAGGGTTTGCTCCAGCGTTATAAACTTTGCAGGAGTTATTCAGTTCACCCAGTTTGCTTTGCAGAAACATGGTGGGCTCGCCGATGCAGAGAAAGTTGTAACCTTGGGCGACGAGTTCGGGGCCGTCGCCGATCATCCACATGTTTTTTCCTGCAGCTTGTCCGGCATCACGGATTTTTTTCAAGGCGTTTTGCAATTCGTCGGACTCTGGTTTCCAGCATACCCCTAGATTGGCGGACAGATCGTAGGGGCCGACAGCGATGGAGGTTGTCAGTGGGTGCGCAGCAATAGCGGTGACATTTTCGAGACCACTGCGGCTTTCGATTTGTGGCAGGATGATGAGTTGATCCTCAACTTCGTTTTTCCAAGATTCGTAGTTCACATCCGAAACCCAGAGGTTGCCTTGCCCGCCCGGGCGACGGCGCCCACGGGGGGGCATGTATACCGCGTCTTGCACGGTTGCCATGGTATCGAGGGATTCGACGTAGGGGATCAGTAAACCGCAAGGGCCGAGATCCAAGGCCAACCGGACGGGGGTGAATTCTGCAGCAGGAGGCCGGATGAGGATGGGAAAGTCCTGTCGCCGACCGATGGCGCAGGCTTCGGCGACCATGGTGGCGTCAAAGGTGAGATGCTCGAGGTCGATGATCAGGTAGTCGAGTCCGGCTTTCATCGCTATTTCCACCAGGCCGGGCCAAAAGTGAAAGGTGCACAGCGCGCCGGTGGTGATATGGTCTTGATTGGCGATTTTTTCGCGTAGGATACGGGCAGCTTTCATAAGGGGATGGGGAAGATGGGTTTGGTGTTCGAGGGGTAAATTGATTCTTCGAGAGCCAGCAAGCAAGTTTTGCTTGCTGGTATCTTTACGGAACCAGAGCAATTACTTTGTTTTCTGTTGCTTTTCTCCTGAAAATCAAGGGAAGGCTTGACCTGAAGGGGCAATGGTCTTTAGATTGTCCACCTTATGATATCAGAAAAATCCCCCTCTCTATCAGGCGCCTCACGCAGGCGGTTTCTTCAAGCAGGTGTTTCCGTCGGAGCGGCGTCATTGGGTTTTCCGGCCATTGTTTCCTGCCAGTCGCCAGCCTCCAAAATGAATGTAGCGGTTATTGGGGTCGGAGGCCGGGGTGGCAGCAACCTCAAAAAAGTCAGCGAGGAAAATATTGTCGCTCTTTGTGATGTGAATGCGGTGAATCTTGCTAAAGCCAAACAGCAACATTCCAAAGCCAAAACCTTCAAGGATTTTCGATCTCTTTACGACAAGCTCAAGGAGGGTGAATTTGATGCGGTGGTGGTGAGTACCACCGAGCACACCCATGCTTTTGCCACGCTGCCTGCCTTGCAGCAGAAAAAACATGTTTATTGTGAAAAACCGATCACCCGTGATGTGCACGAAGCGCGGATCATCACTAAAGCCGCCGCTGATGCCGGTGTGGCCACTCAAATGGGAACCCAGATTCATGCGGGCGAAAACTACCGCCGAGTGGTCGAGCTGGTTCAGTCGGGAGCGATTGGCAAGGTGACGGAGGCGCACGTTTGGGTGTCACGGGCCTGGGGCTGGCAATCGCCGGAGGATGCGAAGAAAAACAAGGACATCGTTTCGACCCAGGAACGACCTAAGGAGGCGATGACTCCGCCGGATACTTTGGATTGGGATCTGTGGGTGGGGCCAGCTCCGTTCCGCCCTTATAACGATGTGTATTTCCCTGGACCCAAGTGGTATCGGTGGTGGGATTTTGGCAACGGCACGATGTCGGATTTGGGCAGTCACCGTAACGACCTGCCATTCTGGGCTTTGAACCTGGACGCGCCACTCTCGATCGAGGCAGGAGGGCCACCCGCGCATGCGGAAATCGCGCCAGCATCGATGTGGGCCAAATATGAATATGGAGCCCGGGGCAACATGTCGCCGGTTTCATTGACTTGGCATCAGGGTTCTGAGAAACCTAAAATCTGGCATGAAAAGGGAATTCCCCAATGGGCCAACGGAACTCTGTTTATTGGCGATAAAGGAATGCTTCTGGCTGATTATAGCAAACACCTTTTATTGCCGGAGGCGGACTTTAAAGATTTCCAGTATCCTCCGCAAACGATTGCCAAATCGCCGGGTCATCATGAAGAGTGGATACTGGCTTGTAAGACCGGCTCACCAACGGGCTCACCTTTTTCTTATGCCGGCCCTTTGACCGAGGCTAACCATCTTGGCAATGTGGCATTCCGGGCGGGTAAAAAACTCGAATGGGATGCGAAGAATATGAAGTTCCCGAATGCACCGGATGCGGAGAAGTATCTGGGTAGGGAGTATCGTAAGGGATGGGTATTGGGATAGGGGGAATAATTCAGAATTCAGGAGGTAGAATTCAGGAGTAAGTATTCAGAATGAATCGCTGATTATGTGAATACGTTTCTTGTAGAAACGTATTTTCAATGCTTTCCTCAATTAGACGGAAAGCATTTATCCCTATATTTTCATGTTCACACAGTTCCTTAAATTTTTCTTCTATCAGTTTTTGTTCATCGCTTTGATCGGCTTTGGGCGAGCTCAGCAAAACTCGGCATCACATGCGACGCCGGTGGCGGAGTTGAAGGTGAAAGAAGGCTTCAAGGTGGAGCTGTTGTATTCGGTGCCGAAGGAGGAGCAGGGATCGTGGGTGAGCATGTGTTATGACAACCGCGGCAGGTTGATTGTTTCTGACCAGTATGGCACTCTCTATCGAATGAATCCGCCTAAGCCGGGCGAGACTTTGTCTCAGGGGGATATCGAAAAAATTGATCTCGATATTGGCGAAGCGCAGGGGCTGCTGTTTGCTTTTGATAGCCTTTATGTGGTGGTGAATGGCAAGGTCAACCAGGGACGTGGTTTGTATCGGCTAAAAGATACCAATGGCGATGATCAATTCGACCAAGTGAAGTTGCTACGCAAATTTGCCGATGCGGGAGGGGAGCATGGGCCGCATGCGGTTTTGCTCGGACCGGATGGCGCATCGCTCTACGTGGTGATTGGTGACCAGACGCCGGTGACCGATCTCAATGCCTCGCGGGTGCCGCAGGTGTGGGACGAAGACCAGTTGTTGCCGCGTCCTTATGGTAAGGGATTCATGAAAAACACCAAGGCTCCAGGTGGCTGGATCGCCAAGACCGACCCCGATGGTAAAAATTGGGAATTGATCGCCACGGGTTTTCGCAATCAATATGACGCGGCTTTTGACCGTAATGGGGAACTGTTCACTTATGATGCTGACATGGAGTGGGACATGAACACCCCTTGGTACCGACCGACGAGGATCAATCATGTGACCAGTGGAGCAGAGTTTGGCTGGCGCAATGGTGGTGGCAAATGGCCTGCATATTATCCTGACAGTTTGCCGGCAGTGTTGGATATTGGCCCGGGATCTCCGACTGGAGTGGGTTTTGGTTTTGGGGCTAAATTTCCAAAGAAATATCAAGATGCTTTTTACGCCTGTGACTGGAGTTACGGCAAGCTGTATGCGGTGCATTTGGAACCCAGGGGGGCAAGTTATACGGCGGAGTTTGAAGAGTTCATCACTGGCCGACCACTGCCTTTGACCGATATTTTGATTCACCCGAACGATGGGGCGATGTATTTCACTGTGGGAGGGCGTCGAGTGCAATCGGGTTTGTATCGAGTGACTTATGTGGGCGATGAAAAGCAGGGAGAGAATCTTGGAGTGCCTGCGAGCAAACTTGCTGATGTGAGAAAAAGCCTGGAAGCTTTTCATGGCAAAAAAGATCCCCAGGCTCTGGCAAGAGCCTGGCCGTTTTTGGGGGATCCTGATCGTTTTCTGCGGTTTGCTGCGCGAATTGCAGTGGAGAGTCAGCCGGTGATGACATGGCAGGAGCGGGTATTGACGGAGAAAGATCCAGCGGCGGCGATCAACGGAGCGATCGCATTGGCACGGCACGGGGATCCGTCCCTGCAAGTTAAGTTGTTGGCGCGATTGCACCAGATCGATTGGAAAGCTTTGAGCGAAAAACGACGGGTGGATTTGGTCAGGGCTTACAGTTTGGTTTTTATCCGGATGGGCGCGCCGGATGATAAAACCCGGCAGGAAACCACTGCCCGCCTGGATGCTTTTTTGCCAGCGAACTCACCGGAACTGAATTCCGAGTTGTTGCAATTGCTGGTTTATTTGCAAGCTCCGAATGCGGCTGCGAAAGGCATTGCACTGTTAAAATCTGCTCCTTCGCAGGAAGAGCAAATGGCTTATGCCAAGTCTCTGCGTCATTTGAAAACAGGTTGGGTAAGGCCGCTGCGGGAGGATTTTTTCAAATGGTTCACCTTGGCGGCAGGTTATAAAGGCGGGGCGAGTTTTGGTCTGTTTGTGGCGAATATGAAGAAAGACGCCCTGGCTAATTTGTCGGAAGAAGAGAAGGTGGCCTTGAAGGCACTGATCGAGGCAAAACCAGACAGCAAAACACCACAATTCACCTTTAAAGCACGCAGTTTTGTCAAAGCGTGGAAGGTGTCCGATTTTGATGATGTGATCAATGTGGGTTTGGAGAGTGGGCGCAGTTTCAATAACGGCCGTCAGATGTTCGGCGCGGGCACTTGTTTTGCTTGTCATCGATTCAAACAGGAGGGCGGGGCGATCGGACCGGATTTGACCAGTGCGGGAGGCAAGTTCAGCCCGCGCGATTTATTGGAGTCGATTATTGAGCCGAGTAAGGTCATCAGTGACCAATACGGGGCGACGGTTTTTACTAAAAAGGATGGATCTTCGATTGTCGGGCGGATCATGAATCTGAATGGGGATAAAATCCAGGTGAATGTGAATATGATTGACCCTAGTGATACGGTGAGTATCGATCGCAAGGATTTAAAGGGGCAGAAGGAATCGGAAGTGTCGATGATGCCGCCGGGTTTGACTTATAGCTTGAGCAAGGATGATGTGTTGGATTTGTTGGCGTATTTGTTGTCACAGGGGAACCCGGATGACCCGATGTTTAAGTGAATGAGATGGAACCACTAACCTCCTTCGCTGAGGCTTCGGCGGTCAGGATTGCACGCTAATAGACGCGAATAAGAGGTGGAATGAGGGAAGAAATGATATGAAGCTGAAGGTGCTTGGTGGGCATAGCTTGAAAATTGACGGGGAAAATGCGTGGAGCATTCGGGCCAGTTGGGTTATCAATGAAGTTAAATTCAATTCCTATTTGGATCCCAGTGAGGAGATGCGTTTTGACGTCAGTTTGAAACTACTGAGAACAAAACGTGAGACCTATGCGGTTGCCTATTATGACGGGGGTAGGTCGAAACACTTGTTGATTGATCCAACTGCTGGGAAAGGCGTGTCCGAGTTTACGAGTATTTTAAAACCGGATTATGGGCCTGATTGTCATTTGTTTATGAAAAATTTGCGCGGAAATTTTGACATTATTAATGTCACCGATCAAGAAGTGGTGGGCTCGTTTGATAAGAAAACCCAGACTTACAATTTGGGGGAAATTAAGCAGGCCTCTGAAAAGTTTTTGGTGGCAAGTGTTGGGCTGAGTAGAATTCTGCCTGGGTTGTATGATGATTGATAGGGAGTAGAGATCGCGAGTGCAATTGTTTTACATTCCGCCTGAGTGGTCGGACGGGGTCAACTTTTTGAGTAATTGGAAAGGGGCTAGCCCAACAAAAACGCTCTCTGTTTCCAGAGAGCGTTTTTGTTTGATCGTTGAAACGAAGTAGTTTTAGCTGTCTTCGCTGAGATCATTTTCGTCTTCGGCGCCTGCGTGTGGCACGTCGACCCACTCGATGAAAGCCATCGGAGCGGAGTCGCTCTGGCGTTGACCGAGTTTGGTGATTCGGGTGTAACCTCCCTGGCGATCTGCTGATGCCGGGGCGATTTTTTCGAACAAGGTTTTGGTGGAGCGCTGTGCCAGTTGGTTGCTGCCAAGCAGGGAGATCGACCGGCGCCGAGTGTGCAAGGTATTGGTTTTACCCAGTGTCACCATGCGTTCGACGACCGGGCGCAGGGCTTTGGCTTTGGCCAAAGTCGTTTTGATGCGTCCGTGCTCGATCAGGCTACAGGTCAGGTTGGCAAGCAGGGACTTCCGGTGTGCGGTAGATCGCTGCAGTTTGACGGTTTTGCGTCTATGTCTCATGAGTCTGTTTTACTAAAGATTAAATGTTTTGATTGATAAGCGATGCGAGGCCCGGACCTTCGTCAGGTTTCGCTTCGGTGGCCAGCAGAGGAGCTCCAAAAGGAGTTTCCAGCAGAACTGGATCGAAAGCCATTCCCAGAGACAGTCCCAGCTCAGCCAGTTTGTCTTTGATTTCGTTAAGCGATTTTTTACCGAAGTTACGGTATTTGAGCATTTCTGCTTCGCTTTTCATTGCCAGTTGTCCAACCGATGTGATGTTGGCGTTGTTCAGGCAATTAGCGGCACGAACCGAAAGCTCGATTTCGTTGACGCTCATATTGAGCAGTTTCTTCAACTCGGCGTTTTCTTCGCTCTGTGATTCCGGTGCTTCTTCGAATTCCACCAGATCGTCGTCGTAGTCGACAAACACGTCCAAGTGACGACGCAGAATAGCAGAAGCCTGAAGCAGGGCATCCGGCGGATCCATGCGGCCGTCGGTAGTGACTTCGAGGATGACCTTGTCGTAGTCGGTGCGCTGACCGACACGAGTGTTGACCACTGCGTATTTGACCCGGCGAACGGGTGAGAAAATCGAATCAATGGCGATCACGCCGATTGGCATTTCCGGGTGTTTGTTGTCTTCACCGGTGTTAAAACCACGACCGACACGAACTTCCATTTCCATTTGAAATTTGGTTTTGCGGTCGAGGGTGCAGATAAGCTGCTTTTTGTTGACGATTTCGTATTGGGAAATCGCTTCAATGTCACCCGCAGTCACTTTGCCGTCTTTGGTGACATTGATGGAAAGAGTCGCAGGCTCTTTGTTTTCGAAATGTTTGAAGCGGATTTGCTTCAAGTTGAGAATGATCTCAGTCACATCTTCTTTCACGCCGGGAATCGAGGTGAATTCGTGCTGGGCACCGGTGATGCGTACGGAAGTGATGGCGGCTCCCTCAAGTGAGGAAAGCAAAACCCGGCGAAGTGAGTTGCCGATGGTGTGGCCGTATCCGGCTTCGAAAGGTTCTGCGGTGAACTTGGCGAAGGTATCGGTGGCGGTATCTTCGTCTTTAACAAGACGGTTTGGGATCTCGAAACGAGCTAATTTAACTGTGTCTGACATATTTTTTTTGGTTGCCGGGTTTCCCCTGGAGAGCAGTTGTTACTGGTTTTTGACCAGAACCCAGGGACCTACGGCGATTGATAGTGCTCTTGGAGCGCCGAATTTAAACGGTTTTATGGATTTGTAAACCGGAATTTTTGCTAGCGGAAGAAGATCTTTTGATGCCCGCTGAAGCTCTAGGGAGCGATCAAATGGGATAGCTTGATTTCGTCCGAGGACAGCCATTGCCAGTCGGGCATGACTTGGTCGATGCGGAACTTGGTGCCGAAGGGGGCGTCGAGCAGGCTTTGCACTTTGATTTTGCCTTGCTGGATGTCGAGAGTGGGGATCTGCTCCGGCCCCGGGTGATAGAGGTCGGCGTGGTCGATCAGGATCTGATCCTGCACGGCTGGCGGAAAGGCGCTGAGTCCGCGCATGTAGTGGTGGCCGTTGCGTTCCACGTGTTTGATTCCCAGTGCGTGCATGACGGTGAGATCCTGCAACAGGGCAACCGGCCCTACATTGACCAGGTCTTCACCGCTGAGAATGGGTAGTGGGTCGTCAGGGGCGTGTTGCGCCCGATGTTTTAGCAAACAGGCGTTGGCGATGCTTTTGAACACGCCTTTGCAGCTTTTATGACTGGTTCCGGCGTAACCGAGTTCCAGCGCACGGGCGCAGGACTGCAGGCTGGCATCGGATTCGTCAATGATGAGTGGTGGCGCATCTGGCCAGGCTGCGAGCCCGTCAGCCACATGCGGGGCAAGGGCTTCGTCCCGATGCAGGGCCTGTTCGATGAACAGCAGGTGTGACGGCGAGAGGAATTCTTTCAGCCGTGGATCGGCGAGGCATTGCTGCCAATACTCGCGGAAGGATTCAATCGTGGTGAATTGTTCGTTGCCGTCGAGGGTGAAGTGGTAAGCGGGCACATGACGGGCAAAAAGATCGGCCAGGGCGGCCATGCGATTGAGATCGGTTTGCAGATCTCCGCACAGTTTGATTTTGAACCAGTTCACCCAGTAAGCCTCGATGCAATCCACGAGAGCCTGGGGCAGCCCGTCATTGACGCGCTCTTCGTCACTGATTTCGATCTCAGTGAGAGCATCGGTCAGACCAATGGTGTGACGGGCAATGAGGGTGGCCGCCTGTATGCCGGGAGCTGGCAAAAAGTCAGCGGGGCTGCGGCTGTCGAGTTCCGGGTGTAGCTCGTCGAGTTGGATGCCAAACAGATTTTGGGCGAGCGCATGGGCAAAGGGGACTTCTTTGGCTCGGCAGAAGGCGTCAATCAGAGCACGTTCGACTAAGCTGACTCCAAACTGAGAGAGCAGGGGAGGCACTTGATGTTGTTTTGCCCATTCGCTTTGTTGGTGATAAAGCTGTTTCCAAAAATCGAACAAGTTCACTTGTTGATCCATCGCTTCGGCCAGATCGGCGGCTCGGGTGATACTTTCGAGCATGGCTTGCAGCTCGTCTTCGGCCGTGGCATCGGCAATTTTTGTGAACCACTTGGGAGGCAGGCCTTCGGAGCTGATACCGATGGAGGTCTGACCATCGATTTCGACTTCGGCACGCAGGAAGATGTGAGGCACATCGGACATCGATGCGATGCCGTAACGAAACGGAAAACGCGTCCGCATGTGGACGACATGGAAATCGATGTTGATTACGCGTAGAGTGCTCATCGCGGTGTGTTTGACCTAGCGGGTGTCCATGTCTTTGCTCAGCGCGGCGATGTGTTTTTGATCAAGCGCCGGGGTGAGTTTTGATACCAGGACAAAGACGATCACATTCACCGTGAATCCGATCAGGCCGAGGTCGAGATTACGGGTCAGGGGTTTGACCGTTTCTCCAATGGCGGCGGGAGCGAAGGGGGTGAAAAGAAAGACCGTGACCACTCCTGCGATCATGCCAGCGAGGACTCCGGCGCGGGTGCCTTTGCGAATGAAGAGCATGTCCACGGTGGCGGGCAGTAATTGGCAGGAGAAAGCGATCGCGGCAAACATCAGGCTGGCGATCATTTTCAAAGGTGCAAATTTTTCGTTGTCATGGCCAGCGTTGACCAGCCATAACGCCAATAGGGTGGCAAGAACGATGACCACACGGCTGATCCAGGCGCGCTCGTTTTGGGTAGCGCCGGGGCGCAGCATGCGATCATAGATATCACGGGTGAAAACGGCGGACAGCGCATGCAGGTTGCTGTCAGCGGTGGACATGGAGGCGGCGAGCACCGCGACCAGCAGGACGGCGACCAGGATCAAGCCGATTCCGCCCATCATCGCGGGGAGTTGCTCCTTGATCATGACGATGACGATCTGGTCGAACTCTCCGACAAAAGAGTGCGCGACCAGTTCTCCATCGATCATTTCGGGAGGGTAGATGGCACGCCCGACGAGGGCGACGAGCATGATGCCGAATAAAAAACACGAGGGCAGTACCACGGCGAAGATGAGGGCGCTTTTTTTGAGGATCTGGTCGTTTTTGGCGGCGTACATGCGGATCCATTGCCCGGGTTGCACCAGAGATCCTATCGAGGCGAAGACCGCCACGCTCATGAGCTTCCATGCTGGCCAGGCACCGGTTGCGCCGGGGACCGACAAGGCTTCGGGTGGCAGTTCGGCTACTTTTGCAAAATAACCACTAAAACCACCCATGGAAATGATGGCGGCGACGGCGGCGAGAATCATGCCTCCCAAAAGTAACACGCCTTGCAAAACATCGGTCCAGGCGACAGAGCGCATGCCGCCGATCAGAACATAAAACATGGTGACCAGAGAGAGGGTGGTGGCGCCCACTTGAAAAATAGGCATGGAGTGACCAAAGACGTTTAAGTCGGCAGCGTTGGGGAACATGCCCTGGGCGAGGTAACCCCCGGCTTTGATCTGCATGATGATGTAAGGCAGCACGTAGAAAAAGCCAATCATGGCGACGACGATGCGGATGGCGGGAATGTCACCGTAATAGTCGGAAATCATGTCCCCCTGGGTGACGTAGTTGCGTTTTTGGCCAATGCGACGGATTTTTGATCCCAGCAAATAAATACAGGCACCGGCGCAGGGAAGGTTCATGGCGAATAACATGAAGGCCGTACCATCTTTATAAACTCCACCTGGGATGCCAAGAATAGCGGCACTGGAGAAAAAGGTTGCCATGATGGTCATGACGGTGACTAGGAAACCCTGGCCGCGGCCGGCAAGATAGAAATCTTCCTCGGTGTTTTTACTGCGCAACCAGCCGACGACACCGAGTGCCAACAAGACGATCATGTAAATGATCATCACAATGATTCCGATGGAGCTGAGATCAGCAGAAGATGCTTTTTCAGCCGCTGCTGTTGGAGCTTGTGCAAATAGAGGCAGGAGTTTCATTAAGCGTCAGTAGTTGAGGGATGCTCGGCAGCGGAATCGTCCGAGTCGGTGTTCCAGATGAAAACGTAAGCGAGGGCAACGGATGAGGCCTGGACGATGAACCAAAAGGAGGCCCAGACGTAAATGATAGGCATGCCGAAAATAAATCGCCGGGCTTCGGGGTCGCCGGGGTCGGGATTGATAAGGTAAACACCAGGGCCCGGTCCCATCACAAGGGCAAAAACGAACATGCCAAAAAACAGGCGACCAAGTAAGCGGCGGCGATCAGGAGAAGGAGTGGATGGATTCAAAATGATGGGGATGGTTTTTAAAGCAGCAAAACCCTTATCAGAAGGTAAGGACAAATGCAAAGGATTCGATGCAAACAAGTGCATTCGCGGTTTTGCCAGGGATGCCTTACACTCGAAGGGGCATAGAGATATTGAATTTTAGTGGAAAGCCGCCATCTTTTGTTATGAAGGCTTCACCCCACCCCAGTCGACGGCGTTTTTTATCCACCCTCAGCGGCGCTGCTGCAGCGGGGATCGCCGGACCGCTCCAAGTGAACGCGGCAGAGGAAGTTGTGATTGGACACGGCTCACGTCGATTCAAGGTTTTACCACAATGGGGCAAACTGGATGCCGGCAAATACCCGATTGTGAATTGCCACGCAATGGTGCAGACCAAGGACGGCCTGTTGCACACTTTGTGTGACGGAGTGAGGAACAACTTTTTGATTTATGACAAGAGCGGGAAGTTGGTGCACTCGTGGGGAACGGAATATCCGGGAGCCCACGGCTTGGAGGTTTTTGATGAAAACGGGGAGGAGTTTTTTTATATCGCCGATGGAGGATGGATGGTGCGCGGGGATGATGGCAAAGCGAGCCGGGAGCAAGGCAGGGTTTCGAAAATCACCACTGAGGGGAAACATGTGTTCACTCTGGGGCATCCGGTGACGGTGGGGGCTTATGAACCTGGGGAGCCTTTTCAACCCTGCGATATCGCGGTGGCACCCACGGGAGATGTCTATGTGGCGGATGGTTATGGCTCTAACTGGGTTTTGCAATACGATCATAACGGTAAATACATTCGCCGATTTGGAGGCGCTTTGGATCCTAATCCTCAAGCGAGATTAAAAAGTTCCCATGGCATTTCCATAGATAATAGGAACCCGGAAAACCCTAAACTGGTGGTTAGCTCTCGTTCAGAGCAAAAGCTGAAATGGTTCACCCTGGCGGGAGAATATTTGTTTGAACTTGCTCTTCCGGGAGCTTACGCGGGGCAGTGCGTGTTTCATCAGGGGCACGGATATGCCGGAGTTTGCTGGTCGAAGGATCCGGATACGGGCAAGCGGAGCAAGTCATCTGGGTTTGTGACCATTATTGATGACAATAACAAAGTGGTCTCCAATCCCGGGGGCAGCGCGCCGGTGTATGACAAAGAAGGTCAATTGCAGTCGATGTACCAAGTGGGCGACTGGTTTCAGCATGTACATGATGTGTGCGTGGATGACGAAGGGGCGCTTTATGCGCTGCAATGGAACTCGAAGGGAGCGTATCCGATCAAAATGGTTCCAGTTTAAGTGCTGGGCAGAGGATGCTCAGGCAGCGCGGAAGCAATTCTCGTGACTTGGGGCTTGAAAAGAGGTCGAGCGTGGGTTCTTTTCACGCATTCCTGTTGTGGGCTTCGCTTTGAAAGTTGCCCATGACAATATTGGATAAGTGTATTTTTCATCATCATGTGGCCTGCAAGCGATAAAATTTTAGAAGATTATCAGACCTCGGATAAAGCAGCGAGCTTGTTATCGAAGCTGTTTCCCAGTTTGGTTTATTATCCCAAAGCGTTTTTTGTGGTGCTCAAAGCCGCAAGAATGGCTGAAAAGGGGCTTTATGGTCGTGCCGCCTGGGCAGCAAGCAGTCGTGGAATCACCCGTGCACTGGAGTCCGCCGGGGTGCGCATGACGATAAAAAACGTCGATGTGCTCAAGCGGATCAAGTCGCCTTGTGTGTTTGTCGGGAATCACATGAGTACTTTGGAGACCTTTGTGCTGCCGGCTATTATCCAACCGCATCTGGATGTCACTTTTGTGGTCAAACAAAGTCTGATAGAATATCCGATTTTCAAACATGTGATGGAGTCCTGTGATCCGGTGGTGGTGAACTACTCCAGTCCGCGGGAGGATTTGAAAAAGATGCTGACTGGTGGTGTTGAACGGTTGGAACGGGGGGTTTCGATGGTGGTATTTCCTCAGGGGAAAAGGACGACGGCATTTGTTCAAGATAAGTTCAATTCGATCGCGGTGAAGATCGCCAAGCGGGCAGGGGTGCCGGTGGTGCCGATTGCTTTGCGCACCGATGCCTGGGGCTCGGACGGTTGGAAAGTTCGGGACTTCGGTAAAATCCGCCCCCAGTGTCCGGTGCATTTTGAATTTGGTGAACCGATGGAGATCGAGGGCAATGGGCGCGGCAATCAAGCTCAACTGGCAAAGTTTATTGGTGAACGGTATCGTAAGTGGACGGTGGATCCACCGATTCCCCAACATTGGTGAATTCTAAGGACTTAGAAGTTAGGAGATAGAATGGAGAATGGGATTGATCAAGTCAGCGGGAAAGCCGTCAGGAAAAGAGAACGCAAGCCTGAGTGGTTGAGGGTTAATTTGCCAAGCAACCCGGCGTTCTGGTCGACCAAGGCGATGGTATCGGACTTGAAGCTGGTCACGGTTTGTGAGGAGGCGCAGTGCCCCAATCGCTGGGAATGCTGGGAACAGGGCACGGCGACGTTCATGATCGCGGGGGATCGCTGCACTCGTGCCTGTGGGTTTTGTGCGGTCAAAACGGCCAAACCCTTTGATCTTGAAATTGACGAGCCGGAGCGGGTTGCCGAAGCTTGTCATCGACTGGGTTTGAAACATGTGGTGATCACAGCGGTGGCGCGGGATGATCTGGCGGATGGCGGGGCACAACATTTTGCCGATACGATTCGAGCGGTGAGGGCGAAGGGTTCCGAGGTGGTGATCGAGGTTTTGGTGCCAGATTTCAATCTCAAAAACGACGCTATTTTGACGGTGATGGAAGCAGCGCCGGAGGTGTTCAATCACAATTTGGAAACGGTTGAGAGGCTGACCTCCTTGGTTCGTTCGCGAGCGAAATATGACCGTTCTTTGGAAGTGCTGCAGCAGGCTAAAAGAATGGCTGAATCATTGGAGCAAAAAACGACCACCAAAAGCGGGATGATGTTGGGATTGGGGGAGAGTGTGGATGAAGTATTGCTAGCGATGGATGATTTGCGTGAGCATGGGGTCGAGGTATTGACCCTGGGGCAATATTTGCAGCCGTCGGCAAATCATCTGCCGGTGGTGGAATACATCCACCCGAATGTATTTGCCCAGTTGAAAGAACAGGCTTTGGGCAAAGGTTTTATTCATGTGTCTTCGGGGCCTTTGGTGAGAAGTTCGTATCATGCGGGGGACTTCAGCCCGAGTTCGCCACTTTCTTGAAGCTGGCGGGGTGGGAAGCGCGAACCTCCTTCGCTGAGGCTTCGGCGGTCAAGATTGCACGCTAATAAACGCGAATAGGGATGGGGGACTACAGCCAAAGGTCTGATTTAAGCTGTTCTTGGCACTGGGTAAGCGGAGCGCTCGCCCTACAATGGTCGTTATGTGTTCGGGGTAGCTATCTGCGCTGATAACAAATTTGCAAGAAGCTTGCGGGTAGGGGGATTGCAGGTAAGACTATTTTTGTATGAATAACCGATGGACATTATTAATCGCATTATTGAGCTTTTCCCCCTTGCTGGCACAGGCGCTTCCTGACAAAAAGGAGACGGTCGAGGTCAATTTGCAGCAACCGTGGCAGCAGGCCTACAAGGGGGCGGATGCCAAAGGTGCGCATGTGATCGCGCTGTGGTCTTTTGATGGAAAGGCGGCGCAGGAGTTGGCGGTGATTGAGGATGATTCGGGTAAAGGGTTGTTAGGCAAATTGAGCGGCGGCAAGATCAATGCCAAGGGGAAATTTGGCAAGTGCCTGGAATCTTTCTCCGGCTGGCCGGTGATCGATGAACGCCATGCGGTGATGGTTAAAAATCATCCATCCTTATCGCCGGAGGGAGCCTTTACGGTGGAAATGTGGATCAGTCCGGGAGAAAAAATGGAGGGTTATTCTGGTGCGGTGTTGTTGGATAAAAAATACGTTTCGGATACGGACTACAAACTTTCTTTTGGTCGTAGCAAAGAAGGTAGTATGAAGGTCTTACGACTTGATCTCGGTTTTGGCGGCAGATCGGTGACCTGGCAGTCCAAGCGGGTGAAAATGGAAACGGATCAATGGTATCACATTGCTTTTACTTATGACGGTGCGGGGTTGGTGCAGTTTTTTGTCGATGGTCAGCTGGAGGGAGGAGAGAGAGTGGAAGGCTTGGGCAGCATCGCTGCAGGTAACAAGGATCTGTCGATAGGAGATCGTTATGGTAGCAATTATCACGGTTTCCCTGGTCGCATTGACCAGGTGCGCTTGTCGAACGGGGTATTGGAGTTTCGTCCGGTGCGTATCGAGCGAGTATCGGATCGCCAGACTTTTAGACGAATGGAAAAAGAGGTTGGTTTGCGTTTTCGAATGACCAATTTACAACGCAAGCCTTTAAAGAAATCGAAATTTTCGCTCGCTATTGATACCCGGAAATTGCAGTCGGCAGAGATTCCAGAACTGGCACCGGGTAAGTTCCGTGAAATTTCTTTTCCACTGGATACCAGCATGCGGCCCGATAGCTACCAGATTACGGCGGTATTCTCCAGTTCCAAAAAAGATAATTTTGAGGCAAGTGAATCTTTTCCAGTCAACATCGTGGCGAGGAAATTACCCAAGGAGTTTCCGATTTTGATGTGGGGAAGCGGTTTGAAGGAATTGGATCGGCTCAAGGAAATTGGTTTCACGCACGCGATGGGGCCACGCTCGAATTATGGGACGATTTGGCAAGCGGGAGAAGCAATCGCGCCGAATACGGAAGAACGCCTAGCTGAAACCCGTCAACAGCTTGACCGGGCATTGGCGCAGGGATTGACTTTCACTTCGCAGTCGGCTCCGGCGACTTATTTGCGTAGTGATAAAAAATATCAGCGAGTGGATCGTGAGGGCAAACCCTTCGTCGGACGTGAAGACATCTGCGGGCTGTTTCCAGAGATTCAAAAATTTTGTTATAATGCAGGGGTGTCGATGGCCAATGGTTATGGCGACCTGCCGGCTTATGGAGGGGCTTTGTTGCATACGGAAGTGCGTGGCCACTCGCGACCGTGTTTTCACAAACATGATAGGGAGGCTTTCCGTGCTGCCAGTGGGCTTGATATACCGGCAGAAGTGATCACTCAACGGGGAGTGAAGTATTCCAAACTGAAGGGCTTTCCTGCAAACCGGGTCATTGCCGATGATGATCCGATCTACACTTATTATCGCTGGTTTTGGAAAAAAGGGGATGGTTGGAACAACTTGAACAGTGAATTGAACCGCGGTTTAAAAACTTCCAAACGTTCGGATTTCTGGACTTGGTATGACCCTGCGGTTCGGGTGGCGACCACTTATGGATCCGGTGGGGATGTGGATGTCATTTCGCAGTGGACCTACTCTTACCCTGACCCGATCCGCATTGGATTGGCGACAGACGAGTTGTTGACGATGGCAGGTGGAGCGGCGCACCAACAGGATGTGATGAAGATGACCCAGATTATCTGGTATCGATCACAAACCGCTCCGATGGCCAAAGCTGGAAAAAAAAGGCCTGATTGGCAAGCTGCCTGGGAGCGGGAACAACCGGAGGCACCTTTTATTACTATTCCGCCGATGCAGTTGCGAGAGGCTTTCTGGACTAAGATCGCACGTCCGATCAAAGGCATCATGTATCATGGCTGGGCATCGCTGGTGCCGACGGATTCTGATGGAGGTTACCGTTACACTCATGCGGAGACTCAACATGAGTTGGCTCGTTTGATCAAGGAGGTCGCCCAACCTTTGGGGCCGACTTTAAAAACCATACCAGGGGTCAAAAGCGATATTGCTTTTTATGAAAGTTTTGCGGCTCAGATGTATGCCGGACGTGGCACTTACGGTTGGAATGGAGGCTGGATAGGTGATGCTTATGAAGTGATGCAGTGGGCGGGTTTGCAGGCGGATGTTTTTTATGATGAAACGATTCTGGAGAAAGGTTT
The DNA here is from genome assembly GCA_045046875.1 of Verrucomicrobiota bacterium. Classification (GTDB taxonomy): domain Bacteria; phylum Verrucomicrobiota; class Verrucomicrobiia; order Verrucomicrobiales; family DEV007; genus JAADHD01. The sequence continues at coordinate 10,337 of JASFYY010000110.1, read as the reverse complement.
GCAGGGTTATAAAATTCTGGTGATGCCGGATTGTGATGTGCTCACACAATCGGTTTTCGAGAAGATCAAAGCGTTTCAAAAGAAAGGTGGAATTGTGATCGCGGATGTCAATTTGAGCCCGGCCTTAAAAGCTGATATTCTGATAGAAAGTTATAAACGCACGGGAGTGGCGTTCAAGGACAAGGCGGAGTTGATGAAACGTGCTGGAGTCCTGCGAAAAGCTTTGCAGCAGGCCACTTACCAGTCTTACTTAGCGACTTCTAATCCTGAAGTGGTGCCTTATCGTCGGCGTTATGAAAATACGGACTATGTTTTCCTGGTCAATGATCATAGGGAAGCCGGACGTTATGTGGGGCATCATGGACGGGTGATGGAGAATGGTTTGCCTTCGGATGCCCGGGTTAGCTTGCAGCGGGAAGCTGGTTTTGGCTACGACTTGGTGAAACATCGACCAGTGCGTTTTCGTCAGGAAAAGGATGCGTTGGTTTTGGACGTGACCCTGGGGCCTGGTGAGGGAAAAATGCTGATGGTGACTGATACTGAAATTGATTCCTTGAGCGTCCTTAGTCCAAATACTGCGCTGAGAGGAGAGCGGAAAAACGTGGTGATTTCGGTTTTGGATCGTGATGGCAAAGCTGTGGATGCGGCCATCCCACTGGAGATTCGGATTGAGGATCCCGAGGGCAGGGTGGCCGAGGGCAGTGGTTATTGGTCGACGGAACATGGCAAAAGCACGGTGGTGCTCGATTTTGCGCCCAATGATGTTGAAGGGGTGTGGAAGATCAATGCCCGAGAATTGGCTTCCGGAAAATCTTCTGCCGGGTATTTCAGGTTGGGCAAAAAGCCGGATCCTGCGAATCCAGGTAAATTGGAGAAAGGGGCCGGTAATGCGGTGCAGCCGAAAGGGTAGGGAATAGGAGGTTTTACCGCGGATTTCGCGGATAAACGCGTATGGGAGGAAGGGTTTCATAAAGGAGGGTGGACATTTTTGTCCGGCATTTCCCCTTAAGCGCGTCGGGTAGGAAAACCCGACCTCCTGTGGAGCGGGTGTAAGACAAAATGGTTAAGTTGCTGACCTCGCTATGCATTTCGCCCTTTGCAGGGCTGGGAGAATTGGGTTTTTTACCCAGTGCTTCGCTCTGGGCTATCTCATTGAGCACCGTTGGTGCAAAAGAGATGAAAGGCATACTGTCCTGTAAGGACAAAATGTGATAGCCCAGTGCGAAGCGCTGGGGTTAAATCGGTTTTATTGCCAGCCCTAAAAGGGCGAAATGATGTTGATGGGTGATAAGCTAGCTTTCAATAGCCAATGGCTAACTTTTTTGTCCTGCACCCCTGTGAGTGCGACTTTTACCGGCTGCTTATCAGGGGAATTTAAACGTTTTTATAGAAACAAAAAAGGCCGGATGTTTTGAGCATCCGGCCTTGGAATTGTATGTGTTGGGGATTTAGGACAGGCACACGGCGTCGAAGGCTTCTTCGAGCACGTCAAGGCCTTCGATCAGTTGTTCTTCACTGATGCACAACGGAGGACAAAGCTTGACCGTTCCGCCACCCTGACCCACCGGGCCGAACATCATCAAACCGTGTTCAACGGCATGCTTGATGATTTCAAAGGTGGTTTCGTGGTCAGGTTCGAGGCTGCCTTTTTCCGGCACCATTTGCACCGCTGCTACCAGTCCGGTGGCTTCGGCACGTCCGACATTGTCGGGGTATTTTTCCTCGAAATGCGCCATGCGTTGTTTGAAGATGCTTTCCAACTTGGCGGCGTTATCGATCAAGCCGTCTTCGATCAGAAGCTTGATGTTGGCCAGTGCCACTGCGCAGCACACCGGGTTGCCGGTATGGGTGGAGGTCATCGATCCGGGAGCAAAGACGTTCATCCAATCAGAGTGGCCGATCACCGCTGACAGAGGCATGCCTGAGCTGATGCCTTTGCCGCATACGATCATATCGGCTTTAACTCCGTAATGTTGGAATCCCCACATTTTTCCGCAGCGACCGAAACCGGATTGCACTTCGTCAAAAATGAGCAGGATGTTGTTTTCGTCACAGAAAGCACGCAGCTTCTGCATATATTCGTCCGGCAACAAAATGGCGGTTCCGCCTTGGTAGGTTTCAAGGCAAATTCCGGCGATGTTTTTAGCTTCGACCTTCTGCTCTTCAAGTGCTTTGAGGAAGCCGTCAAAAGAAGTGTCCTTGCCGCGGAAACCGTCGGGAATAGGTACGTTTACCATGCAAGGGTCGGGATTAGAGATCCAGTCTTTAAGTCCGGGAATTCCTCCAGCCATTTGTGACCCCAAAGTGCGACCGTGGAAATCACCTTCGAAAGTGACAATGTAATCTTTTTCGGAACCACCACTTTGGTGGGCGTAAGCACGAGCGATTTTGATCGCACATTCAATGGCTTCCGAGCCAGTGGTCAAGAGAAACACCTTATCCATGTATTCAGGGGCGCACTCTTCGACCAAGTATTCACAAAGCGCTGCACGTTCCTTATTTGGAAAACAATACGAGTGGTGTAAGCGGTCTGCGACTTCGTGCATTGCAGCTTTGGCTTCATCACGGGCGTGACCAGCATTGGCTACCAATACGCCGGATGAAAAGTCGAGCCACTTGTTGCCGTATTCATCAAATACGTGAACTCCCTCGGCACGGTCCCATACCACCAGCGGTTGACCGCTCATAGACAGAGGTTCGTATTTTCGCAGAATTTCGATCGTGCTTTGTGAAGCACGAACCGGTATTTCTGTTTTGATCTCACGATTTGGCGTTGAAATCGGCTCGGCCAGTTCAACGGGTTCGAATTCAAATGATTTTCCCATGCCCGAAGATGCAGGGGAAGTTCTATTTCTCAATTAGAATCTTCGAAAATATAAACATTGGCAGTTTATCAGAGAAAGCGGAAAACAAAAGATAGCAGATAAATTTCAGTTGAGAGTCTGGCGATTGAAACGATTGTAAATTTTACTATGGCAAGCTCTGCGTCGTCCCAGTCCGGTACCGGATTTAAAGTTTTACTCTCCCTGGCATGCGTGGTGGTGATTGTGGCAGGTCTGCGAGCTGCTTCGGAGATGCTGATCCCTATTATTCTGGGTTTGTTTTTGGCGGTGCTCAGTTTGCCGATATTGAACTGGCTCGACCGACGGGGGGTGCCACGGCCGATTGCGGTGATTCTGACCATTTTGTTTGATGTGATGATTCTGTTGGGACTGGTTTTTGTCGCCAGTGGGGTGATCCCCGAGTTTCAAGGCAAACGTTTGGAGTATGCGGAGTTGTTGCGTGACCGGGTGGGCAGTTTCAGTGACTGGGCGGATGCCCAATTGATGTCGCTCAGTGGTTTTGCAGATAAGTTTGGAGAAAAGGGCGCTGAAGACCAGCCTCAGATATGGACTTTTAATGAGCTGTTCAATCGTTATTGGGATTCCAAGCTGATCATTGACTTTATCGGTCAAACCGAGGTGGTGGGAAGATTGACCGCGCTGCTGTCGCGATCATTTTTTGTATTGGTGATCATGACTTTTATTCTGGCTGAATCGGGGCGTTATCCCGGCAAGCTGAGACAGGTGCTGCGAGCCAAGGGGCCGGATTTGCGCCGCTTCCGAAATTCTTCGATGGAGATTCAGAAATATCTGGGTATCAAAACCGCGGTCAGCATGGTGACTGGTTTTTTAGCATGGTTGGTCTGCACTCTGTTTGAAGTCGATTTTCCAGTTCTGTGGGGCTTGGTGGCTTTCACTTTTAATTACATACCTGCAATTGGATCTATCCTGGCGGGCTTGCCGCCAGTGATGCTGGCGCTGATTCTGCACGGGGTGTGGCCAGCGGTGGGCGTGATGGTTTGTTATTTGGCAATCAACGTGGCCTTGGGAAATTTCCTCGAACCGATGGTATTGGGGAATCGATTTGGAATCTCTACCGTGATGGTGATTTTGTCGGTTTTGTTCTGGGGTTATGTGTGGGGGCCGGTGGGGATGTTTTTGGCCGTGCCGTTAACCATGATGGTGAAGGTCATGTTGGACAACAGCAACGACTTCCGTTGGTTATCAGTAATGATGGGTAAAGGCCCGCGCAAACGCGGGGTAATTGACCAATTAGTGAAGTCTGCTGGTGAGGACAAGGAGAAGGGCGATGACGGTGGCGGGGGCGAGAACAGTAAAAAAGCGCTGAGTTCGTAGCCCTCAGTAAATTACTTTTTACCTTCGAGGCAGATGATCTTGCCGTCGGTGGTGGCGATGTAGATTTTACCCCGAGCTGCGGCCATGCCGTCCCAAACCGGGAGCGCGGGCAGTTTGATTTGGGCGAGTTTTTTTCCGTCATCTGCTGATACCGTCCACAACAGGGCGCCGTCCTTGCCTTTGAGCGCGGCATCTTGTTTGGCTAGAATCTTGGTAACCGTCGGATCGTTGTTGGCCAGTTTTTTAAAGCTTTCCACTTCATCGATCAGATCCGGTGGCCCGGCCACAAAGAGATGGCGGTCGGCTAACAGCATGGCGCGGGCGAGCAGGGGGATATCGCTGTTCCAATAATGTTTGACCAAAAAGGGGCTGGCCTTTTTTATTTTACCGGACTTGCCTGTGAGTGAAATAGCTTTGCCAAATTTCCCATTGTCGCTGAATTTCACCCCGCTGCCCTGGCCATGATTTTTCATTCCGGACAAGTCGTTTGCCTTGCTTTCATCAAAAGAGCAATTTAATATCAGTTTGGCATTTTTTAGTGCAGGTTGATCAGCCTTGGCTGAGTAGCTCTGTTGGATTTCTTCTTCACTGATCGAGCCGTGGTGGACTTTCACCTGATCAATCAAGCCTTGAAAAGGGAAGGGGCTTTTGTAATTACCAACCGGGCTGCCGTCATCCGCGCCGATTTCCAAACCCTGCGCAGGATCTTTGCGAATGAAGTCCGGAGCTTTGCCCGAGGCGGCCAGCTTGCCATTCACGTAGAGCTGCAATTCTTTTTCAGTGTTTATCAAGCCCAGCAGATGAGTCCACTCTTTGTTGATTTTCTGATCGGCTGTGGCCGAGCTTAATTGATTTTTGTTGCGGTATAGAAAAGATGGTTTGGAGTCATTCAAAACTAAAGCATAACCATCAGCCGGGCCTCCGCGGGCGACAACCACACCGCTGTTTTTCTTCCCAGGTTTGATCCAGGCCTCTACGACCAGCGCTTTTCCTGTAGGATTGAGAGATGGAGTTATTTGAAACCGCACCATGGAACCTTTGGCAGGCCCTTTACCGCGACGTTTGTCTTTGTTGTCAATGGCAGAGGGTGGCTGCTCCGGAGCCTCGCGGCTGGCGGCAAAAAGTTGATGTTCCATGGTAGTCGTCCATTTGAGGTATTCCGGTTTTCTTCCAAAACCGTAAACATCACGTTTATCAAATACCAGAATCCGACCGGAGGGGGTGTTTTTTCCTGCTTGATAATAACCGTTGTGCCCGCCCGCAAAACTACGTCCAAAAACCCAATAAGCGCGATGGAACCAGGAGTCGTCGAGGAAACTCATCGGTGCGAAGAGATGCTCGCCTCCACGTTGATCGCGGCCTTGCTCGGCGGCATCGCCGGAGTGAGGGCCGAGCTCGAGTCGTTTTCCGTTTAAATCAAACTGTTGGGAACGCATGTAAACATAACCGCCATCATAAGACAGTATATCCGGTAAGCCCACCGGCATTTGCAGGACTTTGACTTGATCCTGGATGTTTTTACCGGTTTCAGGATTGATTTCATCAATGACGGTTTCCGACAATTTTTCTCCTGTTTTGGCGTTGAGGCGATAAAAGCGCAGGCCTCCATCGAGGAAGTTTGAGCGCCCGGCAACCAAGTAGGCGATGTCGTCTTGAATCAGAATGTTGCCATGCACTGGCCAGACCGACTCCAATTGCTCGAAAGCCATGTGGCGTTCGCTCGAAGGCGCCGCTTGAAAACGCCAAGCGAGTTGGCCGTCGGAAGCGCGCAGACAGTAAACATAACCGTCGGCAGATCCAAATACGACACTGCCTTGGTACAGGGCGGGAGGTGAGTCGATGCGCCCTCCGGCAGTGTAGGACCAGATTTTATCACCGTTGGTGGCGTCGATGGCATGCACCGTGTGTTGTTCCTTTTGGGCGACAAACAAGCGGTTCTCACCGATCACCACGGCACTCAACTCGCCGCCGATTTCCTTGTTCCAGGCGATCTTAACTTCGGCGGGGATTTTGCCAGGGGTGAATCCACTGCGGGATGGATCGTGGCGGAAAGTCGGCCAATCATCTTTGGTAGAGGTTTTGTCTGTCCCGGTGATTTTGCCGTAGGCCGGGCCTTTTTCCAGCCGGTGTTGTTGTTCGGATTCGGTATTGGGTTTGGGTCCGTTAGCAGACAAGGCGTTAAAACCATAAAGTTTGGCTTCGGGGTAACAGGCACAGTTGTGCGGAGGCGCGTAAGTGAACCCATTGGCAGGCATCACTCCGTAGAGGCAGCCGCCACGAACCCAGTGATTGATATCCCAGTGTTCGGTTTCGGGATCGACAAACTCGATGCCGGTTCGTGAGGGCATCAGAAAACGATCAGTGGCTTTGGCCATGTAACAGCGGTGATGAAACCAATAGGTGTCGACATCGGGAGGGAACTCTTTTTTTATTTCACCGGTGAAAATGTCGCGGCCAGTGAAGATGCCGGAATCCGATGTGCTGGTGGTTGGGGCTGACCAAACGAGGTCACCAACCACGAGCAAATCTTCCGGGGAGAGGTAACCTCCACGGGCGTGGGGGGCCGTCCAAAGTTCTTTGCCGGTGGCCGCTTCGTAGACATGCATCTTGCGATCACCTCCAGCAAATAGAACAAGGTTTCGTTGCAGCACCATTTTCGGGCCGAAGTTAAAAGTCACGTTTTCACGCCGGTCAGCTGCTTTGCTGGTCCAGATCTGCTCGCCCGTAGTCTGGGACAGGCAAACCACTTTTTTGCCATCATGATAGATCAAACGTTTGTCATCGGCAGAGAGGGTGAGTGGGGAAATACGCGACGATTGGTTCCATAGTTTTTTTCCAGTCTTGGTATCAAAGGCCATCAGTAACCGCGGGATTTCGTTCCATTTGTAGCGGGCGGCGATGCGGGCCTGGTCGCCGGTATTCAATTCGGGCAGGAAGTCTTTTAGCTCACCGGGTTTTTTCATTGCCATCAAAAAAATTTTGCCATTGGCAACGATCAATTCCTCCGCCCCTTCACTGCCTTCAAAAGTGCGAATGGTCTCGCCGGTGGTGGCATCCATCATGGTGACGGGATCGTCGATGCCGAGAGTGCAGAACACATGATCACCGACGGCAACCAGGCGACGGGCCAGTTGGGTGGGGCCGCTTTTCAGTGGCCAGAGGTGGTTGTGCCAGGTTTTGACCGGGCGTTTCCACAAGATGCTTCCGTTGAAAGCATCGCGGGCGACGAGCTTCCACTCCGAGGGCAGCTCGATGGAAATGCGGGATCCTTCGTCCATGATGTAAAACAGGCGGCCTTTGGAGGATACCAGAGCACTCATGCTGGCCATGCGGTCATGATGGCGTGACCAGCGCGGACTGCCGACCCATTGCAGGTGACGCGGAGGACCAACCACGGTGTCGTGAGCCACAGCATTGCCATCGGCGCCGTGCATGTAGTGCGTCCAGTCGTCGATCTCTTTTGGCCAGGCTTTCACGGTTTTTTTCCACTGGTCACCGGATTTGATCATGGCGACGCCATTGGGACGTAGGATGCGCAGGATCTCCTCCATGCTGATGCCGAGCTTTTCAGGATCGCTTTCCGAGATCACCAGATTGGCTAAATTATCGATGTATGGAAGGTGTTGGGGATTCTTAAGCCATTCAACCGAGATTTTGCCGTAATCACCTTGCTTCAGCAGGTATTGCCTGGCTTGACTCAACTGCGCTTGATCTTTTACCAGGCCATGAACGCTATAATTTCCGGCTTTGCCCAGCGCACTGGTCAGTTGTCCATCGGTCGCACCAAGCTGGATAATAAAACCTCCTTTGACTCCCGCTTGCTGGAGAAGGTCTGTTGCCGCTTTGGTAGCAGCTGAATCTGCAGCCTGGATCGATGGAGGAGCGATGAGCTGTGTAAAAAAGCAAATGACAGCTGTCAGGCAGAGAAGGCGGGAGGCGAGGTTTGGCGATTTTTTCATTACAGTAGGTGGTGGATGTAAAAAGCTAATACAAAGGATAGTGGAAAGTATCCAATGTTGCAGGGACGCAATCACGTAAAATACTGAGCTGTTGTTGTTCCAGCTAAATAAATTGAGCGCAGGTTTGTTGGCCTGGGAGAAATCGATGCCTTCCGACAATGGAAAACTATTGTCGTGCGAAAAGTCCCGGCGGATTACTAGACTATGGAGAGGCAGCAGGGCTGAACCAGCCATCGGTGACGATTTTCTTGATGATGAGATGCTCTTCACCGTGGGGAAGTTTTACTTTTTCCAGCGCTACGATACCACTGATGGGGCGTTGCCCCCAAGGCAGACTTTGTTCCAGTTGAGCGGCCAGAGGGTCGTCTTTTTTGATGAAAACAAATTCGCCCTCTTGAGGGAAGGGAGGAGCGGAAATTCCGAAACAGAGGTAGTCGTTGAGGTCGGTGAACTTGTCTTTATCCGGCCCCCAATAACTCGCGCGCTTCAGCATGATTCTCAAGGAGTGGGGGCCTCGGTCTTCACCTTTGATGAAGTATTTAAAGTGTTGATCGTTGAATTCCGCAAAAATCTCCCAATCCACTTTGAGCTGTCCTTTTTCACTTCTTAGAATGATAGGGAAACCATCCGGTAGCTCCTTGGTTACCAGAAAAAACACATAGAACAAGGTATTGTCAGTGTGAGAGCGTTCCATGTTGATGAACTCAAGGTTGTAGTCCGAAATAGCGATCTGCGGATCTTGTTGATAGTATTCCTCAATGGTTTTTTTCAGCGCTTCACTGTTGTAAGTATAAGGTAGGCGAGCTTGCCATGAAGGAGCTTTTAGAAAGGCCTCGGCAATTTGACGTGGTTCGGTAAGTAATTTCCCTGCTTCGGCGGTTGGAGGGGAGCTGGCAGATGCCGCATGTTCCTGGGACTTGGAGGCAGTTGGTTTTTCTACTATCGCGTTGGGCAGATCCACAGGCACCGCACGTGCCATGAGAGGCGTTGCTTTGAGGGCGCCGGGTTCTGTTTCTGTTACCGGAGTAACTTTAGGGTCGGCTACAGGCAATGAAGCATCGGCCGTGAAGGCAGGAAGCTCAGGTAACGACAAATTCATCTTCAAAGGATCGACGTTCTGATTATCTTTGATAACAATAGCCGTTTTGGGAGATGATACGGCAGTAGTATCCGCAGGTGTGGATGTATTTCCCCCCATCCCTGGAAGCTGGCTTACTTCATTGGGTCTGACGCTTTCAGTGATGGGAGTATCCGTTAAGGCAGCAGGCTCCACTAGTGTGGTTTTGACCCCGTCCATAGACTCGCTTTGGTCTGCTATCACGACTTTTTCATCATTTGACGACGCTGTTATGACTGGCGCAGCAATGTCTGCTGTGGGCATTGCAGGCGTATCAATCGAGTCATTGACAGTGTTTTCGTTTTCGATGACCGGTTCAAGATCAGCTTGAGCAATCGTGTCTGCCTGGGGAGCAAGTGGGGGCGTTTCGGCGCTTTGATTGTTATCAGTTTGATCGCTCTCGGATGTTTGTATGTCCGGAGGGGTGAGCACCGCTGAGACAAAAGAGCTAGCTGGGGTGAAGCCTGGCAGTTTGTGCAAAATGCCGATGCCGCCGAGATAATAATCGCCGATCAGAGCGCCTATGCCGGCAAAGATAATGAGCGCAACAACGATCAAAGTTTTGATCAAGCGCGCAAAACCAGCTTTGGGGCTTGGTTGATAGTCTGCTTTGGTTTCAGTGTTTTTTGTTAGCGCTTTTTTGGGAATAGGTGGCAGTTGAAATTTCGCTTTGCTTTTGGCTTCTTCTACATGGGGGCTCAGTGGCGTTGGCGGAGAAGTTTCCGAGTCGGGCGGTGATGGAGTCGGTGTATCCGTAGGCAGCAGTTGAGGGCCTGAATAAGGAGCCGGGGAAGTGCTGGTGATTTCGGCAGGTTCTTCTGGAGGAAGCTCATTTTCAGTCGAGCTGGGAGAAGGCGGTGGCTGAACGGGGCTGGAGCCTGGAAATACCGGTGCAGCATGGATCGCACGATCCAGAACAGGAGAAGCCTGGCCTGGAAGAAAAAATGGCTGGAAGGTTTGATTGGGGGGAGAGGAGGTCTCTGTCTCGGGTTGCTCGGGTTGCTCGGGTTGCTCGGGTTGCTCGGGTTGCTCGGGTTGCTCGGGTTGCTCGGGTTGCTCGGGTTGCTCGGGTTGCTCGGGTTG
>JASFYY010000109.1:0-52181 GCA_045046875.1 Verrucomicrobiota bacterium | reverse complement strand
GGGCTATATTATTGAGCACCGTTGGTGCAAAAGAGATGAAAGCAAACTGTCCTGTAGGGACAAAATGTGATAGCCCGGTGCGAAGCGCTGGGGTTAAATCGTTTTTATTGCCAGCCCTAAAAGGGCGACATGAGGTTGATGTGTGATAAGGTAGCTTTCAATAAGCAATGGCTAACTTTTTTGTCCTGCACCCGTCGAAAGGTAGAGGAGGGGGGGAGGGGTGCGGGCGGGGACGGAGTGGTGGTTCGAGTATTGAAAGTGTGGGCACGGTCTCGCGGAGCTCGCTTCTCCAAGTGAGAGGATAGGGCGAGTTCTGCCTTGCCTGTGAGGGAGGGATTGGGCTTGTTAGCTTGATCGTTATAAAACAGATGGTTATTTATAATGGCCTTTTGTGCAGAGCTGGATAGAATGTTAATCGATGAATCTGAGCAAAAAGCTGAAACAAAGTCCCTGTCAAACAAGTCTGTTTAGCTGCTTTGTTTTTTTGCTGATGGGGATCTCGTTTGTTCCTGCCTTTGCTTCCGGGATTGAACTGGATCCACCGGGAGAGCGGGATTTTATTAATGATCGTGCGGATATGCTTGATCCGGTCTCATTATCTACGATCAAACCTATATGTGACCGTTTGTTGTCAGACAAAGCGATACCGATCATTATTGTTACCATCGAGTCGATGGCAAAATACGGCGGGGATAATATGAGTATCGAAGCTTTTGCCGCCGAGCTTTTCGATCAGTGGCAGATCGGACACAAAAACCTGGGAGAGAACTACTGGAATACGGGGATCTTGTTACTGGTTTCTAAGAATGATAGAAAGGCGAGGATCGAATTGGGGGCTGGATGGGGTAGGAGTGAAGATGCACTTTGCCGTCAGATCATGGATCAGCAAATTATCCCCCAGTTCAAAAAAGGAAATTTCTCTACTGGCATTGTGGCCGGGGTCAAGGCCTTGGATAAGATGGGGCGGAAGCTGGAATTGCCGCAAGGAGTGAGTTTTTCAGGTGAAAAAAAGGGGAGAGGTGGATTTAATCTGTGGTGGGTTGCTGCCATTTTTGCTTTATTGATTTTTTCCATTGTATCCCTTAGCCGAAATGGTTCGGGCGGCTGGGCTTGGTTTTTTTGGGCTGCTGTATTTGGAATGTTGGGTGCGGTTTTGATAGCTTTCCTTAGTTCCATTGGTGATAGCGATGGTGGAGGCGGAGGTTTTAGCGGTGGGTCCTTTGGCGGCGGGTTTTCCGGAGGGGGTGGGGCATCGGGTTCCTGGTAAGCAAAAAATTATGCAACGAGCAACTTATTTTTTTAACGAACAACAGCGCAAGCAGGTCGGAACAGCTGTGGCCGAAGCTGAGTCCATGACTTCGTGTGAAATCGTGCCAGTGGCGGGCACAGTGTCCGGGGCTTATGACCGATCTGAGGATATAGTGGGGATCTGGCTGGCAGCTGTTGCTGCGGTGATGGTCTGGTTGCTGTATCCTTTGCAAGTGAGTGAAGCAGGTTCCTGGGGAGGCAGGTCGGTTTTTGCCGGAGGTTTGTTGATGATGCTAATTGTCTTCTTAGCTTTTGCCGTAGGAGTCGTGTTATCAAGCCGCATTGCCTGGCTGCGACTGTTGTTCACGCCGCGCAAGCAAATGCAGCAACAAGTGACCTCGCGTGCGCGCGAATTATTTTTCGACCAACGAGTCCATCATACCAGCGGGGGAACCGGCTTGCTCATCTACGTTTCTCTATTCGAGCGCATGGCGGTTGTTTTTGGAGATCAGGAAATTCTGGATAAGTTCGGGCAAGAGTTTTTGGACAAACTTTGTCATCAGTTGACTTCTGAACTGCAGCAGAGTCACCCGGCGGACGCCATCTGTAAGGTGATTGCTGAGGCGGGGAAACTGCTGTCGGATAAGCTGCCTCGCGCGGATAGCGATGTGAATGAATTGCAGGATACGCTGGTTTTACTCGATTGATCGGCGGCATCAAGCGTATCCGTTTAACGGGGGCATTATTCGGTTTTTATGTGTGGACTTTGTTGGGCTTAGGGTATGTTGCTGCAACCCTAAAACCCTATGAAAAAAGAAGCATCAAAAAATGAGGAGTCCTCGCATTTACCGAGTCGACGGAAATTTGTCGCGCAGTCAGCAACAACGGTAGGTGCAGCGCTGGTAGCGACGCTGCCCATTTCGCGCAGCGCTTGGGCGGCGGGCAGCGACAGGATTAAGATTGGGCTAGTTGGCTGTGGAGGGCGTGGCAGTGGGGCGGCGGCGCAGGCGCTGCGGGCGGATGACGGCAACCAACTGGTAGCGGTTGCCGATGCCTTTCAGGACCGCTTGCAATTGGGGCTTACGACTTTGCAGAAACAGCCGGATATCAAGGGTCGGGTCAAGGTGGATGCGGCGCATCAATTTGTGGGTTTTGATGCTTACCAGCAGTTGATCGATTCCGGGGTGGACGTGGTATTGTTGGCAACTCCGCCTCATTTCCGGCCGATGCAATTGCGTGCCTGTATCGATGCGGGGAAACATGTGTTTGTCGAAAAACCGGTAGCCGTGGACGGTCCCGGAGTGCGTTCGGTTTTGGAGACGACTAAGATCGCAGAGCAGAAGGGGCTTTATATTGTGTCCGGTCTCAATACCCGTTATTCGCACAAGGCCCAGGAGATGATGAAGCGTATTCATGATGGGGCGATTGGTGATATCGTCAGTATGAATGCGGTGCGTTATGCCAACGGGGTATGGACGCGTGCGCGTCAAGCGGGCATGACGGAGATGGAGTATCAGATGCGCAACTGGTATTATTTCACCTGGTTGTCAGGGGATTTTAATGTTGAGCAGTTTGTTCATCAGTTGGATCAAATGGCTTGGGCTAATGGTGGCAAGTATCCGGAGCGTTGTTTTGGAACGGGGGGGCGACAGGTGCGCACCGGAACGGATCATGGTCATATTTACGATCACTTTGAGACCACCTATGATTATGGGAATAATATACGGGCTTATGCCGGCACACGTCATTGGAAAGGATGCACGCCGGAGAGCGGGACTTATATTATGGGAACCAAGGGCACCGCGAGCATGACGCGCCGCAGCACGCAAATTGAGGGGGAGAACCCCTGGCGGTGGAGGAGTCGCAAAGAAGTCGACAGTCATCAACTGGAGCACGATGCTTTTTTTGCCGCCTTGCGCAGTGGCAATGTGATCAATAACGGTGAATACATGGCCAAAAGCACACTGATGGCGATCATGGCACGAATGACTGCTTACACCGGAAAAAATCTAACTTGGCAAGAGGCTTTGAATTCGAAAGAAGCACTGGTGCCTTCTGCATACACCTGGGAGGGAATGCCGCCGGAAGCGAAGGTGGCGGTTCCGGGGGTGACGAAGTTTTCGTGAGGTGGATATAAGAGGTTTCATAAGAAGGAGTGAAAGATACGGGTAGGGGAGGTGCGAGACGGAGTAGCTTATGAATTATAAATCGATACTAGCTATTGTTTTCGGGGCTTTGTTTCTCGGTGGGATGTTTGTTTTTTCCCCCCGAGGCAAGATGAACAAAAATGATCCTCTCGGGATGAGCGAATCAAAATCATCAGGGGCAAGCAAGTCGGCGAAAGTGAGAAAACCTATCATCATCAAGCAGAGTGAATTGAGTGCGCAAGAGCTACGGGATTTTGCAGATCTCTTTGAGCCCTTGGATAATAGTCGTAAGATCGCAGAAATATTTGAATCGGGGCAATCATTATTGTGTGATGTTTACGAGGGGGCTGATGGTTCTACCGGACTCACCTTTCTAACTGTTTCTTCCCACGACAATGGAAGCAGTTCTCCTGTGATCAAGCTTGAGCAGAATACGGTTTTGTTACAGAAGAGTGGGGCTATGGCTGAAGTTCGTTCTCCTTCTATCATCTTCCAGGATTATCAGTCTGCGGAGGTAAGCCTAGAGAGGCCCGGAAAGGCGGCTTACTCCCTTGCTGTGGAGGGTTTTCACCTGGGAGGCAATAAAATTCAAGTAATGGTGGAATTTCGGGGGATTCCAATTATGGACCGAGAGTAGGGTTGGTCGATGAAGTTTAGTTTAGGAATAAATCCTTAGCCCAATAAGGTCCTTCCGAGGTCATGGCTATACGGGTAAGGTCCCCTCGTTTTAAGGTTCCGTAAGCCCAGACAGGTCGCAAAAAAGTTTGGTGAAAAGAGACTTGCTCGCCCCTGCGCAATTGATACTGCATTCGGTTGATCAGAGGGGGCCAGAAGGAGCGCCGGGTGACAAAACTTTCGATCATTTCTTCCACAGAGTACCGGGCTCGCATGGCGCGTTTGCTGACAGTGAATGCCCAGTAACAGCAGCCTAATCCGAACAAACTGAAGGCGCTGCCGGCTACTAAAGATGAGCTGGATTTACGCGATAGTTCGTTTTGATAAAGTTCATGCACCGATGGATCAGAGGGCAGGTAGGTGAGTTCGAAAGTGTCACCTGTTTGAACGCTGTTGTAGAAACTTATGCTAACTTTTCGCTCATTTTGGATGTTTTTTTTCGAATCATCTGTGGCGAATTGGTAGCTGACGTAATAGCTGCTGGATGTTTTTAATCGTTGCGGTTTGTTGGTGGATCCTTCCGTCACACGTTTGTCGGTGACTTGTGCCGTTAAGACTTTTCCTTGTGCGGCAAGTCTGCGAGAATCAGAGTTTGAGTGGATGGATGAAAGGATGCCTGCCAGACCTACGGTAAGAATGAGGACTGCTAGCCAACCCCCTACACGGATGAAAAATCGGATGAAATAGTATAAGCTTGAGAGTGATGAGGGTTTGGTGGCTGTACTTGTTTGGGGCGCTGAAAGATCGGATTGGGAGGTGGTCATGGGGGAGGTTTGGTATTTGTGGTCGAAGGAGAGGGCTGGATTTCAAAATAGATGAAAATGGCTTGATCTGCAAAAAAATCTTATTCAAGGCTTGAGCGAGCGCCGTCTCTGAGTGCTTGGCTTGGGTAGTTTAGTCTTGAGCTAGAGGCAATCAGGGCTAGTTTGATCGTCTTGATATGAAACACACCGCTTTGCTCATCACTTTGGGAGTGACCTTGTTGACCTTCGTATTGGTGGCTCCAGCGATCACTCAGATTCCGATTTTGACGGAGGAGAACTGGAGTCGTTTTCTGATGGTGCGGACTTTATGGGTTTTCACACTTACTTTTTTTGGCTTGTTGGCGATTTTTTATAATTTTCTCAAAAGCGGAATCGCACGGTGGAAGGGCGTAGCGGTGTTCGTATTGCTTGCGGCACTTGCAGCGTTTTATCCTGGAGGACTGCAACTGATCGTGGGACCTAAAGACGTGAAGGGAAGAATCTCTAATGTGCAATATTCTAAAAAGGTAGTGAGGTATTATATATCTCCACAAAGCAAAGCATTTCGCCGTCATAATCCATTAAAAGTGGACTATTTTAATTTTAATTTAGCCAGTGGCGATCAGCAGGCGGTTAAACTTATCCGTAAGGATACTTGGAGAATTTTGGATCAAGAAAAAAACCTCGAAGCTAAAAACGAAACTTATTATTGTCTTTACCTGCCTTATGTGGGGAGATTTTTGCGCTTTGAGCGTATAGATGTAAGGTAGCCTAACTTGTATATTTTAATATTATATGAACAAAAAAACTATTATTTTACTGTTGGGTTTTGCCCTGACCGCACCGCTGCAAAGCGGGCGAACCGAGACGAAGGAAGGGGTGCGCAGGGAGAATACAGAGTGGTGCAATATGTGGGTGACTTCGGCTCAAAAAAATGACAAGCCGAGAATTTTGATGATTGGAGATTCGATCACCAATGGATATTACAACTCGGCGAGCAAAGCGTTGGAGGATAAGGCTTATGGAGCAAAATTCACCACCTCTGCCTGCGTGGCGGACCCTGCATTTTTGGTTCAGCTGGAGGGATTGCTCAGTCAGTATTCATTTGCGGTGATTCATTTCAATAATGGCTTGCACGGTTTTACTTATTCTGAGGAGGAGTATCAAAAAGGGTATGAACGAGCATTGCAGTATATTAAGAAAAAGTTTCCCTCAGCTAAATTGGTATTGGCTTTATCGACTCCGTTGAAATCGACCAGTGATAAAAATGAATTGAATCCCCGGGTGGATGCGAGAAATGAAATAGTGCGGACTCTGGCGAAAAAATACAAGGCAGCTATCAATGATTTGCATTCGATCTCAAAGGGGCACCCTGAGTATTACTCCGACCCCTATCACTACAAAAAAGTAGCGGTTGAGTTGCAAGCCCAGCAAGTGGCGAAGGTGCTCGCGGCAGCAATGACGGACGAGTGATGGAATTGGTGGATGAGGGACTTATTTTGCGCGATACGGTTATAAGCTTCCCTCACTCATAATCCCATTTCATGATCCAGGGGTCGTCGAATTTTTTCTGGAAGGCTTTGATCTTCTTTTGGTATTGATCGAGGATTTTGGCAAAAGCGGGATCGGCGGCGAGGTTGTTGGACTCGTTGGGATCTTTTTCCATGTCGTAGAGTTCGAACTTGGGACGGTTGATATATTCTCCCACCGTTTTTTGTCCGTAGGGGGCGTCGAGGCTAAGTTGAAACTGGGCCTGCCAACTGGAGGCTGCCCATAGATCCGAGGCGAAGGGGTAGGGGAGGCCGTGGGCGATGTTCCATATCAATTTGTATTTTTTGTCCCGCACCACTCGCATCGGGTAATACATCTGGATCTCGTGAAAGGTGTGCGAGGCAAAAATGGTGTCCCAGTGTTCGGCGTTGGGTTTGTCGAGGATGGGGATCCATGATTTGCCGTGGTAGGAGTTGAACTTTTCTTTGCGCGGCCCCCGGTTTTCTTTGTTGGCGTAAGCTTTGTCTTTCCAGTATTGATTGGGGTCGATCCATTTTTTAGGGCCGTTGGTTTTAGGGTCGAGGCCGCCGGCGAAGTCGAGCAGCGAGGGGGTGATGTCGATGTGGCTGATCATGCCCTTGAGTTTGAGCCCGCGTTTTTTCTCATAGGGATTGCGCACCACAAAAGGCACTCTCAGTCCGCCTTCGTAAACGGTGGTTTTGCCGCCGGCAAAAGCCATGCCGTGGTCGGCGGTGAAAACGATGAGGGTTTTGTCATAGAGGCCGGCTTCTTTTAAGATCTCCACCAAGCGTCCTACCCCTTGATCAACACGGGAGATGGACTGGTAATATTGGGCGAGCTCTTCGCGGGTCTCGCGGCTGTCGGTGAGGAAGTGGGGTATGGTGACATCGGCGGGATCAAAAAAGACTTCTTTTACGCCTTGATGGGATCCTTTGTCAGGTTTGTTGCCGAACAGATCGGGTTTGAGTTTGCTTTTTGAGGTTTCATCCTTGCCGCCGCCGCGATGGGGGTCGGCGGTGGCGAAGTAGAGGAAAAACGGGCGATCATCGGATTGATCGGTGATGAAATCCTTGGCGACGTCGGCCATTGAGGGCGCGTTGCGCGGGTTGCCTTTGAGGTAAGTTTGGTAGTGATAAACTTCTTCCGGGGCGACGTGGTATTTGCCAATTTGTGCGGTGCGATAACCTTCGTTGGCGAGTACTCTGGGAAGAGCGAGGGAAACCACATTGTGCCAGGAGGCAAATTTGTGGAAGCCGTGTTGGTGACCATACATGCCGTTGCGGTGATTGTGCAGTCCTGACATGACCACTGATCGGCTAGCGGCGCAACTGGCGGTGGTGGCGAAGGCGTTGAGAAAGATCGCTCCATCCGCGGCGACCGCGTCGATGCTGGGGGTTTGGGCTGAGGGATCACCGTAACAGCCGAGGGTGGGGGATTCGTCGTCAGCGATGATGAAGATGATATTGCGCTCGGCGGCTTGCAGCGGTGAGGCTAGCAGGGTGAAGGCATAGACGAAGGCTGCCAAGTAAGTGGTGCAGTGAAGGAGGTGCTTGGGTTTCATGGAATTAAAGGTGAGAGTCAGTTGCGGGATCGGCAAGATACGTATTTGCGGGAGTGAGAGGGATTTGGTAGCAGGAATTTCAGATTGCTGGAAGTGCTTTTATAGATTGAGAATTGGGGATATGGAGTGAGGTTTAACAGGAATTTGTGTTGTCTGGAAACTGATTTTTTTATAAAAGCTCTCTCTGTTATGAATAAACATTTTCTCAAACGTCGTGATTTCATCGGTCAGGGGGCAGCGGTGGCGACGCTGTCAGCGTTTGGAGTCAACGCGGGGGAGGCGGCCTCGTCAAAACCTTTCCACTTGTGGGCTTCGGGGGATTGCCATGTTGGCACAGATAAAAAACGTGGACGAGAATCACTGGCCGAAGCGATCCGGCAATCGGAATTCGGAGATTCCAAACGTGGGGCTCCGTCTTTTGACTGGGATATCGCTTTGCATGTAGGCGATTTTTCAGGCAATCAAGGATCGCCGAAGGATGACGAGGGGGAGGAAGTGGTCAGGCAGCTGGCGGCGATGAAAAAACATCGACGCGAGGATTTCTATTCCCTGGCAGGCAATCATGATGCTTCGTTTGCGGATGAAGAAAGGCAGTGGTGGTTTCGCAAATGGCTCGACCCTACCGGTGAGAATACGGCGGTTTCCGGGGTGGATAATGCGCGGCGAAAATTTCCAGTTAGTGGAAGTTGGGAACGTTATTCTTTTCGCGTGGGCAATATGCTGTTTTTGATCATGAGTGATCGCAATGATGGCGGGCCACCGGTGGGGCGAGGAAAACGTGGGGGTTATCCCGCCGGGGCGGTCAGCAGTGATACCTTTACCTGGTGGAAGGATCAGGTCGAGAGCAATCAGGACAGCATTATCATTTGTGCGCACCATCACATGTTGCGGGAAACCACGGTGGCATCCGGCCCGTGGGAAGGGTTTCGCAAAAAGGCGGACGGTGGATGGAAACCTTATTATCATGGTTATTATCCTAAGGGAGGGCCTGAAGGGGCGTCCTATTTGTATTGGTTGGATGATCAACCTGATGCTCAGGCTTTTGAAAAATATCTAGAACAACATCCGGGTGCGATTGATATGTGGATTGGTGGGCATACTCATACCAGTCCGGATGATACCTATGGGGGGCGCAGTCACATCGAGCAGAAGTGGGGGGCTTGGTTTGTTAATTGCAGTGCGCTTACTCGTTATCATGTGAATGTATCGAATGTGCCGATGTCGCGCTTGCTGACTTTCACCCCGGGCAGTGAAGAGGTGTTGGCACAATGTTATCTGCATACTAATCAGCACGCCCGGGCGGGTTGGTATGAAAAAGCGGAGCGGAAGATGCTTTTGACGAAGAAATTTGTGGCACCGAAGACGGTGTGAATGTGGGCTGGGTTTGCTGTGTTATAGTTCCACAGCTGCCTTTGATTAGTAGATCGCGGGAGTAGCGATAGGAGACAGATATGGAAATCTATCCTACGGGAGTGCGTAGGATAGAATTTTAATTCTGTCATTGGGGGTGGAGCAGGTGATGCTTGGACAAATATGGAAATTTGTCCTACGGTGGGGTGAATCAAAGGGGGGAATATGGTCAAGACGATACGAATCATCACTGGATTGCTGTGCGCGGCGTTTGCTCCGCTGTGGATGTTATATGCCTGGTATAGTGAGGACTTTGCCCGCTATTGGGTTTATCTGGTGGCGCCGATTGCGGGGGTGATTCTGCTGTCGTTGTGGTATGTGGTGATGGGTCCGGATGTTTGGAAAAAGCGCTTGAAACGTTTTGCCGGTTTTGTGCTTTTGCTGCTGGTGGGCGGTGGGCTGTTTGTTTCTCTGACCCGTTACGAGGGCTCGGTGAGTGGCACGTCGTTGCCACGATTTGTGTGGAAGTGGACGCCGGTGGTTGATGAAGCGATCGCTTTGGCTCAGCCTGTTGCAAGCGGAGGTGAAGAAGCTGGCGCGGCCGGGGAACCCGTCGAGGGGGTGGTGGACAGTGCGCAGTTTCTTGGTCCGAAGCGGGACGGGGTGTGGCCGGATTCGCCGGCTTCGTTCGATTGGCAAAAACAAGCACCGCAGGAATTGTGGCGTCAACCGATTGGTGCGGGATGGTCGGGTTTTGCGGTGGTGGGGCGACGGGCTTTGACCCAGGAACAACGGCGCGAAGAAGAACTGGTGACTTGTTATGATTTGTTGAGCGGGGATTTGCTGTGGGTTCATAGTGATACCGCGCGCCTGGAAGCGAGCATGGGAGGGCCGGGGCCAAGGTCAACGCCGACGGTGGTGGGTGACAGGGTGTATACTTTTGGTGGCACCGGGATTTTGAACTGTTTGGATTTAAGCAGTGGCAAGTTGATCTGGTCCCAGGACCTTGGTCCACAAATGCAGGGGCATTTTCCGGATTGGGGCAAAAGCACTTCGCCCTTGGTGGTGGATAAGCTGGTGGTGGTGAGCGGTGCGGAAAACGCAGCGCCGACTTTGTTGGCCTTTGATGCGACGACGGGCAAAGCGGTCTGGGTGTATGAAGGCAGGGGGGCGAGTTACAGTTCGCCCCGGGTGCTGCAAGTGGATGGGGTGAGCCAAGTCGTCAGTATCAATGGCAAGGATGCTACGGGGCATGACCTGGCAACGGGCAAGCAGCTGTGGTCTTTTGATTGGCCGGGTAAATACCCCAAAGTAGCGCAGCCCCTATTGGTGGGGACGGATCAGATTTTGCTGACGGCAGGTTACGGAGCGGGCAGTTTTTTGCTGAAGGTGAAGCAGCAACAAGGAGCTTGGTCAGTGGAAGAGCTTTGGCAGAGCAAGAAGATGAAAACCAAATTCAGCTCAGCCGTGATCCGGGGGGATTATGCCTACGGCTTGGATGGCGGCATCATGGCTTGCATTGATCTCAAATCGGGGAAGAAGGTGTGGAAGGGCGGGCGTTATGGTTTTGGTCAGCAATTGTTGGTGGGGAATAGATTGTTGGTGCAGACGGAAAAAGGAGGCATCGCCATTGTCAAAGCAGACCCCGCGGCTCATCAGGAGCTATTTCAAATGCAGGTTCTGGATCACATGACCTGGAACGTGCCGACTCTGGCGGGGCGTTATTTTTTGGTGAGGAATGACCGTGAAGCGGTGTGTTATCGTCTTGCGCAGAGCACCGGGACGGTGAAGGTTTCCACGCCTTGAAGAACCACCGACCTGAAACCCGCTAGAGATGAACAAGCACAGCCAATTGAAACTGGATCGAAGAAAATTTTTAAGCGGAGCCGGAGGTGCCGTGGGAGCGATCGCGGCGATGGGGGCGACCCCGTTGATTCTGGGGGCAGCGGAGAAAACGGGCAGAAAATACCGCACGGCTTTGATCGGCACTGGTTGGTGGGGGATGAATATTCTACGGGTGGCACTGGAAGAGGGACGCACCCAGGTGGTGGCACTGTGTGATGTGGATGCGGATGCTTTGGAGATTTCTGCCGATGAAGTGGACGGCTTGACCGGATCCACTCCGAAGATGTATGCGGACTACCGCGAGATGCTCGAAAAAGAGCAGCTTGATGTGGTGATCATTTCCACCCCGGATCATTGGCATGCGCTTCAGGGAATCGCGGCGGTGCAGGCGGGTGCCCATGTGTTTATCGAAAAACCCACCGGGCACACGGTTGAGGAAAGTCGGGCGATGCTGAATGCGGCACGGATCACCGATCGTGTGGTGCAGGTGGGTTTGCATCGACGCATCGGGCCGCATCATATTTCGGGCATGAAGTTTTTGAAAGAGGGGGGTGCAGGAAAAATTGGTATGGTGCGGATGTTTTCCCATGGGGGTGGCGGGCCGGAAAAACCGACGCCGAATAGCGAGATCCCTGAAGGCATGGACTGGGATATGTATTGCGGGCCGGCTCCACTGCGTCCGTTTAACCGCCGGATCCATCCGGGCGGTTTTCGCCATTTCCTCGATTTTGCCAATGGCACTTTGGGCGATTGGGGGGTACATTGGTTGGATCAGGTGTTGTGGTGGACGGATGAGCTTTATCCAAAAAAAATCTACAGCACGGGTGGTCGACCGATCAAGGGCAAGCCGGTTTTGAATGAAAAGGAGCAGACCACTGACGCTCCGGATCACCAGGTGGCGACTTATGAGTTTGATCAGTTCACTGCGGTGTGGGAGCATCGTCGTTTTGGCGGCAACGCGGTGGAGAAATCACGGGTGGGCTGTTATTTTTATGGTACCAAAGGGGTTTTTCACATGGGGTGGAGGGATGGATGGAATTTTTATCCGGTCAAAAAAGGGGAGCAAGTGGTGCATCAGGATCCGCAATTTGATAATCAAAAGGATGGCCATAACGTGCCGCCTTTGTACAAGGATTTTCTGGATGCGATCGAGCAGGGACGCAAGCCGGTCGCCGATATTGAGATCGGACATCGGGCGACTAATCTTAGTTTGTTGGGCATGTTGTCGCTGAAGGTGGGGCGCAGTGTGGAGTGGGACGGGGCGAAAGAGAAGATTCTTGGTGACGATGAGGCGAATGGGCTGCTGCGTAGGGAATACCGGGCGCCGTGGGTGTATCCGGAAATATGATAAAGCAATTAAAATGAGTGAAGTAAAGATTAATTCCAGTCCATTGCATGACCGGGTGTTGACGATGGCGGGCGTTGCGGTGCTATTGTTCGGAGCGCGTTACGCGGCGGATATTGTGGTGCCGTTTTTGCTCGCTTTATTCATAGCCGTGATTGCCAGAGGGCCGATTGAATGGCTGAAAAATAGAGGCTTGCCATCGTCGTTGGCGGTGGGATTTGTCATTCTGGCGGTGATCGCAGTGAATGTGCTGGTAGCGGTGATGCTGGGGGCGACCATCGAGCAATTTAATGAAGCTTTGCCGAATTACCAAAAACGCCTGAGTGGGCTCACTCAGAATTTGATTACTTGGTTGGATGCGAATGGGGTGGATGTCAGTAAAGCGGGAATTCAAAAGGTGCTCAATCCTGGAATGGCGATGGGCTTTGTCAATACGATGCTGGGAAGTCTGGCCGGAGTGATGAGTAATGCTTTGCTGATTATTTTTACGGTTATGATGATGTTAGTGGAGGCCGAGGGATTTTCACGTAAGGTGCTATTGATGAAAGGGGGAGCGGGGGAGAATTCGATGAAACGCTTGTCGCGCATCATGGAGAGCATGAACCAGTATGTCGGAGCCAAGGCTTTTATCAGTTTGATCACGGCGACCCTGGTTTATATCGGGCTCAAAGTGGTGGGCTTGGACTTTGCCATTCTGTGGGCTTTTTTGGCTTTCGTGCTTAATTTTATTCCCAATATTGGATCGATCATGGCAGCGGTGCCTGCGGTGTTGTTAGCTTTGGTGCAACTGAGCATGACCAGCGCTTTGGTGGTGGCGGGTATTTATGTAGCGGTGAATGTGGGTATGGGTAATGTGATCGAACCTATGCTGATGGGGAAGAGGGTGGGGCTGTCGGCTTTGTTCGTTTTTCTGTCTTTGATCTTCTGGGGCTGGTTGTTCGGGCCGGTGGGCATGCTGTTGTCGGTGCCTTTGACAATGGTGGTTAAGATCGTGGCGGAGGGCAATCCGGAGATGCAATGGTTGGCGGTGTTGTTGGGGCCAGCACCGGCGGCGGAGGAAGAGAAATAAAATGAACTGCGAATAACCGCGAGCCGGAACGTAGTGAAGACATACAGAGTCAATAACCGCGATTGGGAGTGGGTGGGGGCATGCTGAGACTACGTTGAAATAGTCTGAGACAAATGGACACTAAGAAACACGAATATGCGGGGGACGGGTGAGATGCCCTTTATCCTTTTAAAGCATTAGAAGCCATCAGAGGTTAACTGAAATGTAAATCACTGATTATCACTGATGGAAAATCAGGTTTTTGTATCAGTTCTATCGACTCGCAGACGTTTGGCGAAAGTCGTGAATAGTTACAAGTGATCAGAGCTTCATTTAGAACCGGATGATTTTCTGGGCGTTGGTGGAGAATATTTTTTTGCGCACATCAGCTTCGGGCACCAGCTTGCGGACGATGGCAATTTGCTGGGCACCGGAGCATTTGCCGCCTTCGCCGACGGTGTCGGCACAGTCGGTGCCGAGACAGAGTTTGTCCTGATGGCGGTGGAGGAAGGCGGCGCCTTGTTCTTCGTCGCGCTTGAAGGCGTTGTGGCCGGAACCGGCTGAGAGGTCACCGTAAATGTTGGGGTAATCGGCGAGCAGTTTATCCGTTAGACCGCCTGGAGTGACTTTGCCTTTGGGGTACATGGCTTTCTGGTCGTGGTTTTTATCGACATTGCCCCACCAGGTCTGGGCGTGACCGATGAAATTAACCGTGGGGTATTTTTCGAGCATTTTGTGGAGGCGTTCAAAACCGAGGTTGTAGGAGTTGTGCTGGATGTGCATCAGAACCGGCACATCAAATTCCCGGGCGATTTGGTAGATCAGTTGCATTTCCTTTGAGTCGACTTCGAGGTGAAATTTTTGTTCACCGATGCCTCGGGCATCTTTGTTCAGCCATTTCTCCAGCACGCTTTTTGTCTCGGGGAGATCTGGAACTTCGTTGCAGAAATAGATGTAAGCGTCGGGATGTTTGGCTGCCAGGGCGGCGGCGGGTTCGTTGCCGGAAACTTTGGCGGCGAGTCCGTTGGCGCTGCCGTTGCGGGTGGACGGGCGTTTGACGGGCCTTCCGGCGGGTAGCAATACGGTTTTGCCAATGCCCATGGCTTTTTGGTGTTTCAGGAAGACGGCGTCATCTCTTTCATGAAAGGCGAGGTGTTGATGAATGTCGATGATGAACTCTTTTTCCTGAGCCTGGGAGGTGGCGGGCAGCAGTGGGCTTGAAGCCAGTGCGGCGAGGGTGGATTTTTTGAGAAAAGTGCGGCGTTTCATGGGTATTTAGTTGCTGGGGATTTTAATAAAAAACAAGTGGAACTTGTTAAAGGTGAGTTTATCTCTATGGCGTTCGAAAACTAATCCCCAATTGTTATGTACAACAAGAATAAATTTCATTTACCTGCAACGTTTTGCATTTGTTCGTTAGCCCTGCTGCTGCCGCTGATGGCACTCGACTACAAAGGCGACCCGGCTGGACCGGAGGCGAATGCCAAGGATATGCCGAGAATCGCGCCAACGTCACCTGGCAAAGCGCTGGCTACTTTTGAAGTGCACAAGGGGTTGCAGATCGAGTTGGCGGCGCATGAACCACAGGTGATGGATCCGGTGGCGATCGATTTTGATGAAGACGGGAGGATGTTCGCCGTGGAGATGCGTGGTTATTCCGAGAGGCGTGACGAGGATCGTGGACGCATCCGGATGTTGGTGGATGAAGATGACGACGGGGTTTATGAAAAAGCGACGATTTACGCCAAGGGTTTGAAGTGGCCGACCGGGGTGGTGTGTTACGATGGTGGGGTTTTTGTGATCGCGACGCCTAACTTGTATTATTTTAAAGACAGTGACGGGGATGGGGTGGCGGATATTGAGAAGGTGGTATTTACGGGTTTTGGCAAGGGCAAGGAGCGTTTGAATATGCAGGCGCTCGCCAACAGCTTGCGCTGGGGGCCGGATAACCGGATCTGGGGGGCGACGGCGGGAACCGGCGGCAGTGTCAGGCGTCCTGAGCAAGCTGAGTCGGAGGAGATTGCGGTGAACGGGCGGGATTTTTCTTTTGATCCTAAAACTCTCGATTTCCGCACTGAAAATGGCACTGCCCAGTATGGCTTGAGCTTTGATTCCAAGGGGCAGCGTTTTGTCAGCAGCAATAGTAATCATATCATAGCGGTTATGTGGGAAAAAGGCTGGACCCAGCCGGGGCCGTATTTTTCCCTACCCAATGCGCTGGTAGGCATCGCTGATGATGGCGCCGCTTGCACGGTTTACCGGATCAGCCCAGACGAGCCGTGGCGTATCATTCGCACCCGTTGGCGGGTAGCGGGGGTGGTGCGAGGTGGAGCCGAGGGAGGTGGACGGGTTTCGGGTTATTTCACCGGAGGCACAGCGGTCACACTTTATACTGGCGATGCGCTGGGGGATGAATTTGTGGATAATGCTTTCACCGGGGATGCGGGCAGCAATCTGGTGCATCGGAAACTGGTGAAGCATAAAGCCGGACAGACGGCGCTGGTGGCTACCCGGCCTGCGGATGAAAAAGAGTTGGAGTTCCTGGCTTCTACGGATAACTGGTTCCGCGCCACGGCTTCGGCCAATGGGCCTGATGGTTGTCTGTATGTGGTGGATATGTCACGCGAGACGATTGAGCACCCCTGGTCTCTGCCACCGGGGATTAAAAAATTCCTCGACCTGAACAGTGGAACCGATCAGGGGCGTATTTACCGGGTGAAACCAGAAAACTTCGAGCGGCGTAAGACGGCGAAGTTAAGTGAGGCTTCGAACGACGAGTTGGCGGCTTTGCTGAATCATGCCAATGGCTGGCACCGGGTGACGGCTCAGCGATTGTTATGGCAACGCGGGGACAAACGTGCGGGCGCGGGTTGGGGAGTGGCTCCGGCAGCGGATACGGCGGAAGGTCGGTTTCGTCGGGCGCTGGCTTTGGCTAAAGAAGACGGCAAAGGCAAAGCGGCAGAACTGGCAGGCCTGGTGAATCAATCACGCGGTGATCTGTGGGTGGAGGCGGCGGCTTTGAACGCCATCGGCAATGGTGCGGAGGCACGGGATTTGTTTATTGCACTGGTCAAGGATACGCAGGCCAACGGAGCGTTTCTGGCACGTCTGGCTGAAGTGGTAGGTAAAACCAACGACGAGGCAGCGATCAAGGTGGTGTTGAAGGTAGCGGTAGAGAATGCTCAAAACACGGTGGGTCTGGCTTTGGTGGAACAGTTGGGCAGTGGTTTGGCGGTGGTGAAAAATTCTCTGGCCAAAGCGGATAAGGACAAAGTTCTGGCACCGGTTTTTGCTCAATCCCTGACGACGGCGGGCGACGCCAAGGCAGCGGAAGACAAACGTGTTCAGGCGGTTCAGTTGAGCGCTTTTTCTCCTGATTCAAAAACGTCGGGTATTTTGGCTGAGGCATTGAAGGGGACTGATTCGGTGAAGTTACAACTGGCTTTGCTCAATGCGTTGGGTCGCCGCAATGCCGCTGAGTTGAAAACCTTGTTGGTATCGAAGTGGGCGGCTTGGAACCCGCAGGTGCGTTCGGTGGCGATGGACTTGTTTTTGGCTCGACCCGATCGTTCCACGAGTTTGTTGAAAGCGGTTCAGGATAAAAAGATAGCCAAGACGGATTTATCGGCGAACCAAGTGGATATGTTGCGCGGGCACCGCGATGCAAGAGTGAAGGAGTTGGCGGCAGCGGTATTTCCTGTGGTGAAAAAAGAAGCGCGTTCTGCTGTGGTGGCACGCTATCAGAAAGCCTTGACGATGAAGGGCGATGCAAAAAAGGGCCAGGCAAAATACGAAACGGTGTGCATATCCTGTCACCGCTATGGTGACAAGGGCTTTGTTCTGGGGCCGGATGTGGTGACGTTTATCGCGGCAGGCAAAGATTCGATTTTGGGCAATATATTTGATCCCAACAAAGAGGTGGCTCCGCAGTTCCAAACTTATGCTTTCACCCTGAAGGGCGGTGAAGTGGTGGTGGGGATGATCGCCAACGAGTCATCCACCGAGGTGACGATTCGCCAACCCTTCGGAGTGGAGAAAAAAGTGGTGCGCAAGGATATCGAAGGCATGAAAGGGATCGGCATGTCACTGATGCCGGAGGGACTGGAGGGTATCTTGAGTCTTCAGGATGTCGCGGATCTACTGGAGTTCCTGACGACGGCCAAGTAGATGAAGTAAACGTTGTTCAGCGGCTGAGTATCATGTCGTCGATCCAGATTTCGGAGGCGACCTTGGGTGGGCAGATGAAGCCGATCCAGTTGACTCGATTCCATTGGGGGGATCGCAGTGGCAGATCTTTATAGATGCGAGGCTCGCCTTTAGGTAAGGTGATTTTGACTTGCCATTGACCAGCCTGTTTGCCGAGCGGGGCGCTGACCTCGATATTGATCCACGTATTGCTGGGGAGGTCGATGCTGTTGCCGGGAAGAGTCAGTTTGTTGTTGGCAATGCGGAAAGAGGGGCCGACTTGATAGGGGCGTTCTGAATCGCGCCACTCATGTTGGAACACCGCTCCAGGACTCAATCGCAGGGCAAATGCGAGACGACTGGTGCGATCTTCATGTTTGAGGTTGAGATACCAGTGATTGCCTTTTTGCCCGGCGGTATTGAGCATCCTGAGCGCGGAGTTGCCTTGCTGGGCGAGTGGAGATTTGAGCACTTCGACTTTGCCGTTGTTTTCACTCTTGCTGATTCTGGAGTCCATCGGCATACGGCCGAACTCGAAGTTGTGGATGAAGGTCAGCTGAGGAGCGGGTGGAGGGTCTTGCATCGCGGGCAGCTTGGTGGTGAAGTCCCTGGCTTTTTGCACCCATTTGGCATCGCCGTAAACCCCGGCTTTGGAATAGTCGAAGGGGACGAAGCCGATTTTTGCTGCCGGTGAATTTTTTTGAAGACGAAAATCATGTTTGGCGGGATCGACAAACCGTGGGTCAGTCAGCAGCGAGCCCGTGTCTTTACCGCTGGCCTGCCACTCGCTGAAGCTTTTACCGTCAAAAAGGGGGCTGGGCTGTTTGTTTTGCCAGTAGAGATTGTGATTGAGTTTGACCTTGTCATCTTTCCACGAGCCCTTGAAGAGATCCCCTTCGTCCCAGTAAACGATGTTGCGTTCGAAGGTGAAGGAGAGATGCTCTTCGACTCGTGAGCGTTGCACTTGTTGCTCGCGGGCAAAAGCGAGGATGTTGTTGCGGATGATGTTTTCCTTGCCGTAGTGTTGGTGAAAGCCGCCGGACTTGGTGCGGTAAACCAGGTTGTTTTCCATCAGGATGCCGCTGCTGCCTTCGTCAGTGTAGAGCCCCCAACCGCCGTAGCTCCAGGAGAGGATATCGTGGATGACGTTGTTGTTAACCGTGGTTCCCGGCGAGGGCCCGAGGGTGTAAACGCCGCCCATGTCACTGAGCAGACCTTTGCCGATGTGATGAATGCGGTTGAAGTCGATGTGGTTGCGTGCGGCGAGGCTGTTGCTGTATCCCCAGCGCCAACCGACGGAGACACCGGTGTAAAAGAAGTCGCCGATGTCGTTGTGGGTAATTTGGTTGTCACCGCTTTGACCGATCCAGGCTCCGACAGCACAAGGGAAGATATGGCCGCCGTTGTGGATGAGGTTGTTGTCCACTTTGATATGGTGAGTCTGGTCGGCGGCGTTTTTGGCGATAGCGGTTTCGCCGATGCGCACTCCGCCAGCACCGAGGTCGTGCAGGTGATTGTGGATGACTTGGTTGTTTTGACATCCGCGACGGAACCAAATGGCGTAGATGCCGGTGTGGGCTATTTCGCAATTTTCGAAACGGACCTGGCGGGCACCGTCAATTTGGATGGCGGCTTCGATGGGGGCGGCGGCCTGGGCGGGGTCAAAACCACTTGCCGGTGTGATCCATTGGCTGTGGAGAAAATTCAAACCGCGGAATTCAAGGTGCTCGACCCATTTGCCGGCAGTTGAATCGCCTTTGATGGACATGAGTTTTTCTGCCACGGGAGCGATGACTTTGGCTGTTTTGATGTCCTCGCCGGGGCGCGGGTGATAGAGCAGGATGCCGCTGTCGATGTCGAGAAACCATTCTCCAGCTTGATCGAGAGCGGCACGGTAGTTTTCCAAAATATAACCGGTGTTGCGTTTCAGTGGGTTGTGGGATTTCATTTTTTGACCGGAGATGGTCAGGGTTCCGTTGATCAGATCCGCGGAGTTGAGGAAACGACGGGTATTGTCCCATTTGTGATAAGCCAGCAGTTGGATACGTTGCAAGGCTTTGCCCGGGAGGCCCTTGAGGCTGGTCAGTTGTTTGGCATCGACCGTTAGGATCTGACGGGCTTGGTTTTTTGGCTGCCCTTTTTGATCGGGGATATCTTCTTCGCGCACGTCTTGCAGGTAGTTGAAGAACCGGTTGGGTTCGCGGGCGCGAATGGCACGTTGGCCGTTGATCCATAATTGTTCGAAAAACCAGGAGCCGTCAGCGACTGAGGGGATTTGGGTTTGCCACAAGCCTTCTGCGTTGAGTGTCCAAGCGGTGATGGGGCGTCCGCCGGAGATGATGATCTGGGCGTCCGAGGCGGCTTGATAAATGACGGGAGAGTCTTTGCTGCCACCGTCACCAGCTTCGAAGAGGATGGCCTTGTCGATGTAATAGGTGCCTGCTGCGATGGTGATTTGTGCGCCTTGCTTGGCGAGCTCAGGGTGGGCGGAGCGTTGTTTGCGCAGTTCGTCGCGTGCTTGGGTCAGGTTGCTGATGGGGCCGCCGGGGGAGACTTGGATTTTGATTGGTGCGGCCCAGATGGGGGTGGCTATCAATAGTAAGCTTAAAAAAATGACCAAGGGATTGGAGGAAGGGTGATGGATAGAGATCATTGGTTTTAGGGCAGCCCCTTTGGGCTGCTATAAGGTGGGGGTTCACCCAGGGCGTTGCCCTAGGCTGACGTAGGGTTAGACCTTTGGGTCGAGGGATTGTTCGATCAACAAGCTGCCCAGTTTTTCAGATCCAAATCTCACCACATCTTCCACCGGCAGTCCGGTTTGTTGCTCGAGCTCGACGATGGCGGTGCGCGCTTCTTGATCGGAGAGATGGGAGGTTTTTAAAGCGATGCCGAGGGTCTTGGGGCGAGGGAAGGTGCCGCAGGCACTGGCGAGGTCTTCGTTGAGTTTGATGAACTCATTGAGGTCGGGAACTTTGACTTCAGGCATCTGGTCGAGCACTTCCATGCCGGCGCGGTGACAGAGAATGAAATGGGTGGGGCAGGATCCGCGCATCAGAGCCAAGGTGGCGGAGCTGCGGGCGTGAAGCAGTGAACCCTGGCCTTCGATAAAAACGATATGATCATCTGCGGCGCTGGTGACCAAGGTGGATACGGCGTTGACTGCGTGATCGATTTTGATCCCGTCCAGCGGGATGCCGCGGCCGGTGATGGTGATGCCGATTTGTCCGGTGGCGAGGAAGGCGGTGGAGTGCGGGCCCTGGTCGCGTACCCAACGGTAGATTTCCAGTCCGGCGGTCATTTTACCGATCGCCATGTCGGTGCCTATCATCAATACCCGTTTGTTGTCGAGCTTGGCAGCGTCGGCGCTGGTGATCGGTGGGGCTTCGCCAGGGTGGCGGATATCCCAGATCCATTGATCGTCCTTGAGCAGGTGTCCGAACTTGGCGTTGAGGTCATCGTGCAGACCATTGGCTAGAGACATGTCGAGTTGGAGAGCTTTTTCGAGCTGTGCCAACCAATGCTCAGGCAGGCGTCCGCCGGTGGGAGCGATGCCGAGAATAAGAACTTCGGCTCCGAGAGCGCGGGCTTCTTCGACGGTGGCGACCACTGGGCAGTTGCGTGGCATATCAACCACGTCGTTGACTTGTTTTCCGGCGTGGCAGGAGTCGATGACGCATGCAATGGGATTGGGGGAATAGCGCATCACGCCGTATCCCATCTTGCCCTCGGATTCACCGAGGTTTTCCTCCATAAATATAGCCAGTGGTTGATTGGGTTTGAGCATTTTAGTCCTCCTCTTATGGGTTGATGAATGTGGCGCCGTGTCCGGGTTGTTCGTTGGGTATAACCGCACCGTCGATCAGCGTGGCTCCGCTGCAGGGATCGTTGGTGATGTTGAGCTGCGAGTCGAGGTCGATGGCGTCGAGCAGTGAACCGATGGCCGCGCCTGCCGAGATGGAAAGGGTGGATTCACTCATGCAGCCGATCATCACCTTCACTTTGTGGGCACGAGCGGTGGCGACGATGCGCAGGGCTTCGGTCAGGCCTCCACATTTCATTAGTTTAAGATTCACTCCGTCCACGTGTTCGACCCAGTGGGGAATGTTTTCCGAAAAGCGGCAGGACTCATCGAGGTAGATCGGCAGAGGGCGGTTTTCGAACAGGCGTGGTAG
Source organism: Verrucomicrobiota bacterium (assembly GCA_045046875.1). Classification (GTDB taxonomy): domain Bacteria; phylum Verrucomicrobiota; class Verrucomicrobiia; order Verrucomicrobiales; family DEV007; genus JAADHD01. The sequence goes on along the minus strand of JASFYY010000109.1, from coordinate 30,350 downwards.
GTGTTTTTCCTCGCCTTCCTTGAGCGGTTGTTCGACGTATTCGACGCCGCGATCGGCGAGCCATTGCATCATCTTGATCGCTTCGTCCGGACTCCAACCACCATTGGCGTCGACTCGCAGGGCGAGGTCTGTGCGTCCACTGACCGATTCACGGACGGCTTCGAACATTGCCTGGTCGGCTTCGACTCCTTCGGGAGAGCCGAGTTTGATTTTCAGAAATTTACTGCCGGTGCGGTCGAGGATGTCGGGCACCCGTTCTTTGACGACTTCCGGAGGATTGATGCCGATGGTGACCGAGGTCGGAACCATCTTTTTAGATAAACCAAAAACCCGGTAAAGTGGTTGGCCGCATTTTTTGCCGAACCAATCCCATAGGGCGACATCGAGCGCGGCGAGGGCGCAAGGGGCGACACCGGCTTGACGGGCCTTGTTCCACACTTCATGAATGGAGAGTTTGCCGTAGGCGGGTTGCCAGAATTCCTTGAGGACGTCTTCGCCAATTTGCGGGGTTGAGGCTTTTTCACTGATGCCGGGTGACATTTCGCCCCAGCCGGTGATGCCGTCCTTGCTGAGCCCGACGTAGAGATTGTCAGAACCGGTGGATGTGCCACGGCTGATTCTAAGTGGGTAGCGTTTGTTGAGGTGGAGGGTGCGGAACTGGATTTCCATGGTGATGGGGTTTTTAGGGCCGCCCCTTTGGGCCACAAGATTTATAAAGCTGGGTGATTGAGGGAATAAAACTCGGAATGTTTTTCCGATGATGGTCGAGCACCTGGTTGATCAGAGTTTGGCTAGGGAGTCGTCCATGGCGGCGAGCACTTCTTTGATGCTTTGTTCAGTTTCGTCGCCCATGTTGGATACGCGGAAGGTGATGCCTTTGATCTTGCCGTAACCGCCGTTGATGGTGAGGCTGTGATTGGCGATCAGCAATTGATTGAAGCGTGATACGTCGATCTCACGATTATTTTTGATGCAGGTCAAACCAATGGAGCGGTAGCCTTCGGGAGCGAAAAACTCGAAACCGTTGGTGGTGACCCAGTCGCCAACGAGGCTGTTGAGGTGTTTGTGACGCGCGTATCGGTTCTCAATGCCTTCGCTAAAGATGTCGTCCAGTTTGGCATTCAGTCCATTGATGGTGTGGATGCAGGGTGTGCTGGGAGTCATGTCTTTTTCCTGGTTCTTTTTGAACTCGAGGAAGTCGAAATAATAACCGCGATCATTGATCGTGGCGGCACGGGCGAAGGCGGCGTCGGATACCGTGAACAGGGCCAGGCCGGGAGGCAGGGCGAGTGCTTTTTGACTGCCCGTAAGCATGACGTCGATGCCGTTGATATCCACCGGGGTGGGTTCGGCTGAAAATGAAGAGACGGTGTCGACGATCAGCATCACGTCTTCGAACTCGCGCACCACGGCAGCGATTTCTGCCAGCGGGCTGGTGACACCGGTGGAGGTTTCATTGTGAACCAAAGTCATGGCGTCAAATTCACCGCTGCTGAGTTTTTCTCGAACTGCTTCGGGGTCGACCGGTTGTCCCCATTCGAACATCAGGCCTTCGGCTTGTTTGCCACAACGTTGGGCGACATCGACCCATTTGTCGGAGAAAGCACCGTTGCCGCAGCAGAGCACTTTTTTGGCGACCAAGTTGCGTAGTGAACCTTCCATGATGCCCCAGGCGGAGGAGGTGCTGAGGAAAACCGGTTGTTTGGTTTCAAACAGGGTTTGCAGGCGTTCTTGCATGCCGCCGTAGAGTTGTTGGAAGTCTTTGCCGCGATGACCGATCATCGGTTTGGACATGGCTTCGAAAGTGCTGGGAGAAACTTCGGTCGGGCCGGGAATGTAGAGTCGGATATGGTCGGACATAGTGTGTGATTTGATTGTGGTGGCAAACTAGGGCGGGGCGGGCGGGACGCAAACGAAATTTGGAAGATGGGAACCACTAATGGACACGAAGAGACCCGAATGGGAATCCTGAATCCTGAATCAAGGCATTGACATTGTGGGGATTGTGGTGTCCTTTGGGCGGGTCGGGCTTCGGGAATTCAACTGGAGTCGGGGTGTTGGTCGAAAATCGACGCACCAAACTTGATCGGGGGAAGGGGATGACGGCTCTTCAATGTCATCCCGTGAATCAACCAGGATGCTATATCCAAACTCGGGTGCCGTGGTGTATTCCGAGCACAATAATGTGCGTGTTTGTTTTTGTGGCCATCTGAAAAACCATATCAAAAAAATGTTATTTAATGAACTTGGCCTGCGGGCTGAATTACTCGAAGCGGTGGCGGCAAAAGGTTATACCGAGCCCAGCCAAATCCAGGCGAAATCAATTCCTTCTATTCTTGCGGGGCGCGATATTTTAGGGGGTGCGCAGACCGGCACGGGGAAAACTGCGGCTTTCACTTTACCTTTGTTGCAATTGTTGTCCGAACGTCGTCCGACTGCTGACGATTCTCGTCAGCAGGGCAGGCGTCGTCGCCATTTGCCACGGGCGTTGGTGATCACTCCAACACGTGAGTTGGCGGCACAGATCGGGGAGAGTGTACTGGATTATGGCAAGGGTTTGCAGCTCAGCTCGACGGTTATTTTTGGAGGAGTGGGCATCAATCCGCAGATCAGTCGTTTGCGGCGCGGGGTGGATGTGCTTGTCGCGACTCCGGGGCGTTTGCTCGATCATGTGAATCAGGGCACGTTGGATCTGTCTGGGATCGAAATTCTGGTGCTCGATGAAGCGGATCGCATGTTGGATATGGGTTTTATTCACGATATCCGTAAGATTTTGAAAATCCTGCCTGCTCGGCGTCAGAATTTATTGTTCTCGGCGACTTACTCGGATGAGATCAAAAAATTGTCTGAGGGCATTTTGCACGATCCGGTTTTGGTTGAAGTGGCGCGTCACAATACGGCGGCGGAAAAAGTGGAGCAGGTGATTCACCCGGTGGCGAAAAATGACAAACGTCACCTTTTAGCTCAACTCATCAACGATAATGACTGGCAACAAGTGTTGGTTTTTAATCGTACCAAACACGGCTCCAATCGACTAGCTAAGCAGTTAGTTGAGGGCGGGATTTCGGCGACGGCGATTCACGGTAATAAGAGTCAGGGTGCTCGCACCAAGGCGTTGGCGGATTTTAAGTCGGGAAAGGTTCGTGTGCTGGTGGCAACGGATGTGGCTTCGCGTGGGATTGATATCAATCGCTTGCCGCATGTGGTGAATTTTGATTTGCCCAATGTGCCGGAGGATTATGTGCATCGCATCGGACGCACCGGACGAGCAGGGGAAGAGGGCGCGGCGCACTCCCTGGTGAGTGCGGACGAGCGTGGTTTGCTGCGTGATATCGAACGTTTGTTGAAACGCTCGATCCCGGTGAAAAATATCGAGGGTTATGAAATGAACGAGGTGGATGTCAAAGAAGCGGCGGAGAAAAAACGCAGTGGTCGCGGAGGCGGGGGTGGAGGTGGACGTCGTTCTGGCGGCGGTGGTTTTTCGGGACGCGGCAGAGGTGGCGGTGGCGGTGGCGGTCGTTCTTCAGGTTCGGGGAATCGGCGTAATTCGTCGAGACGTCGTTCGTCGGGGAATCGCAGCGCGGCTTAAATGGGAAAAGTGTATTTTCTATGAAACCGACACGCAATGTTGCTGAAACTCAGACGCCGGATGGATCGCGATTTTCTCTGCACGAACATGACGGGCAGTATTCGTTGAAGCTGAATGGAGCGCAGTTGATGAGTTCCGGGTGGACGCTGTCTGAGCGGGCGTTGGCGGATGCGGCTTGTCGTGATTGTGATCGTCAGCGGGAGCCGAGGGTGTTGGTCGGGGGCATGGGTTTGGGGTTTAGTCTTAAGCGAGTATTGGAGCTGGTGAGTAAAAATGCCAAGGTCTGTGTGGCTGAGCTGATTCCGGAGGTGATCGATTGGAATCGTGAGCATTTGCGTGATCTCAACGGGGCTCTGCTCGATGATCCACGGGTGAGCATTTACACCGGGGATGTGTTTGATTGTATCATGAAGAACGGGGCGTCGCATTATGATGCTATTTTACTTGATGTGGACAATGGTCCGGCGGCTTTTGTGCAGTCGGATAATGCGCGCATCTATGATACGGTCGGTTTGCAGATGATCTATGATTCTCTGCGCACGGGTGGGCGGGTGGCTTTTTGGTCGGCGGACCCGGAGCCGAAATTCATGCGTCACTTACGCAAGGCGGGTTACGAGGCTGAGGAGATCGAAGCCAAAACCCATGAGCGCGCCAAACGAGCGGCGAACCGGATTTACGTTGGCGAACGTCGCGCCACATAGACGGTGCTGGCGGATTGGCCGCCGCGGATGGGATTGTCAAAAGTGACGATGTGGGATTCGCAGGAGACAAAAACTTCTTCCAGCGATTTGATGAAGACGTCATCGGGCGGATCATCTGACCACAGCGCAAAAATGCCACCGGGATGAAGTTTGTCCGCTAGACAGCGCAGGCCGGCGGCTTGGTAGAAGCTGCCGTTTTGCTCGGCCAGCAGTTTGTTGGGCGAGTGGTCGATGTCGAGTAGCACCGCATGGACTTTTTGACCGGGCTGTTGCGGATCGAAGCTGGCTGCGGGACTGGTATCGAGAGCCAGGGCGAAAAAATCACCGTGAATAAATTGGCAGCGTGAATCGTTGGTCAAGTCGGGGCCGAGCGGAACCAAAGCTTGTTGGTGCCAATCGATGACGGGCTCGAGGGTTTCGACCACTGAAAGCGAGCGCAGTTTGGAGTTTTGAAGCGCGGCGCGGGCGGTGTAACCAAGTCCCAAGCCGCCAACCACCACATCCCAATTGCCTTCAAAATCGTCGTTTTTTTCCAATGCCGCTAGTCCGAGATCGGCGAGGGCAATTTCCACGGCGGTGAAGAGGCTGGACATCAAAAAACTGTCGCCGAGGATGATCTCGTGCACTTCCAGGTTATCGAGCGAGAGCACGGTGCGCCGACGCAGGATGAGTTCGCCGAGTGGGGTTTGGCGATAGTCAAGTTCTTGGAATGAGGCGGACATGGGGAGTGAAGTTTGAAGGGGGAGGGGTAAAAAAAAGCGGGATCTCGTAAAAGATCCCGCTTGGGTTAAAAATATCTGATTTTCAGCTGAATGGCTTACCAGCCTTCTTGTTTGCTTCTTCCGCCTTTGCGGCTTCCGCCGCCACTTTTACGCCGTCCGCCGTAGTCGCCGCCACCGCCACCGCCTCCACCGCCGCCGCCGCCGTAGTTTCCACCGCCGCCGCCGCCGCCGTAGTTTCCACCGCCGCCGCCGCCGCTATTGCCGCCGCTGCCGCGATAACCACCACCGCCGCCACCACCACCACCAGCGCCGCCGCCGCCGCCGCGATTTTCGCGTGGGCGTGCTTCGTTGATTTTGAGTTCGCGACCGTTGAAATCCTTACCATCCAGCTCGCGAATTGCGGCTTCCATACCATCTTTGTCATTCATGGTGATGAAAGCAAATCCGCGTGGTCTGCCGGTTTCGCGATCCATCACAACTGCAATATCGTCCACCTGTCCGTGGGCGGTAAATAGGGTGCGAAGGTCGTCCTCAGTCGTTTCATAGGGGAGATTCCCCACATACATTTTTGTGTTCATATCTGTGATTTTCTTGCTCGTCCCCCTCTGCTTCTACGCTTTTTCCGATAAATCGGATCAAGAATCACCTCGGAATACAAGATTCATCTGATGAACTGTCATGCATTGAATGCGACAGGGTTACTGTGCTCGAATGGTCATTGTCCATGCTAGAATAAAAAATGCAAGCCCGAGCAGTAGACAAAAAGTGCCAAAATTGACATTTTCTTAACAAAAACCGCTGATTTAGGCATTTTTCAAGTCTACTTGGCCAGTCTATGGTGCGATCCGAATGTTTACTGTGATAGAAATTTTTAGAGATGTGTGTTTGCCGATCATGCTTTTGATCGTTGTGGGTTGGGTTATGGATCGTAAATTCGACCTCAAGCTCGACACCTTGGTGAAGCTGAATATTTATCTTTTTGTGCCGTCGTTTATTTTTGTCCGGGTATCGTCCTCTGATCTGCAGCAAGGGATGGGCGGCAAGGTGGTGCTATTTACGCTCTGTGTGTTGGCGGTGATGTATGGTCTCAGTGCGGGGGTGTCTTTTTTGCGTAAAGAGAGTGAGCAGCAGCGGATGGGTTTGCAGTTGTCCACTATGTTTTATAATTCGGGCAACTGGGGGATTCCGTTGATGGCTCTGGCTTTTCCCGAGGTAGGGCCGGTGATCCAGGTGTTTGTATTGATGACGATGAATATCTCCACTTTTTCGATTGGTATTTTTCTCGCTAGTGCCCAAGGAGAAGGGAAAGCCAAGGCCGGTCTTTGGCAGCGCTTTTCGCCGATGTTACGGCAACCGTCGATTTATGCGATCCTGCTGGCTTTGCTGATGCGTTCGATGGGCAATCCGTTGGAGGAGGTGGTTTTTATTTGGAAACCGATGACCTATCTGGCGGACGCGCTGGTGGCATTTGCGCTGATCACTCTCGGCGTGCAGCTGTCAAAAACACGTCCACCAAAAATCGAAGGCCGGTTGGCCTGGGTACTGGGCATTCGTCTGTTGGGCGGTCCGGCGGCGGCATTTTTTCTGACGCGCTTATTTGCCTTTGATGCGGTCACTTCGGCGGTATTGATCGTCGGTGCGGCGTCCCCGGTCGCGGTGAACACTGCGCTGCTTGCGCATGAGTTTAAAGCCGATAGCCGCTTTGCGGCCGCTGCGGTGTTTTATTCAACACTGCTGGCGGGGTTGGTGGTGACGGGCTTGATTTATTTTTTGCGCTAGGGCTGCTCCTTTGGAGCGTAGGAAGTGGTCGTGATGCTTTTTTATTAGGAGAGTGCCTGTGGTCAAAGGTGCGCTATTCGCCTTTGCCCGATAAACCCGGCACCACCACGTCGGCGATCCATTTTTTCACCAGGGCTTTTTCTTCGACGGGGAAAGCGTGCCCCACGCCGTCCATTTGGTGGGATTCAGTGGTCATGCGGCCGCGCTTGGCGGATTTGGCGACGCTTTGGGAACTGCTGGAGTTGGGGCTGTTCTCCCCCCAGGCGATATAAGCAAAAGTGCCGGACATGCCGGAGTATTTCCCTGTATCCATTCCGCCGTCGATCAGCACATAAGCTTTAAAAAATTGGCGAAACTCTTTTTCTTTCATCATGCCGTCGATGGCGTGACCCCCGTTGCTGAACCCGGCTACGATACGCAGATTGGGATCGATGTTAGGGATCAGCTTGGCAACTTTATCCAGCATGGCTTTGTGGTAATCCCAGATGTCGCCAAATTCTCCGACCATGTTATCCTGACCGGGATTATTGGCTCCTTTGGGGTAGGGCAGTCCGACCATGAGAAATTCGCTTTGATCGACCAGGGACGCACAGGCTCCGGCAGAGTTGCCGCCATCTCCCCCGCCCAGCCAGACGATCAAGGGCACCGGTTTGCTGGCATCGTATTTGTCTGGAATACGCAGATTGAGCGCCGCTGCCTGGTCTTTGCGGTCAGGCGTGAGATCGGAAAAATCAAGTTTGATGTTGGCACCGGCTTTGACTCGTTCATCGAGTTTTCCGGTAGGACTGGTTGCGGATCCGGGTTGTTTAGAATAGCTACGAATGTATTCTTGGTCCGCTTTTGAAAGACTGTTGATAGCGAGGGTGAAGGTTTTGCCATTGGCTAGTTTGATGCTGACTTGCTCACCGCTGACCTTGACGATCTCGGCCTCGATTTTTTTGCCAGATTGGTTGGTGAAAGTGCGGGCGGGCGAGGAGCTGGTCGAGAGCAAAAAGCAGGTGCTCAGAACGCAGAAGAAGTTATATTGGTTGGCAATCATTGTAGGCTTGGGCAGATAGGCTATTGTGGTTGGCGGCAGCTTGGTGAGTTGATGTTTGGAAACGCTAAATGATAATTGCTGAATCATAAATAAAAAAATGCATCTGAACGAAGCAAGAGTGATTTATTTGACCGCTGGAGCGGCAGGCATGTATTGCGGCAGTTGCCTGCATGACAATGCGGTGACACGTGGTTTGATGGCGCGCGGGGTGGATATCCAACTGCTGCCGTTATATACGCCGATTCGAACTGACGAGGAGGATGTCAGTGTGGATCGGGTGTTTTTTGGCGGCATTAATGTTTTTTTGCAGCAGAAAATCCCGCTATTTCGTCATCTGCCGGGTTTTCTGGATCGCTGGTTGGATAATCCGACGCTGATTTCCAAATTGTCGGCGCGGGCGGTGAAGGTGGATGCCAAGGAGTTGGGCAGTCTTGCTTTGTCGATGGCTCGTGGGGAGTCTGGTTATCAGCGCAAGGAGGTGGTGCGTTTGATGAAGTGGTTGCGTGAAGAGGGCAAGCCGGATTTGGTGGTATTGTCCAATTTGCTGATCGGGGGCATTGTGCCTTCGATCAAACGGGAGTTGGGAATTCCGGTGGTGGTGAATTTGCAGGGCGATGATGTTTTTTTGAATGAACTGGTTGCCCCTTATAAAGAGCAGGTGATGAGCGAGATGAAACGCATCGCCAGTGAGGCGGATGGCTTTTTGGTTTTTAATCAACCTTATGCCAAGGCGATGGGGAGAATGCTGGAGATACCGGCTGAGAAGTTTGTTCTTACCACTTTGGGTATTGATACAGCGGCTTTGCAGGAGATGGCAGATGCCTGTGATGAATGCCGGGATCAGAGTGATGGAGCAGGGTCGCTCACGGTGGCTTCGTTTGCGCGTTTGTGTCCTGAGAAGGGGCTCGATTTGTTGGTTGATGCTTTTATCGAGTTGAAAAAAATGGCAGGCATGGAGTCGGTGCGATTGAAAATGGGCGGGTGGTTGATGGAAAAAGACCGGGACTTTCTTGAAGCTCAGCAGGAGAAATTACAACAAGCGGGTTTGGCGGATGATTACGACTTGGTGATCTCCCCGGACAGTGAGGGCAAAAAGGCTTTTTTTCCCGGCATCGATGTGTTTTCGGTTCCGGCAGTGGCGGTGGAGCCGAAGGGTTTGTCGGTTTTGGAGGCGATGACTTGTGGCGTACCGGTGGTTGAACCCGAGGGCGGGGGATTTTCGGAGGTGATCAGGGAGAGTGGGGGAGGCAGTTTGTTTCCCCCGGGGGATTCTTCGGCTTTAGCCAAGGGTTTGGTGGTTTTTCTTGAATCACGGGATGAACGCAGGACGGCTGGGGCGGCCGGGCGGGCTTTTGTTTTGAAGAATCGGGATTTGCAGGCGATGACGGATTCTACGGCGGAGGTGTTGCAGGGGTTTTTGTGAGAGGGGGGATTTAACCACGGAAGGACACAGAAAAGCATGGAAGAGGGAAGGGATTGACCGCAGATGGCGCGGATTAACACGGATAAGAAAGATGATGTTGTTGTTTTATAGAATCACAGTCGAGCGGTGCGAGTCAGCCTGAGGCAAATTTGCACTGATGGGAGATGAGTAAGTAGGGATGGAGAGTGGTTTTGAGCGTGGGTGGAATAGAGAATAGAGAATAGCGGAGAGGGGGGGAAGCGCGGAAGCAGGAAGTATTTAGATCAAAAATGACAGAAGAATTAGAAGCTTTGCGTGACGTTGTTCAGCGGCTTGAGGAAGCTGAAATGGATTATATGCTTAAGGGTTAGGTCGCTCTCAACTGTTACGCCCAGCCCCGCATGACTCGGGATATAGATTTGGTAGTGGCTTTTCAGCTAGAAGATGTTGAGCGGATTGTGGGTGGTGAGTAAAGAAGATCTTATTCTTTCCAAGCTGCATTGGTCTAAGGATTCTCTCTCCGAGCGCCAATTCTCTGATGTGGAAAACTTGATTGCGACAGGCTGTGATGTCGCTTATCTTGAGCAATGGTCAGTAAAATTGAACCTGACAGATATGCTAACACGGGTTTTGCCGTGAAGGACACTGCGCCGGAGATTAATGAGATGATCTTTCGTAAGATGATGCAGCGGAGCGAGGGGGGAAGGCTTGTTATGGGGATGGATATGCAGGCGACGGCTCGTGCGTTGATTTGGGCATCGATCCCGAAGGAGTTAAGCGAGAAGGAGCGGCGTGAGGAGTTTTATCAGCGTTTTTTTGGTGAAGCTTGCCCCTGGTGAAAGGGGACATTGTTGTCGTGAAACTCTAACAAACGTAGCCAGCCGTCATCTGTGATGCGGTAGGTGAAGGTTATTTTGTCTTGCTTGAGCAAATAAGATTTTTCCTGGGGAACAAAAATGGGGTAGATGTCATCGTCCCATTGGATATAAACTCGGTAGTGGGCGGGGGTGAATGTGGAAAGGGGGCGAAACATTCCATATCGCCCACGACGTCTGTAAGTGAAGTAGCTTCTTTGGTTATGCTTGAGGATGAATTCTTTGGATACGATTTCAAACGTTTCGGTATAACTTGGTTTTTCTGCGCGGGGGTAGAGGAAGATTCCTATGACATACAAAACCGTTAGCAGAACGATGCTGTAGCTAAAAATCTCAGCTTTGCTGAAATTAAAACGTGCGGAAGACTCGGGAGCACTCATTTGGCTTTAGGATTGTCCGGTCTTTTGCTTTCGTTCCAAGAGCGTTCGCATTTTTGGCAAATGTAATAGTTCTTGGCTACCGGCAGGGGGCAGCCGATAATGAACATTGAGAGGAAAGAAAGTCTGCGGGTGAAACTTTCTTTTTGAGTATCTTCGGATTCACAAAAAGGGCACTTGGCAGTGATGTTTGCTTCGGGGTCGCAGGGTTCTTCTTGCACGATCTGTTGGCAAAGCTCCAAATCGTCTTCAGCGATTTGAACCCGAACGCCGCCAATGGCATTGGAGATCAGCCAATCCATTTGCACCATGTATTCGTCGAGGATAAAAGCTTCGACACCACCCGCGGCGAGCCTGAGGCGGAACAGATGGGCTTCTTCTGTGGTGCTGAATCTGGCGACGGTTATCATGAGGGAGAGTGGTTTGATCTTACGATGCGAGACTGCTCGGCGAAAGAAATTTTTTTAAACACTGATGCACACTGATGAGGGAAATGATCGAGGGCAGGGGCGGAGCGCCCGCCCTACAATAGTCTGCCTTGAATCCTTAATAAATTGTTGGGCGGGAGCTTCGCTTGCCCGGGGGCTTCCATATTCTCCCGGATTCAGTTTGTATTGACCAATGGCGGTAGCGGTTTAGCGTATGGTTGAAAAATTTATTTCCTCCTTAAATACCATGATCAAACCACTGTTGTCCCTTGCCGTTGTTTCTGTTTTTTCGATTGCCTCATCTCATGCAGGAGATTGGTCGGCTTACCGGGGTTCGAAGGGTGATGGCACTTCGGCGGTGTCTATTTCAGCTAAGGCTTTTGCGGCATCCGGGCCTAAAAAGCTGTGGAAGGTCGAAACCAAAAACGGCTTCAGCTCTTTTGCCATCGGCGGCGGCAAGGTGGTGACCTTGGTGACTGAAAAGGTGGGCAAGAAGAATGTCGAAACTTGTGTGGCCTTTGATGAGGGCAGCGGCAAAAAAGTGTGGTCGGTGGATCTCGGGACAGGCGGAAAGTTGGACGGTGGTGGTGGTGCCGGAACCAAAAAAAACAAGGGCGGAGACGGTTCGCGCTCTACGCCGGCGATCGATGGTGATCATGTTTATGTGTTTGATGCTTTTCTGGTGGTGCATTGTTTGAAGCTGTCGGATGGCAGTGAGGTCTGGGCACGTGACCTGGTGAAGGAGAATGGGGCGCAAAATATCAAGTGGCAGAACGCGGCTTCGCCGGTGATCGACGGGCAGCGCCTTTATGTGGCGGGTGGAGGCAAGGGGCAGGCTTTGTTGGCTTTGAATAAATCGGACGGCAAAGTGATCTGGAAAGCTGAGGACGATCAGATCACTCACGCCACGCCGATCGTGGGCGAGGTTCAGGGGGTGAAACAGGTGGTCTTTTTTACCCAGAGCGGATTGGTGGCGCTCACTCCGGAAAAAGGAGATGTGCTGTGGCGTTATGCTTTTCCTTTTAAGGTATCAACGGCTGCTTCTCCGGTGATTTGGCAAGATATTGTTTATTGTTCGGCGGGTTATGGGGTCGGAGCCGGAGCGGTGAAGATTTCTAAAAGCGGGGCGAAACTCTCGGCTAAAGAGATCTGGCGCACTCCGAAGGAAAATATCAATCACTGGAGCACACCGGTGGTGAAGGATGGCTATCTTTATGGAATGTTCAGCTTTAAGCAATATGGCAAAGGGCCACTGGCTTGTGTGGAAATCAGCACGGGCAAGATGAAATGGAAACAAGAGGGCTTTGGTCCTGGGAATGTGGTTCTGACTAAAGAAGGTAATGTGCTGGCGCTGTCGGATACGGGTGAGTTGGTTTTGGTCGATGCCAATGCTTCGTCTTATAAGGAGTTGGGCCGCGCCAAGGCGGTGGGTGGAAAATGTTGGAGCACTCCGGCTGTAGCGGAGGGGAAGATTTTTGTCCGCAGCACTACGGAAGGTGGGAGTTTTGCGCTGAGTGAGTAGCTGGTTGTGATAATATCAACTTGTGCGGACTGAAAAGTCCGCACTCCTGTGGTTTGCCAATAAAAATGAGTAGGGAATGAAAAGAGGGGTTTTAAGTGGTCTGTGGTTTTTCTGTTTGGTATTTGGTTTGATGCTGGCTGCGGGTCATGCCGGGCAGGCGGACCGTCCGAATATTCTTTGGATCACCGCCGAGGATATGAGCCCTACGCTGGGCTGTTACGGGGATGATTTTGCCATCACGCCGAATCTAGACCGGTTGGCGAGTGAAGGGGTGTTGTACGAAAACGCTTTTGCCACGGCTCCGGTTTGCTCTCCCTCACGCTCCTGTTTGATCAACGGGCTTTACGCGACCTCGATGGGAACCCAGCAGATGCGGTCGGCTTTTCCGCTGCCGGCATTCATGAAAGGCTTCCCTTCTTTTTTGCGCCAAGAGGGTTATTATACATCTAATAATGTAAAGACTGATTACAATAGTGGTAATTCCAAGGAGATCATCCAGGCGTCATGGGATGAGAGCAGCGACAGCGCGCATTGGCGGAAGAAAAAAGGGGGACGACCTTTTTTCAGCATTTTCAATCTGATGACTTCCCACCAGAGCCGGACGATGGTGTGGCCCTACGAAAAATTTGTCAGCGAAGTGCAGAGTAAATTGTCCGCTGATGAAATCCACGACCCTGCCAAAGTCCCTTTGCCTCCCTACTACCCGGATACCCCGGTGATCCGAAAAACCGTAGCGCGTTATTATGATTGCATCACCGTGATGGACAAGCAGGTGGGGGATATTTTGCAGCAATTGGAGGATGATGGATTGGCTGAGGATACGATTGTTTTTTTCTATTCCGATCACGGTTCAGGTATGCCAAGACACAAACGGGCATTACTTGATTCCGGTATGCAGGTGGCGATGATGGTGCGGTTTCCCAAAAAGTATCAACACCTAGCACCAGGAAAGCCGGGCAGTCGCACGGATCGATTGGTGAGTTTTGTGGATTTTGGCCCTACGGTTTTGAGTTTGGCTGAAGTGGAGGTTCCTGCATACATGGAGGGCAAGGCTTTTTTGGGAAAACAGGCGGTTGACGCGCGACGATACGTATATGGTCACCGTGACCGGGTCGACGAGGTGATGGATCTGGCACGTTCCGTAAGGGACAAACGTTACCTCTATATTCGTAATTTCATGCCGCATCTGGGTTATAATCAAACAAGTGCCTGGCCGGATTTGGGCGAGATCCGCCATGAGTTTTACCGCTTGAGTGATGCAGGAAAAATGAGTCCGGCGCAATGGCATTTTGCCCGTCCTTCCCGTGATCTGGAGGAGCTCTATGATTGCCAGACAGATCCGATGAATTTGAATAATCTAGTGGGCTCTGACGATCATCGTGGTGTATTGAAAAAAATGCGTGCGGACTTATTTGCTCACATCCGTGATAGCAAGGATCTCGGTTTTGTGCCCGAAGCACTGGCGTGGCAATTAGGTGCAGGATCCACTCAATGGCAGCAGGCACGTGGGGGAGTCGCTGATTATGGACAAGCGCCGGTCGATGCGGCGGCGGCAGTCGGCAAGGCTTCGGAAGCGGAATTGGTGGTTAATCTGAAAGCGGATATTGGAGCGGTTCGGTATTGGGGGGCGGTAGGCCTGAGTGCCAGGGAGTCTCTTTCACCGGAAGCGGTGCAGGCTCTGGTCGCGGCTTTGTCTGATCAGGAGTTGGCCAGTGTGCGCATCGAAGCTGCGAATGCCCTGGTTCGCCATGGCCATCCGCAGCATGCTTTGCCGGTATTGGCGGCGGCGTTGGAGGATAACAATCTGGCAGCGGTTCAGCACGCGGCGCGGACGATTGAGTTGCTCGGAGAAAAAGCCGAAACGCTGTTACCGGCGGTGAAGGATTGCGAGGCACGCATGAAGGTGATCCGTCCACCGGATACTTCGCCCTTGGTCGTGGATCCGGAAAAGGACCAGGCGATGTTCATTTTGTTTTCTACGGGAGCGTTTATTCAGGCGTTGAAGTGAGGTTATGTTTCACCCCTGTTTCCCTGCCATCACAGCGAGAACAATGGCACTGGTTAGCAGCAGGGTGCCGACCAGGCGGTAGAGGAAAACGTTTTTGGCTAGTTGTCGCTCGCGATTTCCTAACATCGGGCCGATGGCGGCGATCAGCACGATAGCCCAGAGTCCACGGGATCCATAGACCACATTGATGCCGGTGGTATCCGCATTGGTGGAGAGGATGTAACCCATGCCAATGGCTTGCCCGCCGACCATGAAGGCGCTGTAAATGACCCATTTGCGGGAAGGGGCTGGAGGTTGCCAGTTGCGGTTTTTGATAGCCATGGCGGTTAAGGCGGTCAGTGACACCGCGGCTAGTCCGACGGTGGACAGAGTGAGAAAGGCCATCGGGCCAAAGCCGGGGGCCCATTTGCCTACCAGTACGTCACAAAGTGCGAACACGGCGGCACTGGTCAGTGCCAGGCTTATGGTGAGCGCGGCATGGCGGCTGTGGGCAAAATCCTTGGCGCCCATGACGGCGATGCCGATGGCTGATAGCAGTGATGCAAAAATCAAGGTGGTCGAGGGGCTCTGGGCAGAGAGCAGCACGGCTAACAGAGCGACAAAAATAACCTTGGAGCCCATCAAGGGGGTGACGAGGGAGACGTCGCCCCGGTGAATGGCGATGAAGGTGAACCAGGAGCCGGCAAAAAAGGCTACGCCCGCTAATATGGGCTGGTGCAGCAAGTGCCAGGCGATGGGTTGTTTTTCCAACAGGATGATCGGTAGGAAACAGACCCCGACGATCAGGTTAGTGATGTGAAAACTGTAGAGAGGCGTGGCTCCCTCGTGCATGCCGCGTTTCAGGAAGATCGTGCTCAGCGAGTAAATCGCTGCGCTGACAAAGGGAATGAGGAGATACCAAGGCAAGGGAAATGGAAATTAAGAATTCGGAATTAGCAGTCCCCGATGGGGAAGTGGTGGGACAGTAGGTGGGGAGTGTGGTGGTGGCAATTGTTATTGGTAGGGATGAACTGTGGTCTATGAAATTGGTTGAAGGTTTTAGCCTTGAATCCGCCAATTTGCATTTCACCCTGTCCGTCCACTTGGAGGGCCGAATTGACGGTTGTGCCGCCCTGCGGGTACCGCAGTACTGCGAGACCGCGCGCGCATTTTTGATACTCGAATTACGACTCTGCTCACGTAAGCACCATCTAATTCGTAATTTGCCTTTCCGTTCTATTGTTTCCCAGAGATTTTAAACAGGTGGGTAGAGCTGTTGTTGGCTAACAGATTGAAGGATCATGTTGATCAAGATCGAAACAGTTGTCGTGAGTTTGGGCCGTCAGGCTGTCGTCGAGTTGGAAAACCCGGTGCAAGCGCAGGGTTTGTAGAATGCCCCGCACGGAAGGGCAGGAATTGCGCAACGCGACTGGAATGGGCAAATGAATGCGTTTGCGGATATTGAGCAAAGCGGCGATGCCCGAGCTATCGATCAATTCAACCCGGGTGAAATCGATGTCGACAAAATGGATGATGTCAGGGCAGTGGGCATCAAATTCACAACGGAACTGATAGGCATTTGAGGCATCGAGATGGGATTCATCAACGATGATTCGAAAGGCGCTGGGGCCGGTTTGGAACTGGAACATGGTAAGCTGAGTGAAATTTTCAGGAGCAAGGGACGCAGTAAAAAATCAAAATATTGTTACGGTAAATTTTGTAACTGTGGAAATTATAACAAAATTGACTATTTAGTGCAATAATAAAATAAAAGGAGATGAAAAGGATAAAAGGGGTCAAACCCCTAGCGGTTTATTTCTTGTGTGGATGTGGAGCTTGGGAGGCGGACTTGGGGTGGAGGAAAAATGGTAAAAAGGGTCAAACCCCTAGTAGTGGTAAAAAGGGTCAAACCCCTAGTAGTTTGTTTCTTGTGCTGGTAAAAAGGGTCAAACCCCTAGTAGTTTGTTTCTTGTGCGGATGTGGAGCTTGGGAGGTTGCGATGTGGGCGATGGGGTGGAGGGGCGGGGGATGCGGGTTATATGTAGGGATGTGCTTGAAAAATCTCGGCTCTTTTGTAAGCTGCTGCAGCCAATGTTCCCCCGAGTTTTATTATCAGCGATTATTTACGCTACGAGTGTTTTTTGTTTTTTGTCGCTGCAGGCGGGTGAAAAACAAGAGCAAAAACATTGGGCTTTCCAGCCGATCGTTCGGGCGGTGGTGCCGAAGGCGGCGTTGGGGGAGAAAAATCCGATCGATGCTTTTATCGGGGAACGCTTGAAGGTGGAAAATTTGCGACCTTCTATGCAAGCGGATGAGCGGACCTTGTTGCGTCGGCTGCACTTGGATCTGACGGGGCTTCCGCCGCAGGCAAAGGAGGTTGTGGATTTTGTGGCAGCCTGGCAAAAGGATGCGGAGCAAGCTTATCGGGAGAAGGTCGATGAGCTGTTGGCTTCACCGCATTTTGGTGAGCGCTGGGGGCGTCATTGGTTGGACATGGCGCGCTATGCGGATAGTGACGGTTATCTGGGGGATACGCTGCGTCCATGGGCCTGGGTGTATCGGGACTGGGTGATCTCAGCGATCAATCGAGATCAAGCTTTTGACCAGTTCTCGATCGAGCAGTTGGCGGGGGATCTGTTGCCGCAAGCGACGCTGGCGCAGAA
The DNA here is from genome assembly GCA_045046875.1 of Verrucomicrobiota bacterium. GTDB lineage: Bacteria > Verrucomicrobiota > Verrucomicrobiia > Verrucomicrobiales > DEV007 > JAADHD01. Next base: position 13,266 of record JASFYY010000109.1, on the reverse strand, counting down.
GATCGCGACGGGGTTTCACCGCAATACTATGCTCAATACGGAGGCGGGAGTGGACAAGGCACTTTATCGAACCAAGGAGGTGATTGATCGTGTCAGCGCAACGGGGACGGTTTGGCTGGGACTGACAGTGGCTTGTGCGGAGTGCCATGATCACAAACATGACCCGATCACCCAGGCTGAATTTTATCAGCTGTATGCTTTTTTCAACAATGCGGATGAGAAAAATATCAGCGCTCCTTTGCCGGGTGCGTTGGAGAATTACAAGGTGGCTCAGCAAGCGTGGCAGGCTAAAGCTGCGCAACTTGAACGGCCGCTTATAAAATATCAAAATGAGGGTTTGCTAGCGAATCAGGCGGCCTGGGAGGAAAGTGTGGTTTTGCCAAAAGTGAAGTGGGAGGTTTTGAAACCCGATGAAACCAGATCGGGAGCGGGTGACAAGATGGAGGTTCAGAAAGATGGATCGATTGTGGTGACGGGTAAGGATCCGGATACGGTGACCTATTTCATCGAAAGCCCGGTAACGGCTGGGCAAAGGATCAGTGGGATTCGTTTGCAGGTTTTTGGTGAAGCGGGTTATGGGCAGCAGTTGGGCAAATCGGTTGGCCGAGCGAAGGATGGGTCGTTTGTTTTGTCGAGCTTGGTGGTGCAGCAGGAAGTTGAGGGGGCTAAGCCGCAGACTCTGAAAATCAAGTCGGTGAAAGCTGATTTTGCGGAGAAGGATCAAAAGCTTGAACACGTGCTCGATAATAAATCAACGCAAGGTTGGCATGTGGTGACGCAACCGCAACAGCCGCATACCTTGCTGCTTGAGCTTGCGCAGCCTGTCGAATTGAAGGCAGGCAGCCGTTTAAAGTTCACTTTGCGCAATAAATTCGGCAAGGGCAAAACGCTGCGTCACTTTCGTCTGGCGGTGACATCTGCTGCGAGTATCGGGGAGCCTTCGATCATCAGTGAGGTGGCGGCAAGTGCCTTGGCGATTGCCGCTGAAAAACGCTCGGCAGAACAGTCGCAGGAGATAGCAAAATTCTATCGTTCGCTTGATCCGGTGTGGAGGCGTCTGCGTTTGGGGCTGGAGAAACATTTAAACAAGCCTGCGACAAAAATATCGACCAAGGCACGCGCTTTTGTTGAGCGGAAAAAAGACCGGCGAGAGACTTTTGTCCATATCCGGGGGGATTACACCCAGCACGGGGATCGGGTGGTGCCGGGCACGCCGGCGGTATTGCATGCATTGCGGCGCAGCAGTGAGGGAGGGCAAGCCAATCGCCTTGATCTTGCGCGATGGTTGTTTGATGAATCAAATCCGCTTACCGCAAGGGTGGCGGTCAATCAGATCTGGTTGCATCTGTTTGGTCAGGGTTTGGTGGCGACCCCTGATGATTTTGGCACGGAGGGTTCGCCCCCGACTCATCCAAAATTGTTGGATTGGTTGGCTAGTGAATACCGGCGCTTGGGATGGAGCCGGAAGGATATGATCCGGTTGATTGTGCATTCTTCGTCCTACCGCCAATCATCGGATGTGCGCCCTGAACTGGCGGATTATGCCACGGGCAATTTATTGCTTTGGCGTCAGAACAGTTTTCGGATCAGTGCGGAAACGGTACGTGACATTCACCTTGCGGCGAGCGGTTTATTGACCCGGAAGATTGGAGGGCCGGGCATCCGTCCTCCATTGCCGTCTTTTGTTTCGGAGGTGGGCCGCAGTGTGAAGTGGCCGGTTAGCCAAGGAGATGATCTTTATCGCCGCGGCATGTATATTATTTTGAAGCGCACCGTGATTTACCCGATGCTGACGGCTTTTGATGCGCCGGATACGAGTGTTTCCTGTAGCCGTAGGGATCGCACCAATACGCCGATGCAGGCGCTGACCTTGTTGAATGACCCGGTGTTTTATGAATGCGCCGAGACCTTGGGCAGTGAGCTGTATGCAAAATACGGCAAGCATACGGAAGCTGCGATTTTGGAAATGTATGAGCGCTGTCTGAATCGTGAACCGTTGTCTGCTGAAATGCAGACCTTGTTGTCGGCGCACGCGGATTTGGCTCGAAATGCGATCAACGCTGAAGCCTCGATGATCGCTGCTGTGCGCATCGTGATGAATCTGGACGAATTTATTACCCGTAATTGATAGCTGTTATGAATCCAAATAGGGGAAATATACCTGTTAGCCGCCGCGATTTTTTCACTAGTGGAGCGAGTGGTCTGGGAGCCGTGGCGCTGGCTTCGATGATGCGGGATGATGGTTTGCTTGCGGCCGGCGGAGTTCCTAAATCCCTGGCGCATTATGCGCCCAAGGCAAAGAACTGCATTTATTTTTTTATGGAGGGAGGTCCCAGTCAGATGGATCTTTTTGATCCAAAACCAAAGCTTAACGAGCTCGACGGGCAACCGATGCCAGACTCGATGTTGGACAAAGTGAAGTTTGCTTTCATTCAGAAGGAAAGTGCGCGCATCATGGGCAGTCCGAGGACTTTCAAAAAGTATGGTCAGTGTGGCATGGAGCTGTCCGACCTGCTACCTCATCTCAGCACTTGTGTTGACGACATTGCGCTGATTCGTTCGATGCATTGCAATCAGTTCAATCATTTGCCCGGACAATTATTAATGTTATCGGGTTCGCCACTGCGCGGATGGCCAACACTTGGCTCGTGGTTGAACTATGGGCTGGGCAGTCCGTCGCGTGACCTGCCTGGTTATGTGGTTCTCACGACTCTTGGGCGTGGTCTGCCGGGCGGCGTGGCTTCATGGTCGAGTGGGTTTTTGCCTTCTAGTTATGCCGGAGCTTTGTTCCGGAATCAGGGCAGTCCGGTGCTCAATCTTGAAAACCCGGCGGGGATCACAGATGCGATGCAGCGTCGCAGTATTGATGCGGTGAACGAGCTTAATCAACAGCGATTGTCACGCAGTGGGCATGCGGAGATCGCCAGTCGGATCAAAAATTACGAACTCGCTTACCGGATGCAGTCTGCGGCGCCTGAATTGCTTGACCTTTCCGGCGAATCCAAGGCTACGATCGAGGCTTATGGACTGCACCGCAGCGAGGCGGATGCGAGTGATAAAAAGGGCTTCCAAGGATCATTCTCGCGCAATTGTTTGCTCGCCCGGCGTATGGTCGAGCGGGGGGTGCGTTTTGTGACTTTGTTCCTTTCCACCTGGGACCAGCACAGCAATCTGAACTCTGGTCTGGCGACCAATACCAAAATTTCAGATCAGCCTGTGGCGGCTTTATTGAAAGATCTAAAGGAGCGTGGTTTACTCGATGAAACCCTGGTGGTGTGGGGAGGTGAGTTCGGGCGTACCCCACTGGGGGAAAATCGCAGTGGGTTTAAAACGGTGACCGGTCGTGATCACCACCCTTATTCGTTCAGCTTGTGGATGGCCGGAGGCGGGATCAAAGGCGGGCAGACGATAGGGACGACTGACGAAATTGGTTGGGGGGTGGAAGAAGATCCGGTTCATGTGCATGATCTGCACGCGACTATCTTGCACCTCTTTGGATTTGATCACGAAGAGCTGACGTATCGTTTCCAAGGCCGCGACTTCCGTCTCACGGATGTGCATGGCAAGGTGGTAGAGAAACTACTGGCTTAAAAATATGATATGGTGATTGACCTTTGGCAGTTTTTTCATGATTTATTTCTGTTTAGGCATTATTGGTATGTTTTGAAAGTGACTTCTTATTCGTGAAAGTTAAAACCAGCAAATACCCGCGACCGGAAAAGGTTCATGTGGTGATCAATCCGGCTCCGTCGAGACGCGTGCCTTTGTTAGCTATATTAAATCAGTATTTCCGCAAGGCAGGGATTTATTGGGAAGTGTCGATCACGCATGGAGACGGAGATGGCCGGATTCAAGCAGAAAAGGCGATTGAGGGAGGGGCGGACGTGATCGCGGTGTATGGCGGCGATGGCACGGTGAAGGAGGTGGCGAGTGCTTTGGTGGGCACGGATATTCCTCTGCTGATCCTACCGGGCGGCACGGGCAATCTGGTTGCGGTGGAGCTGGGTATCGATCGTCAGTTAGACAAAGCTTGTGCGCGGGTTTGTGGTTCGAGTTTCCGCACCCGGGCGATGGACGTCGGCAAGATGGGGGAGCATTATTTTCTATTAAGAATTGGCTGTGGGCTGGAAACCAGTGTGGTGCAGGATGCGACTCGCGAGATGAAGGACCGTCACGGCAAGTGGGCTTACGTATTTTCTGCGCTCAAAGTTCTGCAGGAATTGCCGGTGGCTAATTATAATATAGTGCTCGATGAAACGGAGACTTACCGGGCTAAAGGAGTGGCATGCCTGGTAGCGAATGCAGGCAAGGTGGGGCTGGGGCAGATGTCGTTGTCGCCGGCGGTGGATATCGCGGATGGCAAATTGGATGTTTTTTTTCTCAAAAAAGCGAATGTGCCAGGTCTGATGCAAATCGCGGGTAAAATGATGGGTTTGGACCGGATGAAATTGAGCGATGTGGTGCCCGATTTGGATGTGCTGAAGGAGGTCAACCATTGGCAGGTGGAGTCGGTATTGATCGAAACTGATCCTGTGCTGGACATTCAAGTGGATGGCGATGTGGTGGCTGAAACCCCGCAATTGATGCGGGTATTGCCCGGCGCATTGCAGGTGGTGGTATAAAGAATGCGAAAAGGGGGTTGATTGCGGGGGCAAAGTGGTGTTTGTCTTTTTTTGCGCATTTCTCAAATTATGATCCCCCCAACATTCTTAAACTCCCGTCTTTCATTGGTCCTGGCTCTTTCGACTTCATTTGTCTTCAGTAGCTCGGCTCTTTATTCCCAGGATTCTGCTGCTATTGCTCCCGACAAGGTGGTGAATCTGATGGCAGATCCTGATTTCAAGGATTTCACTTATCACTTGAATAAAAAGAAATCGCTGACGGATAAAAGGGAGGAAATTTGGAAAATCGAGGATGGGCAGTTGCATGTGATTGGCAAGGGTTTTGGTTACATTCGCACCAACAAAAAATATAAGGATTACCATCTGGTGATGGAATACAAATGGGGTGAGCACACTTGGAAGCCCCGTGAGGATCGAGCCAGGGATTGTGGATTGTTGGTGCATGGTCATGGGGCGGATGGCTCTCTGGCTGATACCTGGATGTCATCGGTGGAAGCGCAGTTGATCGAAGGGGGCTCGGGGGATGTGTTGGTGCTGCAAGGCAAGGATTCGGAGGGGAAGTTGATTCCATCCAGCCTGACCAGCGAGGTGATTAAGGACCGTGATGGAGAAGATATTTGGAAAAAGGGAGGGGTGGCCAAAGCTTTTCCCGAAGCAGGTAAACAAAATCAACGCATCAATTGGCGCGACCGTGATCCGGACTGGGCTGATGTGAAAGGTTACCGTGGGGCGAAGGATATCGAAAATCCGGTTGGTGAGTGGAACCGGATGGAAGTGATTTGCAAGGGTGGCAATATGGATGTGTATATCAACGGGGAGTTGGTGAACTCTGGAACCAAGGCGATGCCTGCCGAGGGATTCATTTGTTTGCAGACTGAATCGGCGGAGTGCTGGTTGCGTCGTTTTGAGCTGTGGCCGCTGGGTGAGTTCAAGGAGCCCTGGAAAGTGGCGGAGCGCTCTGAGGATCTGGGATACAGCCCGGACGGCAGTGCTATTCTGCCAAGACGTTTTGCCTTGAGTGCGGAAGAGTCGTTGAAGAGCTGGGTGGTGGATGGTGATTTTGAGATTGAACTGGTGGCCAGCGAGCCCCTGGTCTGTGATCCGGTGGATGTGGTTTGGGATGAGCGGGGCAGAATGTTTGTGGCGGAAATGCGTGATTACCCTTTGCCGCCGGAACATGGTCCGCTGTTGTCACGGATTCGTTTGTTGGATGACAAGGATGGTGATGGCAAGATGGATACGGCTATCACCTGGGCGGATAACCTCGATCATGTGCAGGGTTTGCTGCCGATGAGGGGAGGATTATTGGCCACCACCCGCAATGCGATTTTATTTTTGGAAGACAAGGATGGCGACGGCAAAGCTGACGAGCCGACGGTTTTGTTTCGCAGCAATGACCCGCGTCACAACCAGTTGCAAATCTCGGCTCCGCGCTGGGGTTTGGACAATGCGGTTTATTTGAACAACGGTCTGGACGGGAAAGAGATTTATCCTGAAGGCAATGAAGACGCCAAGTTGAAATTCGGCCGGATGAATTTGCGTTACGATCCGGTCAGCAAGGCGATGAGCGCAGTGACCGGGCGTGGGCAGTTCGGGGCGACGCAGGATGACTGGGCGCGGCGTTTCTTCTGCAGCAATCGTAATCCGGATATGTTTGCGGTGATGGAGCAGTCGGCAATCAAACGCAATCCCTATGCAGGCATCACCGATGGGGTTGAGGACATCGCTCCTTTTGGTGGGGCGGCTAAAGTTTATCCTCTACAATTGACCCATACCACTGCCGACGCCCATGCGGGCACTTATACGGCGGCTTGTGGCATCGGTGTTTATCGTGGGGATCTGGTGCCGAAGTTGAGTGGCAATATTTTCACCTGCGAGCCGACGGGGCAGTTGGTGACCCGGTCTTCTCTGGAGGCAAATGGAGCGAGTTTGAAAGCGGTGAGAATCGGTGATAAAAAAGAATTCCTTGCTTCGCGCGATACCTGGTCGCGTCCGGTTAATACCCGTAACGGTCCGGACGGGGCTTTGTATATCTGTGACATGTATCGTCAGATTATTGACCATGCACGATTCATGCCGGAGGAATATACCAAGACGCACTATATGCGTGCGGGTTTTGATCAGGGGCGTATTTACCGAATCGTTCCCAAAGGCGGTGGCAAAAAACGGAAGATTCAAGCTTTGCCGAGGAAGGCCGGCGACTTGGCCGCTTTGTTGGAGAGCCCCAACGCCTGGCATCGTATTGGGGCCCAGCGCTTGATCGTCGAGAAGCAGGATAAATCAGTGATTCCAGCTTTGAATAAATTGGTCAGTGAAGGCAAAACACCGCAATCACAAGTGCATGCGATGTGGGCCTTGCACGGCTTGGGCAGTTTGAAGTTGGAGCAGGTGCAAAGCTTGCTGCAGTCGAAAGAATCCGGAGTGGTTGAAAACGCGATTCAAGCAGCCGCTTTGCTTTTCGCCGGCAATGTCGAGGTTCACAAAACACTGCTCGCTTTTGTGAATCAACATCATAGCGGACAGGTGCAATTTATGGCAGCTATTGAAATGGTGGATGACCAGAGCGCAGCTGCGACCCAGGCGCTGACGACATTGACGCTTAAAAACGCAGCGGATGAGTGGATGCGTAAAGCGGTGCTGAGTGCCTCGGAGAACCGGGCAGGAAAAATTCTGGCAGCCTTGTTGCGCGATAAGGATTTCATCAATAAAGCGAAACCAGGACACGCTGACTTGGTTTTGCAGTTTGCGACGGCTGCAGGCGCACGTGGCGATCTGGGTGAGTTGAAAGAAGTGCTGCTGACGATTGCCGATGCCGATAAAAAAGGCGCCTGGTGGCAGTATGCGACGGTTACAGGTCTGTCGACGGGCTTGCGTCGTAGTAAGCTGAAACAAAAATCCATCGCGGCGCTGGTGGCTAGTCCTCCGGAAGAATTGAAGGCGCAAATTCCTGCAGTGAAGGAAGTATTGGATTCGGCGAAGACGCTGCTGAAGGATCGAAGTCGTCCGATAGCCGATCGATTGGCGGCTTTGCCTCTGGTGCAGCAGAAAGGGATCGTGGAGATGCTGCCAATTGTAGAAGACTTGATCGATCAGCACGAGCCGGTGGAGATTCAAAAGGCTGCCTGTCAGGCTCTGTCACGTTTTGATCGTAATGTGGTAGCGGATTTCTTTTTTGAACGTTGGAAGGAACTGGGGCCGACTCCGCGTCGTGAGGCTTTGGCTTTGATTTCTGCCAATGGCAAAACGGTGCTGCTGTTGATGAAAAAAATGAAAGACGGAGAAATCAGTGCTTCATTGATGGATCCAATGCGACGCTGGGCGTTGGCGAGGTCGAAGGATCCTGCCACTCACAAACTGGCGACGGAGTTGTTTGGGCAGGCATCGGGAGATCGCGGCAAGGTGATCGCCGAATACAAACCATTGGTGGCTAAAGGCGGGGATGCGGAAGCTGGCAGAAAAGTTTTTGAAACCAATTGTGTGGTGTGTCATCGCAAAAACGGCAAGGGGGTGGACGTGGGGCCGGACATCACGGATGTGAAGATCAAACCTGCCGAGGCTTTGTTGTCTGACATCCTGGATCCTAACCGGATGGTTGAGGAGCGCTGGTCGGCCTATACGGTGCAGGTCAAAGACGGGCGCACTTTGATGGGCTTGGTGAGTAATGAATCGACCGATGCTGTTACACTTAAACTGATGGGGGGGATCGTGGAAACCGTGCCACGCAGTGAGATCGTGAAAATGGAAACCGTGGGACTTTCTTTGATGCCGGTTGGGCTCGAAGGAGCGATCACGAAAGAGCAGATGGCTGACTTGATTCAGTTTCTGAAAAAATAATTTTCTTTGGCCTGAAAGCTGAAAATCAAAACCGGATAATGATTATGAAGAAGAACATGTTTTTTTCATTGAGGGCGCTTACTGCCCTGTGTTGTGTTTTTGCGGGAGGATTTTCTGCAACGGTGGCAGCCGCGGATAGGAAGCCCAACTTCATAGTTATCTATACGGACAACCTGGGTTACGGGGATATCGAGCCATTTGGCTCCACCTTGCACCGCACGCCAAATTTAAATCGAATGGCAAAAGAGGGGCGGAAGTTCACTCATTTTTGTGTGACGGCCGGGGTTTGCACTCCATCGCGATCGAGTCTGATCACGGGCTCTTATTCTCAACGGGTGGGCATGCATGATAATCCGCGCGATGGTTGGGTTTTGCGTCCGGTTTCTCCCTACGGCCTGAACCCAAGTGAAATCACCATTGCCGAGGTATTAAAAAAACAGGGTTACGCTACCGGCGTGGTGGGCAAGTGGCATTTAGGGGATCAGCCTGAATTTTTGCCGAATGCGCAGGGTTTCGATTATTTTTTCGGTATTCCTTACAGTGATGATATGACCGAAGCAGCAGGACAAAGAGCGGCTAAACGGAAAAATAATAAGCGCGCGCCTTATCTGGAAGGCCTGGCTTGGCCGCCTCTGCCTTTGATGGAGAATGAGAAGGTGATTGAGGCGCCGGTTGACCGTAATGGCCTGACTAAGCGTTATACGGAGAAGGCGGTGCAGTGGATTGAGAAACACAAAGATGAGCCATTTTTCCTCTATTTCCCCCAGGCGATGCCGGGCAGCACCAGCACTCCTTTTTCGAGTCCGGAGTTTCGTGGTAAAAGTAAAAACGGGCCGTGGGGGGATTCGATTGAAGAATTGGATTGGTCGCAGGGGCAATTGCTGGACAAATTGGTCGAGCTGGGAATCGAAAAAGATACTCTGGTGATCTGGACTTCGGATAATGGGGCGCCGATTAATCGGGAGCCGGGCAATTTTGCCAGGGGGTCGAACCAGCCTTTGCATGGGCGGGGATACACCACCTCCGAGGGAGCCTTCCGGGTGCCGACGATCATGTGGTGGCCGGGCACGGTGCCCGCCGGCACGACCAGTGATGAACTTTGCACCACGATGGATTTGCTGCCGACATTTGCCCGTCTGGCGGGAGGCAAGGAGCCTCAGGATCGCAAGATCGATGGTTATGATATTCGTTCGTTGATAGTGGGGGAAGCTGGGGCAAAAACTCCCTATAAAGCGTTTTATTATTATGACGGAGTTCAATTGCAGGCAGTGCGATCAGGGCCGTGGAAACTTTTCCTGCCTTTAAAGGATTTCAGAAACCACCCGTTTTTTTCCAAGAAGAAAAAGGATTCGGGTGAGCCATTGTTGTTCAATGTGGTCGAGGATATTTCGAGCAGCAAAAATGTGGCCGCTGAGCACCCGGATATTGTTGCCCGCTTGACCAAGCTGGCAGAGGCAGGACGTGCGGACTTGGGTGACAAGGGGCTGCGTGGAGCTGGGCAGCGTGAGATAGGCAAGATGGAAGGGCCAACGCCGAGATTATTGGGTGCGAAGTGATTGATCTTAGATTTGAGCCATTGGCGGTTTTTTAGAAAGAGCCATTGATCTATGGTGGGTTTCTCTGTTAAGTATCATTCATGGGGATTTATAGATTGAGGACGGCGGGGCTTTTTTGCTGTCTATGGGCAGTGGTGGGATGGGGCTTTGCGCCAAGGGAGGTTTCCGGGCAAACGGGGGTAGCGGCGGGAAAGGTGGAGCAGGCAGCCAAGGTTAAGTCTGGCGGTAAATATATCCGTTACGTTGAGAAGGGGGAAGACGGGCAATTGCAGACGGCGATTGCGCATTTTGTCAGGGCGCGGGATGGGGCAAGCGTAGATTTGATAGCGGTGGTTCATGTAGGGGATCAGGCTTATTATGATGATTTGGACAATCGGATGATCATCTATGATGCAGTGCTCTACGAAATGGTTGGTGGGCCTTATAATGCGGAAGTTGAGGAAGCAGCTCCAACAGAGGGTTCGCCATTGGAAGGGTTGACGATGTTGCATGGTATGATCCAGGCTTTGTTGAAGCTGGAGTTTCAGAAGGATGGCATTGATTATCTAAGGAGGAATTTTATTCATGCGGATGTGGACTGGGAAAAATTTCAGGCATTGTCCGAGCAACGCAACCAGACTTTGGCGACCTGGTTCGAGCGGGCGATGAAACTGGCCAATAGCGAAAATCTTCCAGGGATCCCGAAGGATGAAAAAGAAAGTCAGGCGATGATGGCAAGTTTTATGGCTTCGGTGATTAATGGGGACGCGGTGGCTTTGAAACGAACCTTGGCTCCGATTTTAAGTGAAGCGGAAAGTTTGATCACTCGCTTGGAGGGGGATGATGGAACGATTCTGGTGACTGAACGCAACAAGGTGGCTTTTGAAGTGATGCACGAACAGTTGCGCTTTGGGAAACGTAAGCTGGCGGTATTGTATGGGGCGGGACACATGCCGGATTTGGAGAAACGCTTGGGAAAACTGGGTTTTCATAAAGAGCAAACTGAATGGAAAACCGCTTGGGATATTCATGACGATGGTACGACTCCCAAAATGAATATACTCGGTGATTTGCTCAAGGATGAAAAAGTCAACGGCTTGTTGAATTCGATGATGAAGCTGATTGATGAAGCGACTAAGGAGCGCGGCAATTGATTGCATAAAAGGCAAGGGTTCTGGAAAAACAGAATGATCAGTGGACTCGCTGGGCATTGTGGGGAAGATGTTGCCGTTAATATTTTATTATGAGCTACGCGGATTCAATCACAGCAGAACAAAAGGTTATCATCCAGTCATGGGCAGATGCGGGAGATGATTTATCCTTGATCCAGAAAAAGTTGGCAGATGAGTTGGAGATTCAAGTGACTTATATGGAAGTGCGCTTTTTGATCGGTGATCTCGGCATTGTCATGCCGAGCAAGGAGGTTCCAGTGGAAGAGGAACCTGAAGAGGAGAGCGTGAGCGAAAACGCAACTGCTGCGGAAGGCGGGGGAGGGGATGAGGAACAGGGCACTGAAGCTGAACCCGAGGCTGAGTTGCCTGTGACCGATGATCAAACGACGACAGCGGCCTCCGTCACGGTGACGATGAGTGAAGTTTTGCCGCCGGGCGCTTTGGCTGGAGGAACGGTGGTTTTCAGTGATGGAATGAATGCCGCCTGGAGTTTGAACCAGATGGGGCAACTCTCTTTGGACGCTTCCGACCCAGCCTATCGACCGAGCGAAGCAGATGTGGCAGCCTTTCAGAAAGAGCTACAAAGACTGGCTCAGGAAAAGGGCTTGTGAGAAAAAAGATGAATACTCGGTTTATAATAACTGTCTTGATGGTTATTTGTGTTGTGGCATCGGCGAATGATGTGAAATTGGGCCTTCATTCCAATGGGAAACCGTGGGGGATTTACAAAAGCGACGAGAAAGATAAAAAGTTGCCTCGGGTATTGTTGATTGGCGATTCGATTGTGAATGTCTACCGGACACCGGTTGGCAAAGCCTTGGAAGGAAAGGCTGCGGTGGATGCCTGGGTGACGGGTATGCATTTAAACAGCAAGACACTGCATGCGGATTTGAAGACAGTGTTGGCGCAGCAGTCTTATGACGTCATTCATTTTAATATTGGATTGCACGGTTGGCCCAAGGGGCGCATTCCAGAGGGGCAATATGAATCACTGTTGAAAAAGTATGTCGAAGTTTTTCGTAAACAGGCACCGAAGGCAACGCTGATATGGTGCAGTACCACACAGATTTCAATGAAGGGGGAGCCGACTCAGTTGGATCCGGAGAATAACCCGACGATCACTAAGCGTAATGCCATCGCGGAGAAAGTGATGAAAGGCTACGGCATCAAAACGGACGATTTATACAAATTGATGAGTGATAAATTGCAGTTAATGCACGGGGACAAATTTCATTGGAGCAAGGAAGGCGTGGAACTGCAAAGTAAGCAGGTAGTAGCGGCGATTTTGAGTGATTTGAGCGGGAGCGGAAAGTAAAGGATTCGGAGGACGTTAAGCGCAGCGGCCAAGGAATCTATCGATATTTAAGGGAGGATCCCTATGCAATAAAGTTCTTGTGTGTGGTGAAGATTGTTGTATTGTGGGGGTAGGCGATTGTTCGAATCGTGCGAGAAAGGACTGTGATTATGAGGAAAATACGGGAATTTATGTTGGGGCCGGAGGGGCAGACAAATTATTATCATGTGGTGAGCCGGACGACGGGGCGGGATATTTTGTTTGAGGATGATGAGAAGGAGGTTTTTCGCATTTTGATGCTTAAGCAGCTGAAGTTCAGTGGGCTGCGGGCGTTGGCTTGGTGTTTTATGGGGAATCATTTTCACTTGTTGCTGGAGGTGCCGGATAGGGAGCTGGCGACAGAGGGGTGGGCGGATGATGATTATACCAAGCGACTGGAAGTGTTTAAGAATGAGTGGTCGAGTAAGTTGGTGTTGGATGAGGTGGAGATGTTTAGGGAGAATGGGGCGGATGAAAAGGTGAGCGAGATTGCGGAATCGGTGAAGGCGCGGCTGTTTGATCTGTCGATGTTTATGAAGGAGTTGAAGCTGAAAATGACATTGGCTTACAACCGGAAACACGGCAGGGTGGGGACTCTGTGGGAGGGGCCGTTTAAGAGCGTGTTGTTGCAACCTCCTTCGCCATTCTCCTTTGCTAAAGCTACGGCGAATAAGGGGCTTCGGCGGTCAGGAGAGCCGGATGGTGAGCGTGGAGAGAGCAGCGATGCGTTACGGATGGTGGCGGCTTATATTGATCTAAATCCGGTGCGT
>JASFYY010000108.1:0-24486 GCA_045046875.1 Verrucomicrobiota bacterium | reverse complement strand
CGAGGTGGAGGACTTTCCTGCTTACATTCTGGTGGATGACAAGGGCAATGACTTTTTTGCAGGCATCCGTGAGACTTGTTCGAAGTGTGCGGTGCAGGCTTATGAGAAGGCCAAGGCTGAAATTTGAGAGAGTGCACTCTAAATTTTCATGCGACAAGAAATATGACCACTGATGTCACCGATTAGCACTGATAAGGAAAATGGACAGGATAGTTTTTTAAAGGTGAGGGGAGGTGTGGTGAGGAGTATGGGACGCAATGGTATTGCTTGCGCTGTGAGGTGATGCGGGGGAATACAGTTTTTTCATGGCAGCAGGTTGATTGACTACGAGATTATGAAGAGCTGTGATATTACTGATGAGATTGTTTCAGCGCTCAAAGAGTTTGGACGAGGTTCACGGCAGAGCCATCGGCCAAGTGCCCAAGAGGATTTTGGTGTTTACACAGCGGATCTGCGATCTGTTGTTAGAGCTTATAAGAGTCGGTTTAGGGGTCTCGATGGAGAAGAGGTTCACGAGATTGGGCTGTTATTGCTTGGGAAGAACGTGACGGAATGTCGTCAGGTAGCTTATGAACTTATATCGGCCCATAAAGCTGCACGGGAATTGTTAGATCAAAACCGGGTAGAGGAGCTTGGTCGAGGAATGGACAACTGGGCCTGCGTGGATTTGTTCTGTTCCTTTGTGGCTGGGCCAGCTTGGAGGGAGGGGAGGGTTAGTGATTCTGTCATCGGAAACTGGTCTGTTTCACCAGATTTATGGTGGAGGAGGGCAGCAGTGGTATCCACGGTTGCACTGAATAGCAAATCGAAAGGGGGGACTGGAGATGCTGAACGGACTCTTGCCGTCTGCCAAACTCTTGTTGAGGATAATGAGCTCATGGTCCAGAAGGCAGTCAGCTGGGCATTAAGAGTTCTTGTTCCATGGGATCGCTGCGCGGTAGAGCGCTTTCTTGCGATAAATGAAAAGGTCATTTCAAATCGTGTGGCCCGTGAGGTTAAGAAGAAGCTGCTGACAGGGAAGAAGAACTAGTCCGCATTGCACACGCTCTGGTTCTTCTTTCAGCGTAAGATCAGCGTTTCACAGCAGGGATCATTTGTAGCCGATGATTTCTAATCAGCACATTAGGTGCAATACGGGAGTTCAAGTCCTAAATTGCACCAAATGGCAGAAGATTTTCCTGCTTAGATGAAGAGTGGGAGAATATTACTTTTTCCTCCACCGCTCGGTGAGCACATCCCAGCTGGGGTCTTTTGCCGGGCTTGGCATTTCCTGGAGGTGCTCTTGTTGTTCAACGATGTTTTCGAACAGGTCGGCGATGGCTTCGCCCATTTCCCACAGGGTGTGGCGGAAGTCGGCTTGATCGGCGGCGGCGATCATTTCCTGGTAGCTGAGGCCGCCGGTTTTGGCGCTTAGTTCCGCACTGCATTTGAGTTGGCCTTTGTTATCTTTGGTAAGAGCGAGATCTTTGATGATGCCAGAAGTTCGTGTGGCTTCGAATTCACGGTTTTTGGCGAGCACGATTTGCAGCAGTTTGTTTTTGTCTGGGTCCCATCCGTCGGGGAAGTGGGCGCCGAGGCGTCCGCCTTTTTTGACACAGCGCATGTAGTGAGCTTGGATCGGTTCAACCGGGGTATGAGCCAGATCGTGTAGTAGCGAGGCCCAGTCGAGGCCTAGTTCTTTGATGCCGATTTCGTGAAAGGTAACCAGATCCTGGATCGGGCGGTTTTTGGTGGTGTATTGACCGTCGAGCAAGTGCAGGTGTAGGCCGGGGTGGACGGATTTGATCAGGCTGTCACCGATCACGTGGGTGGCCCAACCAAAAATGTAAGCCAGTTGGCGTCGACCCGGGCCAAAGAGTTCGATGGCGTCACCGACAACCGAAGCGATGTATTCAGGGATGTCATCCCAGGCGATGGCATGGCGTTTGTCTTCGCCCCGCCAGCCAAATACGATGTGGGCACGGCCGTAAAATAAAGTGTGGATGTCTCGGGGGCGGTAGGATTTGCCATCGAGCTCAATTTTCCAGGGACGAACGGGGCCGCCGGTGAGAGGGCTTTTTTCGACGGGTACCGTTCCATAACCGACTTCCTGTCCAGTGTCGATACAGATCGCCTCGGGCAGGGTTTGGATGTCGGAGCCCAGATAGGAACCTGCCAGGTAAGAGGCGAAGTTCTGCTGGATGATCGGAGCGATCGGAAGCTGGCGCTGGGCAGCCGCTTTGGCTGCCAGCATGGCGTAGGTGGTGTGTCCGATGAGGCCGCTCATTTCACTGTGATCACGGGTGCGATGATGTGGGAGGCACGATTTTTTTCGTGATGAATGCTGTTGGTCGCGGTGACGGGATTGGCGGGATACTCGATGGTCTGTGGTCCGCCGGTTTGCGGGTTGCTCTCGTAGAGGGGAGCTCCGGTGCTGGCGATGGTGATGCGGATGCGGTGCCCCTTGTTGAAAATGATACTGGTGCGTCCGATGTCGTAAGCCACTTTGACAGGTTCGCCGGGTTTCATTAGAACCTGTTGATTGAAGCCGTCGCGGTAGCGTAAGCGGCGCGGGTAGTCCATGAGCAGCATCGAACGTCCGTCGGGGTAAACATCGCTGACCCGGACGATGACGTCGGTGTCCTTGGCGCTGGAGGAAAACCACAGCACCACTTTGACCAGACCGGTCCATTCCGTTGCCGACTTCAGAACTTCAGAGGTGAAAGTGCGCACTTCTTTTTGCTGTTCGAATTTACGTGCATCGCGCGCGCCGGGAAAACCGCGGCCGGGGATTTCCATCGGGTGCAGTGGATCGCTGTGGTAATCGGTGGTCGATTTTTCTGCGGTGGGCAGCTGGGTATTGAGTTTGCCTTCGGCGTGCAGGTAATAAGGGGTTTTGTCACTTGCCGGAGGCCAGTCGTTGGTTTCTCTCCACACGTTGCCTTTGCTATTGGCTTCGCCTGCCGCTCCAATGACATAATAACGAACGGCGGGATCTTTTTCGATGCCGTTGTCGACGCCTTTCAGGTAGTGGTCAAACCAGCGGGTCATGTGGTCTTTTTCCGGCCAAGTGGCGTTCTCCGGAAAGGTGAGTTCGGCGGTTTTGTTATTTTTATTCAGACGGCCGTGCAGCCAGGGGCCGAGTAAAAGTTGTTGCTGCTCTTTGGAACTGGCACCGCCATGGTGTTGCCTGCCTTGAAAGCTCATCACCGATCCCTGGTTCATGAAATCATACCAAGAGCCGATGGTGAAACAGGGCACGTTCATTTTGTCAAAATGCAGCGAGCAATCTTCGTCTTTCCAGTAGTCATCGTAGTTCGGGTGACTGAACCATTCTTTCATCAGCTTTTGGTTGTCAGCGGGATCACGGCAGACTTTGTCCATGCCCTTGAAACGCTCGGGGCGGGTGACTCCGCCGATGCGATAACCTTCCTGGAACAGGCTGAGGCCGGTGTCCACCATGTATTGGCAGACTAGATGAGGTGGCGCGGATACCGCGAGAAAATTCTGGGCAAAACCACCTTGGGAACTGCCGAAGGTGCCGATTTTGCCAGTGCACCATTTTTGTTTGGCCAACCATTCGCAGGTGTCGTAGCCATCTTGCAGCTCGCCCCAGGCCAAGGCGCGGTAGCCGACCCATTGCCCTTCAGATTTTTGCGCTCCGCGAAAATTGACCATCGCCACGACGTAACCTTTGGCAGCTTGTTCGGCGGAATTGAGTTTGGTGCGCTTGCCTTCAATGGAGGCGTAGCGTTGTTCGAAAATGGCAGGCCAGGGGCCGTCGCCTTTGGGAAAGTAGAGCCAGGCGGAGAGGTGTTTGCCGTCCCGCATCGGGATCATGATGTGTTCTTCACGAACGCCACCGAGGTCGAGGGTTTTGTCCTGGGCGTGGGTCAGGCTGGTGGCTGTCAGGCAGAGTAGGATGGTGAGGAGGGATTTCATGGGGGAAGGGAGGGTGAAGTTTGAAGGGTGAAAAATGAGTTAGCGGCGCGTGGCGCGGGTGCGGGGGGTGAGAGGGGGGAAGGTGTTGGCCCAGTAGCGTTCCCAGGGTTCGAAGACGTAACCGGGTTTGGCGTCGATTTGTTCAAAACGGGAGAGTTTGAATTCGGGCAGCATTAAGTTGGAATTGGGATCGTAAATGGTGTCGCCGGTGAAGTGCCCCCAGAGTTGATACTGGTAGTTGTGGTCAAAGCCGTTGGAATTGCCTGAGCCTCCGGCTTCGGGCAAGCGGTCGGGGGCGAGTTTTTGGCTTTCGTTGAGCATCACCAGTTTGGCTTGTGACCAAGGTTGGTGAGGGCGGCGCACGTAACCCCAGAAGCGGGTGCCTTTGGTATACCAGCGGCGCCCGACCCAGAAGTCACCGCTTGCTTCCGTGGCGATGCGGGATTCGCGTTCCAGCCGGGCGATGCGGATCTGGTCTTCACTCATCCGGCGGCGACCGGAGCTGGTGCCGGTCGAAGTGGTGACACAGGAGGTCAGGGTGCTGGCGGCAAGTGCCAGCGCAATGAGCATGGGAATGTGGATCGATATTTTCAAAGTGATCTTTTTGAGTAATAAGCGCGATGAATGGCGATCGGCAAGTCGAATGATAGGGCGAAGGGGTCGTTGTGCTCATGATTTGGGGCGAACAAGCTGAAAGTTGCCAAGCATTTAGAAATCGGGGGGATCGGGCTTGACGATAGAAATATCCCGTGCTCTAATCAGCGGAAATGAACCGGATTTACCCTTGCTCCCCTTTGTCCCCCTCCAAACTTGATTGGGTAGTGACACCTCCTTCGCCGAGGTTATGGCGGACGAAAGGGCAGGGTAGGTGAAAAAGCAAATTTCCAGCAGTAGCAGCGATCAACTCAGTGCGACTTCGTCTGAGGCGCGGGCTTTTTCCTCCAGTGACAAAAAAGGCAGGTGGGCGTGGTTTCACACGCTTCGGCGTCACCCGATTTTTCCAGTGCTGGTTTTCATTCTAGCTTCGAAGATAATTGGTGAATTTTATCCAATTTCGCCGTTTTCGATGTATTCAAACCCAACGAGCCGCCCTCTTCGTTACTGCTATGTCGCTGACGGTTCAGGCAAGGCTATTCCTATTCATTTTCATACCAGCATTTCTCCGTCACGCATCACAAAGATGCAGCGGCATAACCGTACGGAAGTTGAGGAAGCTCGAGAATTGGCAATGAAGAAGGGTGAAGTTGATACGCCTTTGACTGATGCTGAAATCCGCCGGCAGGCGGGTCTCATTGTGTTGAATTATCTGGTGGATCGTTCGGTGAAAAAAAAGAAGGAGGAAAAACTTCTCACCGGAAAAGATCTCCAGTTGGTTGAAGTTGCGATTAGCGTTGAGGATGGGAAACTGATTGAAACCCCGGTTGTTGTAGCCGAATTGCCCGCATCAAAATAAGCAGTTTTATGAGTGATTCCAGCCCAGTTGAGAGCCGATTTAAAAAAGGGAAAGTATGGCTTTTTGATTGGTTGAAAGTGGGTTTTGTGCCTGGACGGGTATTGAACTGGGAGTGGTTGTTGATGCGGATTTTTTTTTCAGGCATCATTATTCGCCATCTCTTTGATGCAGATCCATTCCGTTATGACTCGCAGCCTTCACCCAACGGGGTGGCAAAAATCATCGATCTGTCATGGATGGGTGAGGATTGGGTGCATCCGTTGTTTAAAATATTAACGATTTTCTGTGTTGTTCTGTATGTGTTTGGCAGGGGTTATGTGATCGCCTTGCCATTGCTCGCAGTGATGAGCACCTTGGCCGGAACCATTGAGAATTCACAAGGCGCATTCAAGCATTCCCACAATCTCATAACTCAGGTTCTTATTATCCAGGCAATAGTGGCTGTCTGGCCCTGGGTGCATCGCGTTCGCCAGGGCAAGGCATTAGCTCTCCCTGAAAAACTGAGCATGGCCAGTTACTATTTGTATTACACGCAGGCGATGATTGCGGGCTCCTATGTCATAGCGGCGTTGAGCAAGTTTCTCAATTCGAAGGGACTGTGGGTTTGGAATTCACCTTACATAGCTCTGGATCTGGTGAAAAGTCAGCGCCAGGCCTATTACCGGTATATCGATGATCCCTCACTGGTGGAAAGTGCGCTGGCGGCTGAATGGGTGGTGAATCATCCGTGGTTTTCACGCATGGGCTTTGGCGGGGCTTTTTTTCTCGAAGCGTTCGCTCTCATTGCCCTTAAAAACAGGCCGTGGGCTTTTTTTATAGGGCTTAGTCTAATAGCTATGCATCGAGGGATTTTTTATCTGATGCACCTTCATTTTGGCTACAATGAACTTATATTACTGATCTTTTTCTGTAACCTTCCGTATTGGATGTGGCGCTTGGGGAATAAACCCAGTGGCTTGCAACCTTTAAGATGGCAGGCCGCGCAGTGATTTCTGGAGCGAGCGAACTGAGGGGTAACGCTGTGGGGCGATGAAAGTTTTTGAGAGGTCTAGTATGTCATCCTAGCTCTTGGCGGATTGATGTCCGAACAGCTAGAGTTAACTCAAGCGATCTCATGCTATTAGATTTTGTCAATAGCTTGCCCGGACACGTATTGGGGGGTACAGAACGGGGAGAATCATTATACGAAGGATACCTGTTTATGCGTTCATTCACCAAAACCCTGTATTTGTTTTTTGCCATGACAGTCCTGTCGGTAGCTCCATCCTTTGCTGCGGGCCAATCAGAGAATTGGAAGACTAATTGGAAGGCGGGCGACGTTCGAGGTGAAATTCAAAGTGCCGAGAAATACTCGGGTAAATATGCTCTGGAAACTTCGGTGAATGATAATAAGAGCAAGCTGATCTTTCTCCGGGAAGGAAAAATTCCTGTAATTGCGGGAAAAGATTACCAGCTCAGCGCTTGGGTGAAATCAAATACCGCAACAGATTCTGGTACGCGGATTATGCTTCAGTATCTAGACAGTAACGGGGAATATCTAAACGTTTCACATGGTATTTACGCGGGAGGGAATCACGGTTGGCTTGAGTTCAAACGCAAGGTCACTATTCCGGTAAACGTGTTTTTTGTCAGACTCGCAGCCGGCGGGTATGAGGTTGCGGGGAAAAGCTACTTTGATGATATTGTATTTTCCGATTTCACCAAAGCTCTCGCTGCAGATGGTTTTGAGGATTTCATCGAAGCATCACCGTCTAATGTTTGGCGGATTCGGGTCAAAGTCCCTGAGAAAAAAATCAACGCGGTGGTCGATATGGTTCATTTCGGAGCGGACTCTGATCTGGTGCATTATACGGGGCCGGATTCGATCGAGAACCTTTTGTTGAGCTGTGAATACAAGGTGGTGAAACCGGGAGAGTGTTATCTGAGTTCGAATTATTACTCGAGTTATTGGTACACGGTCCATTTGAAAAAGCTCACTACCAGCCTGGTCTGGTCGGATGAGAAACTGGATCTGACATCAGCCGGAGCAAAGACGGCAAAGATGCCTTTTCAAAAAAGGTTCAGTCGTTATTTTGACCCTGTCAGCAAAGGCGAAAATTGCGTTCGAGGGCATCATTATTTCTGTATTTACGATCAAAATGGCAAGGTGATTGGCCAAACAAAAAGTGTCAACGCCCTGGTGCACCCCGAGGCGAGTGTTTTTGGGAAACGGCAAAGCAGGCTTTCTGTCAGTAACCGGGACTCGCTTTACACTATC
Organism: Verrucomicrobiota bacterium; assembly: GCA_045046875.1. Classification (GTDB taxonomy): domain Bacteria; phylum Verrucomicrobiota; class Verrucomicrobiia; order Verrucomicrobiales; family DEV007; genus JAADHD01. The sequence goes on along the minus strand of JASFYY010000108.1, from coordinate 16,855 downwards.
GCGAATCTGAGTGAGTATTCGTTGTCGCTTGCGCATTTTCAAGCAGATTGGAAATCCGGCGGGAGTTTCGCTTTCAAAGTGATCATCAAAGATGGTGACGGCGATGTTTTTGATGTCAATAAAGTGACCTCTGTGAGTGCGAAAGTGGATGGCGTCGAAATCAAAAATCCGGAGCTACGTTTCGCGGAATACGATATCCCGACCGGCTGGTTTGTCGGTAAGTTTTCCAGCAGCAAGCCGCCGGAAAAACTAAAGATCGAGCTGCTTGTTTCCGCCTCGAAAGGCGGAGTTATTTCGACTCGAAAAGTCTCTGCTGATTTTGCCGCCATCGAAACTCACCAGCCTTTCATTTTGGACAAGCCCTCACCTGAACCGGTGGGCCCTGCCAAAGAAGGGCGTATGATTATGTTGCAGCCTCATGTGGTTCTTTCGACCGATCCGGTGGAGGGCAAAAAGCAAATTCATGAGATCATCGCCAAGTCGAAAGCGAATCATTTTAATATCGTTTCCCCTTTTGCCATGGGGAATCGTGGTTCGGCTTATTGTGATTTGGAGAATGATTATTTTCAGCGGTATTTTATGAAATACGATCCTCTGGCCGTTTTCCGGAAAGAATGCACGGAAGCCGGTTTGCAATTGCACCCGCTTGTCGTTGTTCTCCCTGAAGGAGTCGAAACGCTGAAAGGCATCCTGATCGATCATCCCGAATGGGCGATGCGCTCGGGTGATGGAAAAAAACAAGGCTGGCTCGACCCGGCTGTTCCGGAAGCCCGTGCCTACCGGGTGAAGGATTTCACCTTGCTCGCACAGAAATACCAGCTGGACGGGATTTGTCTGGATTACTGTCGTTTAGCCACTGGACCCAGTGATGCGGGTGCGGGCATTTATAAAAAAATGACAGGAAAAGACCCGCGAATTTTCAAGCGCGGTAGCGCCGATTACATCGAATGGTATCAATGGCAGAGTGCCCAACTGGACGAGCTTGTCGCGATGATTCACGACGCTTTGTCTAAGGTCAATCCCGATATTATAATATCCGCTTATGTTCAGGGGTATAAGTATTCGGGCAAAAGCCAATGGGAAGACCTTCACCAAAATTTCCCGGCGTGGTTGAAAAGCGGAGACCTCGACTGGGTGCTTCCTACTGCCTACATCTACGATATGTTGCGGTTCAAATCATGGAGCAAACGGCAGATCGACATTTCCCGCAATGCCAATCCGAATGCGCCCTGTTTGCCGACTATCGGAGTCATTACTTCGCACGGAACACTTAATAGTAGTGCCGAGTTGATTGATCAGGTGAGGGTCCTTAGAGAATTGAATGCACAGGGTGCTTCTTTTTTCCGTTGGGAAAAACTAGAGCAATGGGTCGACCCACTGAAAAAAGATGTCTATCAAAAAGCGGTCGAAATCCCGTAGTGAAACGGGAAGGAGTGTTGTGAGCGTTTATTCAAGTTGAAAATCAGGCTTATCTTAGCGGGCAACCGGGGCGGCCGCCCTACAAATTGATGAGGGGTTGGTAGGTGCTTGCGTCCACATTGCCGCCGGAGAGGATGAGACCAATGCGCTTGCCTGAGCTTTGTTTTTTTTCTTTTATCAGGGCAGCCAGGGGTAGGGCAGCGGCGCCTTCGGCGACTTGATGGCTGTCGGTGAAATAGTGACACATGGCGGATTTAATTTCTTCTTCTGACACTTCGACGATGCGCGATACGTGGGCATTGATCACTTCGACAGACCGGGCATCGGGGATGCGGCAGGATACACCATCGGCGAGGGTATGGGCGGAATCAGTTTCGACAGGCTGACCTGCGGCGAATGATTGGGAGTAGGCATTGGCTTGGGCGGCAACGACTCCTACGATTTCTGTTTTTTCCTCCAGACCGAGAGCCTTACGGGCAGCGATCATGCCGCAGATGCCTGATCCTAAACCGATGGGAACGTAGATGGTATCAAGGTGTTCGATCGCGCGTAAAAATTCGAGTCCGGCGGTGCCGACGCCGTGCACCAGTTTCCAGTCAAAGGAGGGCATGAAGTGGAGGTTTTTTTCTACTGCGATTTTTTGTGCGTGGTCGAAAGCTTCGGCAAAGTCGTGACCGTGTTCGATAAGTTCAGCGCCGTAGGCTTGCATTGCGCGATTTTTTTCAACGCTGTTGCCATGCGGTACGACGACGCTTGCGTTCAAACCTTTGGCGGCGGCGGCAAAAGCCACACTTTGCCCGTGGTTGCCACGAGTGGCGGCGATCACGCCCTTCACTTCGGGATGGGCAGAGCTCAGCCAGTCCATATATACCAGGCCTCCGCGAACTTTGAAAGCGCCGGTGGGCAGGTGGTTTTCGTGTTTCACCCAGACCTCGCAATCGCAGCGTTGACTCAACAGTGGCCATGAAATAGCGGAGGTGGTGGTGGGCAGGGTGCGCTGGATCACTTGGGCGGCGGTTTCCAGATCGTCAAGAGTTACAGGCCATTGATCGTTCATGAGTCATGAATAGAAACACAGTTTTGGATTCGATACAGTGAGAATCTGCTTTTTTGAACATTGCGGCTCTATAAGGATCCTTGGAAGACGCGATATTTTTTAGTCGAAGAATAGAACCACTGATGGGCACTGATAATCACTGATTTGCATTATTTTAAGGCTTGGATTATTTTTTTCTAACAGGGTTTATTTGTCTGAAACACAGGTTATAATTTTTTTGTCGTGTAGTATGAAAAATTCTGTAACGATGAAATATCATGAGTTCTTTACCTGATTCCGATCCTGCTGTTGACAGTGCAGCTATTGAAGTGCGCTGTTATTTTGTAAGAGAGCGCAATGCGCTGCTTTGCCGGGCGGAGTTTTCCGAATTGTTTACCGATCACTATCTACATTTGATGGAAAATGAGATTCGTCATAACCCGGAGAATGATCAATTGCTCAAGGATGCTCTGGCGGCGATCACTCTGCATCTGGCATCCCGTCCGAGAAATGAAACCACCGCGTGGACGATGAATTTCAAGGAGCCGGCGGTTAATATCTTTGCGGTGGGCAGCAGCAAGTCGGGTAACGTGATCGCCCGACTTTCGTCCGAGGATGTCAAGGTGGGAGGAAGTAATATGTTTTATTGCCAGGTGCTGAGGGAGGAGGAGTCGACGCGACAGAGTACCGTGGCATTTGAGGATTACGATGTATTTAACGCGGTGGAGAGTTATTACTCACAAAGTGAGCAGCGGCCGGCAGCCTATTTCCATGTGGAAGCGGAAGACATCGTGATGGTTACGGCTCAACCGGATTGTGATCTGGAATGGTTTGTGAATCTGGATGATGAAAAGCTCAAAACCATCGACCAGGATGAAGACTTGAGTTTGTTGGAAACCCGGGTTTATCACTACGGTTGTGGCTGCAGCTTGGATCGAATTTATCCTATCATCGCGAGTATGTCCGAAGAGGCTTTGACCGATGTGTTCGCCGGTGAAGAGACGGCTAATGCCAGTTGTCCACGCTGCGGGGCGCGTTACCGGATCACCCGGGAAGGTTTGGAGGCATTTATCAGCTCACAATAGAGCCTGGGTTACATGCGCAAATCATACCAAAAGTAAACGACTGTTTACAAGACCCTGAAGCTTGGCAGAGGCAACTTAATCACGTCAATTTCCTGCTTTGATTGCTGCTGCGGGTAATAATGCTACTGAATAAGGGCATTATTGCTATTGTGGCGTCAGGGGATCGGCCTGTTAATAATACCGCGAGAGTGATGAGGAGGAGTGAAATTTTCCCAAAGCTCGGATTCCAGTTCTAGCCCCCTATACGATTATGTTTGATTTCCTTGCTGAAGGCAAAGCCCCGATTTGTGGCCCCGGCCGTTCGCGTCGTGAGTTTTTACAAATAGGCGCGCTGGGTGCGATTGGTTTGTCACTGCCCCAATATTTGGCGGCCAAGCAGGCCGGCGGGGTGAAAAAGGGCAATGACAACAAGGCCTGCATTCTGATTTTTAACCTGGGTGGTCCCAGTCAATTGGATCTGTGGGATATGAAACCGGATGCGCCGAGCGAGATTCGCGGACCTTTCAAGCCGATTCGAACCAAGTCGGATGATATTGATATTTCGGAGATCCTGCCTTTGCACGCCAAGGTGGCGGATAAATTTTCATTGGTGCGTTCTTGCCAGCACAGTGGTGCAGCGGTTCACGATGCGGGTTGGCAGATGATGCAGACCGGACGGCGTTTCACCGGTGGGGTGGAAACTCCCCACATGGGTGCGGTGATGAGTTATCTGCGCGGACGCAAAACGGACCTGCCTCCTTTTGTGGTATTGCCGGAATTGATGGGACGTGGTGGAGGTAATTTGCCCAATGGCCAGGCGGGGGGATTTTTAGGTAAAGCCCATGATCCTTTTGCCTTGATGGCGGATCCGTCGAAACCCGATTTCAAGGTGCCGGATCTATTGCCGCCCGATCAATTTGGAGCCAGTCGCCTGGAGCGTCGCCGCAGCATGAGGGAGATTGTGGATCAAACGGTGAAAAATTTTGAGTCCAGCGAGGACGCCCGTTTGATGGATGAAAATTTCCAGTCGGCCTATCGTATTATGACCAGCGTGGAAGCGCGCAGTGCTTTTGATTTGTCCAAGGAACCGGAAAAGGTTCGTGAGCGTTATGGCATGAACCGGGTGGGGCAGTGTTTTTTACTGGCACGCAGATTGGTGGAGAGCGGGGTGCGTTTTGTGACGGTGAATACCTTCCTGACGGTGTTTAATGAACTGTCGTGGGACATTCATGGCTCGAAGCCTTTTGTATCGGTGGCGCAGATGAAGGACATGATCGCGCCGATGTATGACAAGGCCTATTCGGCGCTGATCGAAGATCTTTTCCAGCGTGGCATGCTCGACGATACGATGGTGGCAGGTCTGGCGGAGTTTGGCCGTACGCCGAAGGTCAATCCGGCGGGTGGGCGTGACCATTGGCCGCAGTGTTTCACGGTTTCTTTTGCCGGCGGTGGGGTGCAGGGCGGCCGAGTGGTGGGGGCGAGTGATCCGATGGGGGGTTACCCGGCCGAGCGTCCGGTGGATCCGGGTGATATTGTGGCGACTATTTTCAAAGGCCTGGGGCTTAACCATGAAAGTCATCTGCCAGGTCCGGCGGGGCGTCCTTTTCCCTTGGTGGATTTTGGTAAAGAGCCCATTCGCGAACTGTTTGTTTGAGTTTTAAAATTTATCAGGATGAGTGATTTTAACAAGAGGAAGAGAACTTGGTCGAGCGGGTTTGTGCTGGGGCTGTGTGTTTTGATTATCATGCCGTTGTGGGCAAGGGGGGGCGACCAACAAGCCGATGGAATCGTGACGTTGCCGGCAAGCAGTGTGCTTAGCGGGGTGGAGTCATCCCAACGATTGATTGTTTTGCATCGTCTAGGGGATCAATTGATGGGCGAGGCGCGGCAGGTAAGTTATTCATCCTCCAACAAGCAGGTGGCGGTGGTGGATGGTGGTGTGGTGCGGCCTGAAAAAAATGGCAAAACCACGATCACAGTGACAGCGGCGGACGGCCGTTCGGCGACTGCTGAAATCGAAGTGAAGGGGATGGAGCAAGCCAGTGAGTGGAGTTTCCGCACCCATGTCATTCCGGTTTTATCCAGACAGGGTTGTAATATGGGAGCTTGCCACGGAGCGATCGCTGGTAAGGGCGGATTCCGACTGAGTTTGCGCGGTTATGATCCTGAGACGGATTTTAACCGTATCACCAAGGAGGCGCTGGGGCGACGCATCGAGCTGAGCGATCCGGGGCGCAGCTTGTTGTTGACCAAGTCAACTACGGCTTTAAAACATACTGGAGGGAAATATATCAAGGAGGGTTCGCGGGATTATCGAGTGATTTCCGAATGGATCGCTGCTGGAGCGAAAGCGCCTGAGAAGGATGACGCGCGTTTGCTGGGTTTGGAGATATTTCCTGAGTTATCAACTTTGAAAGTGGGGGATTTTCAGAATATCCTGGTCAGGGCGAAATACAGTGATGGGCGTCAAGAGGATGTGACTGAGTGGGCGAAATTCACTTCATCAAATGAAGCGGTGGCGACGACCGACGAAAATGGTCGGGTCACTATCGTTGGCAATGGAGAGGGAGCGGTGACGGCTTGGTTTTCGAGTCAGATTGTATTGGCACGTTTTTCATCGCCTTTCCCCAACGACATTCCGGACGAGGTGTTTACCCAGGCTTCGCGCCGGAATTTTATCGACGACCTGGTACTGGAGCAATTGCAACGTTTGCGGTTGAAACCCTCTCCACGTTCGACAGATGCGGAATTCATTCGTCGGGTGTTCATTGATACCGCAGGTATTCTACCGACTCCGGATGAAACCCGGGACTTTCTCGCTGACAAGTCGGCGGACAAAAGGGATCGTTTGATTGATCAACTGCTGGCGCGCAAAGAAACGGTTGATTATTGGGCTTATCGTTGGTCGGATATGTTGTTGGTGAACGGGCGTCGCTTGCGTCCGGAGTCAGTTAAGGCTTATTATAAATGGATAAGGGAGCGGGTGGCGAAAAATATGCCTTGGGATCAGATTGTGCGTGAAGTGATCACTGCCAAGGGAGAAAATGATGTGAACGGGGCGACCAACTTTTTTGGAGTGCATCAGGATCCAGAGACCATGGCAGAGAATGTGTCACAGGCTTTCATGAGTTTGTCGCTGGCTTGTGCCAAGTGTCACGATCATCCAATGGATAAGTGGACCAATGATCAATATTACGCTTTTGCCAATATGTTTGCCCGGGTGCGGGCCAAAGGCTGGGGCGGGGACGCGCGCAATGGAGACGGCAAACGCACGATCTACGTCGAGCCGAGAGGGGATTTGATTCAACCGCGTACCGGAAAACCTCAACCTGCCGCCGCTTTGGATGCGCCACCTTTGGATCAGAACGAGCCGGGGGATCGGCGGGTGCATCTGGCCAAGTGGCTGACCTCGCCGGATAATACTCATTTCAGTCGTTCGATCACCAATCGCATTTGGGCGAATTATTTTGGCCGGGGCTTGGTCGATCCGGTGGACGATTTGAGGTCTTCCAATCCTGCCAGTAACGAGGATTTGCTGGCGGCAAGTGCGGCTTATTTGGTGGAACAGAAGTTTGATCAGAAATCCCTGATGCGTTTGATATTGCAGAGCGAGACCTATCAGCGCAGCAGCGTGGCTTTGTATGAAAACCGGGACGAAGATCGGTTTTTTTCGCGTCAATACCCACGCCGCCTGATGGCGGAGGTGCTGCACGACGCGGTGGTGACAGTGACCGAGGTGCCGAGTGATTTTACTGCCATCGCTTTACGCGATGGCAGCACTCAGAAGACGGATTTTTATCCCAAGGGAACCCGGGCCTTGGAGCTTTATGACTCGGCAGTGGATTCGTATTTTCTGAAAACCTTTGGCCGCAATGAACGGGAGCTGGCTTGTGAGTGTGAACGTTCGAATCAACCGAGTCTGATTCAGGTGCTGCATGTATCAAACGGAAATACCATTAATGACAAGTTGAGCGACAAAAGCAGTGTGGTGGAGCGTTTGTTGAAGAAAAAATTAAGTGATGCGCAGCTGGTGGAGGAAGCCTACTTGCGATGTTTGTCGCGTTTGCCGGACAAACGGGAGACGGATGATTTCATCAGGGTGTTATCAAAAAGCAAAAATGGAGAAAAAAAGGAAGCCGTGGAGGATTTGTTCTGGGCACTGATGACCAGTCGGGAATTTTTGTTTCAGCATTAAGGGAGATATTTATGATGAATTCAGGAGCACATAAAAAACATCGTATATATCAATTCTTTGTGAGTCTTGTTGTTGCCATGGGGTTGATGCCTTCGTTGCGGGCCGACGTGGATTTTCAAAAAGAAGTCGCGCCCTTGATGCGTCAGTATTGTGCGGGTTGTCATAATGACGATGATTTTGAAGGCGATTTTTCGATTGAGCGGTACGCCGATCTGGTGGAAGGCGGCTCCAAGGGGTCACTGTTGAAAGCCGGCGATGCCGAGGGCAGTCGTTTGATCAAGATGATGACTGGCGGGATGAAGTTGCAGATGCCGCCGCGTGATGATCCGCAGCCTTCACTGCAGGAAAAAGAGTTGCTCAGAAATTGGATCACTGCGGGAGCGAAGGGGCCTGAGGGGGATTTGGATGTGTCTATTTTATCGACCTTGACGGTTCCCAGTATTGTCGCGGCCAAAGGGGCCAAACCGGTGACGGCGATGGAGGTTTCACCTGATGGCAAACAAGTGGCCATGGCTCACTTTGGTGAGGTGGATGTTGTTGCGATGTCGGATAAAAAGCAGCTATTGAAACGTTTGACCGGCCTGGCAGGGAAGGTCAATGCACTGCACTTCAGTCCGGATGGAAAACAGTTGTTAACCGCCTCGGGCATAGCGGGGTTGAAGGGAGTGGCGACTTTGTGGGATTTGAAAAGTGGAAAAATCATCGCTGAGTTTGGGCAGGGGTTTCATCGTGATGTGCTCTACGATGCGGAACTGTCTCCCGACGGAAAGCTGTTGGCCACTGCGGGTTATGATACCAAGATCGCTTTCTGGGATATTGTCTCGGGTAAACGTTTGCGTTCGATTGATATTCACAATGGAGCGATTTACGATCTGGCTTTTAGCCCGGACGGCAAGGTATTGGCCAGTGCCAGTGCGGATCAGACGGTGAAGTTGTGGCGGGTGGATAGTGGGCAGCGCTTGGATACTTTGAATCAACCGCAGGGTGAGCAGTTAGCAGTGCTTTTCACTGCGGATGGAAAGCATATCCTGGCGGCTGGAGCGGATAACCGGATTCGTCTGTGGCGCTTTATTTCACGGGACAAAGCTAAAATCAATCCACTGTTACAGTCGCGCTTTGCTCATGAGGGAGATGTGGTGAAAATGGTTTTATCCGCAGACGGTAAGACTTTGATTTCATCCGGGGATGACCGTTCGGTGAAGTTGTGGTCTCTGCCGGATTTGAAACAGCTTAAAGCCTGGGGGAATCAGTCTGATGTGGCGGGTGCTTTGGCGGTGGGTGGTGATGGATTTTTGGCGGCGAGGATGGATGGCAGTGTGGGGGATTTTTCTTTGAAGGGCTTGAAGCGTTCGCCAAAGAAAAAATTACAGAAGGCGGGGAAGGTCAAGAAGGCAATGGCCGAGGGAGCTGACAAGAGTCATGTCGCGGTGAAAAAGATAACAGAGAAAGAAGGTTCGGATACCGGGCTGTCAGTTCCGCCGTTGGAGTTCAGTGGGGTGATCGGGATGAAGGGGGATGAAGATGAAGTGCTTTTTTCAGCCAAGGCAGGTGAGTCGTGGGTGATCGAAGTGGATGCAGCGCGTTCCAAGTCGCCGCTTGATTCGAGGATTGTTATTTTAGATGCCAAGGGTGAGCTGGTGGAGAGAGTGCGCTTGCAGGCGGTGCGGGATTCGTGGTTCACCTTTCGTGGGAAAAACTCGGATACCGCGAATGACTTTCGGGTACACAACTGGCGTGAGATGGAGCTGAACGAATACCTTTACGCTAACGGAGAAGTAGTGAAGCTGTGGTTGTATCCACGTGGTCCGGACTCAGGTTTCAAAGTGTACCCTGGTTTTGGCAAACGTCAGGGTTATTTTGGAACGACGGCGCTTGCCCACCCGTTGGGGGAGCCTTGTTACATCGTGAAAGAGATCCCTGCGGGAGTGGACCCTGTCCCTAATGGTCTGCCTCTCTATAAAATTTATTATGAAAATGATGATGATCCTGCACGCCTTATGGGTAAGGACTCGCAGGTGGTTTTTACTGCGCCCAAGGCTGGTGAGTACCGGGCACGCATCACGGATGTGAGAGGTTTTGGTGGTAAGGATTATCGTTATACGATGAAGATTCGTGCGCTCAAGCCGGGTTTCAAGGTGACGATTGATCAGACCAAGGAACTGGTGTTTGTGCCGGGCAGTGGACGGGAATTCGAGCTGACGGCGGTGAGGCAAGACGGTTTTGAGGGGGAGATCCGTTTGGATATCAGTGACTTGCCCGAAGGATTTTCGGCCAGCACGCCGGTCATCATCCAGGCGGGTCAGTACAAAGCTGCGGCGGTGGTCAATGTGGCGGACGGGGTCGAGGGATTGGACAAAGGGAAATTTACCATCAAGGCTAGTGCGGTGATTGGCGGGCAGAAGGTGGAGAAAAAGTTGGTAGGGCCTAAAAACATCAAGGTGACGGCCAAGCCCAAGTTATGGATCAAGATTGCGGCGGACGGTAAGTCGGGCAATCCCCGGACGGGGCAAGGTAAGCCGATGGAGTTGACGATTCATCCGGGTGAAACCATTACGGCTTTGGTGATTGCTGATCGCAAGGATTTCAAAGAGCGCATTGATTTTGGCAAGGATGAGTCCGGCAGGAATTTGGCGCATGGCTTGATCATCGACAACATTGGACTGAATGGATTGATGATTCCCAAGGGCAAGGATCAGCAGCGGTTTTTTATCACTGCAGCGAAGTGGGTGCCGGAATCGACGCGTTATTTTTACCTACGCACCAAAGCGGCGGGTGGCAATGCGACCTTGCCGATTTTGTTGCATGTGAAAGCGAAGGGGAAAGCGGGATTGGTGGGGAGGTGAGGGGTGCCCGGCGGATTCGAGGCTGCGGTGAAAGAGAATTTGCTTGAATATGGTTTTAATGAACTTTGGCGTGAGACTAAAGCTAGATACTGAAAGCAAGAAAACGGATTGCCAATCCGTTCCACATGGAGATGTGCATAGGCTATGTAATAGGTGAAATCGTTGTGCTGACAGCGAAGGTGGGAAGGGGTGGAAATGTAGGGCGACCGCTTCGGTTGCCGGGGAAGAGTTCAGGCTGCGGATTGCGGGCATGAAGATAAGCGGATTTGAAGTTTTGTGAAAAGGGAATTCGCCTGAATTTGTGCTAGAGTGGCTTGGAGTGTGGTCTATTAGTTAGGATTAACTATTGACTTATTGTTTTTTTTTGCGAAATTTCACTTGTGGATAAAGTAGAGATTCCTAGAAAAACAGTTTACCGGCTTTCGGTGTATCAGCGTTGTTTGTTGCGTTTGGGTGAAAACGGGGTGGAGACGGTGTCGTCGGAGGCACTGGCGAAAGCGGCAGGGGTGAAGTCGCCGCAGTTGCGCAAGGATCTGGGTTTTGTGGGGCAGTTTGGCACCCGTGGTCTGGGTTACAAGGTGGACGTGTTATCGGCAGCGATCACCGTGGCGCTGGGGATGACGAGCTTGCAGCCGGTGATTCTGGTGGGAGTGGGTAATCTGGGGGCGGCTTTGTTGCGCTATGGGGGGTTTCACCGTGAGGGGTTTGAGATTGTCGCGGCTTTTGATTTGTATCCGGAAAATGTGCGCCTGAAGGCGGACAGCAAAGTGGCACTTAAGGGCATGGACGAGATGCGGGACTTTGTTCGGCTCAAGCATGTGAAAATGGCCATTATGGCGGTGCCCGCAAGTTCGGCGCAGCCGGTGACTAATGATTTGGTCGAGGAGGGGGTGCAGGCGATTTTGAACTTTTCACCGACGGTGCTGCAGGTGCCAGAGCAGGTGGTGGTAAATAATGTCGATCTGGCGCTGGAGTTGGAGAGTCTGAGTTATTTTGTGCGTTGAGCAGATTCGTCATCAAATTCGGCGCATTTTGGGGTATTCATTAATTGCCGCGGCCCTTAATAGGGGTATTTTAAGGCTTTGATAGCTTGCTTGGCGGGATTGGCGGATCTGTTGAGTTGGGATTCAACCCTGAAGCTTGAAATTTGAAAGATTGGTGGTGGATGTCTGAAAATCAGAAAGTTTTGTTATCGGTGGTAGGGGCTGTGGCAGCGCATGTGTTGCTGTTGCTCGGCTTGGCTGCGTTTCTGGCCCTGGCCAGTGAGTATGGGCCGCAGCAGGCGGAAGCGGCGGCGGCTCCCGAGGAGGTGACGATCATGCTGGAGGATTTGATCACAGAGGAGGTGGTGGAGCAAGAGCAACAGTATCTGAGGACTTCTGCGGATCAGCAGGCGGAAAAAGCACCCGAGCAAGCTCAATTTCATTCGGATCGAGATACTTTGGCAGCGACTGAGTTGGCTCCCCGTCCGGATGATCCCAAGGCGATGGCAGTGCCGACTTTGGATGGCAAGCGGGAAAAGGCGTGGCTGGAGATGAAAAAGCGAAAGTTTGTCGATGGGGAGTTTGATAAAAAATCGCTCAGCAGTCGTCTGGTGGTGCCGCGCAGTGCGAGCGGAGCGATGAAGAAATTCGAACCAACGCCGCAGCCGTTGGAGAAGCCGGTGGATTCGAATGAAAAAATCAAACCGGACAAAGCGGAAAAGCTCACCCGTCGTCCGCAGGGGGAAATGGCGGATCAGACGCAGATGCAGAAGAGTCAGCAGAGTTTTATCGATCCTGATTTGAACGAAGAAGGGATGCAGGTGGGGCCTACAGAGGATGATGAGGATCAGCTCGCCAAGCGGGATCGAGAGGCTGAAAAAACCGACAAGATTGAGAACGAGCCGAAAAAAGTGATGATTGCAACGCCGATCTCGGCAATGGCGATGGAGGCTCGTGAGCAGGCGGAAGCCCAGGCCGCCAGTGCGGATATTCCGCCCACACCCAAACCTCCCTCGGACAAACCTTCTTTTACTCCGGAGACAGACATCAACAAGGTGGCGGGCACGATTTCCAATCGCGGAGTGGCGGCGATGGACGTGGAGGCGTCGGAGCTGGGCAAGTATAAAAAAAAGGTGACCCAGGCGATCGAGCGTAAGTGGCACCGCTACCGGGAACGCCATGCGGATTACGCGACTTTTGGCAGTTTGCGGATCAAGTTCAAAGTGAATGAAAAGGGGAAACCGGTTAATCTCAAGACGGTGCGCAACAACTCGAACACGGTGATGACGGAATTCACCCTGAGATCGATCCTCGATGCCGACATCCCGCCGATGCCAAGAAACATCAAAGAACTATTGCGCGGAAGGGGTCTGGAGATTACTTACGACGTGATTATTTATTAGTTCGGTAACCGTTATTAATCGTTTCAAGTGGATCGTATGCAGACTGGATCATTTTCGTCATCGTTATTTCTGTTGGAGGCTGAATCTCCGATGAATCACCAGGTTTGGGAATTTCTACTCTCGGGTGGGATTTTCATGTTGTTCATTGTTATCTGTTCCTTCATTGCGGTGTCGGTGGTGATTCACCGTTTGCTGTCACTGCGCAAACAAGCGGTGTTGCCGAATGACGTGATGGAGGCGATTGAGCAGGCAGACCGGCAATTCAGCCAAGGGGATTTCAGCAGTGCCACCTCGGTGATCAATAGAGATAATTCGGTACTGGCGCGGGTGGCGCGGGTGGCTTTGTCTCCGGAACATGACAACCGGGAGGAAGCGAGCGAGGCGGTCGAGGCGGTGGCGCGGGAAGAGGTGCTGAAAATGCAGACAGGGCTGGCGGTGCTGGAAGTGGTGATAACGATTTCTCCCCTGCTTGGGCTATTGGGAACGGTGAGTGGTTTGGTCAGTGTGTTTGCGACTTTTGGTGATGCGGGGGCGGAGATTCCGGATCCGAGTATTTTGGCTGCGGGTATTGCCAAGGCTTTGAATACGACGATTGGAGGTTTGGCGGTGGCGGTGCCGACGGTGGTGGCGCACAGTTATTTGTCCAAGCGCATCGAGGGAATGGCGGTGAGGATGGAGGTGCTGATGGCCAGTTTGCTGCATGCGTATTATCGTTATGGCGGTGGTAGTTTTCAGATGGCGGCGGAGGATAAAGCAGAGAGTGGAAGTAAGGGAGAGAATAAAGGCGAAACAACGCGGGCAAGGGACTGATGGCACGGTGAAATTTTTTGGTGTAAAAAACACAAGATAGTCAGCAGGTGAAATTTTATACTCACAAACGAGCACAGCCTACGGTGCCGATCATTTCCTTGATCGACATCCTGGCCATTTTGTTGATATTTTTCATCGCCACCACTACTTTCAAACAGAAGGAGGCCCTGGTGAATGTGGCGCTGCCGAAATCGACTGAGATGGCATCGTCCACTGAGAAAAATCTGCGCACAACTCTATCGGTGAGCAAGGATGAGCAGATCTCCCTGGGGGAGCAACCGGTGACCCTGGAGACTTTGGCGCAAGCTTTGAGAGTTTTAAAAAAGGCACAACCTGACTTGAAGTTGCAGTTGAAGGTGGACAAGGGGGTTGAGTTGGGCATGGTGGTAAAAATATGGGACGAGGCGCGTAAAGCAAAAATTGAGATATCGGATATCCCTTTGAGGATATTGACGGGTAAGAAAAAATAGCAGCCAAAATTTTAAAAAGACAAATAATATGGTTAGGGATATTGTGTTATGGGGAGATCCGGTTTTGCGGGAAAAAGGCAAGCTGGTGAGCGAGGTGACTGATGAAATCAGAACTTTGGCTGATGACATGTTAGAGACGATGCGCGAGGCGGAAGGAGTTGGGCTGGCAGCTCAACAAGTGGGGGAAGCGCTGCAGTTGGCGGTGATCGATGTGTCGCATGATGAAGAATGTGTGTCTTATCTGCGGGTGAATGGAGAGCCGTGTCAGTTGGCGGACATCATGCCGCTGGTTTTTGTGAATCCAGAACTAGAGACGGGTTCTTCGCGGGAAGTTGATAGTGAGGGTTGTCTGTCATTTCCCGAGTTACGTATCGACGTGAGGCGCCCATTGGATGTGACTGCGCGGGTGCAGACTTTGGATGGCGAAGAGTTGTTGATCGAGACGGATGGTTTGTTTTCCCGTGCTTTGCAGCATGAAGTGGATCACCTTTTAGGGATCCTGTTCATTGATCGCCTGAGCACCGCACGCAAGATGTCGATGAAACGCCGTTTGAAGGAATTGCGTCAGATGTATAATGAGTGAGCGATAGGGGGTGTTTTTTTGATTGCGGGCTTGTCGAGGGCGATGCTTGGCGATAGATTTGTTCTGTTGCCCGTATTGGGTTGCAAAATTCAGCCAAAGTGATGATGAAAAAAAACTTCCTATCCCGAATATTATTACCCGGTGTTTTGTTGTATGGGTTTTGTCTGTTTCCTCCGCTTATGCCCAAGGGACAGGCTCAGGAATTGACGCCTGACCAGATCGAAAAAATCAGTGCGCAACTGGCTGCTATTCGCAAAGTTCTGAAAGAGAAGTCCAGTGATCGCAATCAAAATGCAGCGGATGTGTTTTTATCAGCATCGGGAAGCGGTAAAGCAGCATTGGCTCTGTATGTGCAGTGTTATAAAAAGGTGAATTTTGAGATGGAGGGGCGGGAGGATTCGGAGTTTCGGGATTGGCGGGACGGGCAATCGGATCGCTTTCGCAATGATGCGTTCATCGAAGGGCTACGGCTTCAGTTGAAGTATCTGGGGCTTAGCTGCAAAGCGGCCGAGGCGGAAAAACTTTCATCTGTGTTTGGAGATTTAATGTCTTATGTGAATAGTCTGACTCAATTGAAAGAAATGCCAGGCAATGAGGCGATGCAGTCAATCAATGGGACGGTGTTTGCCAAGGCT
Source organism: Verrucomicrobiota bacterium (assembly GCA_045046875.1). Lineage (GTDB taxonomy): Bacteria > Verrucomicrobiota > Verrucomicrobiia > Verrucomicrobiales > DEV007 > JAADHD01. The sequence continues at coordinate 1,414 of JASFYY010000108.1, read as the reverse complement.
TACGAATTGGACAAACAGTTAGCCAAAAATAAATCCTGGGAATCGGTGCCCTACAACATTGCCGGGATTTATGAAAAGACGATTCTGCCCTACTTGCGTGAAGAAAGTCCCGAACGTCTGGCCAGTGCCTGGGATAAACGTATTGAACAAGAGACCCAGGTGGTGGTGTTTTTGGAAAAAGAAAAAGCAAAACAGCAGAAGGGCAGCCGTGATGACAAACGAGCGGTTCGCAACAAACAGGCGCAACGGCGCCAGGGCAATGGTGGGACGGTGTTGAGGACACATGACAAAGAATTTTTCATTCGTGAAACCTTACCTGGGCTCAAGTGGGGCAAGCTGGTGGATTTGTTCAAATATGAAAATCGCCCCAAGGCGGCGATGGAAATGTTGAATTTCATCAAAGAGAACATCAAAAACCCCAAGGCTGAAGAGTGGATGAGCACGTTCACTGCTTTACTGGCAGAGCCAGCTGCGGAGACAGTGGCTCCTGTTGAGAGTGCGCCGCCAGCGGTCACTCCTGCGGCGGTTCCTAATAAAGCCAGTAATCCAGGAAGCTCGAAATCGGGCAAGGTTCCTGCAGGTTTTGATTCATAGTTGGAGTATCAGACCTAAACTCCAAATAGGCTGAATCGCTAGAGTCCGCTAACGAATGGTGTTGCTCTATTATTTAGTCTTGATTCATTGATAGGGAATAGCTAGGATTTTTTTTGCAATTGAGGGAAGTTCATGCTCGAACTCATCCACATGCGAAATAGGAGGGCAATTATTAGTGACAGGGATGGCAAAAACGACTATTGTTACCCCATGATCATCACCTACCAGACTGTTGTAGATGAGAACGGCAAACCCACGGCAGTTCAAATCCCATGGGAGCAGTTTGAGCTAATCCAGCAAAAGCTTGAGGAAGGGGATATTGATTTTGCAGTGAGCGCTGAGTGGAGTGATGAGTTGAATCGACGCGCCAGTGATATTGATGAAGGTCGCGTTGAATTGGTTGAAGGGGAGGACTTCTTGAGCCGCCTTCGTGCCGTGTGACCCGATGCTTGGTCTGCGTTTACATCCAGAAGCCGATGCCGAGGCTATTGATGCGGCGGAATGGATTAAAGCCGACGATCCTCGTCAGGGTGCCTTGTTCGTTGAAGCGGTGGAGGAAGCTCTTATCAATGCGAGAACACAGCATGGAATTTACCGGGTATTCGATGGTGAATTTAGAAAAGTGAGGGTGGGCAAATTTCGGTATGCCGTTGTCTTTCGTGTAAAAGAAAATGAAGTGCAGGTATTGGCAGTAATGCATCTTCACCGCCGTCCGAATTATTGGAAAACGCGAGTGAAAGACTGAAGGTTCTTATTCAACATGCATCTTGATTGGACACGATCAGATGTGTTAAATATTCGCAGTGCAAAAATTTAAAAG
>JASFYY010000107.1:0-39260 GCA_045046875.1 Verrucomicrobiota bacterium | reverse complement strand
GGCAAGTGGGCGCAGGATCAATATGGTATGATGATCGAACGGGATTTGGATGAACAGGGGATCGGTTATGCGGCTCCGGTATGTCACAGTGATTCACGCACGGGTTTTGCTCATGTGTGGCTAGAGCAGGAGACGGGTGAACGAACAATCGCTGGCTTTCGTGGCAGTCATGAGATAGCCGCTGACGAGGTGGACGAGGGAAGTTTGAGTTGTCATGATGCGTTGCATTTGGATGGTTGGTCGGGGCAGGCGGCTTTAAAAGCGATGAGTTTGATGCGGGAAGCTGGTGGGCGGGTGTTCATGGATCTGGGCTCGCCGAAGCCGGACTATGAAAAGCTGTTGCAGGGGGTGGACTTTTTGAATTGCCCGCAGGGTTTGATCCCTCGTTTGTTCGATACGGATGATCTTGAAATGGGGGCGAGGTTGTTGCTGGCGATGGGGCCGAAGGAGGTCACGATCACTCGCGGTGGTGAGGGCGTTTTGTTTTTTTCTAAAGAGGAGAAGATCGAACAAGCCGCCTACCCAGTGGAGGTGGTGGATAGCAATGGCGCGGGGGATGTGTTTGCGGGAGCGATGATTTTTGCCACGATGCAGGATTGGGCGATGGGGGAACGATTGAAATTTGCTTGCGCGGCGGCGGCGTTGAAGTGTGGAGCGATAGGGAATCGAGGAGCTTTGCCGGGGTTGGATGCGGTGAGGGAGAAGATGAGGTAACCACGAAAATCACGAAAGGCACGAAATAGGGAGCTGAGTGATTTGGTGGTATAAAGATTGGGGAATTTTGTAATCGCGGGGGAGGGCAAAATTGGTGATGGTGGTGGGGTCAGGTTATGACAACTGGGGCGGGTGAAAGGTGATTGGATGAAAAACTTTGGACTTATATTGCTGATTGTTGGTTTTTTCCTACTAGTGACAGTGGGGGTGTTTTCTGCGGTGGCGAGTTTTCTGAATCGGGAATTTGTGGATATTTACCGAATGCCACCCCCTCCGACGTTTGAACAGATGATCGTTGCGGATGAGAACTTTGCGGAGATGGAAAGGTGGCAGGTTGAGGATGCTTATGCGATGGAGTTGAGGACGGGGGATGCGGCAAAGGCGATGAGCGATTTTGAAGCGGGGTGGGAAAAATCGCGGAGTGAAGATCGGGCGGTGCTGCTTGAGGCACGCGAGCATCTGCAGCGCGTGGTGAGTGAATATCAGGATGATGAACTGACTCCCAAGGCTACGCTTTATCTGGGACGAGTGCTGGTGAAATTGGAAGATTGGCCAGCAGCAAAGGAAGCGCTGGTGATGATCAATAAAAACAAGGACTGGTTGGATAAATTAGGGCGTGCCGAGTCTAATTTTTTGTATGGTTTGTGTTTGGAGAAATTGGGTAAGACGGACGATGCTATCAAAGTTTACAATGCGGTGATAGCAGTATATGGCGAATACTCTGAGTGGTCGTTGCAGGCTTTGGAGCGTGGCTTTGAAATAGCCTACAGTAGCGATGATCCTGAGATGAAATTAAAGTCTTATAGATACATGAAGAAGTTGCTGTATATGTTTCAGAATTTTGGGGATGCTCCGGGAAGCGGAGGTTCTTTGGAGCGGTTGTATGAGCGTAGAGATACGGTGAAAGTTGAGTTGGGGATTACGGAAGAACAGGAGAGGGAGATAGATCGCAAGTTGGGAATTTCGTGGGAACGTTTGGATCGTAAGGGAAGCATCGTTTGGGTGTTCAATATTGCGATTTGGGTGTTGTTGTTATTAACAGGAGTGATGACTGTTTCTTCAGCTAGAAAAACAACGACGAGGTTCTGGCGTTATGCCTTGGCATTGTTTTTGGTATCACTCATGGCGGGTCTTGTTTATTGGGCGAATGTGGAAGCGGTGGAAGTTGTCCATAGGCAGCAACGAGCGATATCGGGAATTTATAGCTCTCCTAGAGATTTTGTGATCGATGGCCAAATTTATTATATGAAGTTGTCTTTAATTTTTCAAAGTGCGCTGGGATTTTTTGTGATGATGATGGCGCTGCTACTTCGGAAAGTTAAAAGCCAGTAATGAAAGATACCTGAGGAGTGATCATGGGAAATTATCCAGAAAACACTATGAGAGACGATTTTTTCGATTTGATCATAGTTCCAATGGGAGGATTGAATTACGCGGTATTTCTTTGTGTGCTAGTCACTGCGACTCTAGCGATATACGCGGCTATCAAGAATTCACAGCGATTCTGGTATTTTTTGGGTGCTTTGGTGATCTCGACGCTCCTGGCTGTCTATGGCTATTGGTTGAGAAATACCTTGTTTGAGCTCAAAATCCAAGATTTGTTAATAGTGTCAGGGCAATCAAGGCCGATCTCTGGTAGAGAGTATTTTGGTCACCTCAACTTCATCCTGCAAAGCATGATTGGGGTTTTCATGATGATCGTGACGTTGATCATCAGGCGGTTTGGTAGGGAGCGGAAGTAGCGGAAAGATACCAATTCCACGACCTATGAGCCGAATAGAGGGCTTAATCGGCTCAAAAAATGCTTTATTATGAGCCGATTAGGGGGTATAATCGGCTCATGTTATATAATTGGCAGCAAGCGGATTGGCCGGTATTCTCTTTTGAACTGGGTGGTTTGCAGGAAGCATTGATGCTTTTTGCTGACAAAGCAGGGCAGGTGAATGGAATGTTGAAGGGGTTGCCTGAATCGATTTGTCAGGATGCGGTGATAGACGTGATGCTAGCCGAAGCTATCAAAACTTCGCAAATTGAAGGAGAGTATCTGAGCCGTTCTGATGTGGTTTCATCCTTACGGAATCAGTTGGGTTTGAACGTGCCTGTGGAGCCGGTTAGGGATTTGGCGGCACGGGGGATAGCAGAGCTGATGATGGATGTGAGGGGAAGTTGGCAGGAGAAATTAAGCAAGGAGTCGCTATTTTATTGGCACAGCATGATCATGAAAGGATCTACGGGGGTGCTGGTGGGGCAGTGGCGTGAATTGGGTGATCCTATGCAGGTGGTTTCAGGGCGAGCAGGTCGGAGCAAGGTTCATTTTGAAGCTCCTCCTGCGTGTCAGGTGGCGAAGGAAATGGATTCGTTTTTGAAGTGGTTTAATGACAGTGCGAGTGAGATCAAGCAGGCTCCGGTTCGGGCGGCTCTTGCTCATTTGTATTTTGAAAGCATTCACCCTTTTGAAGATGGGAATGGGAGAGTCGGTCGGGCGATAGCGGAGAAAGCCTTGTCGCAGGGTTTGGGGCGTCCTGTTTTGCTGAGTTTGTCCCGGACAATAGAGGCCAATAGGAATGACTATTATGAGGCGTTGGAGACGGCACAGAAATCCAATAGGGTAACTGATTGGGTGAGATATTTTGTTCATCTGGTGAGCCGGGCACAAGTGGCTGCAGAAGAGCAGGTCGAATTTGTGTTGTGTAAAACAAAATTCTTTGATCGTCATCAAGATAACTTGAATGACAGGCAATTGAAGGTCGTGCGACGGATGCTCAAAGAGGGGGCGGACGGTTTCAAGGGAGGGATGAATGCTCGCAAATATCTGGCCATCACTAAAATTTCCAAAGCCACGGCTACCCGTGATTTGATAGAGCTGGTGGAATTGGGGGTATTGGTTTCGATTGGAGGCGGACGCAGTACGCGCTATCAGTTGGATTTGTAGGGGGGGGGACTACAGCACCACTTCAAAGCCTTCGAAATTCGGGTGGCCGAGGTGCATGCCTTCGGGGGATTTGGCTCGGGCGTGAGCTTGTTTGAAACTGTCGGAATTGGTCCAGGCTTCGAAGGCGGCATGCGATTCCCAAACGGAGTGTGAGACGTAGAGCGTGCATTCGTCGGTTTTTGGTCCACAGAGGAAGTGAAAGTTTTTGAAGCCAGGCACTTCATCGAGGTAGGATTTGCGGCTGCGCCACATTTCTTCAAAGGCTTCTTCAAAACCAGGCGCGATACGGAAACGGTTCATTGCGATGTACATAGTAGAATATAGGAGTTAGAAGCTAGGAGGGTAGAATATTGTGTGAGTGGGTAAAAAGGGTGGAGTTATCAGTCCCATTTTATTTGGGTTTATTGGTGTCTATTGGTAGTTCGTTTTTTTTGGCAGCTTCTATGAACAAGCGCACCTTGTCGAGGTCTTTGATGCCGGGGGTGTCGGATTCTACGCCGCTGGCGGTGTCGATGGCAAAGGGCGATACTTGAGCGATCGCTTGCGCGATGTTCTCTGCGGTCAGTCCGCCGGCGAGGATGATTTTTTTCTGAGTTGAAAAACGTTCGACGGCTCGTTTGCCGAGATTCCAGTCAAAGGCTTCGCCGGTGCCGCCGTATTCGCTCGGTGCGTAGGCGTCGAGCAGGATGGCATTGCCGGGATAGGCGTCGATTTTATCCAGATCGTCTGCGGTTTTGATGCCCAGGGCTTTGTAAACTGACAGGCCTTTTTGTAACAGCTCATCGAGCATTTGTGGGCTTTCGTCACCGTGCAGTTGGGCGTGGTCGATGGCTCCACTTTCCAGAATACGGATGACTTCGTCACTGGTGGGGTTCACAAATACGCCGATACGGGTGACGCTGTCCTTTAATTCGTCCAGCCACGGGCGGGCTTGTTCGATATCGATGTGGCGTTTGGATTTTGGCCAGAAGTTGATGCCGATGGCGTCGGCACCGAGCTCGACGATCTGTTGGGCTTGACCAGCACGAGTGATGCCGCAGATTTTGACAGCAACGGTGTTTCTCTGTGGGGCAAAAAAGCTCATCGTTTTTTCAGAATCATCATCAGTTCTTTGCCTTCACGGCCGGGGTAGGCGTCGTCGGGTTGCCACTGTTCGCTGATCTCAAATGATCCGCCAAACAGTTTTTCCAGTTCCTCTAGCGAGCAGCCGTGCGGCGGCCCCTCACCGGGTTGGTGCTCTTCATCGTAGGGATTGAGATAAAACACGGCCAGCAAATGCCCGCCGGGGTTCAGTGCGGTAGCGGAGGCTTCGACGTAGGTTTTACGGTCTTCTTGATTGATGGCGCAAAAACAGGTGTGCTCCCAGATCCAATCGAAGCTGGCATGCAGTTCATCGGGCAGATTAAAGTAGTCGCCGGTCAAAAAATGTTCGCGCCCTACTTTGGGAAAATCGTCGGCGATTTTCATCGCGGTGGGAGAGAGGTCGAAACCGATGACTTCGGTTTCATCGCCACCGGCGGCAGAGAGTGCGCGCACATCGTGACCCAATCCGCATCCTGGCACCAGAACGCGACCAGTGGGTGCAGGGTGGTTTTTTAGAAAAGCGGCTAGTCCGGGAGCCGGGCGGCCTTTATCCCATGGGGTTTCTTGATCAAGGTAGTGTTGCTCCCAGTTGGTTGGATTTTTTTCTGTCATATGTGCTCGCTTTTCGTGATGGAATTTGTAAATGTATGCGCTTTTTGAAATTATGCCAAAATCTAATCGCCCCAGTATTGCCAGAAAGCTCCGCCCTTATGCGATTTTGATCGCGATTGCCATAGTGGTGGTATCGAAATTCGGTGCGCGTTTGAAGCAGGACTACTTCCCTGAAGAAAAGGGCCAGGCTTCGGCGACATCAAAGACCCGGCATATCGGCGGATTTGAGTTGCTTGAGGGCTGTCAATGGGTGGATCAAAGGAATAATGATGGGGATAGTTTTGTGGTCAAGCACAAGGGCAACGAATACACCGTTAGATTATACTTTGTGGATGCCCCGGAGAAGTATATTTCGGATAAATACAAGGATCAGCGCAAACGAGTGGCGGATCAGGGCAGGTATTTTGGTGAGTTGAGTTCTCAGCAAGCGGTGGAAATCGGGCTGCAAGCCAAGGCGTTTACTGAAAAACAGCTGAAAGGGAAATCGTTCACGGTGATGACAAAATGGGAGAGTGTGTTCGATAGCGAGCGTTATTATGCTTTTGTCTGGTTGCCGGGTTCGACCGAAACCAATCAGAACCGCCTGAGCGCGGCTTTGGTGGAAAATGGCTTGGCGCGTATTTACACCAAAGGGCCGGGGAATCAGGATGATTATAGCTCGGGCCGTTATGACGGGGTGGGTCAGGGGGAGGGAGCTTTGCAAGTAGGTAAAAAATACAAAAAACGGCTTTATCAAATGGAAGCTCAGGCGAAAAAAGCCAAAATGGGTGCTTGGGGGGTGAAATGATTTAAGATTTCAGGGTGGAGGTGTTTTTGCCCATGTGACAAAAGGGTTGATAAAGAAAGCGGGCTTTGGCTTGACTGAGGGGTAAGGTTTCTTTTATCAATTGGCATTGAAGATGCTTTTAGCTGTGTTAAGGGAGGCTGAACCCTGAATCTTGAAGACAAAATACCGATGAGTGCGAAAAAAACTGTAAAGAAAAAAGTTGTAGCTAAAAAAGCGGCAAAAAAGAAAGTGGTGAGCAAGCCGGCGGCTAAAAAAGTAGCTGTTAAAAAAACAGCTGCCAAAAAGGTAGCTAGCAAGAAAAAGGCTCCTGCAAAAAAAGTGCCTGCTAAGAAAAAAGTGGCAGCTAAAAAACGAAATAACAAGGCGCTGAGCGCTGAGCAGCGTTATCAGATGATCCAGGACGCAGCTTATTATTTGGCTGAAAAATCAGGTTTTTCGGGCAATACCGTAGGGCATTGGTTCGAGGCTGAAAAACAAATCGACGCTCAGTTGAAAAAGTAATAATGGTTGCGCGTCATTTTTCCGATCTGGATCAGTGATCCAGATCGGTTTGGTGGGTTTCCTTGGCGAGCCAGACGGAAACCAGAGTGATCATGGCGGTGACGGTGAGGTAGGCGGCTACTGGCCAGGGATCACCGTCTGACCATTTCAGCAGTAAGGCGGCGATCATCGGTGCGAGCCCGCCGGCAAAGGGGGCGGCTAGTTGATAACCCAGCGACGCGCCACTGTAACGCACATTGGTGCCAAACAGTTCGGAGAAAAATGCCGCTTGCGGGCCATACATGGCGGAGTGGATGATGAGCGATAAGATGATGGCTAACCAGATCAGAACGGTGGACTGGGTATCGAGCAGGGCGAAAAATAGGAAGGGAAAGAAAAGCAGTGCGGTGGCTCCTGCCATGTAGACCGGTCGTCGACCGATTTTGTCGGACAATTTGCCAAAATAGGGGATGGCAATCAGTTGCGCGACGGCGGCCAGTAATACCCCGTTGAGCACGGTTGACTTGGGCAGGCCGAGTTGCTCGGTGGCGTAGGTCAGAGCGAAGACCGTGAAGATGTAGAAACCGGCATTTTCTCCAAAGCGCATGCCCATCGCTAGAACTACATTTTTCGGATGACGCTTGAGGGTTTCGATGATGGGAATTTTGGCTTTCCCTCCTTCTTTGCTTAGCTTTGAAAACAAAGGGCTCTCCGTGATCTGTAGGCGGATGAACATACCGATGCCAAGCAGCACGATGCCGAGTAAAAAAGGTATGCGCCAACCCCAGGCGAGAAAGTCGTCCTCGGGCATTTGCGAGCACAATTTGAAAACCCCGTTGGCGAGTAGCAGTCCCACTGGTACGCCGGCTTGCACCCACGAGCCGTAATAACCGCGTTTGCCTTTGTGGCCGTGTTCGACCGCCATCAGAACCGCGCCACCCCATTCGCCCCCCACACCAAATCCCTGGATGAAACGCAGGCTTACCAGCAGGATGGGGGCCCAGATGCCGGCGGTTTCGTAGGTGGGAAGCAGACCGATCAGGAAGGTGGCGACGCCCATCAGCATGAGGGTGGTGACCAATACCGATTTGCGGCCTACGCGATCACCGAAGTGGGAAAAAAAGACCCCGCCGACGGGCCGGGCAAAAAAACCGAGTGCAAAGGTTCCCAAGGCGGCAATGCTACCGGTTGCCGGGTCGAGCTCTGGAAAAAAGAGTTTATTGAATACCAGGGCGGCGGCCGTTCCGTATAAAAAGAAGTCATACCATTCGATCATGGTACCCATGAAACTAGCGGCGACCACTCGACGAACGGCGGCCGGATCAGTTTCAGCTGGTGTTGATTCTTGCTCTGTCATAACAGGGGGATTGTGAGGGAGGGAAGTGAAAGCTTATAACTGTGCAATGTTTTTGCGGAGCCGTCTAGTTTTCATCTGTGTGAGGAGGGTGCAGGACAAAAAAGTTAAGCTGCTGACCTCTATGTATTTCGCCTGCCTTTGCAGGGCTGGGAGAATTGGATTTTTTACCAGGCGCTTCGCACTGGGCTATATCATTGAACACCGTTGGTGCAAAAGAAATGAAAGCAAACTGTCCTGAAAGGACAAAATGTGATAGTCCGGTGCGAAGCGCCGGGGTTAAATCGGTTATATTACCAGCCCTAAAAGGGCGGAATGATGTTGATGGGTGATAAGGTGGCTTTCAATAAACAATGGCTAACTTTTTTGTCCTGCACCCCGAGTGAGGAAAGCTGGGGATTTTCAGATTGACAGCTGCTTGAGGATTAGACCATGTTAGGCGTGCTGTAGCTGAATTTGAAATAAACAAAACCCTGATACTGACAAATGATTAAAAATAACAAAAAATGGATGGCGATGGCTCTGCTTGGAGTGACGGTTGTAACAATGGGCATGATAGCCAACGGCATTGCCAAAGTGACCAAAGGCGAGAAGCGTCCTTTGAGCACGGAGAACTGGATGGAGCATGTGGTCAAGCCTCATTGTAAGGCATTAAAAGAGGAAATCGCAGCTGGTCCGAAAACGGACGATGACTGGGAGTCGTTGATCGAGCATGCCGAGATCTTGAATGAAACCAGTTACATTCTGATGGAAGACAAACGTTGTCCGGATGGGGTGTGGGCCAATGCGGCAACAAAAACGTTGCGCAATGGCAGCGATGCGGTGATTGCGGCAGCTCAAGCCAAGGACGCCAAAGCGACAGCGACGGCTTTTAAGGGCATGACCAAATCGTGCAAGGAGTGTCACGACAAGCATAAAGAGGATCATTGATCGCTTGAGCTTAAAATCAAATCAAACAACACCCGTCCTTTACTTTTGAAGGGCGGGTGTTTTTTTATGACCGTATCAACATCAAATACCTAATATGAATCTGCGAACCACCTTTTGTTATTTCACTGCGGCTTTTCTATATTTTCCCATGATCGGGAACGGCGCCGGCGAGCCCACTAATGCCAAGGAGGCGGCAGCGCAAAAAGCGGAAAAAGCCAAGCAGGATGAGATCACCAATAAGAAGTTTGCGACTTGGAAAGCGGGATTGCCTGCTGAGCAGCAGCAATGGGAGACGGTTTTGGAGGAAAACCTGGGTGGATTTTATTTGCCGATCTATAAACGGGCGAAAGTGAAGGGCAGCGCGACTGCCTGGGATTATGTGAAAGATGACCCCGCGCTGCCACGGGTGTTGTTGATTGGAGATTCTGTTTCGCGAGGTTACACCGCAGCGACTCGCAAAGCGCTGGCGGGTAAAGTCAATGTGCACCGGGCTCCGGAAAATTGCGGTCCTACGGCGACGGCGCTGAAAAAACTGGATGTGTGGTTGGGCAAAGGGGATTGGGATGTGATCCATTTCAACTTTGGCATTCATGATCGCCGAACCCCATTGAAGGATTATGAGGCACGCTTGAATACGCTCATTGAGCGCCTGAAAAAAAGAGGTAAGACTCTGATCTGGGCCAGCACCACGCCGATTCCCGAGGATTGGCAGGATGACGCAAAATGGGCAAAGTCGATTGTGGAGCGCAATCGGGTGGCGGCGAAAGTGATGAAGGAGCAGGGCATCGTGGTTGACGATTTGTATGCTTTGATGTTGCCAAAACTGGCTGAATTTCAAAATCCCAAGGATGTGCATTTTAAGGGCAGTGGTTACGCAGTGTTAGGTGGACAGGTGGCGAAGAGCATTGCGGCGCAGTTGCCGAGCTCGGCAAAATTTGAATACAAAGATGCCAAGCCACAGCGCTATCACCTTTCTGCTCGGGCGAGCAAGTTGGATTCGCGAACGAAGGAATATCCCGAGATTGGTTTTGTTTTTGGTGATGATAAAAAACCCGGTGATTTGGAGAATGCGATTGTCGATACCAGTGTCGCTCCGCGTGGCAAATTAGTGATCTGGATGATGGGTCATAATGGCCGATTGTTCGAGCGATTGGCGGATTATGGCCTGCATGCGGTTCAGATCGCTTATGCCAAGCAGTGGTTTGGCAAAGTCTGTCTGGAGAAGCCGGTTGGCGAGCATTGCCGTGGCAACGTTCGGATCGAGGCAGCGACCGGTGAGGATTTCAGTAAGGATGTGGCGATTGCCCAGCCGGACGGCATGATGGAGCGGGCGAGGCAGTTTGTGATGTGGTTGGCGAAGGAAAACCCCCAGGGAGGCTGGCAGTATTTTCTTACCGCTGATGGCAAGGATCTGCGTTGGGATGATGTGATCATGGCGGGCAGTTCCCACGGTTCGACCACTTCGGCGCGATTTGCCAAGTATAAAAAAGTCAGCCGGGTGGTGATGTTGTGCGGACCAAGGGATCAACACCAGGTGTGGCAAAAGTTGCCATCAGCGACTCCGGAGAATCGCTATTTTGGTTTTTCCCATGTGCTTGATGGCGGCTGGACGGCAGATCACTATTGCCGCTCATGGGAGTTGATCGGTTTGAATAAATTCGGGCCGATTGTGAATGTGGATCAGTCCAAGCCACCCTTTGAGAATAGCCGCCGATTGATCACCGATTTTGATGTGAAAGGAAATGTGAGGCGAGCGCATTCCTCAGTGCAGCCGGGAGGCAGTGCATGGAAGGATGCCGAAGGCAATTTTGTCCACGAAAACGTGTGGCGCTATTTGTTCACCCACCCGGTTGAACAAGTGGGTAAAGCGATGCCACTTGATGCGAGCTGCGACAAAGAGCAAAAACAGTAAGAGGGGAAAGAGAACCACGAATGGACACGAATAAACACGAATGGGAGGAGGAGTAAAGAGGGGTAAGATAATGAAGTTGATTCCTATTCGAATGATGAGTGAGGAGGAGTGGGGAAGGTTTGTTGAAACGCCGTACAACCCACCTGATGATGGGGTCAGTGATGAGGCCTTTGATGATGAGTTCTATGAGGTGGAGAATGGTTTGCGTGGTGTTTTAGCTGAATTTGGGAAAGAGGATTCATACGGCCAAGTGGACTTCTATCTAGACAATGGAAGCAATCGTACTCGCGGGATGGGTTTCGAGCTTGGTGAAAATTCAACTATAGAAAATCTGTCATTGATACCCGCTATACAGAGCTACTTATCGACGCTTCCAGAAATATACGATGTGTCGATTTGCGGAATGAATTACGATTTCTATTTATATGTGAACAAAGAAAGGATCCAAGCATATACAAAAGACATTAAAAGGCTTTCTCGATTCGGCCTAACCTTCAGAGTTGATGGGTAACTTTTTTCTTATTCGTGTTAATTTGTGTCCATTCGTGGTTCTATCTTCTTCGTATTTCACGCTATCAAATCGTGGATGACATGGGCGGGTTCGACGCCGGTCAGGCGTTGGTCGAGGCCTTGGAAGGAGAAGTTGAGGCGTTCGTGATGGAAGCCGAGCAGGTGCAGGATGGTGGCGTGCAGGTCGCGCACGTGCACGGGGTCTTCCACGGTATTAAAACCGAAGTCGTCGGTTTCACCATAAGTGACGCCGCCTTTGATGCCACCGCCGGCCATCCACATACTGAAGGCGTTGGGGTGGTGGTCGCGTCCGTCGGTGCTGCCCTGGACCATGGGGGTGCGGCCGAATTCTCCGCCCCAGACGATCAGGGTGTCATCGAGCAGACCACGTTGTTTGAGATCTTTGATCAAGGCGGCGCTGGCTTGTTCGGTGTCGGCGCAGTTCTTTTTTAAGCCTTTGACCAGCCCGCCGTGTTGATCCCATGATTCGTGGAAGAGCTCCACAAAACGCACTCCGCGCTCGATCATGCGTCGGGCGAGCAGGCAGTTGTTGGCAAAAGAGGCTTCGCCGGGTTTGGCTCCGTAGAGGTCGAGCAGGTGCTGCGGTTCGTCCGAGAAATCCATCAATTCCGGCGCGCTGCTTTGCATCCGGTAGGCCATCTCGAAGGAGTTGATGCGGGTGGAGATCTCGGGATCACCGACGGCCTTTTGGCGGATGGAGTTCAGTTGATTGACGGCTTGGATGGAGTCGTGTTGCAGCTGGTCGTCGATACCGCTGGGGTTGGACAAATAGAGCACCGGGTCACCGGTTCCGCGGAAGGGGACACCGGCGTGAACGGTAGGTAGAAATCCGCTGCCCCAGTTGGCATTGCCTCCGCTGGGGCCTTTACTGCCCGAGCTGAGAACCACAAAAGCGGGCAGGTCGCGGGTTTCACAGCCGAGGCCGTAAGTGGTCCAGGCACCGAGGCTGGGTTTGCCGAACTGGGTATTGCCGGTGCTCATCAGGATCTGCGCGGGGGCGTGATTGAAGGCGTCGGTTTTCATCGACTTGATCACCGCGATGTCATCCACCACGGTGGCGAGGTTGGGCAGCAGTTCGGACAGTTCGGTGCCGGATTGTCCGTGTTTGGCGTATTTGAATTTGGGGCCGAGCAGGGCGGAGTTGGGATTGATAAAAGCTGAGCGGTAACCTTTAAGTAAATCTGCTGGTGGCAGGGTGCCGTCGAATTTGCTCAGCAAGGGTTTGTTGTCGAACATTTCCAAGTGACTGGGGCCGCCGCCCATGAAGAGGTAAATGACGTTTTTCGCCTTGGCGGGGTAGTGGGATTTTTTCACCGCCAGCGGATCTAGCGGGGTGTTATTTTTGGGCAAAGCAGCAAAACCTTGCTCGGCTAATAACTGGGTCATGGCGATCGAGCCGAGGCCGACTCCGCATTCTTTCAAAAACCAACGACGGGAAAGGTTGGTGGCAGCAGCGTGGCGGGAAGTGAGCGAGTTTTTCATAGCAGTAAAAAAGTTAATTGATCAAAAATATACAAGGTGTTCGTTTCGGGGGGCTACAGCCTATAGCCTAAATAGCTACAGCCTTTTTTCATTCCTTAGTGATGGTTTCATCCATGTTTAATATCACCCGGCTGACGACGGTCCAGGCGGCGAGTTGGGAGGGGGTGATGCCTTTGGGCAGATCCGGAGTAGGGGCTTTTTTGCCATCGGAACTGTCAGGGGGCGTGATCACTTTTTTCGGGTCGAGTTGGCCTTGTTGAAAGCGCTGTTTTTGTTTTTTTAACATTTGGCTTAACAAGTCGGTTTCTTCGCTATTCGGGTGGCGGGCGACGCAGCGGCGGAAAATAGTGGTCAGGCGTTGAGCGTCGGTTTTGCCTTCCTGGCTGAGCACGAGGCGGGCGAGGGCTTGGGCTGATTCGACAAAGAGGGATTCGTTGAGAGTGGTCAGAGCTTGCAAAGGGGTGTTGGAACGAACTCGTTTGACCACGGCAAATTCACCGGAGGGTGCGTCAAAAGTTTGCAAGGCAGGGTAGGGCACGGAACGGAAACGAAAGGTGTATAAAGCACGGCGGTATTTTTCCTTGCCGCTGTTGTGGTTCCAAACTTTGGGGCCGTAACTGACGGGACGTTCGAATAGAAAAGCGGGAGCCGGCGGGTAAACGCTGGGGCCGCCGATTTTGGGATTAAGCAGTCCGCTGGCTGAGAGGAAAATGTCACGCACGATTTCGGCATCAACGCGGAAACGCGGGCCGCGGGCGAGCAGTCGGTTGTTGGGATCGGATGCGGCCAGCTTTTCACTGATCACTGATGATTGACGGTAGGTGGCTGATTGGGTGATCAGGCGGTGGATGTGTTTGAGCGACCAGCCGTTTTCCATCAGCTCGACGGCTAGCCAATCGAGTAAGTCAGGGTGGGAGGGCGATGCGCCGGTAGAACCGAGATCATCGGCGGTTTCAAAAAGTCCGGTGCCAAAATAACCTTGCCAGATACGGTTGACGATGGTGCGGGCTGTGGTGGGCGATTGACGATCAACCAACCAGCGGGCAAAAGCAAGACGTCCGGTTCCCGCATTGGCAGGCATGGCGTGCAAAAAGGAGGGCACCCCTGATGCGACTTCTTTTTCGGGGCTGAGGAAGTCTCCGCGTTTTAAGAGACGGGTCTTGCGGCCTTGTTTCATTTCCTGGTAAACAAACTGGGTGGTGCCGAGTGGGTGTTGTTTCCAGAGAGCTTCGATCTGCTCGTTGGCGGTCTTCCATGCCGGTAAAGTGGTTCGCCAGTAGGCAAATACAACTTGCTGCTGCTGGGCACTGCGTTTGGCGGCTGGGACATTTTCGATGATGTTCCTGACATCCGCAGGCAGAGGGTCGGCGTCAACTTCGTCGCCGCGGATCGAAATGCGGAAGCAGCCGAGGTTCATGGTTTGGTTGTCATCGCTGTTCCAACCGCCCTGGCGTTGGATCATGGTCACGGTGAGTTTGGTGCCGCCGGGAAAAGCGACGTTTTTGTCAGCGACAAAAACCGCGCGGTGCTCACCATTGTGGCGACCGGGGCCGGCGTCGGTGCTCCAACCGGTTTTGTTGTCCCCATCGATGGCGTAGCTGATGGGGCCGGTGTGTCCCGAGCTTTTGCCATCACGCTTATCGAGGTAGGGCGACTTCATCGCGGTTTTGGGATTGCCATAGTCGGCGCTGGCGCGGCTGAATTTGACCTTGATGCTCTTTTTGGGATCTTTGATGCTTTCCGCTTTTACTTGGAACTCGCTGAGTGAATAGCGTCCCAGTAAACCGCGACCTGGGCCGCCGCCGGGCAGGTTGGGGTGGTTGAGCACCTCCAACTGGAATGAGCGGATTTCTTTGGCTTGGGTGGTGGCCGCAAAAGGAGCGGTGAGTTTGGTGGCGGCGTAACCCTGGGCGAGATAGGATCCTTCGGATTGTTGGTAATAACGCTGACCGTTGTTGCCGGAGCTGTTTTTGAGTTCCAGCACTTCCCATTTTTTGGAGGGGGTGGATTTCGCCGTTTCTTCCCAAGCGGCCATGCGGGCGGGCCAATCGACGTGTTTTATTTTCAGAGACTTTTCGATTTGAGCAATTTTTTCAAACAGTTCGTTGCGTTTTTTTCTTTGAGGTTTGGTGTAAACGATGGGTTGGGCTTCGAAGGAGTTGTTGAGGTAGGAAAATACCCGGTAATAATCTTTTTGAGAGAGCGGATCGTATTTGTGAGAGTGGCATTGCGCGCACTGCATGGTGAAACCCAGAACAGCTTTGCCGACCGCATCCATGCGGTCGAACATGGCATACATGCGAAACTCTTCAGGGTCGATGCCGCCTTCTTCATTGATCATCGAGTTGCGTAGAAAACCGGTGGCGACGATTTGATCCTGACTGGCATTGGGCAAGAGGTCGCCGGCGATTTGTTCGATGATGAATTGGTCGTAGGCTTTGTCTTGATTGATTGAGTCGATCACCCAGTCGCGGTAGAACCACACTTCGCGCGGTTTGTCTTTTTCGTACCCGTCGGAGTCGGCGTAACGCGCGGCGTCCAGCCATACCCGCGCCCAGCGTTCACCAAAATGTTGGGATTTCAGCAAGCGGTTGATTTGTTTGTCCCAGGCAGTGGAACTTTTATCGGCGAGAAATTTATCAATTTCAGCTGGCGTGGGCGGCAGGCCAATCAGGTCGAGGCTCAGGCGGCGCAATTGAGTAGTCCGGTTGGCCGGGGCGGAGGGGTTCAGACCCTGGTGGTTCAGTTGCTCAAAAACAAAATTGTCGATGGGGTTTTTTATTTGGGCCGCTGGGCCGCTGGGGGCTTTGTCGTTGGCGGCGAGTTGGGGGACTTTGGGGCGGGTCGGCGCGATGAACGCCCAGTGTTGTCCCCATTGGGCCCCCTGTTTGATCCAACGTTGAATCATTTTGATCTGCTCGGCGGTGATTTTTTTGCCCGAGTCTGCGGGCGGCATCAGCTCGTCTTTGTCCTGGCTGGTGATGCGCGCATAGGCTTCACTGTGCTCGGGTTTGCCAGCAACAAAAGCGTGGTGCCCGCCGTCGAGACTGGCGAAGGCTCCTTTTTCTGTGTCGAGCCGCAGATCGGCTTCGCGGTTTTCTTGATCAGGGCCGTGGCAGTGAAAACAAGCGGTGGAGAGGATCGGCCGAATGTCCTTGGTGAAATCGAGCTTTGGCAATTTGGCATCCGCTGCGCAGGTATCAAAAATGCTCAGGCTGAAGGTGAAAGCACAAACAAGGGGTAGGGAAAGGAGCGGGCAGGTATTCACAGCAGACAGTATTTAGGGTTCAAATGAACTTTACTGGATAAATTATGCTGTGTTTGTCGGGTTGTCGCTAGTAACTCATTGGTTTTTTTTGGTATGAATTGCGCATGGGCCGGAGCGTGATCAGAAGGGTCTATTTTTTACTCGGCTACTCTTACTTGCAGGTGTTGGGTAGCGGTGAAGCCGTGTTCGTTGGTGTGGCGGACACTGACGATATAGTGTCCGGCGGTAGCGAAACGGTGTTTGCTCACCGCATATCCGTTTTTGGCCAGTTTCACGGCATTGCCATCGGACTGCACGTGTTTTTCCGGGCTGCCGTCACCGAAATTCCATATTTCTCCGGGCGTTGTGGTGCGGAATGAGCGCACTTTGAAAGTCACTTCATCGCCCGCTTTGATGCCGAAGGTGGGGGCGTAGGTGGCGTGTATGGTGGGGGGCAATTGTTCGGGATGTTGTGCGTCTATCACTTGGACGATGTTGAAGTCGTAATCGGAGGCGCCATCGGAATCACTGACTTTGAGAATTTCGCTATAAACGCCGGCTTTTTGATAGCTTCGTTTGACCCGGGGCTGATTGGAAGTGGTGCCGTCATGAAAGGTCCATTGGTATTTTTTATCAGCCGCATTTGCTGTCCAGGATTTTGATCCGTCGAGTTGGACGGGTTCGCCGACTTTTACAAAGTGATGCGGACGTGCAACCGCAAGCACCTTGGGTCGATGCTCATTAATGTAGGACTGCCACAAAAAAGCGTATCCTTCCTGAGTGCCCCATTCGCCCGAAGGCTGCATCGACTTGATCCCAAAATGCAAGTGCGTCCAGCCACCGCTGCCACCTTCTTTACCGAGCACGCCGATGGCAGATCCTATTTTGATGCGCTGGCCGAGAGTGAGTGCCGGGTCGATGGAATTGAGGTGGCTGTAACGGTAATACCAACCGCGGTCATCGAGCACATAGACCACATCATAGCGTGGGTGGGCGGGAGAGTCCTTGTGTTCGGGCATGACTTGCTCGCCGAGGGAAACGACTTGTCCGGCTGTGGCGGCAACAATGTCGATCAGACCTTCGGCTCCGCCGATGTCGAGGCCGTAATGGTAGTAGATTTTTTTGCGCGAGGGTTGGTCTCCTCCGTCGGCGAAAGTGGGCTCGTTGGCCATCTGGGTTAAAGTGGCGAACCATCTTTGTTTGGCAGGGTATTGGAAAGTGCCGGGTTTCACCCATGGCGAACCAGCGGGCCACAAGCGCAGGCGAGCGGCTTTTTTGAGTCCCCAGGCATCGCTTCCGGAATTAGCGACGTAACCCTGGGTGATGGGGCAATCGATCTGGACTCCTGCGGCAGTGGTCGGCAGGTGATAGGTTGCCGAGATCAGATCCACACGTTCACCATTCACTTCGACAGCGACCTCTGCGCGACGAACGGCTTTGCTCATCGTATCGGAGCTTTCTTTAATGGCGAGCAGTTTGAGGGTGACCGGAGATCCGTCGCTAAGTTTGATTTTCACGATTTCTCCGATATCCAGATCCACTGCGCGTAGCAGGGAGGATGTGTTTTCTTTGGAGAACAGGGGGCTTACAAGGCAGAAGCAGGTTAAGAGATATAGCTTGAGGAGTTTTTTCATGGTTGGTTTTTAGGGGTAATGAAGTGTCCAGGCGAAGACAGCAAACACGGAGGCAAAGAAAAATAGTTCCTGCAACCAGCAGGACTCTGTCCGTTGTGGGTTTTGAGTCAGCGTCCGCGGTAAGTGAACAGATCGGCCAATTGATAGGGCTCGCGCCCTCCGCGCCGTTCATTCATCGCGTCGATGACCTTGCGCTGGCTGCGTTTGGTCAATTGGCGTCCTTTGCGCGCTTTGGCCACGGTTTTATGGGTCAGTTGCTGTTTACTGGTCTCGACCAGATCGTGATTGGAGAGCTTCATTTCCTCCATCACGGCGTCCAGCGGCTGGGTTCCCTGTTCCATGGGATTTTCTTCGTTTGGCGTACTGCTCATATTCTTGGTTGATTCTCGTCAAGTCACCGCTAATCCTATTGTCCGCTTATGACAACTCGAATCCTACTTACTACCACATCCTATCAAGACATACCCGGGCCGCATCACGAGCTGCTGGAATCCCAGGGTTATGAAGTCGTCTGTGAACGCGGGCCACTGGCCGAAGAGCGGATGTTGGAGCTGGTGGGTGAGTTTGACGCTTTTCTCTGTGGCGACGACGCCATCACCCAAGCGGTGATCGATAAATCGTTGCCACGGCTGAAGGTGCTTTCCAAATACGGCATCGGTTTGGATAAAATTGACGTGGCTTACGCGACGGAAAAAAAGATTCCGGTGTTGTTCACTCCAGGGGTCAATCACACCACGGTGGCAGAGCATACTTTTGGGCTGTTGTTGGGGATCACCAAGACGATCGTGGAGACCGCATCGGCGGCGCGTCAGGGGGAATGGAAGAGGCTTACTGGCCATGAAATCATGGGGCAGACGATGGGCATCATCGGACTGGGACGGATCGGCAAGGAAGTGGCGACCCGTGCCAAAGCTTTTGGCATGCCGGTGATTGCTTTTGATCCCTATTGGGATGAGGAGTTTGCTGCGGCGCATGATGTCCAGCGATGTGAGTCGATGGACGATGTATTGACCCAGGCGGATGTGGTTTCTTTGCATTGTTTTCTCAATGACGAAACGCGTGGCATGATCAATACGGCTAAGATCGCCGAGATGAAAGACGGCGTGATTGTATTAAATTGCGCGCGTGGTGAGCTGGTGGAAACGGCTGATATGGTGACGGCTTTGCATTCGGGCAAAGTGGGTGGCTACGGAGCTGATGTGTTGGATGAAGAACCTCCGCCAGCGGATCACCCGCTATTGAGCGCACCGAATTGTGTGATCACTCCGCACATCGGATCGCGGACTTATGAATCGGTGGTGCGTCAGGCGATGCGGGCTACGAATAATCTGGTCAACTTTCTCAAAGGCGACGACGATTTCATCCAGTCGAACAAATTCTAAGAATCTTGACCGCGGATTTTGCAGCCTCCTGAAAGGAGACAGCCGGAGGAAAGAACCCGAAGGCAAATGAGCGCGGATAAGAAAGGGGATTGAGTTAAATAGGACAACAGACGATAACCACGGCAGTCTGATTTTTACGATTTAAAAAAGAATCATTAAAACTAAATATTTCATCTGCGCCTATTTGCCTTCGAGATAATAATCTTCGACTGTTTCGTTGTACTAGGCTGAGAAACCTACGGTCTACTTCATAATTTTCTAACTTCTAACTTCTAACTTCTATATTCTAAAAAACCATGTCTCTCGAAATAAAATCTGCTGACTCTTGTGTTTATGACTGTGTTTCTCTTGGCGAAGTGATGCTTCGTCTTGATCCCGGTGAAGGCCGGGTGCGCACGGCGCGATCTTTTCAAGCCTGGGAGGGTGGAGGTGAATACAATGTGACTCGTGGGCTGCGTCGTTGTTTTGGATTGAACACGGCGGTGGTGACGGCTTTTGCTGATAACGAAGTTGGTCGTTTGGTGGAGGACTTTATTCTTCAGGGCGGGGTGGACACCCAGCATATCGTTTGGCGTGATTATGACGGTATTGGACGCACGGTGCGCAATGGTTTGAATTTCACTGAACGCGGGTTTGGGATTCGGGGTGCGGTGGGAGTGCCGGATCGTGGCAATACGGCGGCTTCACAATTGAAAGTAGGCGATGTCGATTGGGATGATATTTTTGGGCGTCAGGGAGCGCGTTGGTTTCATACGGGTGGGATTTTTGCTGCTTTGTCTGAAGGAGCTGCGGAGTTCACCATCGAAGCTTGTAAAGCTGCACAGAAACATGGCACGATTGTTTCTTATGATCTGAATTACCGTCCGTCTTTGTGGAAATCGATTGGAGGTTTGCAAAAAGCGCAAGAGGTCAATCGTGAGATCGCGCGTTTTGTCGATGTGATGATTGGCAACGAAGAGGATTTCACTGCGAGTTTGGGTTTTGAGGTCGAAGGGGTGGATGACAACATCAGCGGTATCGATGTGGAAAATTTCAAGAATATGATTTCGACGGCGGTGAAGGAGTTCCCGAATTTCAAAGCCACGGCGACGACCCTGCGCGAGGTTCACACGGCGACGGTGAATGACTGGGGCGCTGTTTGCTGGCATGACGGAGAGTTTTTCGAAGCGAATGCTTTTCCAAAACTAGAGATCATGGACCGAGTTGGTGGGGGGGATAGTTTTGCTTCGGGATTGATTTATGGGTTTTTAACCCACAATGATCCAGCCAAAGCGGTGAATTATGGCGCGGCGCATGGAGCGTTGGCGATGACGACTCCGGGGGATACGACGATGGTAACCGTTAGTGAGGTTGAGAAGGTGATGGATGGCGGTGGAGCTAGGGTGGTGAGATAGGCTGTAGCGGTTTAGACTGTAGGTGTTAGGCATTGGGATCGGCCACCTGGCCGTGGGGTCGGCATCTTACTTATGATTTTTTTACCGTGGATGGCGCAGCCGAGTGCAATGAGACAGCCGGAGATTATTACTCGAAGGCAAATATACGCGGATAAGAGGAGAGAGATGGTTAGAGGTAAATGAATACGGGTTTACATGCAGAGATGTTTCATGGACTCAACTGTTTGGCTACATCCATGCTGTCATGGAGCAGTCGGAGAATTTCCAGAGTTCCATCCTCGGCTTCTTTGAAGAAAATCATGTGGCGAGGTTTGTTAATGAATTCACCTTTTTTTAGCTGCATCAGCTCGGCAGTGGCGCAGATGAAATTTCATGATCTTATCTTCAAATTTTGTAACCCCGCGTCGTGACGGGTTTTTGCAAAGCTCCAACAGCGCAACTTCAATCAGCATCAGGTAACGATCCAAAGTTTGCCCCCGAAATTCTCAAGGTGTATGCGCTCAGCGAAACGATGTCTTCTTCTGCGTGATCAGAGATGCGATAATTGAGCATCGTTATTTTTCTACGCGTTTTATGGCTTTTTCGCGAAGCTTGGAAAAATAATCACTAGATTCCTCTGGTGAAGCAATGGTCGAGTAGCGACCTGCATCCATATCAGCTTGCCCTAATTTGATTTCCCTACGCAACACTTGCAAGCGTAGTTCTCGTTCTTCCTCGGCACGCGCCAAAGCAGAAAGGGCGGCTCGATGCACCTCACTTGCATTATTGAAGTAGCCTGAAGCCACTTGGGACTTTGCGAAAACTTCCAATTCGGGAGGTGAATTTATATTTTGATCTGGCATGCTAATCTCTTTGTTTTCGCAAGTATAGCCCTAGTTGGCAATCTTTAAAATTATCATAAAGAACAACCTTTTTCCTAGAGACTCACAGGTTATCGAAATCAAAGAGCTCTGGATAATAAGAGTTGAGTTGGATATTTCTTTAGCGGAAATTATTTGAGCTGTGACTCATGGAGAGCTATGCCACTGCAGGCGACTATCCAGTTTTTTGAGGGGGGCGTATTCGAAATGGATCACTCTTCTTCGGGAGGGGTGGGTGGAGCGTGGGGAGGAGTGCAGGATCAGTGGGGACATGGTGAGGATGTCGCCAGCTTGGCATTCACAGATGTGGATGGATCGGGCGCTGTGGATTGGGATATCTTTGCTGGGGATTTTGCCGAGCTGATGACTGGCTGGGATCACTCGCAGGGCTCCATTTTCCGCCGGGGTGTCATCGAGGTGGATGCGGATGGTGGTCATGGATTGCAGCAGCTCTGTCGGCGGTTGAACGTGAGGCACGCCATCTTTGACTGACCAAGGGGCGTAAGCGGGCAATTCGATTTTGTGTTTGAGAGCGATGGTTAAATCCTGATGCCAGGCGACTGGCCAGTTTTTTGAAATAGTTTTGTCGAAGAGGATGCTTCTGACGAGGGAGAGGTGGGCTGGGATCAAGTTGAGCAAACAAGGGTTGGTGGAGAGGTTTTTTATGGGATCAGAGAGATGATCGATATGGCGGACACAAGTGGTGCCGGCATCTTTGATCAGTTGATCGCAAATGATGCGAAACTTTTTCAGCTCGGCTTCAGGTAAAACCCTGCGATGAATTTCGAATCCTTGTGAGGTTAGTTGCATGTCCTGTGTTCACCCCAAGCGGAAGATGATCGGGATGCATAATGTTGAGGTTTATAGTGCAGAAATACAAGTGAATAGGGGCTTCGCTTGCTTGTGATGGGAGAAAATATAAACTCGCAAAACCGAGATAGGTAAGTTATCCTGCGACTATGACTACCGTTTTAGAAATCGAACAAGCTATTGAGCGCTTGCCGCAAAAGGATTACGGTCAATTCAGGCAATGGCTTGAACGTTATGAGCTGGAGCAAGATGCGAGTGCCTCGTCGGCAATGGTTGCCCAAATGCTGGATGATGAGGATGGTGGAAACAGTCAACTGATTGAGTAATGACGCGTGGCGAAATCTGGCTGGCAGACCTTGGTTATACCGGAAAGGTGCGTCCTGTTCTGGTGCTCAGTGTCAACTACACCGATGATGAACGGGCGATTGTGACATACATTCCGCGTACCACAAGTGTATGGGATCAAGGGCGTTTTGATGTGGTTCACCGTGCAAGGGGAATGAGGGAGGGGGCTTTTGCTGTGCAGCTTATAGGCAGTATTTCAAACGCAAAATATATGCGGCGGATCAGCAAGGTTGATGACGATACTTTGCAGAAGGTGGAGCAAGCTCTCAAGTTGTGGCTTGGATTGGCAAGCTAGTGGTTTTTAAGAATCCTTGTGAGGTCAGTTGCATGTCCTGTGTTCACCCCAAGCGGAAGATGATCGGGATGCGCAGTTGGGAGGCAATGGTGATGCCGTTGCGTTTGGCGGGGGTGAACTTCCAGTGGCGCAGGGCTTCTTTGGCGGCACGGTCCAGAATGGCGTGGCCGGAGGTTTTTGATAACTTTAGCTCTTTGATGCTGCCGTCGGGGTTGATGGTGGCGATGAAGACTGAGGTTCCTTGGTAGCCTTTTTTGCGGGCGATTTTAGGGTAGATCGGTGCGCGCCTTTTTGAGGGGCGGGCGGCAGCGAGTTTGCCGGTGGTGGCGGATGAAGCGGAGCTTTTGTGTTGGGGGAGGGTGGATGGTTGTGCTTTTGGCCGGGGGAAATCAATACTGGTCGAGGTGAGTTCTATTGTAGTCGCGACGTTTTCATTGGTGGCGAAGGTAGCGGAAATGGTGAGCGCTGGTAGCGCAGGAAAAATGCTAGGACTAAGAGGGGCGGGCGCTGCGTGCTGGCGGGGTGGAAGAATTTGGGAGGGGGTTTGAGTATTGTTTTGGGGAGGAGCTGCTGGGGAAGTCGCCAGTAGATCTTGATCACTAGAAAAATGCAGGGTGAACTGAGGCGTGGTCGGGGCATTTTTCAAAGGTGGATCCGGTCGGGGGATCAGCAGCAAGGCGAGTGCGATCAGCAAATGTAGGGTCACAGAAACCAGCAACGCGACGGCAGGACGGCGTTTCGCCGATCGGCGGTCGTCCTGTTTGGGTAGGTTGGCGGTGTGAAGTGGTAACACGGTGATATAATACTAGAATCTGATCTCTGCGCCAAGCACCACATTGATACCCGGTTCGTTTTGTCCTGATCCGTGGGCGCGATAGGCTTGATCGGCGAGGTTTTCCACAGCGGCGGTGAGTAGAATGTTGTCGCGTGCTTGCCAACCGCCGCGCAGGGTAGCTAACCAGTAAGCGGGGGTGCCGCCGGGGGGGATGCGTTGGGTGTCGCGGATGTCGCGGGTGCTGAGCCGGTCGCCACGGCCTACTGCGGTCACCAGTCCTTCGATCCAGTATTTGCCGTCGGCGAGATCGAGCCGGACTCCGCCGTAGCCGTTGGTGGGCATCAGGCGGCTGAGCGGCTCGTCGCGAATGATGGGTTGTGAGGTGGGGAAGGTTGAAACTTTACTGTTCTGGTAAGCGAAACCACCGAAAACGGAAACCACGGTATTGATCTGGTAATTTCCTGCGAGCTCGACTCCGTGCACATAACCATCACCAACGTTCTGCTTGGTGACTTCGTTGAGTCCGTCGACGATGCGGCCGGTAGGGGTGCGTAGAATGAGGTCGTTGACTTGGGTGTAATAATAAGAAAGGCTGCCCGATAGCCGTTCGCCCTGGGTTTTGATGCCGATTTCATAAGTCAGGAATTTTTCCGGATCGAGATTAGGCACTGGAGTTTCGATTTCATTGCTGCGGTTGGAGTCCAGTCGTGACAGGTCGGAAAAATTCGGTGCGCGGAAGGCCTGGGAAATACCGCCAAAGGCTCGCCAGTGATTTTCCTGATCAAGTTGCCAGGACAGGCGCCCGCTGCCGACCACGTTGCTCCAGTGATTGGCAATGGAAATTTGTTTTCCAGTGGCTGGCGACTGCACTTTGCCGATGTCGGCTTTGGCGTAAGTGTAACGAGCGCCGATGTCGGCGGTCAGGCGTTCGCCGATGGAGGTGGAGCTGTTGAGGAAGGCTCCGACCAGATGGTATTTGCCATCATCTCCGATAGGCCCCTGGATGGCGCGGCTTTTGAATGAGCCGTCGGCATTGTAATCGTTGCGGTAGGAATTGGCTCGATCTTGATAATAACTGGCGCCATAGGTGAGGTGGGTGAAATCCAGTTCGCGATCAAACTGAGCCCAGGCTCCGTAAGAGGTGAGGTCGAAACCTTGCACATCCACCCGGCGATCACTGCGTTCGCGGTAGCGTTCTTCTTGCTGCTGTTGGCGTGACAGGCTGATGGTGTAGTGATCAAACAGCAGGTTGTCGGCTGCGCCTTCCAATTGAATGTAAGAAAGCATGCGATCCTGATCGAGGATGCGGGCGCGTTCGTTGCCGAGGCTGGTGCCGCGCCAGCTTTTGCCGTAGATGGTTTTGTGGGTGCGCCAGGCATTGTCCACTTGCACTTGTTGGTGAAATAAAGTCAGGCGGGTGTCTTCATTAAGAAAAACTTCCAGTTTGGCATCGAAGTCCCACTCCTGATAACCGGTTTTGGGCAGGGTTCCGAGTCCGGCGGCGCGGATGTTGCCGAAGTCTTTGTAGGTGCCGCCGATGATCAGCCCGTATTTGCCGGCTTCACTGACCGAAGCTTCGAGGCGTTGGATGTAGCTGTTTTCACCCGAGGCGTAACGGCTGTAGGAGCGTCCACTGGCTAGGAAGCCTGATTCGGCGTAAAGCGGACGGCGGGTGATCGCCTGCAGGGTGCCACCGACGGCGTCGGCTCCGTAGATGACCGAGCCCTGGCTTTTGACCAATTCAATCGCACTGAGCCCTTGTGAATCGACGGTGTTCCAATATTGATTGGGGCCGGAGCGGAAGGCGGCGTTGTTGAGCCGGATGCCATCGACGAGGAAAAGATTGTGGTAGGCGGTGAAGCCGCGGATGATGGGCGATCCCTGGCCGTTGGAAGTTTTCTGGACGACAACGCCCGGGGTTTGTTCGAGTGCTTCGGGCACGCTGCGGATGGCGCGTTCGATCATCACGGTGTCGTCGATGCGTTCGACGATGTAGGGGGTGTCGAGGGTGCTTTCGCTCACTCGTGATGCGGTGACGATGTAGGGTTCGGTATCGTCGATGACCAGAGTGGAATCCGTCTGAGAGCTGACAGTGGTGCTCGCCAGGGTGTCTTCTTGAGCTTGAGTCCCTGTTGTAAACAATTCGGCTGAAGCTAGTGGGAGCAGGGCAAGCAGTGTTTTCCAGGAGGTGAAAATTTTGGTCATGCGGCTTACAGGAAAGCAAGATTGGGTGTTTGAACAAGGGCTAGTTGAAGACTTTTGGAAAGTGGATAAAAATTGTCCAGCGAGGGGTTAAAAACTGTTCAGGGGCAGATTCACTCTTTTAGTTTTTTACGCAAAGTGGTTCTGTTGGCGTTCATTTCAGTGGCTAGTCGTGAGAGTTTTCCGTCAAAGCGTTTGAGCAGTTGTTTGATGAGTAGCTGTTCTACTTTTCCTGCAAGGTCGCGGTAACTGGGCGGTGGGTTTTCCTGTGAGCTATTGAGTTGGGACGAAATCCATTGGTCGAGGGCTTGCTTGAGCTTTTCTGATTCAAGGTTTGTATCGTGGTTTGTATTTTGCGTGAGATCTGCAGATAAATGTGCGGGTAAATGGGAGGACTCTATTTTGTAACTGCCCGAGCTCACGGTCACTGCGTAGGAGGCCACATTGCGCAGTTCACGTAAGTTCCCTGGCCAGTTATGATTTTGCAGGCAGTGCATGGCGGGCTCATCGAGGGATAAGGCTTGCTCGGGTTTGAGTTCGCCTAGGAAAAAATCGAAAAGAGCGGGCAGGTCTTCAATTCGTTCGCGTAGAGCGGGCAGTTTCACTTCGAGCACTTGCAAGCGATAATAGAGATCGCTGCGAAAGTCACCCGACTCTACCGATTGGCATAAGTTGCCATTGCAGGTAGCCACGATTTGAGGGAAATGATCTCCGTCCTTTTCCCAACGTTTCACCAGCTCTTTTTGTGAGTCCTGATGCAACTGTTCGATGTTCTCTAGAATCAGGGTTCCCTCTGCGGCGTGATCCAGGGCGAGTTGAAGTTCTTTGTCCAGTTCTCCGGCTCCGGGTTGGAAGTGTGAAGAGGGTTTCCCTGCACCGTGACCATTTTGCAGGATAAGCGAAGCGGCAAGTGATTTGCCCGTGCCTGTATCACCTGAAATAAGGACAGGGCCACTGGTGGCACAGGCGTGGGCAATTTGTTGGAAGACCGGTCGCATCGCGGGTGAGGCTCCGATGAAGGCCGCGCTGTTGCGGCTGGGGGTGGCAAGAGCTTCGCTTGGAGCTTTTGGCAGGATGCGTTGCAGGGCTTTTTTGAAGAGAGCAAAATCGAGCGGTTTGGTGAGAAATTCACTGACTCCTAGTTTGCGTGCGGTGATGGTATTTTCGATTTCTCCATGGGCGGTGATCACCAGGCTTGGAATTTTTAATGCTTCAGGCAGGCTGGCGAGGAAGTCCAAGCCGTTTTCATCCGGCAAACCGATGTCGAGGATCATGGCTGAAAAGGCCAGCTTGCTTTCATTTAAATATCGTCGCGCAAGTGCCGCAGTGGGGGCGATTTCGCTGTGGGCGCCGCTTTGGCGAACGGCTGCCGCCAAGGCCAGGCCCAGGGCTCGTTCGTCTTCAACGATGAGGATGCGTGGCGGGTTCATTTTAGATGAGGGGAGCTATTGTCGAGTGGAAGGGTTAGGGTGAGGCATGCTCCAGGCGGGGAACTTGAGCTGCCAGGTTTGAGAATTCCTCCGTGAGCCTCAATCACTTCACAAGCGAGAGTCAGGCCGATGCCCATGCCTCCTTCTTTTTCGGAGAAAAAAGCTTCGCCGAAGTGGAGCAGGGCTTGTTCGCTGAAACCTTTGCCCTCGTCTTCGATGGTGAGAATTGCCGAGTTGCCGGAGGTTTTTAATTTGACCAGAATTTTACCGCCTTCGGGCATGGCCTGGGCAGCGTTGATGAATAGGTTACGCAGGCTTTGTTCTATTCTGGGAGCATCTACTTGCACCGAGACAGGCGTGTTATCGGGAAGTTGGATAATGAGTTCTGCGTGGGCGTGTTCCAAAACCGGACGCAAGCGGCGGGAGACGTTGTTGATCAACTGGCTCAAATCATGGGGCTCTTTTCGGGTGGGAGCAGAGCGGGCGACAAAAAGCCATTGATTGACCAGATCGGTGATCCGATCCACTTCTTCGCGAATCAGTTCGATGGATTGTCGGTCGGCTTCGCTCACGGATTCAGCGAGCAGGTCGGCATGCAGGCCGATGGCAGCAGCTGGGTTTCTTATTTCATGAGCCAGGCTGGTCGCGATGCGGCCGAGGGTGGCGAGGCGTTCCGATTGTCGGCGCAGTTGTTGTTCGTGGCGCAGATTCTGGCAGGTTTGTTCCAGGGCTTGGGCGAGCATTCCTATTTCATCGCGACGCTGAGTGATGGCAGTGGGGATGGCTTGGTGTTTTTCATCGGCTTCGCTGTTCAAGTTGGGCAACCAGTCAGCGAGGGTGGTGAGAGGTTTGACCAGGCTGCGGCCAATCAGAATTGCGAGTATGGCGCAGGCGAGGGCGAACACGGCAGCGGGGATGAGAGCCGCTCCGAGTAGGTGGGAAAACCAATTTTTGTTCTGGCGGAGAAGGATCAGCGAAGTGTTGTCATCGGGAAAGGGAGCAATCGCGATGGCGTAACCATGGGCACGGGTCGCTGCCGAAGTGTGTGTTTTGACCAGGTCTTCGATCACCTCATTCAAGGGCTGCGGCCAGTCACCAGGTTCCCCGTTTTTGAAATGGAAACCCACTCCGACGTCGAGAATGTGGGAGAGTTTTTTTGCCAGTTCGCGGGATTTTGGCAGGCGCAGTTCGGTGACAACAGAGGCGTTGGTCGAAGCCAGTTTTTTGAGCTCTTGTAAGGATTGCTGTTGTTGCCGCCAAGTCATCCATGCCGTAAGCAGCAAGGAGGATAGCAGGACAAAAACAGAAAAAGTGATGGCCAAATTTCGAGCAAGGCTTCTGCTTTCAGATGTTTTTTGACCACTCACGCCTGAATATGGATAAAAATTGATCAAAAAGCGAGCGGAATAGAGAGATTCTCCACGAAGCTCCTGCTTGACTCTGCCGCTGGAATCTTGACTTTCAGTGAATGCCAGTCGCCCTTCCTGTTCCAAATATTAAATACCCGGATCTTCCGGTGGCGAATCGGCGTGATGAGATCATGGCGGCGATGCGGGAGCATCAAGTGGTGATCGTGGTGGGGGAGACGGGTAGCGGAAAAACGACACAGCTACCGAAGATGGCTTATATGCTGGCGTGTGAAGAGGGCAAGACAGGGCGGGTGGGCTGTACTCAGCCAAGGCGCCTGGCGGCGGCAACGGTGGCGCGTCGGGTGGCGGGGGAAATGGGTTCTGAGCTGGGGGGACGGGTGGGTTATCAGGTGCGTTTTATTGAAAAGGTGCAGCAGGAGACCGTGATCAAGTTTATGACGGATGGTATTTTGCTGGCGGAAACGCAGCGGGATCGAAATTTGTCGCAATACGATACTTTGATCATCGATGAGGCGCATGAGCGCAGTTTGAATATCGATTTCATTCTCGGGTATCTTAAAAATTTGATCAAACGAAGGAAAGACCTGCGCATTGTGGTCAGTTCGGCTACCTTGGATGCAGGGAAGTTTTCGGATTATTTTGATGGGGCGCCGGTGGTGAATGTGGAGGGGCGGACTTTTCCGGTGGAGGACTTTTTTCTGCCGCCGCTGTCGGATGGCGAGGAGCTTTCGCGGCATGTGGCGCGGGCGGTTGAGTGGGTGACAGATATGGATAAACAAGGAGACTTGCTTATTTTTCTACCAGGAGAACGGGAGATCCGGGAGTGTGCGGAGATGCTGGAGGGGCGAAAGTTTTTTAATACGGACGTTCTAGCTCTGTTCGCCCGGCTTGGCTTGGATGAGCAGGAGCGGGTGTTCAATGTGGACGGAGCTCGCCGTCGGGTGGTGCTGGCAACCAATGTCGCTGAGACCAGTGTGACGATTCCGGGCATTGTGTATGTGATCGATAGTGGTCAGGCGAGGGTGAGCCGATGGAACCCTGCACGGCAAATTCAAGGTTTGCAGATCGAGCAAATCAGTCAGGCGAGTGCGCGGCAGCGGCGAGGGCGCTGCGGGAGGATCAGTGAGGGTGTGTGTGTGCGGCTCTACAGCGAGGAGATTTTGGACCTGGCGGATGAATACACCGATCCGGAGATTCGACGGACTTCGTTGGCGGGAGTGATCTTGCGAATGAAATCGCTGCACCTGCCGGATGTGCGTGAGTTTCCTTTTCTCAGTCCGCCATCGGGCAAGGCGATCAGTGAAGGGCATCGCACCTTGGAAGAAGTGGGGGCGATGGTGCCTTTGTCTGCGAAGGGGGGCGCGCGAGGGAACTTGACGGATCTGGGGTATAAGTTGGCACGTTTGCCGCTCGATCCTCGTCTGGGCAGGATGTTGATCGAGGGCAGTCGACGTAAGGTGTTGGATGCGGTGTTGGTGATGGTTGGAGGCATGAGTGTGATGGATGTGCGGGAGCGTCCGCAAGACAAACAAAACGAAGCGGACAAGGCTCATGGAAAGTTCAACGATGAGGATTCGGATTTTCTTACCCTGCTGCATATCTGGAGTGCGGTGGGTCAGTTTCGTGACAAGCGGCGTTTTAAGCGCAACCAGTTGCGCAAATTTTGTAAACAGAACTATCTGAGCTTTCGTCGGGTGATGGAATGGGATCAGATTGTTGGCGAACTGGGGCGGCTGGTGCGCGATACGCTCAAGGTGAAAACAAGGGCTCTGCCCGCTGAGCGCAGTCAGTGGGGGGATGAGGATGAAATGCACAAGTCGTTGATGGCGGGCATTCCGATGCAGTTTGGTTTTTGGGACAAGGAAAAGAGGGCCTATCGCAGCACGGGGGGAAGGGAGTTTGCTATTTTTCCTGGTTCGGGGCTTTTTGGTAAACAGAAACCAGAATGGTTGTTAGGTTTTGAACTGGTTGAAACCACCCGGGTGTGGGCGCGCAAGGTGACCAAGATGGATGTGAAGTGGGTTGAAGAGCTGGTGCCTCAGCTTTGTCGTCACAGTTACCATTCACCGCGTTGGAACGAAGCGCAGGGGGCTGTCTATGGTAAAGAAACGGTGCGTTGTGGAGGGCTCACTTTGGTGGATGGGCGCAGGGTTTTTTATGGCCGGGTCAATCCGGCGGAGGCGCATGAGGTGTTTGTGCGTGAAGCGGTATTGGGTGGAGGTTTGCGTACGAAGGGAGCGTTTTTGCAGCATTTGGATGATGTGCGTGGGCAGGTGGAAAAGATTGAGCACAAGCTGCGTCGTTCGGGTGGGGTGTGGTCGGAGGCGGAGGTGTTTGATTTTTTTCTAACCCGTATTCCGGAAGCTATTTGCACGGCTAAAGATTTTCAAAAGTGGCGCACGACGGAGGATAATGAAAAGCAGTTGATGGTCACCATGCAGGATTGTGTGTGGGGTGAGATCGATGACTTGGATGCTTTTCCCGATGCGGTTTGGTATGGCGAAAAGTGTTATAATGTCAGTTATGCGGAGAGACCCGGGGAGCGTGCGGATGGTTTGGTTTTTGAGATTGGAATGGATGAAATTGTTGATTTCCCTGATCACCTGCCAAGTTGGGCGGTGCGGGGTTTGTTGGAGGAGCGGGTGTATTTGCTGATCCGCACGTTGCCAAAAAACCAGCGTCAGCTTTGTTCTCCAGGTCGTGTGGCGGCGCAGGAGTTTGTAACGGAGTGGGACGGCTGGGAGCCTGTGCGTTTTTTGTGCGATGAGTTGGCGGACTTTCTTTCCAAGCGCATCGAACAACGCATTGAGCTTGGGATGTTTGAACCTGACAGCTTGCCTGATGAGTTGCGGCCCAAGGTGAGGGTGTGGAGCGAGGGAGGGCAGGAGATGGGGCTGAGTGAAGATGTTGCTGAGATTCGCAGACAGCTCAGCGGACTGATGCGTGAACGTCGCGAGATTCTAGTGAATGAAGAATGGGAAATGACCGGTGGGGAAGAGTGGGGTTTTGGCGATATTCCGGAGGTGGCTGAGGACGGGGTGTTTCCCGCTTTGGTGGATGAAGGGGAGGCGGTCGGCATGCGGGCTTTTTTAGATCGATCGCAGGCGGATGAGAGTCATCGTGCGGGCTGCATCAGGCTGTTTCAGATTGAGCAAAAAAGCCAGGTTGATTATGTGCGGCGCCAATTGCCATTAGGCATGTTGGGCAAGATGATGCTACCGGTGATGGATTCGGGAGAGGGTGAGTTGGTGGTCGATCTGCTACGGGTGGCGTGTGAAGGGGCGCTGGGGAAGGTGATGCCGAGAACCGAGGACTCTTTTGTGACGGCGGCCGCGAGCGGAAAAAGCGAACTTTACGAATGCGCGCGCAAGGTGACGGGTGCTTTTGAATCGATGATAGAGAGTGAACGGCGTATTTCTGACTGGATCGAGGGTCATCGCGAAGATCGTCACTTGGCAGTGGTGGCGGATGATTTATCGCAAGAGCTGGAGTGGTTGTTATCCGTGGGTTTTGTCTGGCGTGCTGGATATGACCGGTTTAGTGATTATGTGCGTTATTTTTCTGCGATGGAAGAGCGGCTCAAGCGGCTCAATAGTCTGCCTTTGTTCAAGGATGAGGAAAAACGTGAGCGGGTGCAAAGGCAGTGGAACCGGTGGTTCCCTGCCTGGCGGGAGGATCCGGGAAATACAGAACTGTGGGCAGCTGGTTGGCTGTTAATGGAATGGCGTGTTGCGGAGTTTGCGCCGAGCTTTCCGAGGAAGGTGAAGGTGTCCGAAAAGCGGGTGGAAGAATTGATAGATTCGTTAGCTTGGTAGCAGTCTCCGGAGAAGCAGGGAGAAGAAGATCTCACGCAGTCTTCTCCGTCAAGACTTTGGTGGCCAAGGCTCGGAATTGGGGGAGATGAAAGGGCAACCGGAGCGGTCGCCCTACAATAGTAAGTTGACGACTTGGCTTGTGCCTAGATTTTGTTCTCGAGGGCGCGTTTCATGGGGGCTTCGTTGGACTCGATGCTGTCGCAGAGCTTGAGTTGGACCCGGGCGCGGTTGAGATTTTGTCCGTCGTAGCTGGTTTTGAAATAAACGTCTCCGGCTAGGTAGTCGGTGAAAAAACGCAGGCCGAGTTCGAAGGAAATCAGGCGCACGGAATCGTAGAGGTAGTTGTGATCGGCTTCGCTGAGAAAGGAGTCAGCCTGGCGCAGGTAGCCTTTGACCAGGCCGTCGAAAAAGTCCATGTCGATGAAAACTTCCGACAGGTCGGTGGTTTCCTCGCCGGCGGGATTGCAGCAGGAGCGGGCGGCGTCGCCGAAGTCATAATGGATCAGGCCTGGCTTGACGGTGTCGAGGTCGACGATGGAGGTGCCTTTGCCGCTGAGGTTGTCGATCATGATGTTGGTAATCTTTGGATCACCGTGGATCGGGCGTAGTTTGAGTTCGCCTCGGGCAACGGCATCTTCCAGCACCGAACAAAAGTCCCGCCGTTCTTCCACAAAGCGGGCGAGGCGTCGGGCTTCGCCGGAAGAAGCGAGGCGTTCCTGCGCTTCGCTGGTGGCGAGCACGGCGTCGTAGTTGGCAAGATACAATGGGGTGATATGAAAACCTGGCAGGGTGTCTTCGAGTTGATCAACGGGGAAATCCGAGATGATGCGTTGGAAGTGACCGAGCACCACACCGGTTTCGATGGCGTGTTCGATGCTGTCCACCCGGTCGTAGCAGGTGGTGCTGGCGATCAGCGACAGCGCACGCCAGTATTCGCCTTCACTGTCGATGACGTAGTCCTTGTCGTCCTTGGCCGGGATGACACGAGGCAGTTGCCAGATGCGGTCGGCGCCGTCGGCTTCGCTTTCGATGCGGCGGTGGGCGTGATCGGTCACGCGTTTCATATTGGACATCACCAACGCGGGTTTGGTGAACACGGTTTTATTGATGCGCTGGAGGATGAATTGTTCTTCAGAAAAGGTGGTGCGCAAAATCACCCGGTAGGTGTCGTTGACATTGCCGGTGGTGATGCTTTTTAAAGTGACCAGGCGACCGGGCACTTGAAACTTTTTGGCAACTTCTTCGGCGGACATGGGAAATAAGGATTCAGGATTCAAAATTAGGAATTCGGAAGGGGGGATGGTAGCATAAGCCGATTGAAAACCAATACTCTTTTCAGTAATGCCGGCAAAGAAGAATAAGAATAACAAGCCTTTGCTTGGCAAGGCGCTGGTTAAAGAGGTCTGTCGGCGCATTCGTGTGGCGCGCAGCTACTGGGATGCGCATAATAACAGGGCGTGCCGGGGTGAGCGGGAAAAGGCGATGGTTTTATATGAGAGCTTGAGCCCGGAAGAGCGGGAAAAGGTGCCGCAGGTGCTGAGGGTGTGGTTGCGGTATCGCAGTGAGAAATATTTTGGACCCGATCGCACGGCACCGGGAACCAAGGGTAAAAGGTCTCAAACAAAGCCGTCAAGACGCAAAAAATAAGGGCAAATGGTAAATGCCAGATGATAAATCTTAAATGAAAAGGCTGGACGAGGGATGGGGTTCGGGCTAGGGATTTGTCATGATGAAATCTGAAAACCCTCCTCATTCTTCCGACAAACAAGCGCCTTTTTCCCGGCGCCATTTTTTACAAGGTTCAGCGGCTTCGGCAGTGGCTCTTGGTTTTGCGGCTTCGGCCGGCAATGGGATGGCTGCTGATGCGGTGTCAGATCCTTTAAAAGGACGTATTTTCAAGACCTTGAAAATTGGTATGATTAAGGTCAAGGATGCTTCTTTGACCGAGCGTTTCAAGATTGCCAAACAGGCAGGGTTTCAGGGGGTGGAGTTGAACTGTCCGGGCAGTGATGTGGAAGAGGTGAAAAAAGCGATCAAAGAGTCGGGCTTGACGGTGGATGGTTCGGTTAATGCTGGACATTGGAATATTCGCCACACGGATCCTGATGCCAAGGTTCGGGCCGCAGCTTTGGAAAATCTAAAAAATGGCATCAGGGAAACAAAAGCGGTGGGAGGCCACACTATTTTGTTGGTGGTGGGTCATGGTAAAGATGGGCCGGAGAAAGAAATTTGGAAACGGTCGGTGGATAATATCAAACAGGCGGTGCCATTGGCGGCCGAGCTGGGGGTGGCGATTGTGATCGAGAATGTGTGGAATCATTTCACTTATGATCACGAAGGAGGTCATGAGCAGACGGCGGACAAATTGGCGGCTTATGTGGATGAGTTTAATTCACCTTGGGTGGGCATGCATTTTGATATAGGCAATCACTGGAAATATGGTTCGATGGGTGACTGGATTCGGACTTTGGGCAAACGAGTGATCAAACTCGATGTGAAAGGGTTCAATCGCAAAGAGGATAAATGGGCGAAAATCGGCGAAGGAGATATTGATTTTGCCGATGTGCGCAAGGCTTTGATCGAGATCAATTACCACGGTTGGTTGGCTGCGGAAGTTGGTGGTGGTGGTTTGGAGCGTCTGCAAGAGGTGTCCGCCAATTTGGATCGTGAATTTGGTCTGGCGTAAGGTCATTTTTTGATATGAAAAATTTGCTTCCCATCGCGCTCGCTCTAGCAGTCGTTTTGTTAACGGTTTCCTGCGCGACGGATTCGATGACGGGGAAGGGCGGCGCCGATGTCAAACCCTACCCCTTCGATAAGTGTTTGGTGATGGATGTGCCGCTGGCAAAAATGGGCAAACCCAAACGGATTGTCTATCAGAGACAGGAGATGAAGTTTTGTTGTAAACGGTGCGTCAAGGTATTTAAAGCTGATCCCGAGACTTATCTAGCTAAACTGCCGGAGGGTTAGAGGGCGTGCTTAGCAAAGAGGATGGAGATATTTTTGTGAAAGCCGTTGAGGGGGGGGCGGGAGGTGCAGGATAAAAAAGTTAGCCATTATTTATTGAAAGCTAGCTTATCACCCATCAATATCATTTCGCCCTTTTAGGGCTGGCAATAAAACCGATCTAACTCCAGCGCTTCGCACTGGGCTATCACATTTTGTCCTTACAGGACAGTTTGCTTTCATCTCTATTGCACCAACGGTGCTCAATGAGACAGCCCAGCGCTTCGCACTGGGTAAAAAATCCAATTCTTCCAGTCCTGCAAGGACGGAACGCATGGCTGTCAGCAGCTTAACTATTCTGTTTACGCCCGGGTTCGGGATTTGCCGCAGGTTGAGCTTGTGTCCCGAGTGCTTTCGGGGGATAATGGCAAGGTTTGCTGATGCGATTTTCGGCAATTCCCCCCCGTGAAAGAACGTGATTATGTGCAAGCCCCCTTGTTTCCGATTGTTAATTATAGCTGTTTGTTTGTTTTTTATGCCCCAGTTGAAGGCTGAAGTGCCTGACGGGCAGTTTGCGGTTTCTTCTAATCTTAAAGCAGGAGTGGCCAAGGTGGATATCACTCCGGTCGAGGTCAAGGGCATGATGACCGTGGGGCATGTGCGTAAGGTCAATGGAGTGCGCGACCCTTTAAAAGCGGGGGTATTGTTGCTTGATGATGGTAACACCCAGGCGGCTATTGTGACACTCGATGTGGTGAATGTGTGGAACGACTTGGTGCCACTGGTTCGGCAGCGTATTACGGCGGAAACCGGGGTTCCTTCCGAAAATATCATGATCACTGCTTCCCACAATCACTCGGGACCTGATTTTGATCCCAAGTCAAAATGGGGCCAGGTGCTGGTGAATAAGATTGCTGCCGCCGCTAAAGAAGCTGCCGCCAACATGCGCAAGGTGACGGTTGGATATGGTGAGGATAAAATCGGATTTAACATCAATCGACGCAAGGTGATCGATGGTCGTTCGGTGGTGAATCTCAACTCGGATGGGCCGAATGATCAGCGAGTAAAGGTTTTACGTTTTGATGATGGCAAATCGCTCACCCCGCTGGCGGTGATCATGCATGCAGTTTGTCATCCTTGTTTTTTCACCTGGGGGGACAAAGGCACTCGTCCTTATCCAAATGGTTATCCGAAAATGACTGCTGATTTTCCCGGAGAGGCGCAAAGCTTTGTTGAGATGGTCTATGGTGATCAAACCCATGCGCTGTTTATTCAGGGTTGCGCCGGGGATATCCGCCCGAATCTCCCAGGTTACCCTTACCGCTGTGCAGACGAGGCCGACATCCAATGGGCGGGTCGGGACCTGGGTAGCGCAGTGGTTCGTTCGCTGGCGCACAATGTGACGCGGGAAAAACTGAAGCAGCGCGGGGATTATTATCCAATCAAGGTGGCGAGTGAGGTCATCACACTTCCAGGTAAGGAGGGCGATGTCAGCGCTGAGTTGATGGCTTTCAAAATCGGCCCCTATCTGATGCTGACCATGCCCGGCGAACCAATGGTTGAGTATGGGTTTAAGTTGGAAGCTGCGATTGCTGATCGGGCCATTCCTATCATTGTCGGTTATGCGAATGGTGGGATTGGGTATATTGCCACGAAGGATTCTTATAAGGTGGGAGGTTATGAGCCGAATACTTCTAAATTGAAACCGGAAGCCGAGCAGATCATTTTGACCAAACTCGGGCAGTTGGCAGATCTGGTGATTGGTGATGTGTTTGAATCTTTTTCCAAACATTCCAAGGATGTGAAAAAGCGGGATGCGAAAGAGAAAGAGCGGAAGGCGAAGGGGAAATAATTTTAAACCACAGAGGACATTATGCAGATCAAAACCCTAATTCTGTTGGCATTATTGTCGACCCGGCTTGGTGCTGAGGAAGCCCGGCCTTGGCAAGTTGATGACCTTTTTGCGGCTGAAAGTTTTTATCCGGTAGCGGTATCGTCTGATGCTAGTGTCGGGGCGGCGGTTCACAATTGGATCGAACCTGAAAGCAAAAAACAGCGTCAGTCGTTGTGGCGTTCGACGGGGGATCCGTTGAAATCAGAGGCGATGGAAGCCGGAGAACCGGACGCGCGCACGCCGATGTTTTCTCCGGATGGGAAGTGGATCGTATTTTTCTCGACGCGTGCACGCCCCAAGGGCTGGAAGCAGACGCCTGCAGCGGCGGTGTTTTCCGAAGCAACGGTTGATCTCTGGCTCATTCCGGCAGCGGGAGGCAAGGCGATTCCTCTGGGTGGACCCAAAAAGCCCTATGGCAGGGTTTATCCGGATCGTTTTTACGGGCATGTGTCTTTTTCGCCGGATGGCAAACGCTTGTTGTTCGCGGCAGATGACGGGGAGGATCCACGATCCGAGGCTGAAGTTGAGAATGGAGTTCAAGTGGTGCGTCAGGATCAGGGTGAGGGTTACACCGGCTTTGGCGTGGCTGATATCTGGATCGCTGAGCTTGCCGAAAAACCAGGTGAATACGCGGCTGAAAAAATCACTCGTCTAACGGACGACGGTTTCTGGTATGGCGATCCTCAGTGGTCAGCTGATGGGAAAAAGGTGGTGGTTCATGCTAACCGCACGGATGACCAGGAATCGGTGCGTTACAGCATCAACAAAAACTACGATTTGTGGGAGATCGATGTGGTAACAAAAAAAATGCGTCAGTTGACGGACGGGTATGGTCCGGAGTTTTCGCCGCGATTTTCGCCTGACGGTTCGCGGCTGATTTGCCTGACTTCGCCGCGTCGGGGGCCGCATCAGGATATTTACAATCTGGCAGTGGTGACTGCTGGCAAGAAGCCGGAGATGAGAATCGTTTACAATTTCCGTGCGCCGGATATAGATTTTCAAAAGACACCCTCACCGGGAATGTCTTTGCTTGAGGATTGTTGGCTGGATGACAAACATGTGATTTACGATGCAAATGTTGGACTCGTCACCAGGCGTTATATTATCAATGTCGATACGGGGGAGATCAGCGATGGCGGTGGAAGTGATACCCCTCATGCCAAACAGCGTAAACTTGAGAGCCGTTTCCGGCCTGTAGTGAAGGGGGGTAATAAATTGCCGCCGAGGCTTAATGCCACAAGTGAGCGTGTGGTGTGGGACAACGGAGAGGGCATGCAGATCGAAGGGGCATTGGTCAAGCCACATCCGGATATCGCCAAGCCTCCTTACAAACTGATGGTTCTTCCGCATGGCGGACCGCATCACCGATCGGGACTGGGCGTTGGTTTTAATGATCAGATTCTTGCGTCCAAAGGTTACGCGATCTTCAAACCCAATTTCCGTGGCAGCACCGGATACGGTTTGGCATTTTTAGATGCCGACCGTGGTGATCTGGGTGGCGGTGATTTGCGCGATATCATGAGCGGAGTCGATTTCCTGATTAAAAAAGGCGTGGCTGACAAGGATCAGCTTTATGTGTATGGCGTCAGTTACGGGGGATTCATGACATCCTGGATCGTGGGGCAGAGCACTCGTTTTCGTGCAGCGGTGGCGGAGAACGCGGTCACCGATATGACGATGATGTGGGCGCTGAGCGATTTGCAGAGCTGGACGGAGTGGGAGTTTGGTGGCAAACCGTGGGAGGTTCCGCATGCGATGGATAATCACAGTCCGATCACTTATGCGGGGCGGGTGAAAACACCGACTTTGATCTTGCAGTCACGGGATGATCGTCGCTGCCCGATGCCGATGGCCAGGGCTTTTCATCAAGCGCTGCTTGGAGCTGGAGTGGAAACCGGCTTGGTGATTTATCCGAATGAGTCACATGGGATTCGTCAACCACGACACCGTGCGGATAAGATTAGCAGGATTGTGCGGTGGTTTGAGAAGTATGAATAGGTTGGTGAGGCTGTAGGGGGGGATGTAGCTTTTATGGAGGAAGGGA
>JASFYY010000106.1:0-33274 GCA_045046875.1 Verrucomicrobiota bacterium | reverse complement strand
GTGGGCAGGGAAGGATTCGAACCTTCGAAGGCTGAGCCAGCAGATTTACAGTCTGCCCCGTTTGACCGCTTCGGTACCTACCCGGTTCCTCGGACGCAGCTAGCTGCGTGATCGTGGAGCGCTTATAAATGGCGCTTAAAATGGGTTTTGCAAGGAAAAGTTACAGCTTCGGGGCGGTTATTACCTGTTGGGGGCAAAATGAGTCACTGTATTAACAAAACAGAGCGCTTTAATTACCAGTAACGGTAGAGAAAACGACCAATCAGTCCGCGCTCTTTTTCTTCTCGTACGTCGACATCTCCCTTAGGAGTGGATACTTTCATTTGATTGGCAAGTGATTCACTGCCACTAGCGTCGCCGGCGCTGTTGGAGGAGCTGGCGGTGCCAGCGGGATCGCTGGAGCCGATCATGGCTGAGCGGGAATCGACTTTGTTGTCGTTGCGGTAACTGGGAGCTCCATCGCTGCCGGTATTGCTGACATTGCTGTCGTTCGCGGCTGCTGGACTTCCTTGGGCAAGCGGTTTAGTTGCTGCTTTTTTGCTGCTTTTGCTTGCCGGACTAGGTGCGGGTGCTGCTGCAGGGGTGGGAGCCGGGGTGCTTTCGTCCACATCCGCGGCGGCCATTTTTTCGCTGTTTTTGTCTTTCTTGGAAAATTTACGTTTGAGCCAGGATTTTTTCTTTTTTTCCGGCTCTGCGCTGGCAGTGCTGCTGGTTTTGTCCATCTTGGGCGCGCTGTCTGCTTTTTTGCTTGGTGGGGCGGGGGTTGGGCTTGAGCTGGCAACGGCGGGGGTGTTGCTGGTCGACGGGGCAACTCCACCGGTAGCGGAGCTGACAACGATCTCAATGCGTTCGCTGGGGTTGTTGTTGCTGTCGGTCGCTGATTTGGAGATTTGGTCGAGGTATTCGAGTCCGGAGATCACTTTGCCGAAGACGGTGTATTCGCGATCCAATTTGGGCAGACGGGCGAGGGCGATATAAAACTGGCTGCCACTGGAGGACTTGTTGGGGTTGGAGGCATCTCCCAGGCGGGCCATGGCGATTGATCCACGATTGTGGGGCAGGCCGAGTTCGGCTTGGATGGTGTAGCCGGGGCCTCCGGTTCCCCACAGGGCTTTTTGCGAGGCGTCCTTAGTGAGCGGATCACCGGCTTGCACGATGTAGTTGGGGATGACCCGGTGGAAAGCGATGCCGTCATAGAATCCCTGGGCAGCGAGTTTTTTGAAGTTGGCGCTGGTTTTGGGGGCGTTTTTTTCGTCCAGTTCGATGACGATGTCGCGGGTGGTGCCGTGCACGTCGACTCTGAGAGTGACGGTGCTGGTGGTATCAGCGGCAAAACCAGCTGGCTGAAGTGGGGCGATGAGCAGCGCCGCTGTGAGCAGGGGCAGAAAAGTCTGGATGTTCATGGTGATGTTAAGTCGGTTTGAATTTGAGAATGGTAGGTGCGAAACCGCACTATTAGATGAAAAAGTTTAGCACCACTGATTTCACTGATGAACACTGATAGAGAAGAAGAGTTCAAGTTGAAAAGTAATGTGTGTCAGAGCTTGTATTTTTAAATTAAAAATGTCGTGTAGCGATTTAAAATAATTGAGTGGCTTCGAGCACTGTGGCCAGTTTAGTCATTTGTGTGGTGCTGACAAGCCGCCTTTGCATCAATTTTCACTCGTGGGGTAAGGATCGGGGTTGAAACGTTTGCCGATGACGGAGAAATCCGCATCGCCGTCGCCGTTTTGGATACCGTTGAACATGACATTGGCGGTGGTGGACAGGGAGGGCAGGTCGAGCCCCTGCTCGTTGGCCAGATCGAGTGCGAACTGGGTGTCTTTGAACATGTTATCTAGGGAGAAGTGGGCGTCGTAGTCAGCGGAGATGAGGGTGGGCAGTTTCATCGCCGTGAGGGTGGAGCCGCAGGCGTTGTGTTCGAGAGCCTGGGCCAATTTGTCGGGATCGATGCCTTGGGCGCGGGTGAGCGCGAGCGCTTCGGCCAGCACTTCCACCGTGGAGGCGGTGATCATGTTGGTGATGATTTTTAAAATGGTGGCGTCGCCGATGTCACCGAGGTAGAGGATTTCTTTGGCGGAGATCTCGAGCAGTGGTCGCACCCGGTCGAGCACAGCGGGGTCGCCGCCGACATAATAAACCAGCGCGCCTTTTTCCGCTGCCATTTTGCTACCGGTGAAGGGGGCGTCCAAAAAGGCACCATGGGCATCGGCGACGATATTGGCGGCGGTTTTTGTTGATTCGGGATCGACGGTGGCGTGGTTGATGATGACGTGGCGAGAGGTGATGTGCTCTTTCATTTTTTCGACCACTTCGACCAGATCCTGGCCATTGCGGATGAAAATCTGGATCACGTCGGCGACGTCGGCGATTTCTGCGGGTGAACCGAGGAAGTTGGGTTCGGTTTTAGGTGAGCGGTTCCACAGATAAGTGTGGCAGTCGGCTTCGCGTAAATTTTTGGCAACACGTTTGCCGATGATGCCAAGTCCGATGACGCCGACTTTATTTTGGTTTTCTGAGAACATGGTGGGTGCTGGTTGGACTGGAAAAAGGGGTGGCTTTGAACTTGCATCCCAAGTTACATATTTTCGGGGTAGATGACAATGTTGGAAGCTTTGCGTAGTTTGAGCAGGAAAATTTGCAGGACTTCTTTGCTGCGCTGGTTTTTGAGCCAGGCGGTGATTTCAGGCTGGAGCTCTTCAAAACTCAAATCCCGAGCAGCTTTTTTGTCGGTGACTTCTACGATGTGCCATCCGAGCTTGGTGTGGAAGGGGGCGCTGATTTGATTTTGTGGTAGGGGGAAAACCTGTTTGATAAAGTCGGCGGGCATTCGCTCGCGACTGAACCAACCGAGATCCCCACCGTGTTTTTTGCTGCGTTCGTCTTCAGAGTATTGCCGGGCAAGTTTACCGAAATCCAATTCCTCCTTGGTAAGTTTGCGATGCAGGTCATCGATTAAGGTTTTTTGTTGCTCGCCGTTTTCTTCGATGGTGCTGATGAAAATGTGGCGGGCGCGGATCACTTCGGGAATGTTGAAGCCGTGGGCTTTTTCGAGTTTGCGATTTTTTTCGAACCAGTCACGGGCTTGCTGTTCAGTGATTTGGGTGGCGGGGCTGATTCTTTTTTCCAACCACAGTTGTTGTGTCACGTGTTGTTGTATGAGCTCGCTGAGCTGTTGTTCGTCAAGCTGCTGGGCGGCCATGCGCTGCTGCATGTATTCTGGGTTGGCAAACTGGCTTTTGAATTCAGCCAGGCGTCTTTTCACCGCTTCGGGATCAGCCTGGAACTTTTCGGCTTTGGCGTATTGCCGTACCAGTTCGTCGTTGATCAACTGTTGCATCACGGCCCGGCGAGTGATGCGCAGGTTGGACTCGCTCATGGTGTCAGCGTTCTCGCCCCGGCGGTAAAGGTAAACCCGGGTGCTGAGATCGAGTTGCTGACGAGTGAGCGGGTGAGTATTGACGTTTGCCACCCAGCGACCTTCTTTGATCGCTTGTCGTGATCGCAATTCGGTGTTTTTGCGGTAGGCGACTTTACGTGAGATGGGGCCTTTGAGCCAGATTAGGTCGCAGAAAAGGTAAACCACGGCGACCGCGTAGATCGCGTATCGCTTTGGGAATTTACGGGAGCG
This sequence comes from Verrucomicrobiota bacterium, assembly GCA_045046875.1. Taxonomy (GTDB): domain Bacteria; phylum Verrucomicrobiota; class Verrucomicrobiia; order Verrucomicrobiales; family DEV007; genus JAADHD01. Next base: position 29,643 of record JASFYY010000106.1, on the reverse strand, counting down.
TTTCACTTTTTTAGGAAGGATCCAGGAGGCGGAATTCAGGACCCAGGAGTCTGATGATAAATTCTGAATCCTAACTTCTGTATTCTTACTCCTGAATTCTGTTTCCCAAACTGGAGGTATCGCGCAAACCGAGGTTGGCGTATATCTCGCGAGTAGCCTTGGATTTGTTCAGGGTGTACATGTGGATGCCGCTGACTTCGTTCTCGAGTAGGTCGAGGCACTGCTCGGTGGCGTAGCTGATGCCGATGCGTTCAGCGGCCTCGCTGTCGTCGCCAGCGCGATTGATGGCGCGCAGTAGGCGTGCGGGGAAGTTGGTACCGGCGGCAAAGTCGGCCATGCGTCTCATGCCTTTGGCGGAGGTGATCGGCATGATGCCGGCGATGATGGGGATGGTGATGCCGGCGAGTTCGCAGCGGTCGCGGAAATCGAGCAGGGCGCGGTTTTCAAAAAACAACTGGGTGATGATATAATCGGCGCCTTCGTCGACTTTCATTTTGAGGTGGTCCATTTCCTGCAGGCGATTAGGAGTGGTAGGGTGGCCTTCGGGAAAACCGGCGACTCCTATTCCGAAACCGCGGGTATCGGAGTGTTGGCCACTTTGATTAAAACGTTTGATGTGGGCAACCAGATCCTTGCCGTGTTGGAAGGCATCTTTGGAACGATCATAGTTTTCGAGATTTCGCGGAGGGTCTCCGCCGAGGGCAAGAATGTTACTGACTCCGGCTTCGGCATAACGGGTGAGGATGGAATCGATTTCTTCTTCGCTGTGACAGACACAAGTGAGATGCGGCACCGGGTCGAGCGAAGTGGTGTTTTTGATGCGCACCACCAGGTCGTGAGTGGGCTCGCGGGTGGATCCACCGGCGCCATAGGTGATGCTGACAAAAGACGGCTTGAGGGGTTCGAGGTCGCGGATGGTCCGATAGAGGTTTTCCCAGCCGGTGTTGCTTTTCGGTGGAAAAAATTCGAATGAAATCGTCGTGCGGCGATTGGAAAAAATGTCGGTGATATGCATAACTTGTGCTTGGAGAGCTTCAAGTTCTGCCACAAAGCCCGACTAAATTCAATTTATTTGCTAAGCGGCTTCATTGTTGGCCTTATTACTTGCGGGGCTGGGAGGGATGATTTGACAGAATTTGTGCAGCGGGTAAATTTATCTCAAGACTGGAGTCCTTGCAAAAATGAAGTTCCAGAAGCAAAATACCCCCTTTTTTCCTGCTCAGGATACCCTGAACAAGGCTGCCGTGGCGCCTGCTTGTCCGCTTTTGAATATAGCTGCGATGGATGACCATGGTTTGGTGATGGAGATGTTGTGTGGTTTCGAGGTGGGTTCGACGATTGTGCTGGGCTTTCATCTTCACTGCGACGGCAGTCAGGAAAAGCTTCCGCAGGGTGTCGAATTATCTTCGCCCGGGTCGGTGGGGCAGCGCAGTAGCGTTTTTATCAGTTTGGAAGTCATCGTGGTGGAATCCAAAATGGGGCACGGGAGCGCAGGGCAGCCGGTTTACCTGGTCACGGGTTTGTTCAGTGGGATCAGCAACAAGGACAGGAAAAGGTTGTTGTCCTATACGGGTAGCAATAATCGTCAATTAGCGGGAAATGCCCCGATTAAGTTCGCTGCTGGCTCCACTTTGTTGGCTTGCACAGAAAAGTTTCTCAGCGAGGTGACCCAGCGGATTTACCTGAATTGAACTTAAATCCTTGTCGGGTGGGGATTTGAGCGCAAAAAGAGCAAGAATTGCGCAGCCTTTTTTTTTCATCTACACCCCACTTTGTACCCTTTGGGCTGATGTGTACCCCTGAAAAGAGGGTCATTGTAGTAACACCATGACAGAGAGCAACATTATGAAAATCCCAGAATTGGAGAAGCCTGAGAAGTTTCCCGGTTTGACCATGGCGGGTCCTGCCGTTTATCAGATTCGAGTGCGAGGAAATCTCGACAACAGTTGGTCTGAAAAATTGGGAGGGATGCAGCTCGAAACCACAGTGGAGACGGCGATGACGGTCCTCACCGGATCTCTGGCGGATCAAGCCGCCTTGTCTGGAGTTTTAAACACACTTTATGATTTGCAACTGCCGGTGATTTCGGTGGTGCATCTACCCAATTCCCAATAACAAATTTTTTACTATTCGATAAATTTTAACCTCTGACTGAAATGACTGCTGCCGCACTAGAAATCTCTACTCAAAACCAGAATACGCTCGAGTCCATGCTGGCCAGGTTGGAAGCGACTATCTCGACTTACCCCGAGGATTTGCGTCTGATCTATGAGCAAAGTGCGGCCGATCTGTCTTGGGCGAAGGGTCAATTCGGTGAGGAAGCATCAGATTTCGAAGGCATGAGTAAGAGGGATTTGGCGATGAGCCACTGTTTGATGTTTACTTTGGCTTTTGCGGTCAGTGCCTCCAGTTTACCGGGGCGAGAGTTGATCGAAGTGCCGGTGACCTCTACGGAAATTTTAGAAGTTGTGACAAATGCAGGTTTACCTGCGCGAGAATTTTTAAGCCAATACGGTAAGTATGGCAATCAATTCACCTGGAAACTGCTTAACCTGACCGGGAGAATCAGTGAAAGCAGTGACCAGATAGCCCCCGACCTTGTGAAGGGGGTGTGATACTGCCGACGCCTTGGGATATTTTAATAATATAAAATACCCGAAGGGAGAATTTCAAGGCGTCGGCTCCTTTTTGAAAAACGTAACTAACTTTAACAATAACAACTTATGTAAAACAATTCACCTGGGACCGCCCTGAGCTGTTTGGGAGAATCAGTGAAGGCAAGTTCCGCCAGCCCTTGACCTAGTGGATAGGGTGTGATACCGCCGATGTCTTGGAGTTTTTCTTTATGAAAAAAAGTTCCTAACAGACGATCTTCAAGATCATCGGTTTCTTTTCTAACAAAGTAATAAAAATTCAACAGGGATTACAAGAAAAATTTCGTTATAAAAAACAAGGACGATAAAAATTCACCTGGAAACTGCTTGAGCTGCTCGGGAGAATCAGTGAAAGCAAGACCAGACAGCCCCTGACCTAGTGAAAGGGGTGTGATACCGCCGGCGTCTCGGATTTATCCGGGGCGTCGGTTTTTTTGTGTTTGGTCTTTTTGTTGGAGTGAAAGTATGTCATCTATCCGCGGATGAGAATGTTCGTAAGTCGCTGGTGTTGTTTGTTTACGGGTGGGCTGTTATTGGTAGCAGGGTAGATTACAGTGGTGATCCAGCAGTGATCTAATTTTAGAAAATGTTATCAGCGATGAGTGTGGACTTAACAAAGGCCTTGGAATCCTTGCCTCATGGCGAGGCATTCCGTTTTGTGGATGAGTTGATCGAATGGCAGCCGGGTGCGTCGGCGCGGGCGCTTTATTTGATCAAAGGCACGGAGAGTTTTCTTGCGGCCCATTTTCCGGGGGATCCGATGATGCCTGGGGTGATTTTGGTGGAAGCTATTGCTCAACTGGCGGGAGTAGCGGCTCAGCAGGGGGATTTTGCGGCGGCTATTAATTTGCGTCTGGCGGCGGTGAGGCAGGCAAAGATTTTTTCCGCGGCACGACCAGGTGATCAGTTGATGATCAGGGTTGAGATCACTGCGAGGATGGGGGGACTGATTCAGGCTGAGGGGCAGGTGTGCTTGCTCAATTCGGAAGGGAGTGAGGGAGCAGTGGTGGCCAAAGCTCAGATCACCTTGAGTGGAGCGGGTTGATGGCTACTCCAATGCATCTTGTAGTCGACGGATGAGGTCTTTGATTCGTCGGGCGCGGCGGATATTGTGAAACACAAGAATCGGCATGGGGGATTCTGCGGCAGCAAATTGGATAGTAGCCAAACCGAGCAGACCTTGTAGCCCTCGCTGGCGGATATAAATAGCGCCGATGTCTTCGATACAGATTTCCCGGGAGCTTTCCAGAATAAGTCCATGGATCACTTCCACTTGTCTGGGCGTGATATAATATTGATACCGTGAGCGGCGGAATTGAAGTTGAATAAATACAATCAAAGCCAGCGAGAGGCCGGCAAACAGAACCCAGTCAAATTGATGGCGCAACCAGATGCCGGCAAACAGGCTGAGAGCTATGAGGAGTAAGCTGTAGGGGTAGCTTAGTAAAGAAGGTCGACCCGAATAAAGGATGGCGGTGGAATCCTCTGGAGGGCCGTCTCGTGGCTCATCATCGTCTTCATCTGACAAGAAATCCTCGTCATAACCTTGTTGCGAGTCAGGTTCAAAACGGTGCTCGTTATCATCGTCGTCGGAGTAGGTTTCTTCAGGGTAATCGCTGAGAGGAGTTTTGCTGTCATCGATAGGCTCATCTACGCTTCGGTCGTCCTCATCGTATGCAAATTGGAAAGCTTCAGGATCAATGTCATCACCTTCTATGGAGTCGGGATGGGGCTCTTCGTTACAGTCAGGGTTGTCATCGAGCTCGCTTGGATCCTGTTCGTCGTCGTCGAGACTTAGGCGGTGCTTTTCGGATTCGAATTCGTCAGAATCTGCGAGGGTTTCCCCGCCGTTGGAAGCATTGGTTGCACTCGGTGAATCAACTTCATCAGCCAAGGAGTTTGTTAGTAGGTGGGAGTCTTCCCAATCGAGGGTTTGGCGTATTTTTTCACAGGTCGATGCTCCGATGCGCAGGCAGAAATCCTCATAGTCGAGACGTCCGCTTTCGATTTCGTTGAGCAGGTCGTCGAGAGAAAAGGGGCCGCGTTTTTGCCCATGCTTGAAGACATGGTAATACTCATTCATTTTCCTTCTGTGGCGCGGCGGGCAATGTTTGTTCGTCAGTTTCCATCAGCAGGGGGATGTTGAGCGCGGCGAGTTCGCCGTCGGTGCATTTTTCGGCATCGAAGAGAACCTCCAGCATGGGGGCCAGTCGATCCATCTCACTGATGGTGGAATGAACCATGCCAGCGATGATGCTGTCGTCGCCTACACCTTCGGGAAAGAGGTTGCTGGCGCGAAAAACGATGCGTCCTTCATCCCAGAACATTTCAAAGTTGCCGATGGTGAGGGTTTGGTTGGTGCGCAGGATGAGTTCGGCCAGGCGTTCACGCAAGGCGGCGGAGTAGGTGGGTCTTTCGGATTCGGATACCACACTGATGCCGCCGATTTCATCAAAGACCTGCACATGAATATTGATCTTCAGGTGCTGGCCTTCAAATCCGGCAAGGATAACTTCGCGATCCTCGACTTCGGTGAAAGCCCAGTCTTGATCAGCGAATGTTTTTTTAACGGTTTCAAATAGGGTCGATGCCATAGGGTAGCTTGGCTGTTTGTGGAGGAAGGTCAACGTTGCTCTTCGGCTTTTGTTGAGAAGATACCCCAGATCATTTTGAGCCCAAATACTATCAGTAGAGAGGGAAACCAAATGGAGTAAATTGCGGCTTTGGTGGGTTTGATCAAGACCGCACGCGATGGGTTTTTCGGATCGATGTAACAAGTCACTTGTTTGCCAACCGGATAGCGCTGTTGCCACTTACGGATCTTTTTTTTGTCACGACTGGCAACCGGGAGAATTTTGACTCTGGAGGACAGGTATTTTTCTCCCTCGAAATGGTAGCGGTAGTGAACTTCGAGCAGGTATTTCACATCATTGTGTTGGGTGCGAGCGCTGTTGTCGATCATGGACACGATGACGGTGGCGCCTTGTTCAACCCATTGATCTGTTTTGCGCGCTTTTTGGAACGATAGCCACAGGTAGGTGCCACCTGCGAGCCCCATCAGGCAGAGCGACAGACCCAGCGTTGCAATCCAGAGCCGTGAAGCCAGCGGGTTGTTAGATGCTTTGCATTGTGGACGAGTGCCTTTTGGTGATACACTGCTCATAGAAATGTGCTGACCATAATGAAATTGAGGCGCGGCGTCAATTTTGGCATGAAAACAAAAAAAAGAAACTTGAAGGATTTGCTCAAAGGTTTGTTTTTCGTGGTCTTGATCGGCGGGGTTTTGGCGGGGCTTTTGTCTGTCATGCTGGGGCGATCAGCGAGGAGCGGGGCAGAGAGGCAGGTCTATAAATTGATTGATGGAGTGGAATTGGCACTATGGATTTATAAACCCAAGGGCTGGAAGCCCAGTGACGCTCGTCCTTGTGTGCTGTGATTTTACGGAGGTGGATGGAAAGTGGGCAGTCCGCAACAGTTCGTCTCGCAGTCAAAATATTTCGCCAAACGAGGGCTGGTATCGATAGTGGCCGATTATCGCGTGGAGAGTCGACATGGCAGCAGTCCTTTTGAAAGTGTCGAGGATGCGCGTTCGGCGATGCGGTGGTTGAAAACTCATGCGGATGAACTGGGCATTGATGAAGACAAAATCGCAGCAGCAGGAGGGTCTTCCGGTGGTCATTTAGCGCTTGCCTGTGAGGTATTCAGCGACGCGAATGAGGCAACGGATGCTGTAGCCATCAGCGCCAGACCCGCGGCCTTGATTTTGTTCAATCCGGTTGTGGATATGGATATCCCGCAAATTCGCAAGCGAGTCAGCGAAGATGAAATGATTCGTTTGCTGAAGATATCACCTTATCAGCAGCTTTCGCGGGCTTTGCCACCGACGGTGATTTTTCAGGGTTTGGCGGACCCCGTAGTGCCTGCGCAGTCAGTTACTGCTTTTGTAGAAAAAGCCAAATCACTCGATTCCGGGAAGATCACTTATCACACCTATTCTGCCCGGGGGCACGAATTTTACTACGGCCCCGGAAGCCGTAAGGATCACAAGGACACTTTAAAAAAAGTAACCCGTTTTTTAGAAAGCCTAGGCTGGCTCTGAAAGAGCCCCTACTACCAAGTGGTGATATTATCCTTCACGGTGTCAGAATCCGGTCCATCAGGCCCTGTGCTCCAAACAATCACGTTTTGGGGGATCTCATTGCTGCCTGAGGAATCTCCTGCTTTGGCAAAGGGGGCAATGACGCGGTTGTTGTAGTCAGTGTCCATGATAACGTAAAACAGCTGTCCCCATGGGTCGACCAGTCTGCCTCCTCCACTGCCACTCATGATCAGGCCGCCTTTGCCGCCTTTGGCTTTTTTACCAGCAAAAAAAGTGATGCCGCGCGGGTTGTATTTGTTACCGCTGGCGCCGAGCAGAATATCCATCAAGGTATTATCCGTGCGTACGGTGGTTTCTCCCCCGGAGGATCCTTTAGGCAGAGGGTAGCGACGGTATTCAGTGTAATAGGCTGAAATGGATGAACGCACCTGCAAGGCCATGTTTTCTGTGCTGGCTTTACGTGCCCGGTCGAGCACGCCTTTAGCGCCAGGGAATGCCATGGTAGCCAGGATGCCGATAATGGTGATGACTACAAGCAGCTCCATCAGGGTGAAACCGCGCGGGGATTTATGTTGAGGTATTGAGTAAACTTTCATAGCTTTTTGAATTTGAGGTGTTAAGGTGCCGTGAGGCAAGCCTCATTACGCTGCGGAGACGAATATATTCCATCGATTTCAGCAGATGTTCTAGTCATATGCAATGACATTGTAATAACAATGTCAATCATTTTCGCCCCCTTTCGCTCCCTTTTGTTATAAAGCAGAGCATTTTTTCAATAAATGCCCCGAATTTTAGGTATTTGGAGCAGGGGGCATTCACAACACATCAAATATTTTATGTCAAAATCATTACAACAGGCCATCGAATCAGTGATTCGCGAGCCAGACTATCAACCCCTTAATAAAAACGAATTCGCGCGGAAGTTACAAATTCCTCCGCGTCAGCGTGAACCTTTGCGTCAAGCTTTGGCTGAAATGCTCAAACAGGGCCTTATCATTCGCCTCAGGCGCGGGCGTTATGCCCTGCGGCCGAAGAACAGAAAAGCGAGCGGCGTGCCGGCGACGGGATCCATCTTCTTTCGTCGACGTGATGAAGAATTGCGTGCGCATTTCATTGCCGATGCCGACAGTTCGATACCAGAAGAAATCCAAAATGCCTTGCGCGACGACCGCATTCTTGTGCCAGGACGTTATACGGGCCAGACCCTGAACCGGGATCGAGTCAGGGTGTCTTTGATCATGGATCGACCACCTGAACGGGATAAAAAACAAAGCCGGGGTCGAGGACAAAAAGGCAAACCCGCCAGATCACGTCGATCGTCAACACGAGTGGTGGCGCGGGTGGAGGAAATTCTTGAGCGTCCGAGTTCTCATTTTGTGGGAGTTTTTCAACAACAGGGGAAATACGCTAGCTTGAGACCTGACGATCCGGCTTTGCCACGCACCATTGACTTGATCGAGGTGCTGCCTGGAGCCAAAGAGGGATTGAAGGTGGTGGCGGAGTTTGTCGAGTGGGATAGCTCTAAACGTTACCCGTGCGCGCGCATGGTTGAGATTCTCGGCGAGGTGGATGATCCTGGTGTAGACATCATGTCGGTTATCAGAAAATTTCAGCTTCCGTTGGAATTCCCGGCTGCGGTGCAGGCTGAAGCCGAGAAGATCAGTGAAAAAATCCCGCAGGCTGAAATAGAGCGACGCGAGGACTGGCGCGATCGTGATGTTTTTACGATTGATCCGAGTGATGCCAAGGACTTTGATGATGCGATCCATGTTTCGCGTATCGATGATGATCCCAAACACGGCAAAGCGGCCGGGGGCTGGGAGTTGGCGGTACACATTGCCGATGTTTCGCATTATGTCGAGCCGGGCACAGCGATGGACAAAGAAGCGATTGCGCGTGGCAACAGTGTGTATCTGGCGGATCGGGTGGTGCCGATGTTGCCCGAAAAGCTAAGCAATGGAATTTGCAGTTTGCGCCCGGATGTGGATCGTTTGACGCAGGCGGTGATCATTCGATTTAATCAACATGGCAAGGCGGTGTCGGAACGATTCACTTCGGCGGTGATTCATAGCAAAAGACGTTACACCTACGAAGAGGCATTGAAGTCGTTGAAAATGTCGCCCGATGATATCAAAGCTTTGCCTGCAGCGGAAGCTGCGATCACCCGTCAATTACATGAAGCCTGGCGCCTGGCGGAACAATTGCGCACACGTCGTTTTCAGCAAGGAGCCTTGGACATGGACTTCACCGAGGTGAAGGTGATCCTGGATGACAAGGGGCGGGCGCGGGACATTGTAAAAGTATTTTATGATGAGTCGCATCAGCTGATCGAGGAGTGCATGCTGGTAGCCAATGAAGCGGTGGCTAAAGCAACTAAGAGTAAAATGGCTCCTAGTCTCTACCGGATACACGAAGATGCCGATCCGGAGAAGTTGTTGGAATTTCGTGATCTCGCTCGTGCTTACGGATACAAAGCGGGCGATCTCACTAACCGGGATTTGTTGCAAAACCTGTTGCGATCGATTAAAGGAAAACCCGAGGAGCACACCTTGAAAATCGCCTTGCTCAAAAGTTTAAAAAGAGCCGCATACAGTGTGGAATCTTTGGGTCACTACGGACTTTCAAAAAACAACTACACCCATTTCACCAGTCCGATTCGACGCTACGCAGATCTGGTGGTTCACCGGGTGTTAAGAAAACTGAGCCAACGCGGAACACAAACGGATAAAGTCAAAGTGCCTAAGATCGCCCGGCTGACGGAAATTGCTAAACACATTTCCGAAACCGAGCGCACCGCTGCTGCCGCCGAGCAGGAAACCCGCCGTCTGAAATTGATGGAATATATTTCCTGGGTGGCGAAGGAGCAGCCGGATAAAACTTTCGAGGCGGTGGTTTATGACATCAAACCGCTGGGTTTATTTGTCGAACTTATAGATTTGAATATCAAAGGTTTGATCCGCAAGGATGACCTGCCGCGAGGGGAGCGCTACTTTATCGACAGCTCTTTGAAAGAGGTCACGGCCAGCGGGTCGGACTTTCTGATCAAAGCCGGCGATACGATTCGGGTGCGCCTGCGGGACATCGATCACGAAAGGCAGTTCATCAACTTTGAGTTGGCTGGCTGAGACACTAGTTTGACAGTGGCGCGGGCTCTGCTAAGGTTGCGCCTTATTTTGGAACGTCTCCGAAAAATTTGGGGGGGATATGGGTTCGAAAAAAAAGAGCTCCGGCGTTTCAGGAATCACACATAAAACAACAGAGTACTATGGCTACTACCAAGAAAAAAGTTGCACCAAAAAAACGGGCAGCGGCTAAACGTCGGGCAGGAAAAAAATACGTCTATAATTTCGGAGGCAAAACATCCGAAGGTGACGGTTCTCAAAAAGCTTTGCTTGGCGGCAAAGGTGCCAATTTGGCAGAGATGTCCAGAATCGGCTTGCCCGTTCCTGCTGGTTTCACTCTGAGCACCGAGGTCTGCACTTACTTTTACGATCACGGTAAAAAATACCCGACTTCACTGACTAATGAAATCGACGCTGCTTTGGCCGCGACGGAAAAAGTCATGGGCAAAAAATTCGGTGATTTGGAAAATCCCCTTTTGCTTTCCGTTCGTTCCGGTGCTCGCGAGTCGATGCCCGGTATGATGGACACCATCCTCAACCTCGGCATCAATGATGAAGTGGTCGAAGCTCTCGCTAAAAAAACCGGCAATCCAAAATTTGCCTGGGATTCCTACCGTCGCTTTTTGCAGATGTATGGCAGCGTGGTGATGGGTGTGGAAGCCGAAGCCGGCGAGCATCATGATCCCTACGAAGTTATTCTCGACGCCGCTAAAGAAAAAGCGGGTGTCAAAATCGACAGTGGATTGAAAGTGGCGGATCTCCAGGACGTGGTCGCTAAGTTCAAAGCATTGATCAAAAAACGTGCTGGCTGCGATTTTCCACAAGACCCACGCGAACAGCTCGAAGGAGCCGTTGGTGCGGTGTTCATTTCTTGGAATAACGACCGGGCAAAAGTGTATCGCCGCAAATACCACATTCCCGCTTCCTGGGGAACGGCTGTGAACGTGCAGGCGATGGTATTTGGTAATACCGGAAAAACTTCAGGAACGGGTGTGGCATTCACTCGCGACCCTGCGACAGGTGAAAACGTATTCTACGGTGAATACCTGATCGACGCTCAGGGCGAAGACGTGGTGGCCGGTGTGCGCACACCCAAAGCAATCATCAAAATGGCGAAGGACTTGCCAGCTTCTCACAAAGAGTTGTTGAAAGTTCGCACCAAGTTGGAAAAACATTTCCGTGACGTGCAGGACGTCGAGTTCACCGTTGAAGAAGGCAAGCTGTGGATGCTGCAGACTCGTAACGGCAAACGCACTGGATTTGCTGCGGTTCACATCGCAGTGGATATGGTCAAAGAAAAATTGATCAAACCACAAGAAGCGGTTGCGCGAATTCCTGCTGGAGATTTGGACCAACTGTTGGCGCCTATTTTTGACAGCACTGCAGAGAAAAAAGCCAAACGCATCGCCAAAGGATTGCCAGCTGGCCCGGGTGCAGCTTCGGGAAGAATTTTCTTCCACGCTGAAGACGCAGTGAAAGCAGCGGCTAAAGGCGACAAGGTGGTATTGACTCGTATCGAAACTTCTCCGGAAGATTTGCGCGGCATGATCGCAGCGGAAGGCATCCTCACTTCACGTGGTGGTGTTTCTTCTCACGCAGCTTTGGTCGCTCGTCAGATGGGCAAAATCTGCGTCTGTGGTGCTTCCGATCTGGAAATCGACTACAACAAAAAGACCGTCACCGCCAACGGCGTGAAGTTGAAAGAAGGGGATTACATCTCCGTCAACGGAACTTCGGGTGCAATCTACGCTGGTGAGCTCAAAACAGCAGACTCGGAAGTGATTCAAGCAGTGCTCGAAGGCGACAAAAAAGCGCTCAAGAGCCCGACTTACAAAAAGTATGCTCAGCTGATCGTTTGGGCGGACAAATTCCGCAAGCTTGGCATCCGCACCAACTCCGATTCTCCGGAGCAGGTTCGCAACGCCATTGCTTTTGGTGCTGAAGGCATCGGCCTCTGTCGCACTGAGCACATGTTCTTCGAAGGCAACCGCATCGACGCGGTGCGTCAGATGATCCTGGCTGACAACGAAGAGGATCGCCGTAAAGCAGTGAAAAAATTGCTGCCTTTCCAAAAGAAAGACTTCATCGGCATCTTCGAAGCACTCGACGGTCGTCCAGCGACTATTCGTTTGCTGGATCCACCACTGCACGAATTCCTGCCGCACACCAAGGAGCAGCAGAAGGAATTGGCCAAAAAACTCAAGCTCAAACCAGCCGACATTCTTCGTCGTGTGGAAGAGTTGCACGAGTTCAACCCAATGCTGGGTCACCGTGGTTGCCGTTTGGGTATCGTTTACACTGAGATCACCGAAATGCAGGCACGCGCGATTTTTGAAGCCGCTGTCGAAGTGCAGAAAAAAGGCATCAAAGTGAAACCTGAAGTGATGGTTCCATTGGTTGGATTCGCTAAAGAATTCGAACTGCAAAAAGCGATCATCGATCAGGTGGCCGCAGATGTGCGTAAGGAAAACGGATTGCGTGCGAGCCAGTTGAAATACCAGGTCGGCACCATGATCGAAATTCCACGTGCTTGTCTCACTGCAGACGAGATTGCTAAGTCAGCTGAGTTCTTCAGCTTTGGAACCAACGACCTGACTCAGACCGGACTCGGCATGAGCCGTGACGACAGTGCTGGTTTCCTTCCTCACTACGAAGAAGAAGACATCATCACCACCAACCCGTTTGCTACCTTGGACCAAGGCGGCATTGGTAAGTTGGTAGAGATGGGAGTCAAGCTCGGACGTAAAGGACGCAAGGATCTCAAGATCGGTATCTGTGGAGAACACGGTGGCGATCCCAAGTCAGTGCAGTTCTTCCATCGCGCTGGATTGAACTACGTCTCATGCAGCCCCTTCCGCATCCCGATTGCCAAATTGGCAGCTGCGCAGGAAGCGCTGAAAGACAAAGCGTAAGCTTGGTTTTTAAAATCAAAAGGAAGGGCGGCCGCGAGGTCGCCCTTTTTTTGTGATTTATCAGCTATTAGAATTCGATTGATCTTGGAATTTGGGTAGGTTTTTTATAGGCTCTAGGCCTACAATGAAGGTAAGACTTATATTTTCTGTAGTTATTTGGATGGTGATCGCTGTGTTTTTCAGCAGTATCACCATGCAGGCTAAGGATTTGCCTAAACTAGAGATCATTCGCAAAGCTGCAGAGATAGAGATAAAACCCAGCGTCAAAAAGCCAATGGATCCAGAGGCTATCATTAGTCGTGAATACCCGGTAGCGCCTACTTTTTTGAGCAATGATGTTTTTGCATCCAATACCAATCTGAGGCGTCGATCAGCTAAACACATTCTTGAAGCAGCCGGCATATTATTTCCTGAGGGAACTGCTGCCATTTATAATCCAGCTACGTCTTTATTGACGGTGAATCAAACACCGGGAGAACTTGCCAAAATTGAGGTTTTTTTGGAAAAAATTCGAGGCAAAGCAAACATTACTTTTCACTTTCGTTTTGAAATATTCAGGCTGCCGATGCCGCTTGCACAGGAATTGCTGGAAAGATCAGAACAAGGGCAGCAGAACCGTTTGCAGAGAGAGCTTGTCTCTGCATGGCAGGATAAAAAACAGGGCGAACTGATTAAAATCATCAAACTACAGGTCGATGAAAATCAATCAGCGGAAATGGCAGAAGGGCGCGAATACCGGGCTATTAAAAAATACTCCTGGGACAAAACCAGCAAACAAATGATGCCTCTTGTTGAAAGCGACAAGGTAGGAACCCGTGTCAGCATCAGCTCCCCTGTTTTGCAGGGTGATTCGCTGATCACCTTTGAATACAGCTTTGACCATGATTTTGCAGAGCCCACTGTGAAAAATACGCAGCTTCATTTCCCAAACTCCACCAAAATCGTCAGCGTAGAACTTACAGAATATCATAAGGTCAAATTTGTCAGTGATAAAAAAATGACGCTGAAGATTAACGAGGTCAAACTGCTTGGTTCTTATCCCGTCGTCAGTCACAATGATGACAAAAGGGGAATGATGGAATTTGTATTTCTCCAAGCTTCGCTAGAGAAAATCAAACGCAAAAAATATTCACAAACACCATGATGGAACAGAAAAGAATATATTTGATAGCAGTGATTTTGTTGACGGGGTTGATAGGAAATCCTCATCCCATTTTTGCTCAGTCCCTTCCCAAGCTGGAAATCAAACGGTCTAAAGCCGAAGTGAAAATACCACCATCAAAATTCAAACTCAGAGACCCTGAAGAGATTTATAAGCGGGTATTCAAAACTCTTCCGACTTGCTGCCCTCCGAGTGAAAAAGAAAAACGAACAGGGCGCACGCCGCAGGAAATTTTCGAGGAAGCGGGCATAGAATTCCCAAAAGGTACCAGCGTCGAATTTGATTGGGGCACAGGGCTGCTAACGGTGTGGCAAAAGCCAGATGGCATGTTATTAATCGAATCCTATATCGACAGGGTTTCTTCCCGTGCCGAACGGCACCTGAGTTTTCAATTGGAGATTTATCGCTTGCCTGCTTTGTTGGTTCTCGAATTGCAGCAGAGTGCGAGTGAACAATCCGACCATACCCCAGAACGGAATGCCGTTTATGATCTGATAAAAAAGAAACATGCTAACTTGATAGGCAGTCTAAGCTTAGAATGTCGCAGTGGACAGCGAGCAACGATGGTAGATGGGCAGCAATACCGATATTTGGATCGTTATGAATGGGATGAGAAGAGCCAAAAGATTCTTCCGGTCTTTATGATTCAAGATGTAGGCACGGTGTTTGAAGTTGACCCGGTTTTGGGTGCGGATGACAGCACGATGGATGTTAGTTTTAGTTTTGAGCATCACACCGCCCCTCCTGATCAAAAAATGACCCAGATTCGTTTACCTAATAGTGAAAGCAATATTGAGTTTCCTGTGCCTGTGTTTCACAGTAAAAAGGTCGTCACTCAGATCACCATGCAATCGGGCACTACAAGAATAATTTGTGTCTATCGCCCTACCGGCGATGAGGAACACCAGAAAAAGGATTTGATGGAAGTTGTTTTTCTCAAGGGATTCGTGGTTTCGAGTAAAAAACCGATATTTTCGCTGAAAGATATCATTCGGGATTAAGCAATGGTCTCTTTCAAACAACCCTCATGAAACGGACAAACAATCTCCAAGTGATCTTTATGGTGGCCATGTCCTGTTATATTGCGCTACTCACAACCCCGGCAGAAGAGTTGCCAAAATTGAATATCAAACGGAAGCCGCTTGTCAGGAAGGATGTGCGTGAAAATCCTGTTCCTAAAGATCCAAACAAGATTTACACCCGCACATTTAAAATCATTTCATACGCATGCTGCCCTCCCGCTGAGTCACACAAAAACAGCAAGCGGCGATCAGCAAAGAGCATTTTGGAAGAAGCTGGCGTGAGATTTCCCGAAGGAACCAGTGCTATATATATAGACCACTTAGGTCAGTTAGTCGTGAAACATTACCCTTCAGGAATGGAATTGATCGAAGCTTATATGGAAAGCATTTATGGCAAAGCGGAAAAAAGCATGCGCTATCAAATCGAGATTTATAGACTGCCCGGGGTATTGGCACAGCAAGTTCAGAGAAGTATTGAAACACAAGTGAATCACAGTCCTGAGCGTGATGCTGTAGTGAAGTTGGTGAAAAAAGAACAGGCTCAACTGATCAGCAGTATTATTCTTGATGCTCGCAGCGGGCAGCGTGCGGAATATGAAGATGTGAGGGAGTATCGTTATTTGCAGCAATATGAGTGGCAAGACGGCATTCATGCAGCGGTGCCTATATTTGAAAAACGGAAAGTAGGCACTGTTTTCCATATCGATCCAATATTGGGAACGAATGAATATACCATGATCGTGGATTTGTTATTGGAGCATCACACCGCGCCACCTACGAACCATACCAGTCAAATGCTTCTTCCAAATAACAGCAAGATGATTGCTGTGTCCCTGCCGGTTTTTCACCGGGAGGTCATCAGAACGCAAATAACAACGATCAGCGGTCAGACCCGGCTGATTGGAGCTTTTCGCCCTAGCGGGAAAGGTGAATACAAAAAACAGGATTTGATGGATCTTGTTTTTTTAAAAGGCACAGTGGTGTTTGAAGAGAAAAAGCAGCTCATTCCGTGAAATAGCAAAAGAGAGGAAGATCAAAAAATGCTGCGCAGATAAAAAAAGACCATGAAAACCGCATGGATAGGTTCTTGCCTCTGGCAATAACACCGCTTTTAGCAGTCTTTTCCTATTCCAGCTTGCGGAGAATCTTGAACATTCCTGATAGGATGACTTGCGCCTGTGGCTTGCCCGTGGTTAAACTGCGCATTCTGAACGGTGAATTTCCTAGTGGGAGCCGGACGGGATCAGATTCAGTCTCAAAAATTTTGGAAGCAGATTATAAAGTTCAGTTGGAGATATTCGAGGGGCCGCTCGATTTGTTGCTCTATCTTATCAAAAAGGAAGAGGTGGACATTTATGATGTCTCCATCGAGCGCGTCACCAAGCAGTATTTGACCTACGTGGATACGTTCAAGGTGTTGAATATAACTCTGGCCAGCGAATTCATCGTGATGGCGGCCAATTTGATTTATATCAAAAGCCGCAATTTGTTGCCCAAGCACCATCAACCGCCGGAGGATGAGACCGATGACGACGATCCGCGCTGGGATCTGATCCGGCAGCTGATCGAATACAAAAAATTCAAAGATGCGGCGGGCTTTTTGTCCCATCGCGAGCAGGAAATGCAGGATTTTTTCCCGCATCACCCAGAGGATATCGAGGCGGATGAGCCGGAGGGCGAACGTCCGATGGCGGATGTGGGCATTTTTGATCTGATTCGTGCTTTCCAGAACGTGCTGGATCGTTTTCAGGATGAAAGCGATTTGGGTGAGATCATCGACGATCGCTTCACCGTTGGGGATAAGATAGATTATTTGCTGAAAACGGTGCCGCCGGGCGGCAGTATTCAATTTTCGACGATGTTTGAAGATGCGACCACCAAAGCGGAGGTGATTGTTACCTTTTTGGCGATGTTGGAGTTGATGAAACTCAACCATTTCACCGTTCGTCAAGACGGGCGGCTTGGCGATATCGAGTTGCATCGCAACGAGAATCTGTAACCGTGCTAGCATCGAGATTGTCACCACAACCTGGATTTTCATATGGATTTAGTTCAGATAGTTGAAGCTATTATTTTTGCCTCACCGGATCCGGTGACGGCTCAGGATGTGGCGCGTGCTTTGCGCCGTACCGCAAAAGCCGCTTTGGCGGTGGAAGCGGAGGCCGCTGCCCTACTCGCCGAGGCTGAAGCGGATGTTGAGGAAACCCCGCCGCCCAAGAAAAAGGGGCGGGCGAAAAAACAAAAGATCAAGGAACCAACGGAAACCGATCCGGAAGTGTTGCAGAAAATATCGGCCAAGCAGATTTACGAGATTATTGATGAGATCAATGAAACCTACAATGCGACCGGACGTCCGATGCATCTGCAGGAAGGCCCCAGTGGTTGGCGATTTTATACCCGCACGGATTATGCGCCTTACATTCGCAGCCTGATGCCAGAGGTGAAACCGGAGCGTTTCAGCGGTCCGGCGATGGAGACTCTGGCCATCATTGCCTACCGTCAACCGATCACCAAGGCAGACATCGAGGCGGTGCGCGGGGTGAGCGTGGACGGAGTGTTGAACAAGATCATCGACAAGGGTTTGGTCAAAATAGCCGGACGGGCGGAGCTGCCGGGAAAACCGCTGCTGTATGAAACTTCGGAGACCTTTCTCGAGCATTTCGGGATCAAGAATATTGATGACCTGCCGAACTCCAGCGAACTGAAGCGGGTGGAATTACCGACGGCTGACTTGGCACTGGAGGGTGAGAGCGAGGCGGATGAGCAACTTTCACTTGGCGCGCAAGCGGGGGATAATGATGCTGAGGGGGCAGAGGAGAGTGCGCAGGAGGGCCAGCCAGCTACTGGGGACGAGGCAGCGCCGGTGGAAGAAAGTGATGAAGTCGAAGCTGAAGTGACTGAGCAGGACCTTGCAGAAGAAGAGGGTGTGGCGACGGAGGAAGAAGAATTGGCCAAAGCGGCTGGCGAAGAGGAATAATTCGGGGCACTGGGGAAAAATGAAACAAGCTGGAAGCACAGGCAAGACGCTCGACGAGCTGCGGGTGGAAATTGACGCGGTGGATACGCGTTTGTTAGAGCTGTTGAATGAACGGGCCGATCTGGTGCATGGGGTGGGAGAGATCAAAAAGGAAAACGGTCTGGAGATCTACGCGCCTGAGCGGGAGGAGAAACTTTTGCAAGCGTTGGTGAAAAAGAGCCAGGGTCGGCTGCCGGAAAAATCGATTCGCGCGATTTATCGCGAGATCATGTCGGCGGCTTTGGCTTTGGAGGAAAATCTGAAAATTGCTTATCTCGGACCGGAAGGCACATGGACTCATCAGGCGGCGAGGAATAAGTTCGGAGCCAGTGTTGAATACGTGCCACAGGCGAGCTTGGCGGATGTGTTTGACAAGGTCGCTAGTCGTCACGCGGATTATGGTGTGGTGCCGATTGGCAATTCTACCGATGGCGAAGTGAGCCGCACGCTGGATTATTTTGTTGATTCGAGTTTGCAGATTTGCGCTCAGGTTACTTTGTTAGGTGACCACGACGCTTCATCGGCGGCGACACGGTTTTTGGTTTTGTGTCATAATTCATGTCCGCCGACGGGGAATGATATCACGGCTCTCTTGATTCATGGCGAAGCGGGCGAGGTTTTGTCTGCTTCGATGAAAGTCTTCGCGGACCTGGAGCTGACGCTGACCCAGATTGATGGCCGCCAGGAAACGCAGCCAGGAAAACCGTCCTGCGTTTTTGTGGAGCTGCAAGGGCATCAGACGGCGGAGAATATCGAGAAGGCAGTGACGTTGCTGACGGAAAGCGGGAAGACGGTTAGAATTCTAGGTAGCTTTCCTGCGCCGAGATCTTGATTTTGGTGAGGAGTGAGTCATTGCGAGAAAAACTTATTTCACTTGTGGGGGGGGGTGAATGGTTAGGTAAGGTAGAAGTATCTCATGAAAACGCTGAATGCGACAAGAGGGTATTTTGTTATACCGCAAGGGGAGGCTTACCCCTTATCAGAGTCAGTTAGCGCAATGGGCTTAGTAGAGTTTATTGAGTATTTGGTCGAATGATTAGAGAGTTAGGAGTCAGCGAGGAAGGCTTATTTTATTTGTGACGGAGGGGTGAAAGCAGGACGATGGGCTTGGTATTGGCCGGTGTAGGTCCACTCACGAATCGTTGGCCGTGCCGAGAGGATGATCTGCAGGCTGGTGGCGATTGCGAGGCTTTCAGCGAGGCCATGGATGTTACCCAGGCTTGATGCGACCAGATACATGATGATTCCACCAAGGATGGAAAAAACAGGAGCAAGATAAACTTTATCATAATCGGGAATGATAAATTTTCGTAATTTGATCCGGCCTAACAAACTGATGGGGGATGTGCCTATGGTGCTGTATGCGACCCTATGGATCAAGGCGAAGAAAAAGGTAGGAATATACCAAAAATTCATTATTTGAACCCCTTCTTCGACAGGAAATAGGCGGATGAGGGTGAAGATCCAGATAAAGACCCAGCAGCTCAAGAGAAGATTGAGCAATTTGTTATTGCTCGATATTTCCTCATCGGTGACCTCGACGATGGTGCAAAAAGGCCAGCCTACCTGTTCTTTTTTACCTGTGATTTTTATGGCTTCGTGCAGATCTCCATCCAAGCCTACCCAGAGTTTCCAGTTTTGTTTTTGAGCATGAATGGTGATCATTGCACAGATGAAAAATACAGGGATGATCAACCAGGAAAAATACGGGATAAAGAGTAAGGGTATGGCGAGCACTATGCCTGTGGCGAAAAAATCTTGAGGAGCAGCCTCATGAAGAGACGATAAATACAGTCGGCCAAAATAATAGCAGGCGAAGAGGTAGAGAGTGATGCCGAAAGGCCAGTCGACCAAAAAATGCAATAAAGCATCTATCACTAAAAGGATAATGCCTTCCGGTAAGCCAATTTGGAAATCACCCCAAGGCAAGGTTTTTCCCAATGTCCACGGTGATGTTTTTAACCAATCGCTGCGTTTGGATCTAGCAAGTTCAGGACAATGGGAGGATTTTAAAGTCGCAATAAGCAGCGTGAGTAGGAGCAGGGCGACCGCGTCGGGAACAGTGTTGTGAGCCCATCGTTCGGATATCATTTGTTGTATGAATTGCCAAATGTCCATGTCATTCTTAAAAGCGACTACGGCAACTATAAGCAATAAACCCAAACGCATAAACAGACAGGCAGCTAAGGTGACGAATAGCCAAATGAAATACTTTATTAAGGTATTTTTCATTTAGAGAGTTCCTTTCCTTTAAAGTAAGCTTTTAGGAGATCTTCGGTTTCAGGGTTGAGTATATCACTCAGTGCGGTTTCAGAGATTCTCTGAGTTCTGCGATTTTATTAAATCGGTTGGACTGTCATAATGTAAAATTACCCCATCCTGAATAACTGCTATGCGGTGAGCAGTGGCGGCGGCTATTTCGGGTAATTGGGAAGCCATTACTACGGTGGTATCCTCTCTCTGCGCCAGGTTTTTCAAAACATTCTTCAGTGCCAAAATGGCGGAGGGATCGAGACCGCCGGTGAAGGGCTCGTCGAGCAATAATATGGGAGCTTCAGTGATCAGGGTGGCGGCGATGGCAATTTTTTTCTGCTGCCCATTGGAATAGGATTGCATGGTCGAGTCTCCTTTGTCGGTGAGATGAAACAACTCCAACAGGCGTTCCATGTGATCCATGATGTGTGCTGTGGGCAGATCGTAAATTTGTCCGACGGCCATGAGATATTCTCGTCCTGTTCTAGAGAGGGGCAACCAGGGGTGATCGGGCAAATAGGCCACCTTTTTGCGGATCGCGATCTCAGCTTTCACACAGCTGCGTCGTTGCAGGCCATCAATTTCGACGTGGCCTTCAATCGGCCAGAGCAAGCCGGCCATGGTGCCAAGTAGAGTGCTTTTCCCGCAGCCATTGGCTCCCATCAGAACCACCAGTTCACCTTGTCTGACTTTTAGGCTGACGTTGCGAAGAATAGGGCGAACGCCGTAGTGGTGAACCAAATTGCATGCTTTAATCATTTTTAACCTTTCTGCATTAATCTTAACAATGAGAGATTACCTCTCATTGGGATGCAGTGGCCATTATAAAGCGACGCTTTGTTTGTAAGAGCTTTTTACTTTTCCAAGCGGATCGAGGCGGAGCGGCCGTGGGCGTCGAGGCCTTCCATTTGGGCGAACACTTCGACGATGGGGGCGGATTTTTCCATTGAGGTGCGGTCGAGTTTGACGATGCTGGTGCGGCGTTGGAACTGATCGACGGTGAGGCCGGGGAAAGATTTGCCGGCACCACCGGTGGGCAGTTCGTGACTGGGGCCGGCGAGAAAATCGCCGACGGCTACCGGTGAGTAGTTGCCGAGAAATATCGCACCCGCGGTTTTGATTTTTGGGATCAGGCTTTTTTCTTTGCGGGAAATCAGCAAGACGTGTTCGGGGGCAAAGTCATTGCAGATCTGCACACCGTCTTCCATGTTTTCGACCAAGACATAGGTCGAACCTTTTTTGAGCACCGCTTGCAGGGGTTTCTGGCGGCTGAGGGTGGCGGCTTGTTTGACCACTTCCTCTTGTACGGCGTCTAAGATTTTTTTGCTGTCACTGACAAGAACCATCAGGCTGTCGGCGCCGTGCTCAGCTTGGGCAAGCAGGTCGGTGGCGATCCAGGCGGGTTTGGCCGAGCTGTCACAGAGCACCAGAATCTCGCTGGGGCCGGGCAGCAGGTCGACAGCGACGAGGCCGAAGAGTTGACGCTTGGCTTCGACTACGTAGGAGTTGCCAGGGCCAAAAACCTTGGCGACGGGGGCGATGGTGCGGGTGCCGATGGCTAGTGCGGCCAAGGCCTGAGCGCCGCCGACTTTGTAAACCTCGGTCGCGCCGGCTTGTTGCAGGGCATAGAGCAGGGCGGGATTGATCGATCCGTCGGGACCGGGTGGGGTGCAGACGACAATCTCGGGAACGCCTGCGGCCTTGGCGAGGGCCACGGTCATGTTGACGGTGGAGACCAGTGGTGCGGTGCCGCCGGGAACATAAATGCCGACCCGTTCGAAGGGTTGGAAAACTTCGCCGACTTGAGCGCCCTGGGCATTTTTGGCGCTCCAGTTTTTGCGCAGGCTGCGCTTGGCAAAGAAGGTCGCGTTTTTGCGCGAAGCGGCGATGGCTCGCTTTTCCCTGGCGCTCAGGGCTGAAGCAGAGTTTTTGAGCTCGGCAGCACTGACTTTAAGATCACTGCCTTTGCGGAAATCGACTCGGTCGAATTTTTTACCTAGTGCGAGCAAGGCTTTGTCACCGCCTTTTTTGACCTCGGCGATGACTTGATTGACCGTGCTCTCCACTTCGGCAAGAGGTTGCGAGCGGCGCGACAATTTTTTGATCGCCGATTTGAAATTTTTCTGTTGGTAGGAAATAAAAGACATGGTCGCAATTTTGTAGGGCGAGCGCAGCGCTTGCCCCGTTTATGAGATAAACTCTATTCAACATCAAGCCAGAAGGATTTCAAATAATCGTCACCTCGGAATTCGGGTGGCATTTTGCCAGCTTTGGATTGGACCAGTTCACGTCCGGCGAGATCGACGCCTTCGTAGAGCATGCTTTCGAAACTCCATTCTTGCAAGCTGTGGTGATTGGTCGAACACAGCAACCAGCCGCCGTCTTGATTTAAGATATTGGCCGCGAGCTGAACAAGTTCGGCGTAGTTTTTTTCGACTTTGAATACTTTTTTGCCATTGCGGGAAAAAGTCGGGGGGTCGAGGATGATGCCAGCAAAGCGGCGGCCTTGTTTGGCAAAACGCTTGAGCCAATCCATCACGTCGCCTTTGCAAAAGTAGTGATCATCAGGGTCGAGTTGGTTGGCGCGGAAATTTTCCTTACCCCAGTCGAGATAACGCCCGGACAAATCCATGCTGGTGGTGATAGCGCCGGCGCGCGCGGCGGCGACCGAGAATGAGCAGGTGTAGGCAAAACAATTGAGGATGCGGTCTTCGGGCTGGATGCGGCGGATCAATTCCTCGCGGTTGAGCCTTTGGTCGAGAAACAGGCCTTGTGAGTAGCCGGCTTGGAAATCGATCAGGTAACGTGCGTCATTTTCCGCTACCAGGAATTTTTGATCCAACTTTTCCCCTTCGATCCATTCGGGCGCGGTTTTGGAGGTTTTGTCGAGCTGTTTCCACCACAGCGAGCGTGCGAGCCGGGGGCAGAGCCCACGTAATTCATCGGGGAAGTCGCCGCCACGGGTCTGCACCACCCAGTGGCCGTCGTATTGATCGATGCGCACATCGTCACGCTCGATTGCCGTGCCATGCAGGACACGCCCAGCGGTGGTGTGGGCGTTGGGCATGCGATTCAGTTGGGATTCCCATTCGTTCATTTCGTTTGCATTGAATTCTCACAGCGAAGAACTACAATGCAAACGAAATGACAGCCGAACTTAGCCAGACTATCGAACAAGCCGTTGCCGACGGCCTCCTTTTATCATCCAGTGCGGAGAATATCCGTCATTTGCTGGCTTCGAGTGATTTGCCGCTATATCACGACAGTGTGAGTGAGCTGGTCGATCAAAAACAGTGGGCGGAGTTGAATGACCGTTTTTATCAAACGCTGAAATTCGGCACCGGTGGTCTGCGCGGACGCAGTATCGGCAAGATCGTCACCGCCGCGGAGCGTGGCACGCCCAATGATCTGGGACGTCCGGAGTTCCCCTGTGTGGGCACCAATGCGCTGAATTTTTATAATTTGAAACGCGCGACGGCGGGTTATGTGCGCTGTTTGAAAGCGGCTCAAGCGGAAAACGGCGGAGGCAGGACATCAATCGTCATCGCCCATGACACACGCCATTTTGCCGAAGAGTTTGCCGCTCATGTGGCCAGGGTGGCGAATGAGAACGGGGTGGATGTGTATTTGTTCACCGCCCCGCGTTCGACCCCGGAGTTGTCTTTTGCGGTGCGTCATCTGAATGCCTCCGGAGGGATCGTGCTGACCGCCAGTCACAATCCGCCGCATGACAGTGGCTATAAGGTTTATTGGAATGACGGTGCGCAAGTGGTCGAGCCACATGCGAGCAATATCATTGCCCAGGTGAATGCGGTCACGGAGGGCGACGAGCCTTCATTGTCAGAGCATGAGGTGGGCAAGGTCACTGAAGTGGGTGAAGAAATTGACGCCGCTTACATGGACACGCTGGAGACGCTGTTGCTCGATCCACAAAAAGTGGCGAGTGAAGATTCGTTGAAAATTGTGTTCACGAATTTGCACGGCACCGGGGGTCGGATCGCGCCGGCGATGCTGCGGCGTTTGGGTTTTGATTGTGATACGGTGGCGGAGCAGGATATCGAGGACGGACGTTTCCCGACGGTGGATTCGCCTAACCCGGAAAATGCGCCTGCTTTGGCAATGGGTGTTGAACAGGCTCAAAGGGATGGCGCGGATCTGGTGATCGCCACCGATCCTGACTGTGATCGCATGGGTGTGGCGGTGCGCGATGGTGATGAGATGAAATTGCTGACAGGCAATCAAATCGGATCGCTGATGGGCTGGTACCGGATCAAAACGTTTTTTGATCAGGGCGTGCTCAATGAAGAGAATCGTAAAAATGCCGTGCTGGTGAAAACTTTTGTCACCACCGGTTTGCAGGAAGTCATCGCGGATGCTTTTGGCATTCGTTGTGTGGATACTTTGACGGGTTTCAAATACATAGGTGAAAAACTGGGTAAGTACGAAAAGCAGATCCCTGCCGACTTGCGTAGAAATTATCAGGACCTGACCGAGTTGGAAACGCGCGCTTTGCGTCTGCAGCACTCGTCGTTTTTTGTTTTTGGTGGAGAGGAAAGTTACGGTTACCTCGGTTCGGATGTGGTGCGCGACAAGGATGGTAATGGCGCGGTGGTGATGTTTGCCGAGCTGGCGATTTATGCCAAATCGCAAGGACTGGGCATAGCGCAGTTGTTGGATCAGATTTATTTGCAGTATGGTTATTTTCAAGAGCAACTGCATTCGGTGGTGATGGAAGGTGCGGAAGGCGCGGGCAAAATCCAAAACCTGGCGAAGTCTTACAGCAGTAATCCTCCGCAGGAAGTGGACGGGTCACCCGTTAGCGAAGTGCTGGATTTTGCCACCCAGCAGATTGAGGACATAGAGGGTGATACTTTGCCCAAGGAAAACATGTTGATCGTGAAATTGGAAGACGGGCGATCATTCGCGGTGCGCCCTTCAGGCACCGAGCCGAAGATCAAATATTATCTCTACGGCAAGCAGCTGCCCGCGCAGGGAGAGAGCTTTGCGGCAGCGGATTTGCCGGGCATCAAAGATGCGGTGGGTGGATCTTTGCAGGGCTTGTGGACGTGGTTGGAGCAGGATATCGACGTGCGCCTGGCCTAACTGGAAGGCTGAATTGGGTCGATCTGACACGGTATTATTTTTGACGGATGTGTTACAAAGCGGGTTGCAAACGGTTCGGCCCACTCATTCTGTTCCTTTGATATAAGGGGTTCAGGGCGGCTCAAGATAGTATTCATTGGGGGTGCGACCCCTTTCATCCACCCTTTTATCCCGTCTAATAACTTGACCTGCACGGTTCTGCGGCGTGACTATTTGTCTGCATCTTACTCCCATGAAGGCATTGCGATATTATATAATCACGATTTTAATACTCGGCTTTGCCGGGGCATCTGCATCAGTGTCCGCTCAGGATGTCGCAGCTCTTAAAGTCGGCGCCGCCCAGACGGATATCACTCCGGTAAATTTTCCGTCCATTTGCGGGGGGACGATGGTGGAGTTGTGGTATGACAAGGTGCTTGACCCGCTTTCCGCCCGCTGCATTGTGATTGAAAATAAAGAGATCACATTGGCGTTGGTCATTGTGGATTCCAATATGATTCCACGTTCGGTTTGTGATGAGGCGAAAAAAAAGGCTCACGAGTTAACCGGGATTCCGATCAATCGCATTTTGATTTCCGCCACCCACACCCATGCGGCTCCGAGCGTGATGAATTTTGCCTTGGGGCTAAGCGCCGATGAAGCTTACGCCAAAATGTTGGCGGCGAAAATAGCGGACGGAATTGCCCTGGCGCATGTCAGATTGAAGCCTGCAAAGATGGGCTGGACGGTTTTTGATGCGCCGGAATTCACCCATTGCCGGCGTTGGGTACGGGAAGCGGGTAAATACCAGCGCGACCCTTTTGGCGAGATGACAGTGCGGGCTTCCCTCGGGAAAGCGAAACATGCCGCGGGTCCGGTGGATGAGCAGTTGTCTCTGCTGAGTTTTGTTTCTCTGGAAGGTGATCAGCCGATCGCTTTACTGGCGAATTTTTCGATGCACTATTTTCGTTACAAACCGGGAGGATTTTCGGCAGATTATTTCGGACTGTTCAGTGATACTCTGGCCAAAAAAATCGTAGCGAAAAATGAAGCCGCCGGGAATATGTTGGTTGCGATGTCACAGGGCACGAGCGGTGACTGCGGTTGGCAAAATCATGCCGGCCCTTCCAAGTACCCGAAGATGCAGGAATACTCTACCCGGTTGGCAGATGTTGCTTATCAGGCTTATCAAAAGATCGAATACAAAGAGAAAATCCCTCTAAGCATGCTTGAATCCAAACTGCTGATCACGCGTCGGCTGCCCAGCAAAAAAAGGTTAGCCTGGGCTGAAAAAATCAATCAGGTGAGGGGAGACAAACGTCCGGGAAATACGCCAGAAGTTTATGCGGAGCAGGTTACCTGGATCGATCAGAATCAGGATGAAGAACTGGTGCTTCAGGTGATCCGGCTGGGGGAGATCGCCCTCACCGCAATGCCGAATGAAGTTTACGGCGTGACAGGTCTTAAGCTGAAAGCCCAGAGTCCATTCAAAGCTACTTTCAATTTGTCACTTGCCAACGGCGCGGCAGGATACATTCCTCCTCCGGAACAACATTACCTTGGTGGCTACACTACCTGGCCTTCACGCACCGCTGGCCTTGAGGTGAACGCCGAGCCTAAAATTGTGGATACGCTGTTGGGTATGCTGGAAAAACTTTCAGGCGGCAAAAAAAGGAAAAACCTCACAACGGATTTTTACACTGAGCAGCAACGCCAATCTTTGAAAGATGCAAAAGCGGTCAATAACAACGCTGAGAACCGGGGCGCGAACCGGGATAAATAAAATGAAAAACCACCTGGGTAATATATTGTGTGTGGTCCTGCTGATTGCCGGGGCGGGAAAGGGGTGCGCTGAAGACTTGTTAGGATTCGACGATGCGAGCTCTAGGGCTCAGCGTGGCCTCGAAAAGAAATTTGATGCGAGCTTGAAGGCTGAAGATATGGACGCATGGCTCAAGCACATGTCAGCTAAACCGCATCATGCGGGTTCGATAGAGAGCAAGCAGGTAGCGGAATTTATCGCCGAAAAATTCGAAGCCTGGGGATACGAAGTCGAAATAGCGGAGTATCAGATTTTGCTGCCTACTCCAGTGGAGCGGGAGTTGGAACTCATCGCGCCGATTAAATTCAAAGCGTCTTTAAGAGAGGATTCGCTTAAGGACGATGCGAGCTCGTCAGTGCGGGATAATTTATTGCCCCCTTACAACGCTTTTTCAGTTGATGGCGAAGTCGAAGGTGAGTTGGTTTTTGTGAATTACGGTATTCCCGAGGACTACGAAATTCTCGAACGCAACGGTATCAGTGTGAAGGGTAAAATCGCAATCGCCAAATACGGCAAGTCATGGCGCGGTATCAAACCAAAACTGGCTGGTGAGAAGGGGGCGATTGGAACGATCCTTTATTCGGATCCGGCGGATGATGGATACGCTGCGGGGGATGTTTATCCCAAGGGGCCGTTCAAGCATGAAAGTGGAGTGCAGCGGGGTTCGGTGATGGATATGCCAACTTACCCTGGCGATGTTTTAACCCCGGGTGTGGGTGCGACGAAAGACGCCAAGCGTCTCGCGATTGACAAAGCGTCGACGATCACAAAAATCCCCGTAATACCGATTTCACACCGTGATGCGCTGCCTTTGCTTGCAGCGATGGGTGGTGCGGTCGTGCCGCCGGAATGGAGCGGAGCGTTGCCAATCACTTATCATTTTGGTCCGGGGCCGGCGAGGGTGAGGCTTAAGGTGAAGTTCAGCTGGGACATGATCACCGCTTATAATGTGATCGCTAAACTCGAAGGCAGCAAATACCCCGATGAGTGGGTGATTCGTGGCAATCACCATGATGGTTGGAACCATGGGGCGAACGATCCGTTGTCGGGACAGATCACCCTGATGGCCGAAGCAAAGGCTATAGGAGAACTGGCAAAAGCCGGCAAGCGGCCTTTGCGAACCATTATTTATGCAGCCTGGGATGTCGAAGAGCCAGGTTTGATTGGTTCGACTGAATGGGCGGAACATCATGGCAAAGAGTTGAAGGAAAAAGCGGTCGCTTATCTGAACTCCGACGGCAACAGCCGGGGGTTTGTCCGGCTCGGTGGCAGTCATGTGCTGGAGCGGTTTTTCAATCAGATCATGGAAGACGTGAAGGATCCGCGAATGGATATTTCAGTGAAAGATCGACGCCGTGCTTATCTCAAGCTTCATGCGACAAATGAAAAATTGATAAAAGAAAGCCGTCGTGAAGATCTGCGCATTTATCCGTTGGGATCGGGTTCCGACTACACGCCGTTTTTGCAACATCTTGGCATCGCTTCCGCGAACATGGGTTTTGGCGGGGAGGCTGCGGGCGGGAGTTATCACACTTTGTATGATACTTACGAACATCACATCAAATGGAACGACCCCGGTTTGCTTTATGGAGTTACGTTGTCACAGTTGGGTGGTCGGGCGACATTGCGCCTGGCCAATGCGCCGCGCCTACCTTTTGAGTTTCGAGGCTTCTCGGACAACATTGAGCTCTATGTGACCGAGCTTGAAGAATTGGCTGATACCATGCGCAAGACCACCGAGCAGACCAATGAGAAAATCGACGACGGAACTTATGCGGCAGCGCTTGATCCGAACAAAACGCTCGGTCCACCGAAGCGCGAGAAGGCTGTGCCGCATTTTAATTTTGCTCCGCTTAAAAATGCGCTTGGACGTTTGCAGACTGCGGCGGATGCTTATGAGGCAGCTGTTACCAAAGGGTTTGTCGCCAGCGAAAAGATCAATGAACTGTTATACACCAGTGAGCGTTTGTTGACACGCGACGAAGGCTTGAAGGGACGGAAATGGTATAAACATCACATTTATGCACCCGGTTTTTACACCGGTTATGGAGTCAAAACGATTCCCGGTGTACGTGAAGCAATCGAGCAGCGTGAATACAAAGAGGTGGCCGGGCAGGTGGAGATTGCCGCACAGGTGATTGACCGGATGTCGGAGAGGATAGAGGCGATTAATAAATTGGCGGTGAGAAAATGAGTGATGATGTTCATTTTAATGGCCCTGTGATGGTGGTAGCGGTGTTTTTGCTGTGGGCGGGGTTAGCAGAAGCAGGAGGATTGAAGAATGTCATTCCAGAGAATCAAAAACCTCTTGGCAAAATATTTCCGCCGTCTGCCGATGAAGAGGCAAAAGCCGGGCAGGGGAAATTTGTTATTTTCACCAGAGAGCACGTGGGCAAGGATTGGGATTTCATCGCAGCTGCCTGGGAATGCATTCCCTCACGTCCTGATTTGGCTATTAAAAAGCGGGTGGAGTTTTGTCACTCATCCTGGAACGCCACG
>JASFYY010000105.1:0-19409 GCA_045046875.1 Verrucomicrobiota bacterium | reverse complement strand
CCAATTTCCGGAGATTGTGGCAGATCATCTGCTTTCCAATCGATTTGAAATTTCTTTTTGCGTGCTTTTTCGATGGGCAGATAAGTGGCGGTGCTGCCTCTGTTGGCAAACAATTCCCGCTCACGCACTTCTTGTTTTTTGTGATTGGCGAGAAAATCTTCGCGCAGGTTATCCGATAGAAGGCTGTTGCAGACACCGACCACCAGCGAGGCATCGCCAACCTGCACCACGGGTCCATTGTAGTGTTCGGAAATTTTGATCGCCGTGTGGGCGGGGCTGGTGGTCGCTCCGCCTACCAGCATCGGCTGAGTGAATTTCAGCCGTTTCATCTCCTTGGCGTTGTAGATCATCTCATCAAGAGAGGGGGTGATCAGTCCGCTCATGCCGATGATGTCAGCTTTGAGCTCTTTGGATTTGGTTAAAATAGTGTCACAATCGACCATCACGCCGAGGTCGTGAACTTCATAGCCGTTGCAGCTGAGAACCACTCCGACGATATTTTTTCCAATGTCGTGAACATCGCCTTTGACCGTGGCGATGACAAAAACCGGAGCTTTCGAGACCTCGCCGCTGGCGGCTTTGTCAGCTTCCATGAAAGGTGTCAGATAAGCGACGGCTTTTTTCATCACGCGTGCGCTTTTGACCACCTGGGGCAGGAACATTTTCCCATCACCAAATAATTTGCCCACCACTTTCATGCCGCCCATCAGCGGGCCTTCGATCACTGCCAAAGGTCTGCCGAGTGCCGCGCGAGCTTCTTCGGTGTCGGCTTCGATGAAATCGGTGATGCCTTTAACCAGAGCATGGGCAATGCGGTCTTCGACCGAGCCGTCACGCCATTCGAGGTTGGCGCTGCTGCCTTTTTTCTTTTTGTCGCCGCCGGTATTTTTGAGTTCTTCGGCATAGTCCAAAAGAATGTCGGTGGCGTCGGGGCGGCGGTTGAGTAGTACGTCTTCGACTTTATCGAGCAGATCCTTGGGGATGTCGTCGTAGATCTCCAGCATGCCGGCATTGACGATGCCCATATCCATTCCCGCCCGGGTGGCGTGGTAAAGGAAAGCGGAGTGCATCGCTTCACGCACGGTATTATTACCACGGAAACTGAAGGAAATATTACTCACCCCACCACTGATTTTTGCTCCCGGCAGGTTTTGTTTGATCCAGCGGGTGGCTTCGATGAAGTCAACGGCGTAATTGTTGTGCTCCTCCATGCCAGTGGCGACGGTGAGGATGTTGGGATCAAAAATAATATCCTCGGGATTGAATCCAACTTCATCGACAAGAATGCGGTAGGCTCGTTCGCAGATGCGGATTTTATCTTCGTAAGTGGCGGCCTGTCCTTTGTCGTCAAAAGCCATCACCACTGCGGCAGCGCCATAACGCTGAATAATACGGGCGTTCTTTATGAAAGCTTCTTCGCCTTCTTTAAGTGATATCGAATTGACGATGCCTTTGCCTTGCAGGCATTTCAGACCAGCCTCGCAAACTGCAAATTTCGAGGAATCAACCGTGATCGGAACCGCTGCAACATCGGGCTCTCCGGCGAGCATGTTGAGAAACTTGGTCATCATTTCGACGCCGTCGATCATGCCTTCATCCATGCAGATGTCGATGACGTTGGCGCCGTTTTCGACTTGTTGGCGGGCGATGGCCACTGCTTCTTCGAGTTTGCCCTCTTTGATCAATCGGGCAAAACGCGGCGAACCGGCGACGTTGGTTCTTTCCCCAATCATCAGGAAACCTTTGTCAGGCGTATGGTTGTAAACTTCCGAGCCGCTCAAACGCATCAGCGGTTCAGGTTTCGGGATTTCGCGTGGCGGGTGGCGCTCGGCCACTTTGGCGATGGCGGCGATGTGCTCGGGTGTATTGCCGCAGCAGCCGCCAATGAAGTTGACCAGGCCTTCGCTGGCAAATTCGTCCAACCATTTTTCCATATCGGCAGGTTTGAGATCGAATCCGGTGGGGGCGAGTGGATTGGGCAAGCCGGCGTTGGGATAAACTGAAACGGCGGCTTCGGCGATCGCCGATAGATCGATCAGATGGGGACGGATCAAATCGGGGCCGAGTGAGCAGTTGAGGCCGATGGCGAGGGGTTTGACGTGAGCCACGGCGTTCCACAGGGCTTCGCCTTTTTGTGCCGAGATCATCGTTTCACCGCCACGTCCAACCGCTGCCGAGACAATGATAGGCAATTCGATTCCGTCGGCTTCGTACACTTCCTGAATCGCTACCAGTGCGGCTTTGGCATTGAGTGAGTCAAAGATGGTTTCGACCATCAGCAGGTCGCAACCACCCTCAATGAGACCACGAATCTGGTGGCGGTAAGCTTCGGCCACCTGGTCAAAATTGACCACCCGGAAGCCGGGATCATCAGCGTCGGGAGAGTTGGTCAGAGATACGGTCATCGGTCCGATCGCTCCGGCTACGTAGCGGGGTTTGCCGGTCGCCTCGGCGACTTTGTCAGCTTCGATACGTGCTAACTGCGCCGATTTGACATTGATGTCCCAAGCCAGGTCTAACAGAAAGGCGTTGTTGCATATTTCCTTGTCAAAAAACTCAGGATCCTTGCGGCCACCGGTCTCCCGTGGATCAGGAACAAAAAACTCTGATTGGGCGAGAGTGGTGGCGGAGAAGGTATTGGTTTCGACAATGTCCGAGCCGGCTTCGTAGAAACGCTTGTGGATATCGGCGATGACATCCGGCTGGGTGATCGAGAGGATGTCACCGTTATTGAGCAGATCTTTGTCGTTGTCTTTGAATCGTTCTCCACGGGCAGCGCCTTCGTCGAGTTTGTATTCCCGGATGGTGGTTCCCATCGCTCCATCGAGTACGATGATGCGTTCACTCAGTAGTTTTTGTAATGGATGTTCAGACATGGCCTTAATGCCTTACTATGCAACGTGCTGGTCATTCTGCATCTGTCGATTGCGAAAGTTTTGATAGCAGGGCAATCGACAAAAAAAGCCGCTATCTGATGATAGCGGCTTTGGCGAAGCCTGGCAGAGTTGCACAGAAGTGGAGCTTGTTTTAGAACGTTAGCCTAATGCCACCAAAGGCGCCGAACCCGGTTGCCCGGTAACCGGTGGTGGTTTGATAATTTTCGTCAAAGACGTTTTCAGCGCGAGCAAAAAGCTCAACATTGTCCTTCAAATAATAACTGCCGTAAACCCGGGCCACAGTGTAGTCACCCAACGAGGTGCCGGGGCCATCGTAGCGATCATAACCCCCGCGCAGTTCGGCGCCAAATTTCCAGTCTAACGTACGATAAATAAAACCTCCGCTGAGGGTATGGCGAGGTCGGCGAGAAAGACGATCACCTGGACCTCCACCGAAACCACCGAGGTATTGTCCACGGGTGATCACCGCATTCAGATAAGTGTAGTTGGTGTAAATAGACAGACCGCGCACTGGGGTCAAGTTCAGGCCGAATTCAAAACCATCCATCTGGGTATCCACTTGCGAGGGAAATGAAGGGAAGCCCACCGAGTCGATGAGATTTTCAATGTCGGTATTAAAATAAATTGCGGTGAGGTTGCCCATTCTATTTGGCAAATTTTGACGAATACCAAATTCGTATGAAAAGCTCTCTTCTGGTGACAGGGAATTGGGATCGACCGAGGGAGCGAGAAAAACAAAATCCTGACCGGAAGGAGCTTTGTATCCAGTAGCCACTTTAGCAAACAACTGGGTATCTGTTGCTTCGATTTGGTGAGCGAGTTGAACAGAATAGGTGCCTTTACTTTCGAAAGAATCATGTTCATCCCAACGTGCACTGGCGAGCAAATTGAGATTCAAAGGTAAATCAACATCCGCCTGTCCAAAAAAGCTGAAATAACCATATTCTTTAGCTCCGGGCGTATTAAAAGCTCCATTGACCAAAGGGGTGCGGGAGAAGTCATAATCAAAATATGCGACGCCGACCGTGTAGATGCCATTGTCAGTCGGGTGGATGTTCAGTTTGACCTCGACCTCATTCGAAGTCTGCTCAAGTCGATTGTCTTGCAAAAAAACATCCTGTGTGGCATTGAGGCGATTTTCGTTATACGAATAATAAGCCGACAAATCCCAGCTATCACGTTCGATCGTCAATCGTGGTGATAACAACCAGGTGCGGTTGTCATTGAGCTGGCCTTCAGGATAGAAATCACTCAGCGTCGAACCCGGAACTTGCAATAGGGAATCCTGCAGATATCCGAGCAGATCAAAAGTCACACCTTCGGCGAGTTCAATTGCGATGTTGGATCGTAGATTAAAATTACGAAAATCATTTTGCGGCTGGTCGTTTGCCGTATCAAGGAACGACGCATCGATCACCACACCAACCGGGCCTTGGCCGTAAGTGAGTTGTGAGCCGATCCGCGAGGTCTCAAACGAACCGCCTTCGATGAACAGTTGACCTTGAGTGCCGTCCGCTACCTGGCGGGCGTCAGTCATCTGTAGATTCAAAGCACCCGCGATGGCGTCAGATCCGTAGAGGGAGGAAATCGGCCCGCGATAGAGCTCGACACTTTCGAGAAAGGTGGTGTCGAGCAACTCCATGTTGTATGTGCCTGCCAAACCGGGTGCCAAACGTCGACCATTCAATAAGGTCACCGTGTGATTGCTCTCCATGCCCCGGATAAACAAAGAGGTCTGACCCCCTGTCTGACCAGTCTGAACCACCGATACACCAGGCATAAAACTCAGCACATCTTCCAATTGGTAGAGTTGACGAACTTTTAATTCTCCGCCGGATACTGAATCAACGGACGGAGACACAGATGAAGCTGCTTTGGGAGATTTGCTAGCTACCCAGACGGTCTTTTCTATTTGGTTGTCATCATCCACTTCAGTGGTGGTGGACACGGTGACGGCATCTTCTTTTTTGATTTTGTCTGCCGCATGAACTGAATGGATTCCAATGAAGCAGGGCAACGCGGCAAGGAGAAGAGTTGAACGAATGGCTGAAGATGAGGAGAATTTCATGGTAATTTATACATATCAATTAATTGTGATTCGTTGATATAATGCATTTCCGTACACTTCCAAGCCCTTTTTTTTAAAAAAAGGCGTGTAAATTCTATGTCACGGTTGAAGCTCGTGGCACCATGCTTGAAAGGGTAATGGCGGCCCCGAGTGTCGGTTTGAGCTGCGATGAGCTTGGCAAATGGCCAGGTTTTGCTGCTTGTTAGGAAAAAAGCATCTGTTCGCGTTTGATATTCACTGCATTTTGAGCCGGCAGCATCAAGGTCCTTGAGAAAAACAAGGGAGCCGCGATCAAACACCAAATAAGATCCGCCAGTAGCGCATTACGCAGAAATGACCAGGCAGGAGGGTAACCGGGCAAACCACTGGTTTGACTCTGAAGCCAGCCGGCAAAGTTGTGTGCGTAAAGGGGGGAGGATACCCAGGCAACCGTATTTGCCATCAAGTAGAAAAGGACGCTGGCTGACAAAGTTCCCATCAACATAAGTGGCCACTGCTGCTTTTTGGCTAAGGACGCACCGGCAAAGGATACCAGCACGTAAAAGGGCAAAGTGTATAATAAGTGTCCGCCCAAGCCCCAACCGTTGAACAGGGCCAGGCTGATGTCACTGGAAATCAGCAATAAGGCCGGCAGCCACCAAAAACGTCTCCCCAGTATCATTCCTCCACCGAAGGCAATCGCCATTAAAGGGGAGGTATTTCCCAGCCAATCAATTTGAGAAGCAAAAAGCCGGTAAAACAAAGTCAATAAAAGTAAAAGCACGATAAAAACCGTGCGAGGTACTTTATTTGAACCTTCCTCCAGAGATGAATCTACATTCCACATTAACGATACAATCATTCGTGTGGAGAAAAAATCCAGCTATTTATTGTCATTTGCTTTGCCTGGGAAGCTAATAGCAGAGAGGGTTGTGGGGGTTATACCTGCTGTGATCCGTTTATTTGCGAAAAAGAATTCACCTAGAGAGGACTTCGCGATTGCAAGCAGAGGGCTTTTCCCTTAAAGGGAGCAGTCGAAAAAACTGCTGAATGTTGAATCCGTTAAAACGGAGTCGAGGGGGGTGAATCCGCCGATAGATCAGGCTTCGTCTGATCTGGCTTCATTGATGATGGCTGTTTTGCCTCGGTGAGGTCACGTGAGCTTGGTGAGCGTTGGGCGATTCGATAGGTAATCTTTAAAGGCCTTCGGGCTGCATCCATCATATATTATGTTTGATTTATTTCAGAAAAAACGCGGCAATCTTAAAGATGACAGTTTGTCTGGTATTACGGTGGCATTGGCATTGGTGCCCGAGGCGATTGCCTTTTCTTTCATAGCGGGCGTCAATCCGTTGGTGGGACTGTGGGCGGCGGTGTTCATGGGGTTTATCACTTCAGCCTTTGGTGGGCGTCCGGGCATGATCTCGGGAGCAACCGGAGCCATTGCCGTGGTGGCGGGCAAAGCTTTTGAATTTGGTGAAGCGCATGGGGGACTGGGGGCGCAGTATATTTTTGCGGTCATCATGGTGGCCGGGGTGATTCAGATCATTTTTGGCTTGTGCAAATTGGGGCGTTTTATTCGTCTGGTGCCACATCCGGTGATGATCGGTTTTGTCAATGGGCTGGCTATTGTCATTGGTATGGGGCAGTTGGGATTTTTCAAAAAAGTCACCGGAGAAGACGCAAGTGGATCTAAGCTGATGGAATGGATTGCCGGGAACGAGATGGGAACCATGCTGGGTTTGGTGCTTATCACGATGGCGATCATTCATTTTTTCCCCAAGCTGAGCAAAGCACTGCCTTCGACCCTGGTGGCGATTGTGGTGGTGGGGTTGATCAGTCTGGTTATGCCGGACTCGCGCTCGATTGCCGATATTTTGCGGGAAAATACCGGAGCAGGCACTTTGAGTGGAGCTTTCCCCGTGCCGTCGTGGCCTTCCGATGTGGATTTTGCTGCGCACTGGCAGTTTATTCTCAAGGTGGGTTTTACTATCGCCATGGTGGGCATCATCGAGTCTCTGATGACGCTGCAATTGATCGACGAATTGACCGAAACACGCGGCAAGGGCAATCGTGAGTGTCTGGCTCAGGGCGGCGCTAATTTCCTCAGCGGACTTTTTGGGGGCATGGGAGGCTGTGCGATGATTGGTCAGTCGCTGATCAATATCAAATCAGGTGGCCGGGGCCGCACTTCGGGAATTGTCGCGGCATTGTCGTTGGCAATTTTTATCATGTTCGCGGGGCCGGTCATTGTGCAAATTCCCATCGCAGCTCTGGTGGGGGTGATGTTTATGGTGGTGATCGGCACTTTCGAGTGGTCCACTTTCAAGACCTTTGGCCGCGTTCCAGCGAGTGAAATCGTAGTCATCCTTGCGGTGACATTGGTCACGGTGGTTATGCATGATCTGGCTCTCGCGGTGTTTGTGGGTGTTTTGCTATCGACCTTGCGCTTTGCCTGGGAAAGCTCGCGCCATGTGTATGTGTCGGTGATCAAAGACACTCCGGAGGAACGGGTGTATGCGCTGGACGGACTGCTTTATTTTGGATCGGTGAGAGAATTTTCCGACCGGTTCCAAGCGAAGTCAGATGTGAAAAACATCGTGCTCGACCTGGCCCATGCGCGGGTCTGTGATTTGTCTGCACTTGAAGCGATCAATGCTCTCGGGGAGCGTTATCGCAATGCTGGCAAAAATTTACGCCTGCGTCATATTTCTCCGGACTGCCGCCACATGCTGGAGCGTGCGGGCAGTTTGGTTCAGATAGAGATGCTGCCCGATGATCCGGACTACACCGTTGCCCGTTTACGTGACAGAGCGGAAGAGGATGCGCTGAAGAGTTCGCAAAACTCTTAGGGTCAGGACTTGAATGGCACTGCATTAAGGTCATTCGGCGACCTGAAAAGTTTACTGGAATAGGAGTTCTGCAGATAAAAGAGAGGAGGGGCTTACGATGAATCCGCTTAATGCGCCCATCTTGTCTGAACGCATTTTGCACTTCTAGTATCGGTTGAGTGCCTAAAATACAAAGAGATTAACCGCGGATTTCGCAGCCGACCAAAAGGAGACAGCCGGAGATTATTACTCGAAGGCAGATTAATGCGGATAAGAATTGATTTATCACATGCGGATTAGAATCCGCCAAAGCTTACAAGCTCCCTGTGGGCGCAAGCTCCAACTTCAATCTTATTTCCATTTTAAAATTATCCGCGTGCATCCGCGAAATCCGCGGTGAAAAAAACAGCCAAATGGTGGTCAGGCAAACTTAATGCAGTGCCATTCGGGTCAGGCTTCTATCCGGGCAAGCAGGTCGCCGGCTTCCACCGTGCTGCCTTCTACGGCCAGGACTTCAGACACGGTTCCTGCCTGATTGGCAGAAATAGTGGTCAGCATTTTCATCGCTTCAATCGCAAGCACCGGATCCCCTTCTTCAACTTTGCTGCCGAGTTTGGCACTGATC
This sequence comes from Verrucomicrobiota bacterium, assembly GCA_045046875.1. Classification (GTDB taxonomy): domain Bacteria; phylum Verrucomicrobiota; class Verrucomicrobiia; order Verrucomicrobiales; family DEV007; genus JAADHD01. The sequence continues at coordinate 11,009 of JASFYY010000105.1, read as the reverse complement.
ACGGTGACCATGCCGGGGATCGGAGCCACTATCTGGAGAGGGTCCTTTGGATCGCCCTTCTCACGACTTACCAAATCCTTGGGCACACAGGCCAAGTCCACCACTTGTGACTCACGAGGCGTTCCATTGAGTTCATAAAACACATTCACCCGTCCTTCGCTATCCGCTTCACTCTGTCCAATGAGCTTGATGAACAGTATTTTTCCAGGGTCAATTTCTACAGAAATTTCCTCCCCAACAGCCAGTCCATAAAAGAATGCGGTGGTGGGAACGCTGGAAACACGATCATATTTAGTTAAAAATTCCTGAAAATCCGAATACACACCGGGATACATCAAGTGGCTGTATAAATCATTGTCGTTAGCGGGTCTGCCGATTTTCTGACTGAGGTCCTGCTTTGTTTTTTCAATATCAACCGCTTCGGCCAATTCTCCGGGTCGTTTGTCGGTTGGTTTTTTATCGCCCAAAACGATTTTCTGAACATTCTCCGGCCACCCGCCGTCGGGTTGTCCCAGTCCTCCCCACAGCATATCGATCACCGATTCGGGGAAGTCCACCGAACCAGGTTCAATATCGAGAACTTCCTGTGGGGTGATTCCCCGGGTGATCAAAAACATTGCCATATCGCCGACGACTTTGGAGCTAGGTGTAACCTTGATGATGTCTCCGAACAACTGGTTCACACCGGCATAAGTCCGCGAGATTTCAGCCCAGCGATGCCCCAAACCCATGGCGTTGGCCTGCTCTTTGAGGTTGGTGAATTGCCCGCCGGGCATTTCGTGTTGGTAAACTTCTGCCGTCCCCGATCGAGGGCTGGTATCAAAAGGTTTGTAAAATGTCTGAACCTGTTCCCAATAGTCGGAGAGATCGTTCAAAGCCGTCAGGTCCAGTCCGGTGTCGCGTTCTTGACCTGCGACGGATGCTACTACCGAGTTCAAGTTAGGCTGGCTGGTCGATCCCGACATAGACGCCAGTGCGAGATCAACGACATCAACACCTGCCTCACTGGCCTGAATTACGGACGATGAATTGATCCCTGAGCTGTCGTGGGTGTGAAAATGAATAGGGATTCCGATTTCACCTCGCAGGGTTGAGACCAGCTTTTTCGCCGCAAAAGGTTTGCACAAACCCGCCATGTCTTTGATGCACAGCATGTGCGCGCCCATTTGCTCAAGCTCCTTTGCTTTGGCCACGTAATATTTCAGCGAGTATTTGTCGCGTTTGGGATCGGTAATATCCCCGGTGTAACAAATCGCTGCTTCACACACCGCCTGGCCGTGATCACGGACGGCCTCCATCGCCACCTGCATGTTCGGTAGGTAGTTGAGAGAGTCGAAAATCCGAAAAATATCCATGCCTGAATCAGCAGCGTGTTTGACAAAACCCGCCACTACGTTGTCAGGATAATTGGAATAACCCACCGCATTTGATCCGCGGAATAACATCTGGAAACAAATGTTGGGTATTTTTTCGCGCAATTCACGCAGCCGCTCCCAGGGACACTCTTTCAAAAAGCGCATCGCCGAGTCAAAAGTTGCTCCGCCCCACATTTCCAAACTGAATAACTGAGGAGCTCGTTGAGCTACAGCAGAAGCCACGTTCAGCATGTCCACCGAGCGCATACGCGTCGCGAACAGCGATTGGTGCGCATCGCGCATGGTGGTATCGGTGATCAGTAATGCTTTTTCATTGCGCACCCATTGGGCAAATTTTTCCGGCCCCAGTTCTAATAAACGGTCGCGGGAGCCTTTGGGGATGTCCGCCCGGATATCAAAGTCAGGTAATCGCGCTGCTGGTAAAGGTTCTGGCAAACGGTAGCCTTTGGCGATAGTATTCCCGTTCACCGTGATATCACTGAGATAAGACAGAATTTTGGTCGCCCGGTCCTTACGCGGTTTGAATTCAAAAAGAGCTTTATTAGAATCGATCAGGGTGGTGTTCGCCTTGCCTGCCCGGAAAATCGGATCCAGAATGACATTTTCAAGAAAGGGAATGTTGGTTTTCACTCCCCGGATCCGGAACTCACGTAACGCGCGATCCATACGCTGCAAAGCAATGTCAAAACGATGACCCGAAGCTGTCAGCTTCACCAGCATGGAATCGTAATAAGGGGTGATCACGGCACCGGCATCCCCGGCGCCCGCATCAAGCCGTATTCCGAAACCCGCCGCCGAGCGGTAGTTTAAAATTTTGCCGTAATCAGGGGAGAAATGATTGGCAGGATCTTCCGTGGTGATCCGGCACTGCACCGCGTAACCGTTGCGCGGGATCTCATCCTGCGCGGGAATGTCGATTTTCTCCCCATGCAACTCATGCCCTTCGGCAATCAGGATCTGGGAACGAACCAAATCGACCCCGGTGATCACTTCAGTCACCGTGTGCTCCACCTGGATACGTGGATTCATTTCGATGAAAAACCAGTCCTTAGTATCGATGTCGTAGAGAAACTCAACCGTGCCCGCATTATTGTAAGAGATCGTTTTAGCGATGCGCACGGCTGCTTCACAAAGTTGCTCGCGCACCCCGTCGTCTAATCCAACCGAGGGTGCGATCTCTACCACTTTCTGGTGACGGCGTTGCACCGAACAATCCCGCTCGTGCAAATGCACGATATTGCCATGATTGTCACCCAGGATTTGAACTTCCAGATGTTTGGCGTGTTTGACATAACGCTCCAAAAAAACAGCTGCATTGCCAAAGGCGTTTTCAGCTTCGCTGCGTGCTTCACCCAGCTTCGCCTCGAGATCCTCTTCTCTCTCGACCACCCTCATGCCGCGACCACCACCGCCGAATGCCGCTTTGATAATCAGCGGGAAACCGATCTTCCGAGCTGCTTTGAGCGCTTCGGCCGGATCGGATATGGAATCTTCGGTGCCAGGCAGGGTGGGCACGTTTGCTTTTTTGGCCAAAGCCCTCGCTGCGACCTTGTCCCCCATGCCATCGAGTTTTTCAGGATCAGGTCCGATAAAAGTGATCCCAGCCTCACGGCAGGCGCGGGAAAAATCTGGATTTTCGGATAGAAAACCATAACCCGGGTGGATCAAGGTCACTCCATGTTCTTTGGCAATCCAAATAATGCCCTCAATATCCAGGTAGGCTCCGACGGGTCCCTTTTCCTTGCGTAGCAGATAAGCTTCATCCGCTTTGAAGCGGTGAGGAGAAAAACGGTCTTCCTCTGCGTAGATGGCAACGGTGCGCAGGCCTAGTTCCGTGGCTGCACGAAATACCCGGATGGCGATTTCGCCACGGTTCACCACCATTAATTTTTCGGCGGGCTCAGGAGATAATTGTTCGTTTGTTGACATTGTGGCGGAATATAGATGGCTTCCACGGTTATCCCATACTTTTTCTACGGCAAATTAAAAACCTGAAAATGATTCAGCAGTTTTTCCTTGCAAAAAACTATTTTTAGTTTTTCGTCTAAATATAACTTAAATCAGCCCTCTGTTTTTATGCTAGTTAAGGAACCCTTTTGTCTTAATGAATCCGCCCAGTCGCCGGGAACGGATCGCACGCTTGCCATTTTGGAATTGTTATCCGAGCATTCGCTGGGATTGAGTGTTGCGCAGATGGTGCGTCACTTGGGCATATCCCAGAACTCGGCGTTCAGGATCACTCATACTTTATTGCAGCGAGGTTATTTGCATCGCCGCGAGTCGGACAAATGTTTTGTTCTGAGTAATAAGTTGTTCGATCTGTCGCGGCCTAAAATAAATGAAAAAAGCCTGGTTGTGTGCGCTTACGAGGCGATGCAGGCCCTGCGAGACAGTGAAGGTGAGACGGTGCAGTTGTTGGTGCGCTCCGCAGACAAAGCGGTGGTATTGGAGCAAGTGGGTGGCACTCACCCGGTGAAAGTGACCGGGGAAGTCGGCTTACGCGTGCCCTTGTTTTCCTGCGCTCCAGGCAAGGCGATGCTGGCCTGGCTACCCGATGATGAATTTGCGGATTGGTTGGGTGGAGTGAAGTTGAAATCCTATACAGCAACCACACTCTCTACCCGCAAAGCTTTGAAAGAAGATCTGACGGAGACCCGCAAACGTGGTTATGCGATCGATCTGGCCGAAGGTCTGGAGGGTATTCATTGCATAGGGGTACCGATTTTGAACCAATATGAATACCCGGTGGCGGCTTTGACGGTGATGTCACCTTCATTCCGTTTGCCGGAGTCGGAATTCGAGCGCCTTGGACTTGAGTGCATTCGCGCAGCGGCAGCCATACAACAACGTCTTTTTGAATGAAAAAAAATTGCTTATATTTATGCCTGCTTCTGCTGGTTTTACATCCAGCGATGATGCTGCACGCAGCACCGAAATTATCGGCCGATCAGCTGGAGTTTTTTGAAAGCCGCATTCGACCGATTCTGGCCCAGGAATGTTACGAGTGTCACCGCAGCGGTGGCAAAGTGAAGGGGGGGCTGGTTCTTGATCACCGAGAAGCCCTGTTGAAAGGGGGGGATTCCGGCAAGGCCATGATTGCCGGGGATGCGGCGGCGAGCCTGTTGTTGCAGACGATTCGTCATCAGCAGGAAGATTTAAAAATGCCAAAAGCGGGGGCGAAACTCGATGAGAACATCATTGCTGATTTTGAAAAATGGATCAACATGGGGGCGCCCGATCCGAGAGATCGCGCGCCGACGGATGAAGAGTTTGCCGCCCAAACTGACTGGGATGCGATTCGCGAACGGCGGCAGTTGTGGTGGAGTTTCCAGCCAGTGAAAAAACCATCGCTTCCCGAAGTGAAAAATTCCTCCTGGTCGCAGCATCCCGTCGATCAGTTTATTTTGTCGGCGTTGGAGAGCAAAGGCCTGAAGCCCGCGGGAAAAGCGGATCGTCGGACTTTGATTCGTCGGGCGTCCCTGGTGCTGACCGGTTTGCCCCCGACCCCGCAACAGGTGGAGGTTTTTCTGCAGGATGAAAGTGCAGGCGCTTATAAAAACCTCATCAACTATCTGCTTGATGCGCCTCAATTCGGTGAACGCTGGGCGCGTCACTGGATGGACTGGGTGCGTTACGCCGAAACCCATGGATCGGAAGGGGATCCGGCGATTCCGCATGCTTACCGTTATCGCGATTACCTCATCCGCGCACTGAATGCGGACGTGCCTTACGATCAATTGATGCGGGAGCACATCGCCGGTGATTTGTTGGAGAATCCGCGCATCAATAAGGATCTTGGGCTCAATGAGTCCGCCATCGGAACGGCGTTTTGGCGAATGGTATTCCATGGTTTTGCACCGACGGACGCACTGGATGAAAAGGTTCGTTTCACCGATGACCAGATCAATGTGTTCTCAAAAACCTTCATGGGACTGACGGTTTCCTGCGCGCGTTGCCACAATCATAAGTTTGATGCAATCAGTCAGGCGGATTATTATGCCCTGTTTGGGATTCTCGGCTCTACGCGTCCGGCATTGATCGATGTGTCGGCACCAGGAACTCTGGATAAAAACAAACAAGAGCTGACTCAGTTAAAGAAAAGAATAAAGACGGCTTTGGGTGAAGAGTGGTTGAAAGCAACGAGAGCTGTAGCGGAAAATTTCCTCAACCCTAAGGGGCCATTGCAGCAGAAATTACAGTCCGCAAAACATCCCGATCATTTCCTATACTGCATTTCGAATGTCCGGCCGGACAAAGGAAGTGCAGTTGAAATCGCTGAGCAGTGGGGGACATGGGAGGATGAGTGGCAAAAAAATCGATCTGTTATCACCGGAAATTTAAATTCGAATGAGGGCATTCGCTGGGATTTAGGTGATGATAAAACTTACCAGAAATGGTTTTCTTATGGCGAAGGGCTTGAGGGAAAACCTGCTCGTCCGGGTGAGTTTGCTCTTCATGCAAAAGGTGATTCGGTGGTGAGCGGGGTTTTTCCTGCAGGCTCTTATTCGCACCTTCTGTCAGACAAACACCGCGCCGTATTGGCATCAAAACGGATTGCGGTGAAAGGGGAAAAGGAGCTTTGGCTGCAAATGGCCGGTGATGGTCAGGCGATGGCACGTTATGTGGTTCAGAATTATCCGCGCAGCGGCACGGTTTATCCCGTGACTCGATTAAAAGGGGGTGAATGGTTGTGGAAAAAATACGACTTAACTTATTGGGATGGTGATGACATTCACATTGAACTATCCACCGCTGCGGATCAGGCGGTGCTGGCCAATACGTCAAGCGAGCGTTCATGGTTTGGGATTCGCAATGCAGTTTTGTTGCCGAAGGGCGCGGCACCTCCGAATGGTGATTCACGGGAATGGCTGGCTCCCCTGTTTGAGGCTGCTCAAAAAAACCCACCTAAATCCGCCGAGGATGTGGCGCAGCTCTATCAATCGGCGCTAAGGAAATGCATCGCAGCCTGGCAACAGAACAAGATGAATGACAGCCAGGCTTTGTTCCTGAATGAAGCACTGAAAGCGGGACTGCTGCCTAATGAGATAAGCTCTTTGGCGACGGCAAAAAACCTAGTTGCGCATTACCGCAAGTTGGAAGCGCAAGTGCCTCTGCCGACTCGTGTTCCCGGTTTGTTCGAAGCCGACAACTATGATCAGGCAATGATGGTCAGAGGTGATCATAAAGAATTAGGCGAGCTGATTCCTCGGCGTTTTCTGGAAGCCATCGACGCTAACCCCTATCAAACCAAGCAAAGCGGTCGTCTGGAACTTGCCAATGATCTGGTGCGTCCGGACAATGCATTCACGGCACGGGTCATGGTGAATCGCCTCTGGCATTATCTGTATGGTCAGGGCATCGTGCCGACCACGGATAATTTTGGTCGCTTGGGGGAGAAACCTTCGCATCCGCAACTGCTTGATTATTTGGCGACGCGCTTTGTCGAAAAAGGCTGGTCGATCAAGGACATGATCCGCTTCATGGTAACATCAGAAAGCTGGCAGTTGAGCTCCGATCGATCACAAAAATCACAAACTATCGATCCCGACAATCGCCTGCTCGCACACGCCAATATTCGTCGCCTGGATGCCGAAGCCATTCGCGATTCCTTACTGTTGGTCTCCAACCAATTGGACCCAAAGATGTTTGGACCGGCGAGCGGAGGTAAAGGCAAGAGGAGGAGTATCTACGTGCAAATACGGCGCAACTCGCTCGATCCTTTTTTGGCGGTTTTTGATGCGCCGGTTCCGTTTGCGACCAAGGGCCGTCGTGACAGCACCAATGTTCCAGCACAGTCACTGACCCTGTTGAATGACCGTTTTGTTATCAACTTGTCAGCTCAATGGATCAAAAAGCTGGCAGCAGACCCAGTCTTGAAGGATGATTCATTGCGCATCACCCGTCTATTTGAAACCGCTCTCGGGCGGCCTCCTTCAGCACTGGAATTGTCTTCAGCGCAAAGTTTTATCGCTGACTTGGGCGCGCAGTATGAAAGTTTCACGGGAGTCGCTAAAAAGCTAGAACTGAAAATTTCTGACCTGAATACTCGGAAAATAAAAATTCTGGAGCCGGTTCGCAAGCGTTTGTTGGCAGAGTTGCCAGATCCTGCAGACAAACCTGTGGGGCCGAAGCCATTTGCCTGGTGGGATTTCGAAAAAGATTTCAAAGACCAGCTTGGCAAGCTGCATGGCAAAGCCTTTGGCAAGGCGCGCATCGCCGACGGTGCTTTGGTGGTGGATGGTCGCAGTCACGTGGCTACTGAAGCCTTGGCTGCGGACTTGAAAGAAAAAACTTTGGAGGTTCTGGTGGTTTTGGATGATATCAATCAACGTGGCGGTGGAGCCATCACCGTTCAGAGTCTGAATGGCAGTGCTTTTGATTCCATCGTTATCGGCGAACGACAGGCCAGGCGCTGGATATCCGGATCAAATGGTTTTGTCCGCACTTTGGATTTCAAAGGCGCGACTGAAGAAGTCGAGAGCGAACCGGTGCGCATGGCGATGGTTTACGAAGCGGATGGAACTATTCGAGCCTATAGGAATGGGGAGCCTTATGGCGCGCCGTATAAAAAAACGGGGCTGCATCATTTTAAGGGCGGGGATACGCAGATCCTATTTGCTTTGCGGCATGGAAAGTCCGGGGGCAACCGCATGTTGAAAGGGCGTATTTTGGAAGCCAAACTTTATGACCGTGCTTTGAATGAGAAAGAAATTGCCGCCGCTGCAGGTGCGGATTTCCAGGGGGTGACGAGTAGGGATGTGCGCAAGGCGTTGAGCGGAAAACAGCGGCAGCAGTTAGCAGGCATTGAGGCGGAAATTCATTCGCTGGAAAAACAAAAAGCCAGTTACGACCAACCTGTTGGCGACCTGCAAGCCTGGGCGGATCTGGCGCATGCAATTTTTAATCTTAAGGAGTTTATTTATATCAAGTAAGTCATGGAAAACGCACAAAACATCTCACGTCGTCAACTGTTGTCCCGCTGTTCCGGTGGTTTTGGTATGCTGGCGCTATCAGGCTTGATGGCAGAGCGTTCTTATGCAGGACTTCCATCGGTTCAGCCTACTGCTCACTTCAAACCCAAAGCGAAAAATGTGATTCTTTGTTACATGTCGGGCGGAGCTTCCCAGATCGATACCTTCGATCCTAAACCTTTGCTTAATAAACTGCACGGCAAGCCGATGCCGGTCAAAGTGGAGCGAACCCAGTTCAATAATAACGGCAATATATTTGGCTGCCCTTTTGAGTATAAAAATTACGGCCAAAGCGGAACGCCGGTCAGTTCGTTGTTTCCTCACGTGGCAGAGTGCATCGATGACATTGCGGTGATCCGTTCGATGACCAGTGGAGTGAACGAACATGCGCAAGGCAATTACGCCTTTCACACCGGCTTTCCGTTTATCGGTCATGCCAGCGCGGGGGCTTGGGTCAATTACGGGCTCGGTAGCGAAAACCGTGATGTGCCTGGTTATGTGGTTCTGAAAAGTGGCGAGGCGGGCGTCCCGCATGGCGGAGTAGGTCAATGGAGCAGCGGTTACCTGCCGGCGCAGAACCAGGCGTCAATTGTCGATATCGATAAAGCGGAACCGGTGCTTAATATCACCGCACGGGAGCGGGATGAGATTCAGCGGTCGCGTCTCGATTTTATTCGCACTCTGGACACAGGTTTCAAAGCTTCCACTCGCAATGATGCCCAGGTGGACGCGGCGGTGAAAAATTATGAAACCGCCTACCGCATGCAGTCGGCTATTCCGGAATTGTGTGACATCAAGGGGGAGTCCCGAGCGACGGAAAAACTCTACGGTCTGGATTCCAAAAACCCGATGACAGCTGCCTATGGGCGTCAGGCTTTGTTAGCGCGCCGTTTGGTGGAGAAGGGGGTTCGTTTTGTCGAGATGACCTGTCTGCCGCAATTTCCGGGGGATGGTCAGGCGGCTAATCCCTGGGATCAGCATGGCGGACTTGAAAAAGGTCACGGCAATATGGCGCAGCAAGTCGATCAGCCGATCGCAGGATTGTTGAAGGATCTGAAATCACGTGGTTTGCTCGATGAAACGATCGTGGTATGGGCGACTGAATTCGGCCGCACCCCTTTTTCCCAAGGCAGCACGGGAAGGGATCACAATCCTTATGGTTTCAGTGTGTGGATGGCGGGCGGAGGCATCAAAGGCGGATCGATCTACGGCGCGACGGATGAATTTGGTTATCATGTGACGGAGAATAAAAGCACTGTTTTTGATCTGTGGGCGACGGTATTGCATCAGTTGGGCATCAATCATGAAAACCTGACTTACCGCTATGCTGGCCGTGATGTACGCTTGACCGATGTGCATGGTAATGTGCTCAAGGATATTTTGGCGTGAAAATGGTTCTGACCGGAGAGGGGAGCCTTTGGATTCAAAAGTTATCAAAATCAGAGGACACCGCCGCCCCTGATTTGCTTCCCCGGAGAGTAATGTATCCGTTTTCAAGGACGGACTCCTTTGACGTAGAAGGTTAAATGAATTGAAAGAACATTCTCCTGACGTCTTTAATTATCAGTAGAAGGGGCGGGGATGGATGCTTGTATCCACGATTCAGAGGGATTAGAAAAAAGTCGTCGCAAATTCTCTATTTGAGAACTCAGCAGGCTTGACGATGGAAATAGCGTGTGTTTTTGTCCACAAGTGAACTTCTTTCTCCCCCTTGACTCCCTCCTCCTCCTCGCCCTCAGTGTGGTATCTCTCACTTCAGTCGCCGTCGCGGATTCGCCCCTCACCTCCACGGACTTTCATCCGGCTTACGAAGCAGAACCGATGGTGAGTCACGCCGCCGATTCGAAATTGCTGGACCGCGCGATGTTGAACTTCCTGACGCACCCAGACAACTCCTCGGCCAAGAAACTGGCGGTGATGAACGCAATCGGCTGGCAATTTGACGACAATTGGGGAAACAGTGCCGTGTTTCTCGAGCATCTGCTAAAGTCCAAGGGGCTGAAGTCGGAGTATTTCCAACTTCACCTCGCCAAATTCAGCTCGGAGGAACTGTTCCTCTACGGCTACCTTTTCGCCCTAGAAAACTATCTCGATGACGAGAAACTGCTCGAGATTCTTCCGTTACTTCGGGTCGCGGTCGCCAAGCATCGCGAGAGCTACAGCGCGAATCTCGTGCTCACCCTGGTTGAATGCCAACTGCAAATGCACGATGGCGACAACTGGCAGCTGGTATGGGAGCGCTACGCTAAGTTTCTCGCCAACGAAGAACTCAAACGCCCGCTCAACGCCGAGGCGCGAGCCACTATCACCGACTACCTCAAGCTCTACGAGGAGGGCTGATTTATAGAATTACCCCTGAAGAAGCAAGTCCTAGAAAACCAGAATTTGTGAAAAATTGAAGGTGACTGGAGTATTGTTCACGTCCACAAATTACGATCCAAACTGCGGTATTGAATCGCTTCGAGCAGATGTTGCGGTTGGATCTGCTTTACGGCTTCGAGATCAGCTAAGGTGCGCGACACCTTGAGAATGCGGTCGTGGGCGCGGGCGGAAAAGTTGAGCTCGTTCATCGCTTGTTCTAGCAGGGCGTGGGACTCGGCTTCGAGTTGGCAGTGCTGACGGACGAGCTTGGAGGGCATGATGCTGTTGGTGGTGACACCGT
>JASFYY010000104.1:0-3685 GCA_045046875.1 Verrucomicrobiota bacterium | reverse complement strand
GATACCTTTATATTGAAACGCGTAAAGCCTAGTAAATCGTTGCTCTCTAAAAAAGAAAAAAAAGCCACTTAAGTTGACGCGTATGCCTTGCAGGGCTGGTAGAATTGGATTTTTCCACCCAGCGCTTCGCACTGGGCTATCACATTTTGTCCTTACAGGACAGTTTGCTTTCATTTCTTTGCACCAACGGTGTTCAATGATATAGCCCAGCGCAAAGCGCTGGGGTTAAATCGTTTTTATTGCCAGCCCTGAGCCGTAGCGTAGCGAAGACAGCCGGAGGCAACGGGCGAAATGATGTTGAGGTGTGATAAGGTGGCTTTCAATAAGCAAGGGCTAACTGTTTTGACCTACACCCGTAATTTTCCAGTCGGTGAAGAATGAGTTGCCATTTTGGTTTCAATTGGCTTCAATAAGGTATTGGAAAATACATTGATGATGAAAATGAATACTTGGACTGGAAAAACTTCGCGACGTGCTTTTTTACATGGATCCACCGCTTTGGCCGGGGGGATGCTGATAGGCTGTGACAAGGAGGAACCGGGCGCTGCGGTCAAGGACGCTGCCGGCGCTGGAGGTGGGGAGCTTTGCACGGATTGTGTGGCGGGTGGTTCGCAGGGGTTTACGCAGATATTCGATGGCAAGACTCTCGAGGGTTGGCACGTGAATCCAGAAAAAATAGGTCATGGCACCGGCGGTAACTGGCAGGTGGAGGACGGGGTTATCACTGGCGAGCAGGATCCTCCGGGATCGGGCAATGGGGGCATCCTGTTGACTGATGAACTGTATGGAGATTTTGAATTGTCACTTGATATCAAGCCTGACTGGGGAGTGTGTTCTGGTTTGTTTCTGCGTGCGAATGACAAAGGTCAGTGTTGGCAGATGATGGTGGACTATCATGACAAGGGCAATGTCGGGCATATTTACGGAGAAGGCTCTGGGGCATTCAGTGCGCGTCCTTATGATATCAATGGAGTGTATGAGGGCGAGGGGGAGAATAAAAAGCTGGTGAGCCTGGTGACGGCTGATAAAGAAGGTTATGAAGATTCGAGTGTGGTTTCGACTTGTTCGGGTGCGGATTTTTTAAAAACCTGGAAGGTGAATGACTGGAACACGGTGAAGGTTCGATGTGTGGGGGATTACCCTAAGATCACCACCTGGATCAACGGGGTTCAGATTATAGAATTTGACGGAGCCACGGCGAAGATGGCGAAGTATGACAAGGATAAGGTGAAAGATCTGCTGGGCGTGAAAGGGTCGATCGCGGTGCAGGTGCATGGTGGTAAAACCTGGCCGGTGGGTGGTAAGTGTCGGTGGAAGAATATATCGGTTAAAACTCTGTGAGCCAGATGGGCCAAAGTTTTTTTTGTCTGACGGGGGTGATAGCTTTGCTGGTGCTGAGCTTTCTGCTGGGCACGGGTTATTGCCAGGATACTGCGAAGTTGGATGAAAAGGATGCGGAAAAAAAGGTGGATCGTTTTTCCGGCCAGACGGTAGCGGGGGTGAAGGAAGCTTTGCAATTGATCCTGGAGCGTGCGCCCAACGCGCCACGGGTGGGAGAGTTGGCGCCGGATTTCAACTTGCTGGATTCTATCTCAGGAGAAATGACGAGGCTCTCCGATCTCTGCCGGGCAGGGCGTCCGGTGGTGGTGTTTTTTGGCAGCGGAACTTGTGGAGTGACTTGTGGGCGCGCGCCGGATATGAGGGGCTTGGCGGAAAGGTTTGGCAAGCAGGTGAATTTTGTGATGATCTACATTCGTGAGGCTCATCCCCGCGATGGTTTTGCCATCGAAACTTTTTCAGTGATCGATGATCCCAAGACGTTTGCCCGCCGTCAACACGCGGCCGCTTCATGGCGCAAGCAGTTCAAACCACCTTTCCCTGTATTGGTGGATGATATGTTGGATCACACTGCAACCCGTTGGGCGGCGTGGCCGGTGAGGTTGTTTGTGGTGAACCCGGATCGCAAGGTGGTTTATGCAGGAGCTCCCGGACCTTGGTATTGCAAGCCGATGAAAAATTATGTGCACAAAGTCAAACCCCCGAAAGAAGTCAGTGCCGAGGGGTTTAATCACGAAAGCCTGGAGGAGTTTTTGGAGAGGTATAACATAGGGAAATAGTGGTCAAATGGAATCCGCACGATCCTCACTCCAGGGAGTGGTGTTGGGTGCTGTCGACGATGAGCAAGGTTTCATTTGAGCCGTTGGCGACAACTTTGAGCGAGTAGGTTTCGGCTTGTTCGTCGGTGGTGTAGAGGATGGGATCGGCTTCTTTGCCGTCGAGGGCGTAGGGCAGCAGGGTGGCGGGGTTGAGCGGGGGAGTCGACAAGTGTTCAGCTTCCAGTAGAAAGCGGATCAATTCAGCTCCGGCCATCGGTGTTTTGCGAGGATAAGCTTCATCATCGACGTGAAATCTCTGCAACGCTTGCTGCAGGGTGAGCAGGCTTTGTTTGCTTTGGTATTCGTAGCGGACTTTGTCGCGTGCGGGGCGCAGGATGAAAAACAGGGTCGCTGCGATGGTGGCGAGCAAAACACTTCGAATGAGAATGTTTTTACCCTTTATCATAAGCTTTTTCGACTTCTTCACCGAGGATGCGGACACCTTTTTCCAGGACGTCCTCGGCCTGGGTGAAGGACAGGCGAATGCATTCACGGCTGTGAGGCCAGTTTTCGGTTTCGAGGCCAAAGAAAAAATACTCGCCGGGCACGATGAAGGTTTGGCGGTCTTTTAAGCGTTGATAGAGTTCTTTGCTGCTGATGGGTAGGTTTTCGAACCAGATCCAGAGGAAAAAAGCGCCTTCGCTTTTGTGCACCCGCCAAGGCAGCTCGTCGGGCAGGTATTGTTCGAGCAAGTGTTCCGCTCGCTGTGCTCTTTTTTGGTAAAAAGGGCGAATCAAATTTTGGCTGATGTTGAGGATTTCGCCGGATTCAAGCAAGGGGCTGACGATGGCCTGCCCCACGTTGGTATTGGCCAGTCCAATGATGGCGGTCATGGTGGTGAGGTCTTCGATGATTTCTTCGCGAGCGATGACGATGCCGGTGCGGGTGCCGGGCAGGCCGAGCTTGGAGAGGCTGAGGGTGAGGATGATGTGTTCATCCCAGACGGCTTTGGCATCGGTAAAAATCACTCCCGGGAAGGGGGCTCCGTAGGCGTTGTCGATGATCAGCGGGATGCCGGCTTCGCGGGTCAGATCGGAAAGGCGGGCGATTTCATCATCGGTCAGCACGTTGCTGCTGGGATTGGTCGGGCGCGATACACAGACGGCAGCGGTTTGATCGGTGATCTCCAGAGTATCAAAATCGATGTGGTACTTGAACTGGTGATCGCCGATCAGTTCGATTTTCGGGCGATTGGAGACAAATAGGTCACTGTTGATGCTTTGATCGGCATAACCAATATATTCGGGCATCAAAGGCAGCAGGATGTGTGAGTCGCTGCCGTCAGGGCGGCGACCTGCCAAGAGGTTGTTGAGAAAGAAAAAAGCGGTTTGCCCGCCATTGGTGACCGCTACATTTTTCTCGCTGATGTTCCAGTTGAATTCGCGATTTAGAAAACCGGCGATAGCTTTTAGAAATCGCGGGTTACCAGCGGGGCCGTCGTAGTCGACCAGGATGCTGTCGATTTCTGCGGGAGGATCGAGCAGGTTTTGCAAACGCTCGCGCCAGATTTGTTGCACTTCGGGGATGTG
>JASFYY010000103.1:0-11004 GCA_045046875.1 Verrucomicrobiota bacterium | reverse complement strand
ACCCATCAACAAAATGATAGGACAGGAGAACTTTACCCACTTGACAAATCATCAGCCATATCAACGTCGAGTCACACCGCATCCCTGAGTGGGAGCGCGCGTGGGCGAAATGGTTGATGGTTAAAATTAGAGTGAATCATAACTACGAGGCGGCTCAGGGATTCGGTGCTGACTTTTGTTGGGCATTCCACGGCTTGTATTTCACCTCGCACTCAGCCCATTCCCCACGACGTAGACAGAACGTATCAATATCGTGCTGAAGCGTCAAGAATGCCGGGGTTCGGTATTGATTCCCACCTGCATCGAGCCAGGCCGAGTGGAACCAACGAGCAAATGTGTCCTTCATCACAAACTCCTCATTCTCCATTTCGTCACCCGCAATGTCAGCCCATAGAAATCTGTCTGTCGGGATTGTGGATAATCCAACATCAGTATAAACTTCATTTGAAATGGTCGTCGCCCATACGAAAATCGGAAGATGATCAGCAAAATCCTGCTGAGCTATCAGCGTGAAATCAACGAAGTGAACATCGGCGTGCATCGGCAGTGCAACGAACGTTCGAAGGGCGTCGGTCGTCATTGCTTTAAGCGGGGACAGATAGGCCATAAGCGCTAACCTGAACTCCTGCTCTTTCATATTTTTTCAGCCCAACAGTATAATATGGAACTGTCCTGAATAACATATTATTCCGGGCAGTCTGTATAATAGGTACAAAGGTAACCCGTCTGGGCAGACTTCGTCTCCTACACTTCGTAGCCGATTTTATCTGGATACGAGGCCTTGTAAAGAAAATTTGAGTTACTTTTTTCCAAGAATATAAGCCGTCTAAGCGAAATCAAATGGAGACGGCGTGCGCCAAAAAATCTTGAATCTTATGGATAATGAATTGCGCTATCACTTTCGCCCCCCCTTTAATCCTACACTTAAAATTGTTCATTTGAACAGTTTTAACTATTTTCATCAATGCGCAAGGAAATTCACTTTCCTGCTGGGAAACTCCGACTAGCTCCTGCCTCTTGTCAAAAATCCAGTATTGACATTGGCCATACAACAACTGCATATTGTACCTGCAACCCTATTCCTATTCGAGTTCATGAAAAATAATGTGACTTCCTTATTTATAGCTTTGGCATTGGCTCTATTGCCGAAGTCTTTACAAGCTATCCCCAATCAAATTGGCGGGGTCGGCTTTGTCAATCCAGCTGGCATGCGTTTTGAAAATTTTGCGGCCTTAACCTCCACTTGGAAGGCAAATGCCAAACTGCCAGGTGATTGGCAAGATTGGCAGGATCCGTTAAACAAAGATAGCCACGTCATACTATACCGGCTCAACATGCATGCCGAAGTATTTGGTATCAGCGCTTCCCAAATAACCGCGCAGGTCAAAGATGACAAGATTTCACTTTTTAAAATCATTTTTGAAAAAAGCAGCAAGCAAACCCATAACCTGGTCGATCAAGTGATAACCAACATTCGAAGCTTCACCGGCAATACGTCTGAATCCGATCAGGAATCTTTCAATTTTAAAAAGATCAACATCCGTGTTCAGGAATCAGCCAACGGAGCAGTAATCGTCACTATCCGCCCACAAACCACAGCAGTAACTTCGCGGTGAATCTCGACCATTCCCAGATCACTCGGCTCTTTGCCAGAGCAGCATTGCTCATAAGCCTATTGGTGACTGGGCAAATACAAATCCAGGCCAAGGACACCGGCTTCCCCCTTCCCTCAGCTCTAAAAAAACCGGAAATCTGGGACCAGAAAGACTTCATCGACGCGTGGCAACCGCAAAAGGCGATAGCCAGAATCACACATAAAACCTGGCCTGAACCACCTCTTATTTTCGGCTTGCGTCCGCAGCAAATTTCAGGCCACTTCATCGACCAAAAGTTGGAGTCGATCACCTTGCTTTTTTTAGACTCGGGCACTCATTTTGGTTACATACCCCGGGAGCAAGCCGCCGCGACAAAAAAAATGAATCGCGAGAGCTTTCAAGCCTTGCACACAGAAACCTCAAACAAAGTCCAACAGGGTTTGCAACAACTGACCGGCTCTAAAGGGCACCCGACCTCCCTCGGCCTGACTCCCATGCTACGCCAGAATGTTCTGTTATTCCCCTCCGGCAATTTAACCGCGCGCTATTATTCTATTCCCGAGCAATTGGTCAAGGTCACTTTTTATCGCGACGCCAATCAAGCCCAATCACTTTGGCTGGACCCTGCCAAAGTGAAGCTAAAGCGTCGCGACCGGATCAAACAATTGGCTGAGAACGTATTCACGGCTGAGAACGGAGATCGCCGACTGGCCAGTATCCCCCTTTTCCCACAGGGTGACCGCGCCTACTGCGGAGTATCGGCGCTGGCAATGAGCATGCAATACATGGGACTCAATCTCGATACCGAGGACTATGCCGCGGCCGCCGGCATCCGCTACGGCAGTACCAAGGGATCAAAAATCAAAGAAGTTTACGAAGCGGCGGGCCGAGAGGCCAACATGCGCCTCTCCCGCTCGACGAAATTTGATTTTCGCAAAGCACAGGCCGTGCTGGATTCCGGATTACCGATCATTGTCTGGCGTCGCTGGGCTAAAGAACGGGATTATGTGCACACCACCTTTGCCGCCCGTTTTGCCCAGGATCCCAGCGCCCTATTGCCCCAGCCGGACAGCCGTGACCGTGCGACCTGGCCGGACAAAAAGGCTTTCAGCCATGCCTCCGTGATCACCGGTTATAATTCCAAGCGCGGCGAAATTATTTTCACCGAGAGCTGGGGCGAGGAAGCCCGCAATCGTCGAATGCGTTTCGAAGAAATGGAGGGCACAGTGTATTACACCTTCTACCCGAAATTATGATGGCCGGGTGGAAATTCGTTCTATTGCTGTTAGCCGCTACTTCGCTGACGTCATTACAAGCTTCCGAGACAGAACCTCTGCGCTTCTGGAAAGACATCAAGGGCCGCGAAATCATTGGTGAACTGGTGGCCAGTGATGGGCTGCGAGTAACTCTACGAGTGGAAGACAATTCTAAAAAAGTGCTGCCACTGACTTTTTTATGTGAAGCGGATCGCCAGTTCATCGCAACTTGGCGCAAGCAGTATCCACAAGCTCCGTGGGTGGATCCCGAGACCATGCCCGCATGGCCGCAAAACCTTGGTAAAGGCCCGGTCAAAGTTCACCGAATGCCAGCTGATGATCAAAGCTCTGATTATATCTACCGCAGCCCCCATTTCGAACTGCGCTCTGATATCGAATTGCCTTTATTTGCCGTGTCTGACATCGCCACTGTTTTTGAAGCCACCCGAATCGCCCTGCACAGCCTGCCCCTGGGCCTGGCCGCCAGCCCTCCCGCATCCGAGATGCAACTGCGTTGGCAACATAAGTATCCCTCCTTGAAATATGACCCGGATTTGCTGCGGGTTCAATTCTACCACAACCGTGAATCCTTCGCCCAGTCGGGAGCCGCATCAGGCAGTGGTGGTTTTTACGATCCTCTGAAAAACCGCACTTTTTTGTCTCTGACCAATCTTGGCATCCATAAGGACAAAACTTTGTCGCGCTCTGATTATATAAAAAACACCTTTGTCTTGAAACACGAAATCACCCATCACCTTCTCCACGACTGGTTCCCTTATTTACCGCTATGGTTCCAAGAAGGTTTTGCCGAATACATAGGGGCCGCCCCCTACTCCCAAGGACGCTACCGTTTCACCTCCATCGACCGGCACTTGCATCAGTACCTTAACAAATGGCGCTTTGACGAAGACCCTAAACGCATCCCGATGATGAAAATGGAAGACTTGATGTCCAGTCAACACGGCGACTGGGACGCCCGCCTACAACGCAACACCCCCATTCTTGAATACAACAGTGCGGCTTTGCTGGTTCATTTTTTCATTCACCATGACGACAAAGGCAATGCCGCCCATCTGGCCGCTTATCTTCATGCTATCAGGCAAGGGGTTCCTGCCCCTGAAGCCGAAAAGTTACACTTACTGCGCCAACGCACCTATCCACAACTCGCTAGCGAAATTCGTCAAGTCTGGAAAAAACAAGGCGTCACACTAATCCGACACGGTGAGTATGACCCCTTCAAGCGCCGCAGTAATTAAGGACCGCGACAACTAAATTGCCGCGAGCCTAATGCTCGAGATTCATCACAACAACGATTGCAAATCCGGAAGCTCTCTCTAAGGTTCGGCAACCACGCGTCAGGCTAAAAACCAGCTCACTGCATTCGCGTAGAATCAATGATGACTCACCACTGGAGATGAAAAAGAGAAAGAAGAAAGTCGCTTCAACCTACGACAAAGCCCTGCGTATCAATCTCGATGCAGCCACCTACGGCACCTTCGCCGAAATCGGCGCAGGTCAAGAGGTCGCCAACTGGTTTTTCCGCGCATCAGCCACAGCCGGTACCGTAGCTAAGGCGATCTCTGCTTACGACATGACAGTGAGCGATGCCATTTATGGCAAAGCTGAGCGTTATGTGTCGCGCGAACGGGTCAGCGCCATGCTCGAATACGAATACGATCTGCTACTCGAGCGCCTAGCCGGAGGGCGCGGGGACAATACCACTTTTTTTAGTTTTTGTAATACCGTGCGGGCCCGTGGTTACAAAGACTCTGCCGAATGTCACGGTTGGTTGGGTGTGCGCTTGCAGCTCAAACCGCAACAGGAGCCATGCCAAATCCTCATCCACGTGCGACTGCTGGATCGCGAAAATGTTGACCAAATGGAAGCTCTCGGCCGGGTAGGAGTCAATCTACTGCACGCGGCATTTTATCATCGCGACCGTCTGAAGGTTTTTGTGGACTCTCTGGTGGACGGCCTGAACGAAGGTCGGGTCGAGGTGGATATGCTGAAGTTCAGCGGCAAAGGGTTTGAAATGATCGACAACCGCCTGTGCCATCTGCAGCTGGTGCAAAGCGGACTCACCGATGCTGCGCTGTTTCTGCCCAATGGTGAGGTGGTACAGCCAGCAGAAGTTTTATACAAAAAACCCATTATCCTGCTGCGAGGCAGTTTTGACCCGGTGACCAATCTTCATCTGGATATGATTCGTCAGACACGAGGGGCGTTCAAAAAACACCTGACAGCTGAGCAAAATAAAGACACCATCGAGCTTTGCGAGATATCGATGAATAATCTGCTACGCGAAGGCGGAGTCGATCACCTCGCTTTTTTAGATCGTGCCGATGCACTTCAAGCTTTGGGCAAAACGGTGCTGATATCGCGTTGCCCTGAATTTCATCGCATAGCCACTTATCTAAGCATGAATACCACCAGCCCGATTGGCATCGTTCTCAGCATCGGGTTGTTGAACGAGTTGTTTAAAGAAAAATGGTCAA
Organism: Verrucomicrobiota bacterium; assembly: GCA_045046875.1. Classification (GTDB taxonomy): domain Bacteria; phylum Verrucomicrobiota; class Verrucomicrobiia; order Verrucomicrobiales; family DEV007; genus JAADHD01. Next base: position 5,658 of record JASFYY010000103.1, on the reverse strand, counting down.
AAAATCTAGCCGGAGGCATCCTCGAATCGTTCGGACGGCTTTTTAAAGACGAACTTGCGCTCTACGTTTACCCTTGGCTGAACCGAAGCACCAACGAACTGGTGACAGCGGAAAACTTCAAAGTCGCCCAGCACCTTGAACAACTTTATGCGTATTTTCGTGAGAACCAGAAAATCCATCCTATTTTGTGCAGCGATTTCGATTTGCTGAAATACACCGGCCGTGACGTGCAAAAAATGATCGCCGCCGGTGATGACACTTGGAAAACCCTGGTGCCCGACCAAGTTCATTAAAAATTTGGCGCGCAGGCATGTCAATTGCCGACGCTCCGCTCTCGCCTTCTAACACTTATAATATCAACTGCTTGCTCACGTCCACGTAGCCCGATGCTGCCGATGGATTTCATCGTGAAGTTATCCGGTATATTGGTGAGCTGTTGGTGAAGTTTTTCGGATATCAACAGCAACTCGCCCAATTCACCACACTTGCCCTGAATTCGGGCTGCGGTATTAAGAACATCCCCAAGATAGGAAATTTCACGTTTGATCTCCCCCACTTCCAAAACCGTGACACTGCCAATATTTATCCCCGCCTTAAAGACCGGGGCTACCCCATACTCCGATTGGTAATAATTACTGCGGGAATCCAATTGATCGACAAACCTGAAATAAGCCCGCAAGCAGTTGGCATCCCGTAAGCCATCTTCGACATCCCAGAACAAAATCGCTTCATCCCCCACGTATTGATAAATCTGGGCGTAATGATCGATAACCACCGATAAATCTATAAAACAATCCTGGATCAATCGGCTGAACTGCACATGCCCAAGGCGCTCGGCATGGGTGGTGGACGCCTCAAGATCAAGAAACATGAAAATGCGCTTCTCCTCGCGCGGGTGATGATACATGCCTATCAACAGCTTCCACAAATTTCCCGGTCCAAATTTGCGATCCACTTGCTTGAAAAAACCAAACAAAAAACTCACCACCGTGACATAGGTGGCAGCGACCAAAAAATTAGTACTTATGATCCTATCAACAAGCCCCGCTACCTGAAACCCTTGCTCCGTCCGAGCCATTTCGAGTAAAGCCACGCTTACCAGGGCAACCACGACCAAAACCAGATTTCCCACCGCCTGAACAATCATCAGGACTCCGAATGGTTTGCGCCGAAGCGCCGGTCGGTTAAGCGCCCGATCGAGCAGATAAAACACACTGCCCAAAATCCCTCCAAGGATCAAACTCTTGGCAAAAAGATAGGCATGCTGAATCTGGCTAAAATCGAAACCCTCGAACTCCGGAACTGAACCCAGTCCAATGTAACGAATCAGCATGAACAAACCCGCAGCCGCGACCCAGCCACCTACGGAAAACAAATACCCACGAATACGATTATTTTGCATTGCCTATCTCCCGTCTCCTAAATCCTTCTCCACCACTTCCATCATGCGTTCATTTATATAAGGGTGAAAAGGGTTATACCTTATGCGAATCAGCTGACTCGGCGGAATTTTAAGCACATGTTTCTCTCCAATCGGATGAAAAGAACCGATATTCAGCCCGAAAACAGGCGGCTCGGGAGCCGTCCCACCATAAAGAGGGTCATCCGCCGGAAATGGGATCGCCACGTGGGCGAGAGAATAAACTCCGACTGGCCACTTGAAATCAAGCTCTTCCACCTCCAATTCAGCCACCCCTGGCAAACGGGAGTGGGCGCTGATCTGGTGAGTCTGCCGGTCACGATTAGTCACCTTTGTAACCGTGTATTTTAAATCAGTCTGCTTCATTAATGCATCGAGCTTTTGAGCAAATTTTAACGACAAAAAACTGTCCATTTGCTCTGAGCGATTGATGTCAAAAAACACCACTTCATTGCCCTCGGTTTCAAGATGATCAAACAAGCCGGAGACCAGAACCCTGGCCTCAACCGTTGCATCTACCACAGACTGGAAAGCCAGGATCAAAGGCACCCTATCCATGCGCCTTTTCTCTTTAACCTCCATCAATCTCGCATTGATTTCATTGGCGAGCTCCCAGCTCTGGGTGCCCGCGTTCTTGGTGAACGAATTGTATTTGTAGGGATCGTATTCAAGCTCAATTCCGAGCCAGTTTGATTTCTCAAAATAGGGGATGAAACCGTATAAAGAATCCCACCAGGCCGCGCGGGCAAAACCCGTGATTCCAATCGCCGGAGAAAAAAGAAATAACTGGTCAGGAACAGGTTCCCCCTTGACCACTGCTGCCAGACTGTGCTGAACCGCCAAAGCTCCGCCGTTCGAATATCCACCGATATAAAATGGCAATGAGCCTCCGACCTTGTCCCGCACGTGCTTGGCACCAAGCTGCACCGCAGCCGCCCAGTCCTGCCAGGTCACATTCAATAATCCGGCAGGCACTGTGCCGTGCCCAGGCATACGCATAACCAGCACATAAAAGCCCTGTGAATAAAATAACTCTGCCTGACTTCGTAAACTATAAGGAGAATCGGATAAACCGTGAAGCAGCAATACCCCCCCTTTCAGCTTACCTGAAGGCAGTAATTCAACCGTACGGTTCCAATTAACGGGCTGTCGTGCAGGATCCTGTGACCCCCCATTGACAAATCGAGAATAAGGCGAGTGCCCTTCAAGCTTATCGGGGTCCAGCATGTAATCCGCTAGACTTTTAAACATCGACTCTTCCAGCTCGAGGTATTGCTCAAATCCATAATCCTCAGTGAGATCCTTCGCGACAAATTCATTCTTGAAAGGCTGGTGATGCCACTTTTCAATCGTCGGCATATTTCGCGAAGCGAATGCCGATACCAGGACAATTGTCATCACCACCGCTAAAGTGATCAGCAAAGAGTGCAGCACCCAGCTGATGAGAACCTTGACGATATGACGCTTTTTTTCTGGATCATCTTTCATTTTTATTCGCTATTGGAATTTTGCAAAACGCAGCTTCCAATTTGACCAACAGGCTACGCCTCATTGCATTAAATACCAGCTAAAGCCGCGGCAATAATAACCATACTGTCAACGACTTGAATATTTACCAGCCGGTAAAAACGGCCTTATATTTGAATCGCATTTCTCCCGATTGTATTCCTTGTCCGGCAGCTGATTTAGCCTACATTAGTCACTTCTACTCATGAGCAAAAGTCAGACCCGGGCATGCCATATAACATTGATCACAAAATGCCCATTATGGGTATTTCATCTTGTGATCTGCTTGATGATTTTTTGGGAACTTACCCCAGCCCAGGCTCAACAAACAGCAAAACCCGAGGGAGCCCCCACCACCAACCTTGCTCCTCCTGCCAATCATACTAACTCGGCAATACGCCCGCCATTAGGGTTTCCACTCATGCGACGTGCTCAGTATTATGGGGAAGCCAATGAAGAAATTGACATCACCGGCACAGGCGCGCCCGAGGAGGCAGAGCACCCCTATCTTGACCGCCTGTGGTCCTATCCCCTGATTTATTCCAATTCCGATAATCCCTTTATTCAGGAAATATCATTTTTCGGTCTCTACCAAATAGAATCCTATGCCATCGACTCTTCAGCGGGAAGCGCCAGTCAACTGGAGACACGTCGTGCCCGCTTAGGCCTGCGAACCATTTTTTTTGAGAACTTCACGCTGGCAGGAAACTTCAATATCAAAACCGACGGAGTCAGCAATAACTCCATCGACGTGAATGCACTCGACACCTTCACCCTTGCCTGGCGCCCCACTGATAATTTCCAGATAAGAATCGGTAAACAAAAAGCTGGATTTTCCGATGAATACAATACCTCATCAAGTCGAATCCTCACCCTTGAGCGCTCCCTGCTCGTCGATCAATTATCACCTTCCAAAAGTCCCGGAGCTTCCCTGGAAATGAAAATGGATAAGTGGACTTATCTGATCGGCGGATACTCTGGAAATACTTTCACGGAATCCTATGACAACCCTTTTGCTCTAGCGAGACTGGGATACAATATGAGCGAAAAGTTGAATGTAGAAAAAGCCAACTTTCGCTTCTACTACCTTCACAACTCGACTGCAAACAGCAAAAATGCCAGCCCCTACCGCAACTCGTATTCATTAAGCATGGATCTTCAGGAAGGGCGCACATCTAATCTCACCCAGATCTTCTACGCCGAAGGATACGATGAAGTAGGCGATGCTTGGGGGCTCAGCTTGACACCAGCCTGGTTCATTTATTCAGACAAATTACAAGTAGTGCTCCGTTATCAATATGCCAGCTCCAGCAACATCGATGGCTTGCGTTTGCAAAGGCACTACGAACGCGAAACGCCGGATTTTTCCAGCTCTGAATTTGGCAATCGCTACCAAGCCGGCTACCTGGGACTGAACTGGTATATCTATGGCAACAAACTCAAAGTGATGACCGGAATCGAATACGCTGACATGGTAGGCGGAAGCGAAAGTGAAAATTTTTCAGGATGGACGTGGTACAGCGGTCTGCGCTTGTATTTTTGACCATCACGCTCACAAAAACGAAAGCGTCCGCTCAATCGTCCAGAACGTAGCCACTGCGCCGATCGCATAGGGCACTAGCTTGCCTGTAAACTCATGGCTCGGCATGATGAATCGTTTGGTCAGAGCGATGAGTGCCGCCACCACGGTCACAAAGGCGATTTGGCCGATTTCCACCCCGACATTGAACATCACCAGTGCCAATGGAACGGCATTCTGTGGCACTCCGATTTCGGATAAAGCTCCGGCAAATCCCAAGCCATGGATGAGCCCGAATGAAAAGGCCACCACCCAGGGATACTTCGCCGTGAGCGGTTTTTCACCTGCCCGCAGACGGATAATCTCCGCCGCGAGGAAAAGAATGCTCAGGGAGATGACTGCCTCAGTAGGTGCCGAGGGAACATGCACCAAACCCAAAGTTGCCAGCCCCAGGGTGATGCTATGAGCCAGGGTAAAGGCGGTGATCGTCCACAGCAATTTGCGGAAACCGGATACGATCAACAACAGCGCCAGCAAAAACAGCAAATGATCGTACCCCTCCAGGATATGAATGGTTCCCATGCGTAAATAAGAAAAAGCCAATTGTTTGTTGGTCACTTTTTCTGGAATGGTGTAGCTGGTGCTGCCGGAGCGCATGATGGTTGAATGTTGCGTCCCGTCCTTCAGGGTGATCCGCACCAACACATCCACCGGCACAGCCGAAAGACCTTCCATCTTCAACGTTGATCCGTTTAAGGTCTTATCCCCCGCACGATAAGAAGCGGTTTCGATCCAAGCACCAGGAACACGACGTCCGGATCCGGGACCCATTGCTTCTAGAAATCCAGGTAGCAGCGGTTTGACCGCCAGCACTTTATCCGAACGCATAGGAACCTTCCAGGTCACATCCACCCAGCCGCCATCCCGTTCGATGATTTCTAGCAAAGCCGGACGGAACTCGTCAGCTCTTGTTGACGGGCACAGGGCAAATAGAATGCTCAATATTAGGGCTACGAATTTAAATTTCATAATCTTTGCGGCCTGAAAGGCCGGCCATGTGACAGCCCGGGGTGAAACCCTGGGTTGAGTAGGTGAAATATTTATTCAGCCCTGTAAGGCATACGCGTCAACTTAAGTGGCTTTTTTTTCTTTTTTAGAGAGCAACGATTTACTAGGCTTTACGCGTTTCAATATAAAGGTATCCCGATCTTCT
>JASFYY010000102.1:0-12021 GCA_045046875.1 Verrucomicrobiota bacterium | reverse complement strand
CTCTACCTATCGCTGATGGGTGCCCGCGACATGTCCACCATCGACACCCCGCCGATCAACCGCTTCCCGGTGCAAACGACTATTTGTCCCTACGATGAAAAACTCATCCGCAAAGCCATCAACCGCGAACTGAAGCGTCAGGGACAGGTTTATTTTCTCCACAACCGGGTCAAATCGATCGAAGGCATGCACAAAAAAATCGAGCTGCTCTGTCCCGGCGCCCGGGTCGCCATCGGCCACGGCCAGATGGAAGAAGGCGAACTCGAAGGCATCATGCGACGCTTCATCAACGGGGACATCGATGTGCTCGTCTGCACCACCATCATCGAAAGCGGACTCGACATCCCCAATGCCAATACCATCATCATCGACCGCGCCGACCGCTTCGGTCTGGCCGACCTCTACCAACTGCGCGGCCGCGTCGGCCGCGCCGATCACCGCGCCTACGCCCTTTTGTTGCTCCCCCGTGACATGGTCACCGGCGGAGACGCGCGCAAGCGCATCAATGCGATCAAACAATACAGCGCGCTCGGCGCCGGCTTCAAAATCGCCATGCGCGATCTCGAAATCCGCGGCGCAGGCAATCTGCTCGGCACTCGCCAGAGCGGCCACATCGCCGCCATCGGCTTCGACCTCTATTGCCAATTGCTCAAACAATCCGTCGGCAAAATGAAAGGCGATACCCAGCTGACCCGTATCGAAGTGTCTTTCCACATCGACTTCATCGCCACTTCCGAAGCCCAATACCTACAAGCACCCCAAGACTCACTGCCCGCCTTTGTGCCAGCCGCTTACATGCCCGACTCACAACTGCGCATCACCGCCTACCGCCACCTTGCCCAACTCACCTCGCTCGACGAGCTACAAAAACTGGAACACAACTGGCTCGATCGTTTTGGCCCCTTGCCATCCCCGGTCCTTCACCTGTTGATCTGCTCCGAATTGCGCCTGCGCGCCGCTTTGTTCGGAATTTCCTCCCTCGAAATCCGAGAGAACAAGCTGATGCTGACAAAAAAAGGCGGTTATTTGCAAGCAAACGGCCGCTTCCCGCGTCTAAAAGGGAAAAATCAGCTCAAACGATTAGAGAACGCGCTTGAGCTAATCAAAACCCTGTAGCATGGTTCCCTAGAAATTTGCTATTCTCATTCACACCACACGACATTTTTAAATTCTAGGAATACAACCACTGACACCTTCCCTGATCAACACAGAGTGCAACGAGCCTGAATCAAATGGAGATAGACGGAATCAAACCACTGGAGACAATTAGCCAAGTCAAATTCGCATTATTCTTCCAGTTTATATTCTTCTTTCCTATCAGTGCTAATCCGTGAAATCAGTGGTTAAAAAAAAAATGTCATGTAGTGTGGTTTCCTTCCCGCCTTGCCGCACGACCACCTGTTATCTGTCATGAAATCCACTTCAATCACCACCCTATTAACGCTCGCCTGCACCGGCGCGCTTTTCCTCTTGCCGCTGACCAGCAAAGCTGCGGATGAAGTCAACGGCATCGCCGCCACCGTCAACGGGGAAGTGGTAACCAAAGCCGAAGTCTCCGGAGCTGTGATGACCCAGGTCCAACTGTGGCTGTTCCAAAACCAAACCGCCACGGCTGCTGACCGCGATGCCAAAATCAAAGAGATCCAGGCCGCTGCGCTCAAGGATCTCATCGACCGCAAACTGATCCTCGCCGAGTTCAAAACCAAAGGTGGAGTGATCAAACGCCAATACATCGACCAAGCCGTCGACCGCATCGTCCGGGATCGATTCAAAGGTGATCGCAAAAAGTTCAATGAAGAGCTGCAGAAATCCGGTCTCACTTTCCCCGACTTCAGAAAAATCCAGGAAGAACAAATCATCGTCGGTGCGATGCGTTCGCAGAACTCGGGGGGACGTATCATGGTCAATACCCCCAAACAACGCCAAGCCGTTTATCAAAAAAACCGCAGCCAGTTTGCCAGCGACAGCTTTGTCAAATTACGCATGCTTTCCATCCCTAAAAAAACCAGTGAAGGCCCCGCGGCGGCCTCCTCACAAAAAGCTTTGATCGAAGAAATTCGCAAAAAACTTCTCGACGGAGCCGAATTCGCCACCATGGCCAAAACCTATTCCCAGGACAGCTTCGCTTCCGAGGGCGGCAGCGCCGGCACCATCGGCAAAGATGCCTTGAACAAAAAAATCACCGACATCGCCTTCAGCCTCGAACCGCGAAAAGTCAGCCAAGTCATCGACGACGGCAGTGATTGGCGCCTGCTCTACCTCGATGCCAAACAAGAAGGCAAAACCCCGCCACTGAGCGAGGTCCATGAACAAGTCGATAAAATGGTCACTCAGGAAAAACGCCAAAAGATCGTCGAAGACTGGCTCAAACGCTTGCGCAAAGACGCCGACGTGCGCGTTTTTGGTAACTGAGTCTTCTCCAGCACCATGCCCGATGAGCTCTGACCAAACAGCAGCCGCTTTGTTGGTCGGAGGAAAATCCTCCCGCATGGGTGAGGACAAAAGTCTGCTCATCTGCGAAGCCGGCGAAAAGGCGCTCTACCTGACTCAACTGGCCAAACTGCGCCAGCTCACCCCTCTCCCGCTGCTGATCTCCATCCGCAGCGGACAACAACTCGCCGACCTGCCTGACGGCGTCGAACGGGTCTGCGATCAAGTAGCCGAACAAGGCCCGCTGAGTGCGCTCGCCTCCTGCCTGGAGCACAGCCAAGCCAGATTTTTACTGGTGCTCGCCGTTGACCTGCCACAAATCAGCCCCGCCTACCTACACCATCTGATCAAACAGGCAGAGCAAAGCGGACAAGGCGTTGTACCACGCAGCGGACGTTACTGGGAACCACTCGCCGCGGTTTACCCGCGCAGCCTGCTGCCAAAAATCAAAACGCACCTCGCCGCCGGTCAGTTGTCCTTACAAAAATTCATCCAGCAGTGTGTTGACGAAGAACTCCTGATCGAACGAAAAATCACTGATAGCGAAAAACCCCTCTTTTCCAATCTCAATACCCAGCAGGATCTGCAGGATTTAAAATACGGCGAAGTTTTGTCATTCGACATCGAGCAGTGGAAAGCATCAACGGCAACCACAACCCCCGCTGAATTTTCCCCAAGCACCCAACCCGACCTCGTGGCGGTCGAGGAGCCGGTTGAACTTCGCATCGAGGGGAAAAGCATCGCCGTGCTGATGCGCACCCCCGGCCACGACCGCGAACTCGCTGCCGGATTCCTATTGTCCGAAAATGTCATTCGCCACGTTGACGACCTCTTTGAAATTTCGCAATGCCAAAACACCCAGTCAGATGATAACCCCCAGGGTCATGTGCTGGATGTGCTACTCAAAAAAGGAAACTGCGCCGAACTGGATCAACTCTCCCGCCATGTTTTCACCTCGTCCAGTTGCGGAGTCTGTGGCAAAACCAGCATCGATTCAGTTTTCCAATCCTTCCCTCCGCTAGCTCAGGATAACATGCAAGTCACCGTCCAGGACCTGCTCTCACTGCCTACCCAACTGAAACAACAACAAAAGAACTTTCACCAAACCGGAGGTTTGCATGCCTCCGCACTTTTCTCCAGCGACGGACAACTGCAAGTCATCCGTGAAGACGTCGGACGCCACAACGCGCTGGATAAAATCATCGGTCACGCCCTGCTCGAACAATCCACGCCACTCGAAAATACCATCCTGCTGCTCAGTGGCCGCATCTCATTCGAGCTGATGCAAAAAGCCCTCGCCGCCGGCATCCCCTTTGTCGTCGGACTATCCGCCCCCAGCAGCCTGGCAGTTAAATTTGCCCGCCAATCCGGACAAACCCTGATCGGCTTCCTGCGCGATCAAAGTTTCAACCTTTACGCTGGCGAACAACGGATGGTTAAATAGGAGCTAGAATTCAGAATATAGAATTATGAAAATTTCCATTGAAGACTTTTTTGAAGACATTCTTGGCAAAAGCATGCGCGGCCTCGGTTTCTCCACCTCCCAACTGAGCAAAAAGACCGGCGTCAGCGAATCCCTCATCCGGCAATTCCTGCAAGGGCAATTTAGTGACCAGGATGAAAACCCACTGCGCACGTTGGCATCCGCTCTCGGCCTCGATCCAGGCGCCTTGGTCGTCTCGGCAAAAAAACAGTGGCACCCACAAAACGTCGAACTCGAAGGTCTGCAGCAATTTAACACTCCCTGGCATGACATGCTGGTCAACGCCTTCCTCGTCTGGGATCCGCAAACGCAGATCGCCGCCGCCTTCGACACCGGAACCGATGCCAGTGCGATCCTCGCTGCAGTGGACGCACGACAACTGAAGCTCAAATCCATTTTCATCACCCACACCCACGGTGACCACATCGCCGACCTCGACACCTTGCAGCAAGGTTGCGATCCGGACACTTCCATCTACTGCAACCGCCTCGAGCCTCAAGCCGGCAGCGCCCTGTTCGATGAAGGCACCAGCTTTGCCATTGGCAATCTCAGCGTGCACACCTTCACCACCAGCGGTCACTCCATCGGCGGCACCACCTATTTCATCGAGGGCCTGGCCCGCCCCATCGCCATCGTCGGCGATGCCATGTTCGCCGGCTCCATGGGGGGTGGGCAAATATCCTTCACCGACGCCCTGCAAAACAACCGCCAGAAAATCCTCACCCTACCCGACAATACCATCCTCTGTCCCGGCCACGGCCCCATCAGCAGCATCGCCGAAGAAAAACAACACAACCCCTTTTTCCCTGAGTTTAAATAATCTCGCCTCCCCTGAAAATATCTTCAAGGCCGAGAATCGATTGCACCGTGATCTGCTCTCCGACAGGATAGCTTTCTCCTCCAATCAACGCCTTCATTCATTCTTGTATTCTCGGTGACGACAACCGGAAATACAAGGATGGCATCCAAATCACTTCTTTTCAGCCGACTCTTTTTCAACCTTTCCCACTGCCTCTTTGACCTTCTTCTTGAGTTTTGGCATCAGCTCCAACACAACTTTTTGCATCTCCTCCATCGTCGCCCATCTGAGCTCTTCCTGCTTTTCCACATACACTTGCCCCGCTGGTGATTCGAACAGTTCAATCAAACCGTTTACCTCTTGGGTTGTGAACACTTTAGCATAAACACGCACCAACGAAGGCCCGATATGATCCCAGGTCATCATTTTGACGATATCTCCCGATAATTTTTCAGCTTCCCTTTTTGCCTCACGCTTCTCTTCATCACTGATCTCCTCCTGATCAATCAGTGAATCCCTCATTTTCTCCATACTCTTAATTGTAGGATCCAGCCCCTCTTTCACCTTCATGACCCGCATAAACTTCTCCACCGCAGCGATCGTTTCCGGATCCGGCTCTTCCCCCGGAGCGGCGTTGACCCAGCCACGTCCAAATAAACACGCAAACAAAAGCATAACTATGAAAATAGTCAGCACTTGATTATTTTTCAAATAATTATCAATTCTCATACCCTGTCACCGTACACGGCAAAAAACCTTCCAACAACAGCCAACTTAACCGAAGGGGTGCGGGGGGTGTAAAACAAAACAATTAGGATGCTAACTTCTATGCGTTTCGCCCTTGCAGGGCTGGAAGGATTGGAATCTTTACCCAGCGCTTCGCACTGGGCTATCTCATTGAGCACCGTTGGTGCAAAAAAGATGAAAGCAAACCGTCCTATGTGATAGCCCGGTGGCAAGCGCGGGGCTGCCTCATTGAGCACAGTTGGTGAAAAGAGATGAAAGCAAACTGTCCTGTAAGGACAAAATGTGATAGCCCAGTGCGAAGCGCTGGGGTTAAATCGGTTTTATTGTCAGCCCTAAAAGGGCGAAATGAGGTTGATGGGTGATAAGGGAGCTTTCAATAAGCAATGGCTAACTTTTTTGTCCTGCACCCGGGCGCGGGTTTTCCTACCCGCACGATTCATCCTCCATAACAGGCAACTTTGCGGCGGACTAAAAAGTCCGCGCTCCTGTAAAACAGAATACTTCCTCAAAAAAAATCAGTGCTCTCCAGTGGTTAAATCCAAAATCTACATTTTAACCACTGATAGTCACTGATGAAGAAAATCTAAAAATAAAGAGCACTGAACCAACAACCTATTCTTACCACCCATCCCCCCGTAGGATAGATTTTTAAATCTGTCCACGCCAGTCCTAACAACATAAAAATCCCCCAAATACTCACACCTCACACAAAATACCCTCCCTAAAAAAATCAGTGTTCATCAGTGTGAATCAGTGGTTAAAAAATCCTATACCCACTAACCGCTCAACCAAGGAACAACCAAGGAACAACCATACTTCATCTCCCCAAAAACCCCAGCAAATCCCGAACCTCATCAGCTTTCAACACACCCAGCAAACCTTCCGGCATGATTGACTGATCCAGCACTTCGCGTTTGGCCACATCCTTGGTCGCCACCGACACCTCACCCGCCGGTGTTCGCAGGGTGATGGTATATTCATTCTCGGAGGACACATTGCCACTGGCTACCGTCCCGTCTTTCTTGGTGATAATTGTCAGTTTGAAATCCTGTGGCAAGGTCGCCGACGGATCGATGATGTTCTCCAACATATAAGCAATATCCCCCCGGTTCGCCCCGGTCAGATCAGGGCCGATATTGCCGCCCTCACCTTTTAGACTATGACAAGCCATGCACAGCTGTTGAAATTTTACATGCCCGTTTTTGACGTCCGCCTTGGCCAACACATCAGGAGTTAACTGATCCTGCCACTTTTTGATCAAAGCCTTTTTCTCCACCGAAGAACTACCGAGCTTGCCCCACACTTTTCTCAAATGTTTATTGAGCTCTTTATTCTTGAAGGTCATGATCTGGCGGGCATGATAAGCGGTCACCGCCTGGCTCGGCACGGTTTTAGCAGCAATCGCATCTAACAAGAGCCGCGCAAATTTAGGGTTCGCCGTCAGGGTATTCACCGTGGCCAGCTGATCGGGTGATTTGAAATCCGGATATTGTTTGATCAAAGTCGCAGCGATCTCGGCCTGGTCAAAAGCCGCCAGAGCTTCGATCGCGCTCAGACGAAGCTCGGCATTGTCGAGCAAAGTCAAAATAGCCGCCACCGATTTTTTATTGCCCGACTCACGGATCAAATCCAGCGCAAGTTGCTTGGCCGCAACCTCCGCTTTGTTATCCGCCAGGGTGCGTTCCAATTCAGCCAGCGTTGCCGCTTCATCAAATATAAAATTCAAGCGCAGCGCCAGGGGATACAGTTCAGACGATGAACGACTTGTTTGCATCACCGCCTTCCAGGCAGCCGGAGCTTTAATCTCCCGACGCCCCTTCAAACCCTCCACCATTCCGGCAAGCACTTCTTGCCGGATCTCATCGGATGAAACTTCACCAAAAGCTTTCAGCAAGGGTTGCAAATCCCCCGCCGCCGACAAGGCGTGAGCGATCGAACGAGAGATCACCGGAAACTTCGCTTGTCTCAACAGCGCAATCGCCTCAGCAGGATTCTCCGCGCTGATATCTTTGATTCCATACCACAGCATCAAGGGGATATTATGATCATCCTTATCCTCGACATGCTGCGCCAAAGCCCGGGCCACCGGCCAGCGCTGCTCAGCGGGCAACTGAGCCATCGACGCTGCGATATACACCCGCACCAAAGCCGACGGATCCGACTTTGCCATTTCTAACAAGCGTTTTGCCCACAGCTCACCCCCAAGTTCAGCGGCCTCTCTTACCCCCCAAACCCGGAGATGTTCATTGTCATCATCCAACGCGGATTTGATCAGCTCATCATCCAACAAAGCCGTGACCTTCAAGGTCAGGAAGGCCCGAATCCGTTGCGCCGTCGATGAATCCCCTGAAAAAACATCCTTAAGCGCCGCTGCGACAACTTTGACATCCAAGCTCCCATCCACCATGCGCTGTTGCAAAATACTGCGGGCTTTGCGTGCGAACCATTCATTCCGATCCAACTGATACGCCACCAGGCGTTTGTCCGAAGCCTTCCACAAATCGAGTGCCCCGGCTTTGCCCTTTTCCCCGTAGGTGATTTTATAAATACGCCCCGAAGTACGGTGCACACCATCATGATCATGACACTCCCCGTCATCGCACCAGTCGGATACATACACATCACCGTCCGGCCCGTAGAGCTGGGTGACTCCACGATACCAGGGATTATTGGCAAACATAAAGTCCTCTCCGTGTTTGCCCACATAACCTGAGCCACGCCTCTCAAGCCGGTCATTGTTCAAACGACGCCCGTGGGTATTGGACATGAAAATCGAGTTTTTATATTTTGCGGGCCATTTGCCTCCCAGATAAATCATCGCCCCGCAGTGAGTATGCCCTCCTCCCAACTTGCCATGCACCCCCTTGCCGTCACGCGTTTTGGTCCAGTCATCGGTGCTGCCCGCATGATGCAAATGATCGGTACACATCTGAATCCGCTCATAAACATTTTTTCCCAGACCCTCACCATGATTGTTCATCCGGGGAAAATAGGCGCCGGGAATGGCGTGCCACAGATGACCATTGACGTTATTAGAGAAAAACAACTCCCCCATATCATTCCAATCCAGACCCCAGGGATTGGTCGTACCATGAACCACCACTTCAAACTTCTTACTCACCGGATGAAAACGCCAGATCGAGCAGTCGAGTTTGACCCGCTTCTCCTCCGGCGTGCCCGGCACCCCCACCAAAGACGGTGCGGTGATGCCATGCCGTCCATACATCCAGCCATCAATGCCCCAAGTCAGACCACTGAAAAAATTATGCTTGGCTTTGGTGCTCCACCCATCCAATACCACCTCGGGCTCGCCGTCCGGCACATCATCACGATTGCGGTCGGGAATAAAAAGCAAATTCGGTGCATCGCCCACCCAGACACCACCCCATCCCACCGTCATCGCCGACACATGATTGCCACCTGTCCAGAAAATCGTGCGCTTGTCGTGCTTGCCGTCATTGTCCGTATCCTCGAACACCACAATGCGGTCCTCGCCCTTTTTCTCCCACTCATGGTAGGAATAGGACTCAGCCACCCAAATCCGTCCACGGTCATCAAGCACCATGGCGATCGGTTGACGCACATCCGGCTCGCCAGCGTATAAACTCGCAGCGAATCCCGGCGGCAAGGTGATCGCCTTCACTGCCTGCTGGGGCGTGACAGGTTCTTCTCCAGGCTTCTGGGTATTACGGGGTTGATAGGTGTCGGCTGCGCTCAATGAACATGCCAATAGAGCAAAAACAGCGTGAATGGATAGATAACGGGAATTCATAAATTCAAGATTAAGAGAGACAATAACGATGATTTGTATTATTTCAAAGATCTATGAAAAATCTGCACGCTCAATCCGCAGCCCGACTCCACCCCCCGCTCTTGCTCACGGCACTTTTAATGCTGTTGGCCCTACTGTTTCCCCCATCGCCTCTGGTCAACGCCGCGGAGCACGCCTGGCAGAACTGTGCCGCCAAGGGCCAGCACCTGAACACGCTCTACGAATCCAAACCGGGTATCGGAGGACGCCACTACGAGCGTGACCGTCGCGTTGATGTGAAACACCTCAAACTCGAGCTCGAACCCGACTTTGCCAAACAGGGCATGACCGGCGTCGCCACCCTGACCTTTTCTCCCATCGCCAAAGATCTCGAACAATTGCAGTTGGATGCCGTCGACCTGTCGATCGAAAAAATCGAGTCCTCCGCACCATTGCAAGACTGGCAGAACGACGACAAAAAACTCACCCTGACCTTCAAACAAGCCATCCCCGCCACACAGGAAAACTGGGTGAAGATCACCTACACCGTTGAAAAACCCGAGCACGGTCTTTATTTCCGCACCGCGGTCATGGGTTACAAAAAAGGCGACGACCAGCTCTGGACCCAGGGTGAGCCGGAAAAACACCGCTACTGGTTCCCCGGTTACGACTACCCCAACGAACGTTTCACCTCAGAAGTGATCTGCAAGGTACCCCAGGGCATGATCGTGCTTTCCAACGGCAAACTGCTGAGTGAAAAAAGTGTGGACGGTTTCACCACCTTCCATTGGTCCCAGCAACAGCCGCACGCCAACTACCTGATCTCGGTGGTGGCCGGATATTTCAAAAAACTAGAGGATCAATACCAAAAAATCCCGCTCGCTTTTTACACCCCTCCCTCGGAATTCAAAGTCGCCGCAAATTCCTTCAGCGATACCAAAAAAATCATGGCCTTCTTCGAAAAAGAAATCGGCGTGGACTATCCCTGGGACAAATACTACAGCGTCTGTGTGCATGACTTTGTCGCCGGCGGCATGGAAAATACCAGCCTCACCACCCTCACCACTAATACCCTGTTTTCCAAAAGCTCGGAAAATATCCGCCGCAGCTACCCGCTCGATGCTCACGAAATGGCGCACCAATGGTTCGGCGATCTGGTCACCGCAAAAGACTGGAGCCAGCTCTGGCTGAACGAAGGTTTTGCCACCTTCTACACCAATCTCTACGAACAATCCAAAAACGGCGACGACGCCATGCGCTATCAGTTGTATCTGGACGCCCAGCGCATCATCAAAAGCAAAGATAACAAACCCATCACCTGGCGCGGTTACACCGACCCCTGGCAACAATTCGACTACCGCGTTTACCCCAAAGGCGGCTGGGTGCTGCACATGTTAAGGTCCCAACTGGGATCCGAACTCTATCAAAAATGCATTCAGAGTTATGTCGAACGCAATCGCGGTCAGACCGTTGAAACCGCCGACCTCAGAAAAGTGATAGAAGAATTCTCCGGCCGCTCCTGGGACCGCTTTTTTGATCAATGGGTTCACCACGGCGGCACCCCCAAGCTCAAAGTTTCTTACCACTGGGATGAAAAACGCAGCCAGGCCAAGCTCAGTATTTCCCAGACACAAAAAGTCAGCGACCAGGTAATGTTATTTGTCATTCCAATGCCCGTGCGCCTGATCGTCGATGGCAAGGCCCACGACTTCACGATCAATCTCACCCAGGCCTCCGAGGACTTCTATTTTGATCTCGCCAAAAAACCCGACATCATCCGTATCGACCCTGAATACACTCTGTTAACCGACATCGATTTCCATCCCCCCACCTCCACCCGCAGTGCCCAGCTGAAAAACGAAAAGGACATGATGGGTCGACTGCTGGCAGTGAAACTTTTAGCTGGCAAAAAAGACAGCAAGAGCATCGCCAAACTCAAAAACAGTCTCAACCACGACTCCTTTTACGGAGTACGCATCGAAGCGGCCAAGGCCCTGGTCAAAACGCACAGCCCCGAGGCGCTGATCGCTCTGACCCAATCCCTGCAACAAGAGAACGCGCGGGTCCGCCGGGAAGCTGTCAAGTCTTTGGCGAAATTCTACAGCGAAACCGCGCTGACCAGCCTCAAGCAGGTCGCGGAAAAAGAAAACAACCCTGAAGTCGCCGCCTCCGCCATTGACGCCTTGGGCAAATTCCCCGCTGGCGAAGTGCGCCCCTTACTTGCTGAAGTTCTGAAAAAACCTTCCTTCCGCAATACTCTGGCCAGTGCCGCCATCCACGCCCTGAGAGATCTGGGCGCCGCCAGTGATGCCAAGCTGATCATGGACGTATTAAAAGGGCAGGAGCAGAACTTTACCACTTACAGCTTTGGCAGCGCCCTCAACAGCCTCGCTATTCTGGTGCGTGATGAAAAAACCGACAGCGCCATTCACGAAGAAGTCAGAACCTATGTCACCGGCTACCTCTCCTCCCCCAAACTCTCGCTGCGCACCTCGGCGATGCGCGCGTTGTCCAGCCTCAAGGATCGTCGCTCCCTGGGAGCCTTGCAGACTTTCATCGATAGCGGCAACAGTGAATCCAAAGAATACAAAGCAGCCGAATCTGCCATCAAAAAACTGCAAGTAGAAAAAAAACAAGCCACCGAAGTCAGCGATCTGCGCAAAGAACTACTCGAAATGCAAAAGGAAATGAAAGACCTGGAAAAACAATTCGAAACCGAAAAAAATCGCTCCCTGCTGTTATTAAAATCCGTCAGACCCCTGCTGCATCCCGACAAAAAATAGCCCCCTCTTCATTTATCATTTATCATTT
>JASFYY010000101.1:0-16363 GCA_045046875.1 Verrucomicrobiota bacterium | reverse complement strand
ACAGGCTGGCCAGTCCTACGAAGAGGCTGTGCTGACTATGCGTGACCGCGCTGTTGCTGTTGCTGAGGGTGAGCGCACCCGCGCCCTGGCCAGTGACCTGCGGAGGACGGAGCAGCGCATTGCTCACCTTGATGTTGATTCCCGCCGTGAGGCCATCCTTGCTGCAAAACGAGAAATGAAAAAACGAAACAACCAGATTGAACTATGAAGGATTTGTCTAGAGGTCGGTTTCAGGGTTTGGATCATTCAAATTGAAGTTAGCTCTAGTGATAGTTCGTTACGTTACGCTAGTTATTTATGTAGGGTAGGTTTCAATATGGTATATTGAACAAAGTTCGACTACGGCGTGAAACTAATCGCGTTTGAATTATGAAAATCGACATTAACGTGAAAAGAAGGAGGTTGCATGAATTGTAAAACAGGTAAAAAAGAGGAAGCAAAGCTAAGCTGAAAACTGCGCCTAATAAATCTAGGGGCAGAAGGCGAGCGAAGCTTTTCAAGGGGGGAAGGAAAGGCCGAGGGAAAGAAGGTGAGTAAGTTTGCAGTCTTATACTTGTTTTTTACACAATGTGATCCAGAGGGATACAAGTGGAATAAAAGCAGCAGGCAATCAGACTTGTAAGGCAAGGGCGTGGAGGACGGAAGATGCGAAAAAAATTGCGATGGAAGAAAGAGGGGAAGATTGGTCGGTGTGGATGGGAATGAAATTTAGAGAGAGTCGCAATTTCGCTAGAGGTGATAGAATTTTTTCATCGTGTTAAATGGCTTCAATCGGGTGTATGTGTGTAGGAGTAATTCCGCGAGATTTGCAAAAATTTGCAAAATGGCATTAAAGATAAATAGAAGTCCAGACGCCCTGCGAGAGGGTATTAGTTTTACTGCTGATGGCGTAGAGGGGGCAATCTACCCACGGTGGACCCACATCATCGACAGCGTAGTGGTCGTCAGTGACTATGGCGCTGAATCGGCCTTCATGGACAACGTCAATGCTTTCCCCAGTGCAGGAGCCCATCTATCTCGTGATCCCCGCCTTTTGCTCCAGTCCCTGCGTTGGCTGCTACATTCCATCGGTGTTGATACCGGAGCTAACCTACGTCGATTTGAGCAGGATGTGGGAGCGGCTCAGGTAGAGTTCGCAGAACTATATGATACGCATATCCACCACGGGCTGGAAGTAATTGCTTGACCCCCTCTTTTATCAAGGGCTTTCCACAGCCTACGCCGCTATTCCTTCGATAAAAGTCCCCACATAGTCGATTACTTTTTCTAAGACCCGCTCCCTTATTTTTTTTCTCTCCATTAGTTTGAGCGGTTGGTCGATCAGTTCGACAATGTCGGGATCAGGTAGGGGGGCGTCTCCTGTGTAAACGTATTTGTCGATGACCTTTTTGAGCTTATCAGGATCAAGATGCTCCTCTTTGCACAGGGCATCAAAAGCCTTGACCCGTTCCTGTTCCCAAAAGTCCTCGAAAGAATCCGGAATCTCCGCTGCGCTGTCCAGCTTGGGTAGGGTGCCATCTATAAATTTTTGAATCAGCTCCCGCTTGCTGCGCAGCTCAATTTCTCCCGCGACGGAATCAAGGATCAGTGTTCGGAGTTTTTGTTGCTGGGCTTCGTCCGCGTCGTAGAGCCGCGCTAACAGGGTCAGGATATACTGCACGTTGATGACGTCGCGGTGGATCAATTCCAGTTCGAAATCTACATCATCGAGGATAGAAGTTTTCTCCTTTTGATTGTCCGTTTTGACCTTGTCGTAAAGATCCAGATAAGCGCTGCGGTAATCAGCAAAGCGCTGTGCAGGAAGAGCGAGGTCGTCATCCTCAAATTCGGAAAATGATTCCAGAATATTCCGCAAGCGCATCAGCTCACGGAAGATCTTCACAAATTTCAATTCCGCTTCTTCATCGGGCAGATCTTTCACGCTGCGGACAGTGGGCGTCAGTGCTAGCAATTCTATCACGACGGTATTGAACTGCTTCACATACTCATCGTATGGCGGCACGAAAATTTCCTCCTTGGCGTTCACGTTGGAGAAAAGGGCGATGGCCTCGTCGGTGCGTTTCTTGAGGTTGCGGAAGACCACGATATTCCCTTGGCTCTTCACCTCGTTGAGGATGCGATTGGTGCGGGAATACGCCTGCACCAGACCGTGGTAGCGCAGGTTCTTATCCACATACATCGTGTTCAGCCTCACGCTGTCAAAGCCGGTTAGAAACATGTTCACCACCAGCAGGATATCCACCTTCCCGGCCTTCACCTTCTTGGCGATGTCCTGATAGTAGTTATAGAAGCTCTGAGTGTCCTTGGTCGAGTAGCCCGTCCCGAACATCGCGTTGTAGTCGGAAATGAAGCCGTCCAGCTTCTCCCGCGTGTGGGGGTTGCCGCCTTCGCCGCCGATGATCTCGCTGTCCTCATCGAGAATGCCGTCCGCGTCCTTGTCCTCCTCGTTGCTGGTGTAGCTGAAGATCGTGGCGATGCGGAGCTTGTGCTTGCCCTCCTTCTTCTTCGCGGCGAACAGCTCGTAGTATTTGATCAGCGTATCCACCGAGCCGACGCACATCATCGCGGTGAACTCCTTGTTGCGGGTCTTCACCGCGTGGCGGTCGATGATGTAGTCCGTGATTTTCTCCAGCCGTGCCGGGGATTCCATCAGCTCCTTGGTGTCGATGCCCTCCACCTCGATGTCGATCTCGGTCGCGCCCTTCTTCTTGTATCGCCCCACGTATTCCACGGCGAATTTCAGCACGTTCTCGTCCTTGATCGCATCCGTGATCACATAGGTGTGGAGCTGCTTGTGGAAGAGATCCTTGGTCGTGTGCTTCTTGCCGTTCTTGCTCGCCGCGTTGTCCGCGAAGATCGGGGTGCCGGTGAAGCCGAACATCTGGTGATTGCGGAAAAACTCCACGATCCGCTTGTGCGTGTCGCCGAACTGGCTGCGGTGGCACTCGTCGAAGATGAAAATGATCCGCTCGTCTCGGAGCTTCTCCATTGCAGCAAGATACGCCTGCTTGCTGATGGCGGTGTTGAGCTTTTGTAGAGTGGTGACGATCAGCTTGGTGTCGTCGGTGAACTGCGCCACCAGCTTCTTCGTGTTGTTCGTGCTGTCCACGCTCCCCTTGCTGAAGCCGTTGAACTCCTTGATCGTCTGGTAATCCAGATCCTTCCTGTCCACCACGAAGACCACCTTGGAAATGCCCGGCAGCCCGGTGAGGATCTGCGCCGCCTTGAAACTCGTCAGCGTCTTGCCTGAGCCGGTGGTGTGCCAGACGTAGCCATTGGGATCGGTCTCCGGGGGATGAATCACCCGCTCCACGATCTCCACCGCTGCGTAGAATTGGTAAGGGCGCAGCACCATCAGGATCTTGTCCGTCTCGTTGAGCACCGTGTATTTGCCGATCATCCCGCCGAGGTGTTCCCGGTTCAGGAAAGCCTCTGCGAAGGGCTTCAGCTCGCGGATCGTCTTGTTGTCCTCGCTCGCCCAGTAAAAGGTCTGCTTGAAGGACTGCTTGCGGGCGTTGGCGTAATACTTCGTGTTCACCCCGTTGCTGATCACGAAGAGCTGGACGAAGTGGAACAAGCCCTGGCCGCTCCAGAAACTGTGCTTCTGGTAACGCTGGATCTGGTTGAAAGCCTCCTTCATCTCCAGCCCGCGCCGCTTCAGCTCGATCTGCGTCACCGGCAGGCCGTTGCAGAGGATGGTGACATCGTAGCGGTTCTTGTAGCTGCCCTCGTCCATCGCCACCTGCTGAGTCACCTGCCAGCGGTTGCGCAGCGGATCGGTGGAATCGAAGAACTCCAGATAGGTGGTTGTTCCGTCCTCGCGATCCAGCTTCATCCTGTCCCGCAGGGTCTTCGCCTTGCTGAAAACACCCGCGCTTTTGTTCAGGTGGTGCAGCACCTTGGTGAACTCCCCGTCGGTCAGTTCCACTTCGTTGAAAGCCCCGAGCTGCGCCTTCAGGTTCGCCAGCATGGAAGCCTCATCCGTCACCGCCACCTTCGCGTAGCCAAGGCCGACCAACTGCGCCACCAGTCCGTCCTCCAGCACCTGCTCGGACTGGGTCATGGCAACGGTGTTGGGTGGTGAGTCACTCATACAAACATCTGCTGGAGCAACCCGCGCTTGAAGGTTTGGGTCTCTGTGATCTGGGTGGCGACGCTTTCGATCTTGCGGTCGAGGGCGGAGAGGAAGTCGGCGATCTTGGTTTGTTCTTCAGTCGTAGGCAGACGGAAACGTAGGCTCTTCATTTCATCCGTATCCAACTTGCCTGCGCCGATCCCAGTTCCAACCACCTTGTGGAGAAGCATGTTTTCCGAAGCGATAAACCACTGGAGCAAAAATCCAGCGAGAACCTTGCCTGTCGGAGTAAGCGCCTTCACGTCCTGGTTGAAAGCAACATCGCGTGTAGTGATTCCAACTGGGATTCGATTCCAAAGCATACTACCGCGAACTAGAAGTAAAAGCGTTCCTTTCAGCGCCATCTTCGATCCCGACTTCACCCCTTCCTTTGAAACTCTAAGCGGTGAGTCACTGTAATACCTTTCGTGCATGGACGCGGCACTCAACCAAGGAATGTCGCCCTCCCAGAACGAAGCGTTGTCCTTCGATGGCGTGCCTCCTGATGCCCATTTTGTTGCCTCCCCCAGCTTCTTCTCCTCCCACTCGGGGAAGTCGTTGCCGTGTTCGTCTTTGAAGCGGATGGCTTGGGTGAAGAGCTGTTGCATCACGCCTTTCTTGTAGTCCTCCAGCAGGGCTTTCTTTTGGATCAGTTGCCCGATCCACCCATCCACCGCCGTCAGGAAGTCCGCGATCTTCCGCTGCTCGGGGAGGGTGGGAGCGGGAAACTCAAACTCCTTGATCCCAGAGGTGGTTAAATTCGTGAATATTCCTCCATGGGTTGCTCCCTGCTCAAACTGCTCACGAAGGGTGCTTAAGCGATGAAACAGAAAATCCTTTGTTACCGCCGTTTCGTCGATGTCGATAAGCGCAAGAAATCCATCATGAATGCACGCATCGACGGCTAGAAAAGAGACAATCCCGACAGTTCCTGAACAAACTATGGTCAAGGTGCCTGCCGGGCACGGCCGACTCAACTTAGCTCCAGCTTCAGTGAGGGAATCAATCGTCGGAGTAACCCATTTCCCATCCCGTGTTACATCCTGCACCATCAGTCTTGGGACTGTGCCGCCATAATACCTTTTATCCCCCTTAGGTCTCGGGCTGGCACCACGGATCACCCGGCCAATGTTCTCCATGCGAAGAATTGTCCACTTTTGCGTGAAATCGGAAAATCGCAGTTTTGGAATTGTCGTTGCCGCTTTCATCAGAACGGTGTCTTGATTCCCAGTTTCTCACAAAACCCCGCGATGACTTTGTCCGTCTCGCCCATCTCGTTTTCCAAAGCGACCAGCTTCTCCGAGACCTCCGCGAGATCGACCTCTTCCTCTTCTTCGAAGGTATCAACGTAGCGCGGGATGTTGAGGTTGTAGTCGTTTTCCTCGACCTCGCTCAACTCGGCGACGTGGCTGAATTTCTCGATGCTCTCCCGTTTCCGGTAGGTGCTGACGATGCGCTCGATGTCCTCAGGCATCAGGGTGTTGTCCTTGCCCTCTTTGGTGAAGCCTTGGCTGGCGTCGATGAAGAGGATGTCGTCGGGGTTTTCGCGTCCCTTTTTCAGGACGAGGATGCAGGTGGGGATGCCGGTGCCATAGAAGATATTGGACGGCAGGCCGATGACGGCATCGAGGTAGTTACAATCGTCGATGAGGTATTTCCGGATGTGTCCCTCCGCCGCGCCGCGAAAGAGGACGCCGTGCGGCAGGACGCAGGCCATGGTGCCGCTGTGGTCGAGGTGATGCACCATGTGCTGGACGAAGGCGAAGTCCGCCTTGGTCTTGGGGGCGAGTTTGCCGTAGGCGCTGAAGCGGTCGTCATTCTCATGGATGGCGCTGGCCGACCAGTTCGCGGAGAAGGGCGGATTGGCGACGATGGCATCGAAGCGCAGGTCGGCGTGTTCGGGAGCGGGATGTTCCAGAGTGTCCTCGTTGCGCAGATCGAAGCGCTGGTAGTGGACGCCGTGCAGGATCATGTTCATGCGGGCGAGGTTGTAGGTGGTCGGGTTCATCTCCTGACCGTAGAATTTTCCCACGTCCTTGATCTCCTTCGCCACCCTCAACAGCAGCGAGGCCGAGCCGCAGGTGGGGTCGTAGGCGCTCTTGAGCTTCTTCTTCCCAGTGGTGACGATGCGGGCGAGGATGGTGCTGACCTGTTGCGGGGTGTAGAACTCTCCCGCCTTTTTCCCCGCGCCGCTGGCGAACTGGCCGATGAGGTATTCGTAGGCATCGCCCAGCACGTCGGCCTCGGTGTCGCCGAGCCGGAAGTCGATCTGATCGAGATGGACGAGCACCTTGGCGATGAGTTCGTTCTTCTGATTCTCGGTTTTCCCGAGCTTGGACGAGCCGAGATCGAGATCCTCGAACAGCCCCTCGAAGTCCTCCTCGCTATCGTGCCCCATGGTGCTGGACTCGATGTGCTTGAGGATATTGCTTAGGTCTTCGAGGATGAAATTGTCTGTCTTCTGCCCACCGCGTTCTGCGATCTTGTGGAAAAGTTCGGATGGTTTGAGGAAATAACCCAGCCGCCCGACTGATTCCTCCTCGATGGCGGCGAGTATTTCCTGCCCGTCTGCGCTCGCCTCATCGATTTTGTCGAACTGGATTCCGTCATGCTTCAGGATCTCATCGGCGAAGCGATGCATCCGCTCTGACAGGTATTTGTAGAAAATGAAGCCCAGGATGTAATCGCGGAATTCATCGGCACCCATTTTACCCCGCAAGGTGTTGGCAATATTCCACAGCTGGGATTCGAGTTGCTTCTTGTGATCTTCTGACATGATAGATTGAGAAAGACTTCTATCACCTACGGCCTATTTTCTGCAAGGAGTTTGATGGGGGATACAAGAAGTCGGAATGAAAGTGGCTGGCGTGTAGATTAGCTCATGACCACTCTAAAACGTGAAAAGCTCTATGAGGATGCCTGGGCTCGCCCTGCATTGAAAATCGCCGCTGAACTGGGTATTTCAAGCAGTGCACTCAAACGTATCTGTGTATCAATGAATATACCAACTCCTCCCTTGGGGTATTGGACAAAAACCGCATCCGGGAAAAAACTAAAAAAGAAAAAACTACCAAAAGCCAATGAGGACACCCGCTTGGAACACGTTGTGAATAAGGAGAACAGTAAGCGCCAGCGTGAGATAAATCGTCATCGTCCCACTCCACAAGAGAAGGAATCTTTCCCCGAAATCACCATCGCGGACAATTTGGATAACCTTCATCCACTGGTTAAAAAAACACGAACCCATTTGCGTGAGCTTTGGTCCAATAAAAGTTGGCGAGATAGAAAGGTAAGAAAGAGGCTCGATGCCGAGGTGTCGGCGAGTTCTCTGGATCGTGCGCTCCTGTTTCTCGATGCCGTGGTGCGAGGAGTTGAAGCGCAGGGCCTTAAACTGTCCTCAAGCATGGATTGTCCAACAGCTCGACGTGATCTTGAAAAGCCTCACTACGAGAGAGCTGGCACTCCTAGCGAATGTTGCTGGGTATTAGTGGGGGAGGAGCACGTTTGCTTCTCGCTGCGGGAAAAGAACAGGCGGGAATACTTCAAGAAGCCTGAGGATCGAAAATACTCGTGGCAAGACTGGGAGGATGTTCCTTCAGGAAAGCTCGAATTTTCGTTAGATGTGTCGAGTGGGTTCAATAAAAGGAGAGTGTGGCGGGATGGAAAAATTCAGCGAATTGAGCAGTTCGTCAGTGAGATAGTGGCTCGCTTCCCGCAAGCTGGAGAATATATGCGCCTGGAAACAATCGAGCGGAAGAAGCGGGAAATCGAGTGGGCAATTGAGGAGAAGCGTAGAAAGGAGCGCGAAGAGATCCGATGGCATTTTCAGCAACAGTGTAGGCAAGAGGCGCGGGCCGTCGAGAAGTTGTTGGAGGATGTCGAGAAACATGAAAAGGCTGAGTCCATTCGCTCGTTCCACAAAGCCTGCAAAAGTGAGGTGCTTCAGCGATATGGCGAGCAACCGTATGGCTCCGGTCTCGACCTGTGGCTGAGATGGGTCGAAGCCCGTGCCGATATTCTGGACCCAGTATGCGGCGGACCATTGCCCTGGATGCATTCAGGGCTGCCAGATGTAATAGGAATGCGTGGGGCAGAGGAGTGAGTCTACATGGATATGGGAAGGGGTGTGATTTTCAAATATTTGCAAAACACGATTGTCCTGAGATTAACGGAGTAATGCAAGGGTATTTTTATTGTTGGTCTAGAACGCCAGGTATGATATTCAAATTAGATGCGGAGAGGCAAAGGATTATACTACAAAACTCTGTTGTGATGATTTCAATTTTGCGTTTGATTGACTTCGTAAAAATTAGGAGAATTGCAACATGATTTATATCGATCGAAAATCTATTCCGATGCCACATTTTTTCTCTTCGGCGATGTATGAAAAAATGGAAATCGATCTGCAGGCACAGTTTGATGTCCCGGAGGAGACACAGAAAAAAACTCGATGGCGTATTGATTATAGAAAATTAAGATCCAATCTGACCGATCCCTTGTTCGACTTATTCAATGGCAAATGCGCCTATTGTGAACAAAAACTGACGAAAAAAGATAGCAAGGTGATAAATCACTTTCGTCCTGTTTCACTCTATCCTTGGCTTGCCTATAGCTGGGAAAATCTTTATTTATCCTGTAGCCGTTGTAGTGAAAGTAAGGGGCAAAAATTTCCGCTGGCAGATGAGGACAGCAGGGCTTTACTGGGGGATAGAGATTTAAAAAAAGAAAAGCCATATTTAATCGACCCTTGCGTAGATCAGCCAGAGTATCATCTCGAGTTTGATGGGAAAGGAACTATATCAAGCTCCTCGGCTTTTTTTAACAAATTTAATCGTGGAGGAGCGACAATAGATGTATTTGGCTTGAATAATTATCGCCTTATTGATCTGCGGAGTAAAGAAGCGCAACGCTTTAAAATTTTTTGGACGCGAGCGGGTGATTCGACAGACGCGGTTGATATATTGCTCGAGCTTGTATTGGAATATATTAGAAGTGATAAGCAGTTTATTGCTATGAAGCGGCAGATGCTAGCACGGTTGACGATATCTCAACTGACGCGTGGAGATATAGAGGGTCTAATATATCGAGTGGCACAGAGGCTATCTGGAAGACTGCAACTCGAAATTACCATTGAGAATAAAATACGAAATGGAAATATGGATGATGTCAGCAGGATGCTGGAAACTTGTCCTGATGATGTTAATTGGTTAGATGATCAACGGAACAGGCCAATTGTGCAATTGGTCGATACCAAAGGTGACGGAATAGTAAAGATTGAGGAGCTCATAAAAAATGTTTCTATTGAATCGATTTCAATAAGTAACTTTAAAGCAATTCATTCGCTTACCATCGAACCAACGATTGAATTTTCTGAGGCAGTCCTAGAAAGCGAAGAGGAAGAATCTTCCATTAAGGAATTCAAAGAATGGATAACCTTATTGGGTGAAAACGGCTCTGGGAAAAGTTCAATATTACAGGCAATCACGTTGGCGTTAGCTGGTGAGCAGTATTTAGTTGATCCCGAGCTTAAGCCTTTTCTTAGGCCTGAGCGATTCTTGATGCGAGGGAAGCGAGTAGGGGAAGTAAGGCTGGCTCTCTCTTCAGGCGATATAATTGTATTAAAAATTACCAAAACGAAGTTCTCTTTCGAATCTGGTGGAGAAAATCATGGAATATTTGTTAGGTCGTATGGATCGACTCGTTTATTACCTATTGACTCAAAGGCTTCCAATTTATCGAGCAAGGAAAACAATATTGAGATAATCAATATGTTTGACCCATTTACCCCTCTGATTGATGCGGGCAATTGGCTTTCTTTATTGAGTGAAGAGGAGTTTAGGCCAGCAAGACTAGCCATCAAAGACCTAATTGGGCTAAAGGATGAGCAGTCAGTAGAAAAAGATGGGAGCACTATACTTGTCGACGGGCAACCGTTGGAAAACTTGAGTGCAGGATATCAAACCATCGTAGCCCTTGCTTGTGATATCATGGCAGGTGTTCCGGGTAATGTGAAGGATATGCAATTCGTCCAGGGAATTGTTCTAATCGATGAGTTGGAAACTCATCTACATCCTAGGTGGAAGATGAGGATCGTATCTCGATTGAGGAAAGCGTTTCCACAGATGCAATTTTTCACATCCACTCATGATCCGCTCTGTTTGCGTGGGCTTAGAAAGGGGGAGGTGCTAGTGGTTAAACGAGAGCCTGACTCCACATTGCCATTGGCCGAACAGTATGAGGCAGATCAAATCGTCCGAATTGAAAATGAATTGCCGTCACCAAAAAAACTCCGAGTAGATCAGCTGCTTACCTCAAACCACTTTGGATTAGAAAGCACAATCGATCCTGATGTTGATCGTAAATTTACAGAGTACTATCAGTTGCTCGCAAGACGGGATAATTTGACCAGTGATGAGAATGTTAGGCGCAATACTCTTTCCAGTGAGCTTCATAAGTATGGAGTGCTTGGGTACACAAGGCGAGATCAACTCATTTACGAAGCGATCGATGATTTTCTAGCCGATCAAAAAACAATTGAAACTGAGAATCAGGATGAAGATGATGATCGTAATAAGCGTCGAGAAGAAGTTAAAAAGCGAGTCGTCGATTTATGGCGTTATGCATCTATAATCGATCAGGAGGAGGGCGAATGATACGTGTTGATCGTAAATTGGCGGATAAACCGAATGTGCTGAGTGCTCCTGATACTAAGGGGAAAGCAAGCGCGGCTAAGGAGACTCGCCTAGCTAAGGAATCGTTAGAAAAATGGGAAAAGAAAGGGAAAGATAAAGCAAGATGGAGCTATAATTTTAAGCTATATAAGCACGAGGAAGTAAAAGGGGCGCTCACCAAATTGTTTCACGGAAAGTGCGCCTACTGTGAGACCCTCTATGCCGCCACCCAGCCAATGGATGTTGAGCATTGGCGACCAAAGGGGCGTGTTAAAATCGAGGGAGGTGGTGAGATGAAGCCTGCATACTACTGGCTCGCTGCGGAATGGGATAATCTCCTGCCGAGTTGTATTGATTGCAATCGAGAGCGGAAGCAAGAGGATGCGGTAAGTGGAAATATGATGTCTTTAGGCAAAAAGGACCGATTTCCTATTCAAGACGAAAACTATCGTGCGACTGGAAAGAATGATCTGGGAGATGAGGTTCCGTTGCTTTTACATCCATGCAAAGATGACCCTGGTGAAGTACTTCAAATTCATGAAAAAGAAGCTGTATTTTTACCAGTGCAAACAAGTGGGCTAAAGGGGGAAATGGCCATTGCATCGATTGAGGTGTATGGGCTAAATCGTTCAGGTTTGGTGCTAAACAGGAGGGAGCATCTTCGTATTATCGAGTTGAATATCGCCACTATTAAAAGCCTGGCGAAAATTATGATTGATGAGCAGTCACTTCCGAAACCTGTGGAATTGGCAATTGAAGAAGTGATGCTCGCTTCGATGAAGCAATTAGTTGCGGCAAGAGGCTCTAGTAAGCCTTATGCCATGATGGCACGACAAATCATTCAAGAGAAAATGAGTGATTTTGGAGATTTTTTCGATGACAACTAAGCTTATTAGCGTGTAGTAAGCTAGGCAAAAATCGGAATTTTCAGATGTTTAGCTATTTCGTATTGGCGCCGCTCTTTGAGGAGGCAGCCATATTTTCTGCGGGAAATCTCTACATATAGATTCATCTCGTATTAGGTTATCTCTAGGTCGATTCTAATGGCAGATCCAAAAAATAAGAAACAACATTTCGTGCCTCAGCATTACCTCCGTCATTTCTGTGACGAGAAAGAGATCGGAATAGCTGCTCTAGACCCTTACAGATTTATTGGGAGAGATAAGATTAAAAATCATTGTCAGGCTAACTATTTTTATCGTCATAACGGGACGGATTCTGCTGATGATTGGTTGAGGTATGTGGAGCAAACCAGCGCAAGCGTAATTCGAGAAATAGCTAAGCGGAGGACAATGAGCGTTGAAGAACTGGTGGGGATGAGGATGCTGACAGTTATATTTTATCTTCGAACTCGGAAGGCTGCTGAAATTGCCAAACAATTTCCTAAATATTGGGCGGATGTTGTATTAAAGGATGGCATAGATAAAGGAGAGTTAAGGGAACCGGAAGAAGGTTGGCGGCCCGGGTTAATGGACTTTGAAGGTGTGAGCGGAATGCTTTTTAAAAATAACCTTGTCCCAAACTTCATGGAAATGGAAACGCTCCATTACAAATTTTTAACACCATCAGAAGGCTCGAATAAGTTGTTCTATACAAGTGATCACCCAGTGATACTAATGAATCAATTGTTGGATAGGAGAGGAAGTGGAAGGTCGTTTTCAGGGTTCGGTCGATCTGGATTCCAATTGGTGTTCCCCTTAAGTCCGACTAGTTGTCTCTTTTTTTATGATCCGCAGGTTTACAAAGTTGGAAACCGGAAAACATCCATAGTGCCTATCGGATCCAATGATATTGATTTGCTAAATTCCCTTCAGATTCAATCTGCTGATAAATGTTTGCTGTTTGAGCCCCGGACCCATCAATCGGAAGTGGGGAAGCTGATGAATCGCTTCCAATATTTGCGATTACCAGTGGGAGCACATTTGGAGCGGCAGCAAATTCAGGGAGATAGCGAAGAATTGATCAGGTCTTTTAATTCAATGACAATTCTTCCTTCACCTTGGAGTTTTTGCAAAAAGGTCAAACATCCAAAAGTAGGACCGAACTATCGGAGGAATGAGTCTTGGACTGAATATTGCCAACTTGTTGCAGATGAGTTTGATCGTGATCCGAGCGATCTTGATGGCGCTTTAATACGTGCAGAAGCGAAGTATATAAAATGACTGATAAAAATGATGAGTCTCAGATCTTTGAGGGGTATGTGGTTACTTCTAAGGATATAATTACCTATGCCAGTGATTGGGTGTCTATCCTTAAAGAAGAACCTATGAAGGAATGTTTTGAGTTCCAGAGAGGATTATTTAGACGTGCAAAAGAGCTGAAAGATGCTGGAGACGGTGTTGGATTTAGTGTTCATAGGCTTTTGGGGAGGCTCTGTTCCTATATGCCCAACTATGATATCAGTGGTAACCCTTATGGGCCTTTTTCGCCAGATGGGAAGCATCGTTCACATATGGCAGAAGACCTCACTGAAGACGACCTTGATGCGTTAGAAGGAATAGTTGAGAATGTGGAAGATTCTGAGTTGGGTGCACGGATCTCAGACGTTATTTGGGAATGTCGGAAAAGCCATATTTACGCACGCAAGGCAGTCGGCTTTTACATTGATTCGGCCAAGCGTCTCGAAAATGCAGATTCGTGGACTGTATTTGCTGAACGTCTTGAGAGAGCTCTACAATTGGCCGCAAAGCTGGGATATCACAAGGATCTCCATATGCAAGTTATCGGTGAGATAGAAGCCGTGATTGAACGATATAAAGGAGATGTTGAATCAGGATTGCTTTGCGCTCGAATGATGAGGTATTTGATGGAATATAAATCTGGCGATCCTGCTATATATGCTGCCCTAAGCGAAAAGCTTGCCGCCGTTTTTCAGGCCAGAGAAGAAACCCATTTTGCAGACGATTATTGGGAGTTGGCTTGTCGTTGGCACCGCAAGGCCGGGTCAGGAGATGACGAGCTTCGGTGTGGTGAGGCGCGTGGAGATTCTTTGATTAACCGTGGTGAGCAAGGGAAGGAAAGAAATGGGGCTGGATACGCTGCGCATTGGGTGGGCAAAGGAATAGAGGTCTTGAGGCAGTCGAAAGCCGATACTGAAAAAATCAAAAAAATCCACTTACGGTTTCTTGAGCTTCAAAAGGCGTCACTCGCCGAAATGAGTCCTATGGAGATTAATTTTGAGGAGATTCCAGGCTTCAAAGAAAAATTTAAAAAATCTCAAGAAGCTGCTCGGAATCATGTTCATGGGTACTCTTTTCAAGAAGCGATAATGCGTTTCATTTTAATTACTCGGCCTATAGATCCGGTTTCCTATAAAAAACAGGTAGAAGAGAATAACGAGCAATTCTTACACAATATGTTTCCAGCAGTTAGTAAGGATTACTCTGGGAAAGTGGCGGCCACTTCACCAGGCATCAGTCCGTCTTCTGACGCAGATAATGAACAAGCGTTTCGTGATGATATGTGGCAGCAGGCCAAAGAATCAGAGTGGCCCTACCGTGTGGATGCAATAATCGAACCCGCTCGACGTGTGCTACTAAATGAGCATTCGTTTCGCATGAGGGATTTGTCATTTCTGATCCAGCTCAATCCATTTGTCCCTGAAGGGCATGAGTATTTCTATCTCCGCGGGATTCAAGCTGGTTTCTACGGGGATTGGATTGTTGCAGCCCATATCCTTATTCCTCAATTGGAACAGTCGATCAGATACGTTTTCCAGCAACACGATGTCGTAACGTCGACCTTGGAATCTGATGGAACTCAGAAGGAGCATGATATTGGGTGGCTCCTTTGCCATACAAAGATGAGGCAAATTTTCGGAGAAGATATTGCATTCGATCTAAGAGGGAATTTGATTGAACGGTTCGGGCACAATCTCCGCAATGAAATGTCGCATGGGTTAGCGCCCGATGGTGCATATTTCACTGGAACAGTCTGTTATGTTTGGTGGTTGACCCTCGGGCTCCTTTTACATGGTTATAGATGTGTTCGGGAGCAATTAGGCGAAACCGAAGGAACTCCTCTAAGAAAATGATAAAAAATCTATGACTGATCAAGCAAAAGAAAATATAGAATGGCAGCAAAGATGTCCTTATACCTTGAAGCTGCTCAATGAACTTGAAAAAACGAGCCGGGAGCACATCATTCTAGATGCACTAGGTGGCCCAAATGGGTATTCGGTTCGTGCTTGTGAGGAAGAAAATAACGAATTTGGGCAAACCTTCGATGCGCGATTTCTCGAAGATCCAAGTGTCGCTATTCCACGGACTACTCATGGAATAGAATCACGATCAGGAACTGCAAAATTGAAACTCAGAGGAACAACAGTAGAAGGGGGGCGACCCGTTGATATAACTCTACCGCACTCGGGGGCAGTTGAGGTTTACCACCGAAATCCGGTTGACATTGATATCGATGGAAGGCCCAAACGGATTGTCGCGACAGAGGGACAGTCTCAAGAACTACTCACTCAGATGGAAGCCAATCTTAAAAATAAGGGTATGTCTATCGGTGAAGTGAAAGTCGAAAGAAGTGAGAATCAGGAATTGCATCTGCAAGCATCGTTCAACCTAACAGTAATTAAGGCAGGCTTGATGAAAATCGCTTATCTCGCATGTTTTGAGTATTTGGGTGAGGATTTTCTGGATGACCCACTAAACGGCGAGTGGCAGAAAGCTATCCGCGCTTCAACAGCGGAAGAAGCTGCGGATGTTAAAATTCACGGGGCATCTTTTGATGGCGCAGCACCTGCAGACGATTTTTTTTCAGATCTCGGAAAACACGAACATGGAATAACCATTGTAAATCTTAATCAAGAAGGTCCTATTGTCGTTGTAAGGCTTTTTGGCAGTTCGTTATTGACGGTATTTGCCCGCGCGTCCGATTCGAATGATTTTGGCATGCCTTACGGAGAGGGAGTATTTGTTATTTGCGATGCCACAAGACGATCCATATCTAGAGAACCCTTTTTGAAAGGAATGATACGGAAATCAGGAATGTGAAAGCTACCCTTCATAATGAGTTTAGTTTTGTTCGGTTGTTTCTCGAAGTGGAAATGTGAATTTATCCTTAATTTCAGTCAACATCCACCACCATCAGAGAGTGGTCAGTTACTCCTGCTTCTCGTTCCGTATGAGAATACTTCACATCCGTAATCCGCTCATTCATCGCCGGAGAGACAAGGGTATGATCAAGGCGAAAACCATTATTATAACCCCGCGAAAACCAAGTAAATTCCCGTGCGTCAGGATTACGAATTCGCCACGAATCGATCCACCCTTGTTCCAGAAGCGCATCAAACTGGTGGGCAGAAACATATGTAGCCCCTTCCTCGTCTTCATAATGTCGCCCTGTGTTCAGGTCACCGATGAGCATTGTGTCTTCCATGAGGTATTTTTCTGGCAGCTTAAGAAGAAAATCAAAGACGGGTCGTTTATAATCCTGGCTAGGTACTAACTCGGTGGACAAACAGAGTGCACTGGTTTATAGTTCCGAATGAAATTAAGAGACGGGCGCAAGTTGACAAATGCTGAGCTTCATGATCGCCGTAAGCAGGCTGTGTTGTTATATAAAAAGGGCG
>JASFYY010000100.1:0-25673 GCA_045046875.1 Verrucomicrobiota bacterium | reverse complement strand
TACCTTTATATTGAAACGCGTAAAGCCTAGTAAATCGTTGCTCTCTAAAAAAGAAAAAAAAGCCACTTAAGTTGACGCGTATGCCTGCAAGGGCGAAACTCATAATGGTCAGAGCTTAACTATTTTGTCCTGCACCCTTTCCCTGCTCATCATGACCGATTTCATTGACCTTTGTCAAAAGCCAGCGAATCTTTTTTCCGATCCCAGCGAACCACCCCCATCAGCTGATGGTCGGCGATGGAGTGAAGTGCTTCAATCATTGCAGGAATTTCCACGCTCAAGAATCTTTGCAAAATCAAGCGGCACTTCACCCCCGGAGTAAGCTTGACTAGATGAGACAAGATCAATCATATTTCATTACCAAACGGTAATAAAAAATGACTTCGCGCTTCCCTCATTCCAAACTCTCCCGCACCTTCTTCGTCAGCGAAGCAAAAACCAGGTCATACGAATGATCGATCAGCTCTTCGATCAGCGGCTTTGGCAGGGTTTGATCCAACACCAGAGTATTCCAGTGTTTTTTATTCATGTGATAACCGGGAATAATCCCCTGGTGCCGATCACGCAAATCCAAGGCCCGCTCCGGATCGCATTTCAGATTCATCCGCACCGGCACTTCCTCTATGGTCAGTAAGGCAAACATCTTGCCACCCACCTTGTAAACCAAAACATCCGGCCCAAAAGGTGTCTCTTCCGACACCTGCGCCTTCTTCAACAACACCTCTCTGGCACTCTCAACATTCATTCTTTTACTCCTTGGCGATTCTTTGCGTCTTTGCGAGAAAATCAAATTTCACCACCACCCCGGGACGAGTAAAAACCAACAAACAACGAATCGCCCCTTCCTGCAAACCCGTCAGTTTACCCAAGGCTTCGCGGTAAGCCGTCATCTGTGTTCGATAGACCTCCGCCTCCGCAGCGATCTCTTCCCCCTCCTCCACACGGCTGGTTTTGTAATCAATAATATCCGCAGACAACAAAGTTCCACTTGCCGCATCCCGCCGCAAAACCACGCGGTCAAATATACCCGAAATCCATTCTCCCTCCAACAGCAACTCAAAAGCCTTCTCACGCCAAAGCTCTACCTGGGCATCTCCTTTATCAAACAGGCCCGCAATGCTCTCATGCTGCAAAGCCTGATTCACATGTGTCAGCACTTCTTCCCCGGCATCGATCTGCTGCAACACCGTCTCCACATTCTGATCCAGGCCAATCCAATCGATCTGCTCAAACACCGCGTGCACTTCATTACCAAAATCACGAGCTACAGCCCCGCCTACTGAAAACAGGGTTTCCGCACCATAAGAACTTTGTTTATGTTCCGAGGGGGTGCGATGCCGCTCTCGTTTGGATCCCAGACCAAGCTCTATTGGCAAATCAGTTGGCGGAGTTTCTCCCGAATCCTGTGTGACCGTTGAATCCCGGGAAATCAGCGCATGCCCTTCATACCACTGACGCTCACCGCAGGTGTAAGAGATCAGCGCCTCGCACGAACCCACAAGGGTAGATCGACGTTCGTCACCTTGCCCCTCCTCCCTCAAAGTGGCCTCCAGCAGCGCGAGAAAATTCAATGCCGTCGACGAACCGTAAGACGGAGCCAACATATACAAACCTTGTTTGGCGCGTGTCATCGCCACATACAACACACACAAAGACTCAAAACCCGATGCTGCCTGCAAACCCTCCAAATGTCGTCTCAAAACCGGATCCAATTGCTGGAAAACCTTACTCGGCAAATCCAGAACCCAGGGTTCATCCTCATCCCCCCCCTGACTCAAACCGCTGTCCACACTGGTGAGATTTTTATTACCTCCAATCAACTCCGGCAGAATCACCACATCAAAACCAAGCCCCTTGGATCCATGAATCGTCATCACCTGGATCGCTTTACTCGAAGCCACAGCCTTCACTTTTTTGCCTTTCACAAAATCAAGGAACAGATCCACTGATCGCCCCCCGTCCTGATCAAAAAGTCTCGCCAAATCCTGAAGTTCTCCCATCCGTTGAAGAGCAAAATCATCCTGCAAGTTTCCCGCTGCAGCAAAACGTTGCGCCCACAACTCAACCAAAGCTTCATAACCCTCGGTATGAATCAATCTCAAACTATCCAGCGCCAAACGCTTCATCGACACCCCTTCACCCTGCATCCACTCACCGACCGGTGTCATCTTCAAATGCCCTGCAGCAAAACGATCTCCGGGATGCCCCGTCAGCTTGATCAAAGACAACAGCGACAAGGTCACAGGATTGTCGTCAGCAATGGATGATTTGGCTCCTCCGTCCACTTCGTCGATGCCCGCCTCGCGCAAACGATCCATCACCTTGTTCAGCATAACTCCCCCCCGGCACAAAATCGCACAGGAAAGCCCCCGCCCAATAGGGTCGATTTCCTTCACCGTCTCCACCATCAAATCCAACACCTCCTCCTCTTTCGCTTTGGCCACATCGGGATGCCACAGCGCGGCAAAAGCCGGCAGCTGCGCCGTTTTATCCGAGCAAGCGTGATCCTGCCAATGAAAAGCCTCGACCGATTCGTCCGGCAGCCATTGTTTCAAAACATCCCGTGCTCCGAAAACCTGATTAACCGTCTCTATCACCGCTGGCCCGGAACGATAGGAAACCGACAGTGAACTGACTTCCACCCCATTACGGTATTGCTCCAACACCTCGCCAAACAATTTGGGATCACCGCCGCGCCAACCATAAATCGACTGCTTGGTATCGCCCACCTGAAAATAAGAACGCCGCCCCTCGCTATCCTGCACCACTTCATCCACCAGCTCCTTGATCGCGCGCCACTGAACCCGACTGGTATCCTGGAATTCATCCAGCAACCAATGATCAAACTGCGCATCCAGGCGGTAAGCCAACTCAAAGCTCACTCCATTTTCAGCCCCTTCATACAATCCGTTCTCACCCCCCATCACCCGTGCCACATCCTCGAATTGCAATTGCCCACGCCGCCTCACATTCTCATTATAACACTTTTCATAAGCATCAATAACTTTCCACACTCCGTGGGTACGTTTCAGCTTGGCGGCGATATTCATCGCCATCACTGCCTCGACAAAATCCACCACCGCCTGACAAGTAATCGCATCAAATTCGATTTTTTTGCGCTCGATCGTGATCCGTGCTTCACCGGCCTTGAGCTCATCCCATTGTAGCAAAAAATTATCGGTCAAATAATTCACGGCTTTAGGCAAAGCCATGCCGGGCACAATCTTTTTTGTGTCCTCAAAAAACGCCTGCCACCTTTTTTGTTGTTTGTCCTCCGACCCCAGCTCCGGCGCCAGCAGAGCCAATTTTCCCACAGCCTGATTTAATTCAGCTCGCCCGTCCCCTTGTAAGGCCCATTTCCCGCGCGGCCAAATAGCGGCCGCATCTCCCCACTTCTGCTCGCCCGGCACATCCAGGTAAAGCTTCTGGTAATCCTCGACAAATTTATCAAGGTTCCTAAAAAAGCTATTCTCTTCGATCCCAAAGGTCGCTTGCTTGAAAGCTGCCAAAAACTCATCCAGCCCCTGTTGATCCTTCACCACCTGACGGAAAACCTGCTCAGCCACCCGTGCCCGCACGGCTTCGATCTTTGGTTTTTCCACCATCATCGAAAACTCTCCGCCCAAACCAAATTCCAGCGGAAAAGCTCCCACCACCCGGACAAAAAAACTGTCCAGGGTACCCAGTGACAAACGGTGCAAACCACGGGTCAGATCTTTCAACAAACACAAGAAATCCCGTTGGGAAAAATCCACTCGCTCCAACTCTTTTGCCAATTGAGCCGCCGCCACCTCATCCCCGGCAGCCTTGGCCAATTTCTCCAGAATGGCATCAAAAAACTCACCCGCCGCTTTAACCGTAAAAGTCAGCGCCACGATCCGGTCCGCCGGCACCCCAAAAGCCATCAGCTTGATGAATCGATTGGTGAGCGCGTAGGTTTTGCCCGAACCCGCCGAGGCCTCAATGATCTCACTCGATATTTTTGTCATTTCAGTGCTCATTGACCAGCTCCTTTCTCCTCATTCAAAAAATCCGCATTCGCAAAAACTTCGCTAAAAGCATCCCAATCCAGGCTGTCGATAAAATTCGGAAAACCCAGACTCTCAAAGTCATCGTATTTCACCTTGTCCGTCGGCGGCCAGAAATGTCCTTTTTTCACCTGCTCGATCACCCCCACCGCACAAGCCTGGGCCGAACGCAACAAAACAGAATCCATCCCTCCCGGCCAACCATCGTAGCCCCCCTCGCTCAAGGCCTTGGGCAGATTCACATAAGCGCAATCCACCAAACCCTTGCCCGCTTCGGCGGCCAGATGTTGTTCCGCCCACAAGGCATACACCGGCAGTTGCAAATTAACCCAGCGATAGATTTTACCATCCTCAGGCAGTTCATAGGTCAACCATTCGGGATAGTCCTCCTCCGCCTTGCCACGCGGCAAGGGCTGCAAATGAGCCTCAAAGGCGGAACTGGCTTTGCTTGATGTTTTGTAATCAATCAAACGATAACAACCTGCTTCGTTTTTTTCAATCCGATCAATCGTGCCGGTCACCGGCATGCCCGCCAGCAACCATTCTCCATCTTCTTTACCAAATATTTTCTCCGTGGCCACCACTTCCCAACCATCTTTTAATGCAGCAACGTGATGCCGCGCAGCTAGCTGCAAACGGTTGCTCGCCACCTCAGCCTGCAACAGGATAGTCGCGGTAGGCTGCTCGCCATAAAACGTCTTCACCTGCTGATGCAAGGAATCCACCAAAGCTTGATACACCACCTCATAACTTGTTTCTTCAGCCAAACTTGACCCGGCAGACAAAACCTCCAGTGCCCGGTGACACAAATTGCCAAAATCCCGCGCATCCATTTCCATCTTTTTACAGTTCACCTCCTCCATCCGCAGCATGCGCTTGAGAATAAAACGAAAGGGACAAGTTAAAAAACCACTGAAACTGGTTGCGGATATGGTTTTTGGCAAGTGTTGCAACAAATACTCACGGTCAAAAGGCGGCTGCAGTTTCCAGCTCAGGGTCCAAGCTGAAACCGATTTCTCCGCGCCACTGGCATCAGCATCTCCGGCAAACAGGCGCAAGGCGCGCTGAGGCAGATCCTCGTCCACACACTGAAACAACAACCTCGAAGGCTTGAGCAAATCCCCGCTCGAAGTCACCTTGCCTACCACCACTTGCACCGAATGCTCACCCTGTAATCGCCAACTCAACATCGATTCCAACAAATACAAATCGCGGGCAAAACGCTGCTCGTTGTTTTTCAGCCCCAATAGATTCCTCGCCGACTCCGGCAGGAACATATCCCCCACCACTGCGGCCGGAACCAGCCCGTCATTAAATCCACTGATCACCAAATCCTCCGCACTCTCCCAAGGCAACTCCAACCACCCCTGCAGCTCCAAATCACTCGCGTGGCGATCTCCGGGATAATAGCGCAAGCTGGCTAGGCTCTGCAAAATCAGATCAAATAAATCCGCCGGATCAAAATGAGCCCCCTGCCCCAGAACCTGGCTCATTTCCCCAGCCAGATGACGGCTGCGTTCAGCAATCGCTGGCAACAAAAGAGCTTCCGCTTCGTCCGCCCGCACTTGACGGCCTCCCAGCCATTCCTCCAATAAAGCCGCGAATGCCTCGGCAAAGGACTGTTTCTTGAAATTTTCAAGCAACCCGGAAACCACATCGGCCACTACCCACTGCCCGGGCAAGGGCCGGTGATAGGATTCATCACGCTCATGGTCACGGCGAAGAGCCTGCATGGCTTCATCGAGACTGCCCGGCAAAACCCTTTCGTAAAGTGAATCAAAGGATTGCAAAACTCCAGCCGGGTCAAAATAACTCTTATCTTGACCCTCCTGCGCCCTTTGCGACGGCTCCTCCTCAAAACGTTTGGCCAGAGAATCCAGCCAACTGGGATTCCTTAACAATTCAAGAAAGTCCTGATAGCGCCCATCACGCAGCACTTTGCAAAAGTTATCCAAAAAGTGATACAGCGAATGTTTGCAAAAAGGCTCGCCGTCGGGGTCAAACACCTGCACCCCCGCATCCAACAGCGCCTGCTTGAGCACCGGCACCACATCACTGTCCGCACTGCCCACCGCCACCGCATGCTGCGCCATCTGCGTTGGATCTCTACGGGAACGAAGGAAATTCAATACCGCTTGGGTTTGCCCTTCTGCATCAGCGGCCAGAAAAATGTGATCATCTTTCAATTCAAGCAAAGTGTGCCGCTGCCAAAATTCCGCCTGCGGCTGACCCCACTCGTCAAACGCCTCTACCATCGATTCCGGAGCATGAATGCAAACCTCCAGCTCAACTGGGCTCTTGCCCACCCCGGCCATCACCGCATCGATCGCCAGTTGCAGCGGATCCGGCAGTGCCATCAAAATAATTTTTCTCACATCATCCGGAGCCTGCCAACAACGCGCTGCGGTGATTTTTGCCGCTTCCGGCTCTTGCAACCCCACCTGGTCCAAAGCTTCAATCACCAAGCCCTCCAGTCTGGCAATCTCCAACCAGCGTTCGCGTTCGGGCAACTCGTCGCCTTTTTCCCCATTCGGCAGATCCCTTGCCAACAAACCTCCCTCGGCCAGAGCCGAACGAGCATGCGCCAGCTCACTGGCCACTTTGGCCGCCCAGGAAAAACTTTGCTCCGGTGGTTTCACCGGAAACAAAACTTCATAATCATCGAGGTCGATGTTTTTCAGTTGTTCGATCCATGCCAATTGCGCCGCAGTGGAACTCGCCACCCGCGTTGTCGGATTCTCTTCGCTAAGAAAATCTTCCGGCACCCGCAACTGAGGGGGCAACAAACCCGCTCCGCCGCCCGCTTTTCCCACCGCAAGGGCCAAAGCCTCACGCAGGCGTCGCCCGGCGTTGCGCGTCGGTACCACCACCAGCAAATCAGATAAATCAATCCAACTCACCGCATCTCCTGCCTCTGTTTTCACCTGTGACAGCAAATGCTCCACCGCCAGGTCCACCACCGGACGCCTCCAATCGAGAAAAATTTGTTTGGGGGCAATGCTCGATGTTACAGGTGTCATAAATTTTGACTCTCAATATCAGTGAATCCAAAACGATGCAAGCTTTAGCCGACGCCCAAGCCCACGCATTTTTTGTCATGCCGCTTATAACAACTGTGGCCTAAATCAGCTCCTTTATTCATTGACAAATCCCCGCTCCCACGTCTTTTATAGCGTTACAAATTTCACCCACCTCAAGCACCCTTTTCCCACACTATTTTTCACCTCATGAGCGAACTCAAAAAACTCATCAATGACCCTCTCAAAGTAGCCGACGAACTGGTCGAAGGTCTGATCGATGCCTACAACGGCGACTGCATCTCCGTTGGTCAGCGCTCTCTGGCGCTAAAAAACATACCCGAGGGAAAAGTCGCGCTGCTGGTTGGTGGAGGCAGTGGTCACGAACCTATTTACCACGGACTGGTCGGAAAAAACCTTGCTGATGGCGCTGCTTGCGGCGACATCTTCGCCGCCCCGCCTCCAGGCATCGTCTTCGAAGCCACCGAAGCCGTCGATCAAGGCAAAGGCGTGCTTTACCTCTACGGCAACTACGCTGGTGATGTGATGAACTTCGACATCGGAGCCGAACTGGCCGAGGATGAAGATATCGACGTGCGCACCGTGCTGATTTGCGACGACGTCGCTTCCGCCCCGCCCACGGAGAAACAAAACCGCCGTGGAGTCGCCGGCCTGGTTCCCATCGTCAAACTGGTGGGCGCTGCGTCACAAACTGCGAACAACTTGGAAGAACTCGAAACGGCTGCCAAAAAAGCCTGCCTGATGACCCGCTCGATCGGCGTATCAATGTCACCGGGGTCCATCCCGGCAACCGGCAAACCCACTTTTGATATCGATCCCGATAAAATCGGCCTCGGCATGGGAATCCACGGCGAGCCCGGCGTGGGCGAAATCCCCATGACCACCACCGACGAACTGGTGCCACAAATGCTCGACTATCTGTTCAAGGATTTCGAAGCGGACGAAGACGTCGACGCTTTGGGCGAAGGAGATGAAATCATCCTTTTTGTCAACAGCCTCGGAGCCACCACCATGATGGAATGCCTCATTGCCCTGCGCAAAGCCAAACAGATCCTCAGTGAACGTGGCATCAAGATCTATGATGTCATCGTCGGACCACTGGTCACTTGTCAGGAAATGACCGGCATCTCCTTCAGCTTCACCAAACTCGACGACGAACTGAAAACCTACTGGAACCTATCCTGCCAATCCGTCTGTTACACCAAACTAGAAGGAGCTCAGGGCGCTTAATTCCTCACCCATAAAAACTCTTATTAGTGTTCATTCGTGTCCCTTCGTGGTTCCAATTTCCTAATTCCTCATTTTACTAACATGCCAAAAACACAACTCACTCCTACAGAAACCAAAACCATGATGCTTCAGGTTGCTGATGCCATTATCGAAGCTGAACCCATTCTCACCGATGCCGATCGGGCGCTCGGTGACGGCGATCACGGAGTTGGAATGGAACGCGGCATGAACGCGATCAAAGAAAAACTGGGAGCCAGTGAATACACTTCCGTTGGCAAAGTTTTCATGGACGTCGGTATGGCGATGATGAGCTCCATGGGCGGTGCTTCTGGTGCGGTTTTCGGAACGCTCTTCCGCGCTGGCGGAAAAAGCATCAAGGACAGCGAATCCCTTACAGCTAAAGAGCTTGCAGAACTTATTACGTCAGGAACACAAAGTGTGATGGATCGTGGCGGCGCCAAACCCGGCGACAAAACCATGATCGACGCGCTTGATCCAGCGGCCACGGCCGCCCAGGGTGCTGCCGATCAACCGCTGAATGAAGCGATCACCGCTGTAGCCGCTGCCGGCGAAGCGGGACGCGATGCTTCCAAAGCCATGATCGCCACCATGGGACGAGCCAAAACACTCGGCGAAAAATCCATCGGCCACCCCGATGCCGGCGCGGTTTCCATCGCAATCATCTTTAACACCATGAATGATTTCATAAACAGCTGATTTTTAAACAATTACACTCAATTAACACACTTTAACTAAAATAATATTATGGCCGATCTAGACACATCAACCGCAGACAAACAGGACAAGGAATACTTCGCAAGCACTCCCCAGGAGACGCCTGGTTTTTTCCTCAAAGGCTCCCACCAATACGACTGGGGACTGAAAAACCGCCTGTCCAAAGTTTTCAACCCAAAAACCGGACGCACTATCATGCTGGCTTTTGACCATGGATATTTCATGGGACCCACCACCGGCCTGGAACGCGTCGATCAGACCATCCTGCCGCTCGAACCTCATTGTGACTGCCTGATGCTCACTCGCGGCATCCAACGCAGCATCATCCCGGCCAGCACCCAGAAAGCGATCGCATTGCGATCTTCCGGTGGCACCTCGATGATCAGCCCGATGGACGAATGGGAAGGCGAACTCGACGGCAAACCGCTCAAACTCGGGCGCCCTGGCTACGAACCTCTTTCTTACGAAGACACCGCCGTGGACATCGAAGAAGCAATCCGTCTCAACGCCTCGGTTTTGGCCGTGCAGGTTTTCATCGG
The DNA here is from genome assembly GCA_045046875.1 of Verrucomicrobiota bacterium. GTDB lineage: Bacteria > Verrucomicrobiota > Verrucomicrobiia > Verrucomicrobiales > DEV007 > JAADHD01. The sequence goes on along the minus strand of JASFYY010000100.1, from coordinate 16,103 downwards.
CAGTCACCATGAGCGCCGCTCTTTGCAGAACCTGACCAAAACCATCGACGCCGCTGCGCGTTATGGCATCGCCGTCATGGGCGTGACCGCTGTAGGACGCTCCATGGCCCGCACCCCGAAATACTTCCGCATGGCGACCCGCATCATGGCGGAACTCGGCTGCCACATCGTCAAATGTTACCACACCGACGAAGAATTCGAAACCGTCACCTCTTGTTGTCCGGTTCCGATCGTTATCGCCGGTGGCAAAAAACGCCCTGAGCTCGACGCTTTGCAAATGGCCTACGATGCCTGCGAACAAGGAGCCAGCGGAGTGGACATGGGACGCAACATCTTCCAAGCTGATGCGCCCGTGCCAATGATGAAAGCCGTTCGCGGCGTGGTGCACGAAGGCCTCAAACCAGCCGAAGCCTTCCAAATGTACAACGACCTCAAAAACGAAGCGTAATATTCTAACTCCTATCTCCTAAATTCTAGCTCCTAAAAAGAATGAACTCACCCAAACTCCATAACGCGATGTGGCCCGGCCTCGTCGGCAAAGGCGGCGACGAAGACGGCGCCGAACCACCGATCAGCCTCGACCGCATGCTCGAGCTGACGGCCAATGCCGAAGTGGATGGACAGAAATACGATGGGGTTGACCTGTTCCTGTTCCATCCGCACACCGATCCGGATGCGAGTGAGGATGAGTTGAAAGCCATGGCCGACAAAATTGCCGGTCACGGACTGGCAGTGGGATCACTGGTGGCTCCGATCTGGCCTGGCACGGTGGGTGATTCCGCCATGGGGGACGAGGAAGCGAGGAAAAAATTTGTAATGGCTGTTGAAAAGGCCTGCCGCATTGGCAAGATTTTCAACGAGCACGGAGTACGCCAATACGGAGTGATCCGCATCGACTCCGCCGACAGCCCTGAGAACTGGGGCAAAGACCCCGAAGCCAATACCAAGCTGATTGCCCAAACTTTCCGCGAAGCGGCTAAAGTCGCCGCCGATCACGGCGAACGCCTCGCCGCCGAAGGCGAAATCTGCTGGGCAGGCATGCACTCATGGAAAAACATGGTCAACTTGCTTGAAGAAGTTGGCATGCCGGAAACCGTCGGTTTTCAGGCCGACATGGCTCACAGCTACCTCTACCTGCTTGGTTACAACGCACCGGAAGATGCTTTGCTACAGGAAGGCTACAGCGATGAAGAATTTCACACCGCCTACAGCACCATGACCGATGCCCTGCGCCCCTGGACCATCGACTTCCACGTCGCCCAGAACGACGGCTCGGTGCACGGCAGCGGATCACACGACAAAACGGGACGTCACTGCCAAGCCGACGACCCCAATGGACGCCTGGACATCACCAAAGCCGCAGGTTACTGGCTCAAAGACGCTGCAGATCGCGGCATCAAGCACATCTGCTGGGATGGCTGCATGTTCCCCAACGCAATCTTGGAAGAACAAAAAACCTGGAACACGATTCTAGCCGCCATGATCAAAGTGCGCGACGCCCACGGCTGGGATTAAACCAAAATCATTAAAACAAAAAGCCACTCTCGCAAGAGAGTGGCTTTTTTGTTACACAGGAGCGCGGGTTTTCCTACCCGCCGTACCCCACTGCTACGGCGGACTGGAAAGTCCGCGCTCCTATATTCCGCCAACCCCGCCAGACCCCCGGTTACTCAGCCCCCCGGTGCCCCAGGATCTTCACCGTTTGGTTCAACTGATCAAACTCAATCGGTTTTTGAATCACTGTCACCGGCCCATTGGCCAGGATTCGAGTCAAAATCTCGCTATCGGGATAACCCGTGATAATAACAATCGGCAAATCTGCATCCACCTCCTTGAGCTTCACATACAATTCATCTCCAGGAATATCCGGCAACTTCAGATCGAGAAAAACCAGATCAAACTTCTGTTTTTTGGCATAAGAAAGAGCTTCCATACCAGTACCCACTACGATCCTTCCAAATCCAGCTTTTTTGAGAAACTGCTTGAACAAGGTCTGCAAAGCCGGGTCATCATCCACCACCAACACCGTAGGTTGACCGCCTTCGTCGTTTTTCAAAACATCCTTGTCCAAAAGGCTGCGCTTAATCCTCCAGCGCCCGCCAATCTGAATCGCAGGCAATTGTCCGCGCTGCACCAGATAATACACTGTTGGCAGCGGGATGCGTAAATATTTAGAGGTTTCCTTGACCGTCATCAATTCCGGCAATTCTTCGTCTGGCATGATTTTGTATGGGTTTATGTTTGTGATTCCTGCAAATCCTCTGAATCAGAAAAACCAGCCTTCCGGCCCGGAGGCTCCCCTCCTGAGTTGGTAAAAAAACCTCCGGCCCTTTACCAATAACTCGTTTTTCCAACAGTATAAATGCCATAATTAATGCACTTACAAGGTCTGCTTGAATCAATACAAACTATATGACCTTCACTGACAAGCAAAATTTCCATAATATTATTAAAATTGAGCAGCAATTCTCATAATTGCAATAAGTGATGCAAGGCATGCGAAATGCCGCGCTCTCGCATGCTTGGGCTTGAAATTTGACCTGATCCTATTATTAATCAATTCAACATGAATCCACTCCGCTTCACTCTGCTGTTATGCCTCTGCGTCACCATTTCTTGCTCAAGCTTACAGCCGAGGCATCAAGTGACTCAAAATTCAACCATCGACGCCCTGCTGGTCGGTTCCTACGATGGCACCATGACTTGTCGCGAACTGCTGAAAAAAGGCAACTTTGGCCTCGGCACCTTTGACCACCTCGATGGTGAAATGCTGGTCCTGGATGGGATCGTTTACCAAATCAAATCCGACGGCAAAGTGTACCGCCCCCCACTCGAGCTCACCACCCCCTTCGCTGCGGTCTGTCGCTTTTCTCCGCAAAACACCCTCACCCTGCCCTCTGACAGCAACATGGAGACCATCAAAAGCTTCCTCGATCAGAAGGTCACCGACAAAAACGCCTTCGTAGCGATCAAAATACAAGGCACGTTCCGAACCATGCATACCCGCTCGGTGCCTGCTCAGAAAAAACCCTACCCCCTCTTAGCCAAGGTGGCTTCCCATCAACCTGAATTTCACCTGCGTAACGTTTCAGGAACCATCGTCGGTTTCCGTAGTCCGCCTTTTGTCAAAGGCATCGGGGTGCCGGGTTATCACCTGCATTTCATCAGTGATGACAAAAAACGCGGCGGCCACATCCTAGGTTTCGAACTGATCAGCGGCACCTCCCAGGTGGACGTCTGCAACCGTCTCAAGCTCATCTTACCCGAAGGTCAAAGCGACTTCCATCAACTCGACCTCTCCAAAGACCGCAGTCGGGAGCTCAAACAAGTCGAGCAGTGAGCCTGCTGCCACGTCACATTGACTTTGTTCAGTTGGCGCACAGCTATATTTTACAAATACGATTCAAAAGTAAGCAATCTTGATTTTTTTGTTAGAAATTCATACCGTATAAGCATGACGGCAATCATTTCGGAGAAAGGGCAAATCACGATCCCTAAAAAAATACGGGATAATCTTGGCCTGACTTCTGGAGTGGTGGTTGATTTCGAAATATCCGAGGAAAAACTGGTTGGCAAGAAAGTTTCCGAACAGAATTCCCTGCTGCGCTGGATAGGAAAAGGGGGAATGCCGGGCAGCAAAAAAAATCCCATTACGACGGAGAACTACCTTAAAGTTATTCGGGAATAAATGATTTCACCTTGATGTAAATTCAGCCGGACGCCTATTTTTTTACCCGTATTTTTTTCAAAGCTTCTTCCAATACCTTCTCGGTTTTCCAATATGGGACAAAATCGTTGTTGGTGAAAGGAACAAGTAAATGATTTGAAGACACTTTAAAAGCCTCTAACAATTTCATCCCAGTGCCCCTATCCATCTCCGTTGTGATATGGATTTCGTCGATCACATCATCACCATTTTTATCAATAAAAGCCAAAACAATCCCTTCGGTATTCCCTGATACAGTAAATCTTCCTTCCCCGGATTTTTTCAGGTATTGGTAACTTGCAATCCTTCTTCCATCATGAAAGATACTATTACTGACCAACACATCAGTAAGGGATTGTGATTGAAGAATCATATTTCCATTTCGATAATAAGAAACCCCACCTTCTTCATTACGTTTCTCAACTTCGGATCCGCCTAATGCTTGGGTGAGATAAAAAGAAAATATAAGTATTACAAGCCTCATGCCGGGTTGTGGAATTCAGATTAAATCACTCTGACTGTTTTCCAACTTCAAACCAACCGATCAAAGGTTGCTCGAATTCATCCCATAAATATAAGCCGTTTTTATCACTCAGCACATCGATAAATCCCAAACCCGAGTTATTAAAAAGATAAATCCCCTCGGCACCTTCACCATACAACTCCAACACCCGGCGACGATAGGAGTTCAAGGTCACATGCTCGCGGTGGATTTTCTCCTCTCCACGTTCGGATTCCGGAGTGGGGTCATGCCCTTTTATGGTGTGCTCCAAGCGGACAAAAAGCTGGCAATCCGTGCCCTTCACCATTTGGGCAAACTTGGTCACCGAAAAGCGACTGCCCCCATATCCATGAACCCCGGGAATGATCTGGTCCACCAGTCCCTCTTTAACCCAACCTTGCACATCCAGAGCTTGCCCTTGATACCCACTGTAATCAAAAGCCACCGTCAAAGTCATTTTGCGTCCCTGCCGCTTGGATTCCTCATCCAAAACCTGTCGAACCGAACGCACAAACCCCGTCATCACCTCTACCTGCATCGCCAACCAACGTGGGTCATTGGGATTTTTAAAAGCATCCAAGCCATACCGCTTTTTAAAAGCCTCCACCAAAGGTGGGTCAAAACCCACAAAAGGAGGGTGGCGAAGGAAATCCAAATTCAAACCATCCGGCCCATAAGTCAGTCCTTCTTTGATCACCGCAAGTCGGTATTCACGAACCTGCGGGTAAGCATAACTGAGACGATAACTGTATTTTTTATTACTGTTTAAAATGCGGCAATCGTAGTTATCCCAATACTGACGACCATTCATTGTCTTTGCATTAGGTGGGGCGTAGTTGGCGTTCATGCGAAAGGACACATGCACCGGCTGCCCGATGCTGCGGCACCGATCGATCACCACCCGCAACGGATCATTGCCTTCAGTGATCAGCTTTTTTATCCCTTCATAAGCCCGGCGATCCCCCTGACGCCAGAACTTCTCCACATGACTACCAAAAACCGTACCCACCTTGGTATCGTAAGTGCAGGTTGCATCACTACCGAGACAGTAGTCATAGGAATAAAGCCGCTTACCGCGGTATTTATCCACCATTTCGAACAACTCCTCTTTTGAATTTACTCCCGAATAAAACATGCTGAACCCATCATTATTGATCGTCACCCGCCCCGTCTGATTGGGCACTTGAACGGCTTTGGCCAGCTGAATCTGCTGCGCAGAAAGAGCCAGCAAACGCACAAAAGCGATCCGGCATTCGGCTTTTCCTATAGCTCGAATAGTGAGCTTGCTTGCATTCAAATCCGCCACTCCCACCAAAGCCTCTCCCAAGCCAAGCGCCTTGTCATACTGCCGCCATACTTGCAGCTTCACCCTTTTGGCAGGAGCTTCCCCAAGCTGCACCTCTGCCTGACTTCCATCAATCAGTCCAATGCTCACCGCATACCAGCCCTTGACCGGCAGTGCCACTTGCAAAGGCTCTCCTCCTGTTTTCCCCAACCGGATTTTTCGAACCACCCCCTGATTGGAAACAAAACCCGACTCTCCCCACGCCCCCTCAAACTGATCAAACATCACCACCTGCCCCGCTTTGGCCTCAATATTTTGTTTGGGATTAATCAGGATCTCACCTGTCTTGTAAATTTTATGCAATTTCCACGACAGCACTCCCCATTTCTCTGATTGCAAAACCCATTTAAGAAGTTGCGGCCCGTCTTTCAGCGAGCTCACATCTATTTGATCGCGCACTTCTCCATCTTTGGGAACCGCTAAACGGGCAAGCTTATTTCCAGCCGTGTCCAAAACCTCCAACCAGAGCGCACTCCCATCCTTACCCGGCATTTCAATACGGGCAGAAAAGGCTGCGCGATCCGCAACATAACGATCCACCTGCAATTCAGTTAAAGTGGCGGCCAGTCCCGGATCTTGATAAACACGAACCATTTGCTGTAGGTTACTATTAACAAAATCATAAGCCCTTGATGGCAACTCGGCATGCAACTTGATGTAACGAGCCAAGACCGTCAGACTCTCAATGCGCACTTTTTCAAAAACCCCCTGCTGTCGACCCGCTTCAATCGTAATTTCAAACGGCTTTTCATAACGGACAAAATGCCGGCCATCATGACTGGTGTATAATTCCAATCCATATTTTGAGATCAGCGGCGAAGTGCCCGAGTTATCCCGCAGGTTATCAAACAAATTTACTTGATGAACCAAGCGCACTTCACCCAAATCAATCACCAGACTGCGATTCGAAACGGGAAAAGCCACCGACGCCTTGCTGCCCATTGCGCTAGCCACTGCTGATTCCGGCGGATCCATTTTAACACCCGGCCCGATGAATCCGATCGCCGATACGGGCAACTCACGCATCGTTTCAGCAGAGCTAGTCGCGACAAAAAAAGTAGCCAGTATCAGGATTTGTATGATTTTTTGCATTTGCGGGGAATTTTGAACTCAAGCCTATTCGCTCAATCCCTCTTTGCAAATGATGAGCCATGAATCCCAACGCTTTTGCTAAAAGCACCAGGTTATCTCCGTTATCATAACAACATCTTGACCCCCCAATCAAGTCATCTAAATTATTTCACCTGCCCCCTTCTATGAAAATACTCAAAGCCATCATTGCGACGCTGTCCTTAGTCTTTTCGACTAGCTCCGTATGGGCTCAGGCTGCTGACAGTGACGGTTACATTTCGCTCTTCAATGGCAATAATCTCGATGGTTGGGTGAACGTCAACGGCAAGCCCGACACCTGGCAGGTGCGTGATGGCCTGCTGATCTGCAGTGGCGAACCCAATGGATTTATTCGCAACAACCAGATGTATGAAAACTACATCCTCGAAGTGGAATGGCGTCACGCCAAGCCGGGTGGAAATTCGGGGATCTTTTTTCATGCGGACGCCTCTCCCCGGCCGGGTGAACCGTACCCTCCCGCCATCGAAGCCCAGTTGCTCGATGGCGATCACGGAAGTTTGTTCGGCATTCGAGGAGCATCTCTGGTAGCTCTCACCCATCCCAATAAAAAAGGCCAAGCCGCCGCCGCTCGTCCCTTGGAAAAACGCCAAAGACCCGCGGAGCAATGGAACCAATACGTGATCACTTCGAAAGACGGAACCGTCGAACTGGCAGTCAACGGCAAGGTCGTCACGCGGGCGAAGAAAACCAGCCGGGTCAAAGGATACATCGGATTGCAAGCCGAACACAGTGAAGTCCATTTTCGCAAGATCCGCATTCGCCCGTTGCCCTCATCCAATCCTCCGATCGATAAAATCGCTAAACCCGAATCTGATGCATGGAAAGCGGGTGTCGCATCCGTTGTTATCACCCCACCTAACCCTATGTGGATGTCGGGTTATGCCGGACGAAAAAAACCAGCCAGTCAGACCGAACACGACCTGCATGCCAAAGTTCTGATCATGGAAGATCCATACGGAAAACGTGCGGTGCTCGTCACGCTCGACCTTGTTGGTATTGATCGGGCGACCACTGCCAGGATCTGCCAGACAGTGGCGAAAAGACACAGTCTCAACCGAGATCAAATCGCCTTGAACTGTTCACACACCCACAGCGGTCCGGTGGTGGGGCATAATTTGAGAGGGCTATTTTTCCACCAAGAGCAAGATCAAAAAATGATTGATGCTTACACTGAATGGTTGCGAGATCGCATTGTCTCCGTGGTCGATGAAGCGATGGCAAAACTCACACCTGCCACCCTTGCCTGGGGCGAAGGTATTTCCCACATCGCGGTGAACCGTCGCAACAACCCACACCCGAAAGTCAAAAAACGTCGTGCCGAGGGAAAACTCGTGGGACCGTCAGATTACAGCGTTCCTGTTCTGTTGGTGAAAAATTTCAACAAACAGCTCATCGCCATTGTTGCCGGATACGCTTGCCATCCGACCAAACTGTCGGGAGCATTTGATCGCTGGTGCGGAGATTACCCGGGTTTTGCCAAAATCGAGCTCGAAAAAAAACATCCGGGCGCCATCGCGATGTTCTGGCAAGGTTGCGGTGGCGACCAAACGCCATGGCCTCGCGGCGACACTGATGTCGAAACTGCACGAAACACAGGAAAACAACTCGCCGCTGCGATAGAAAAACGCCTCAAACAACCATTGACTATCATCAAAGGAAATTTAAAAACGGTGTATCAAGAAATAGACTTGCCCCTGAGCACCATTCCCGAACGCAAACAACTCGAAGTCATAGCGCGTGGCAAAAATAAATACAAAGCCCGCCACGCACGCAAACTTCTTGAGGATCTCGAGACAGGCAAGTCGGCTCAAAAATCCTACCCCGCCTATCCTATTCAGACCTGGCGACTCGGCTCCGAACTGCAGTGGATATTTCTCGGAGGCGAAGTGGTGGTGGACTATTCTCTTCGTTTCAAAAAGGAATTTGGTGAAAGCCCTACCTGGGTCACCGCTTACACCAATGACGTGATGGCTTACATTCCGTCAGAACGTGTGCTTGAAGTAGGCGGTTACGAAGGCGGCACTTCAATGGTTTATTACGGCTTGCCCGCCCCTTGGAAACCAGGCATTGAAAACCTCATCACCGACGAAGTCCGGAGACAAGTTCAGGCGGCCCTAACAAAACCTGCAACGGCAACAAAATAAATTATGATCCCCCGTCGCTCTTTTCTCCACACCAGCCTCGGTGGTGCTGTTGCTGCCCTGTTGCGCGACCCCATGACCCAGGCCGCTGAATCCACAGGCAAGCTGCGCATCGCGCCCTTCCGTTTTGATGCCACCGTGCCCAACGGTCATTCCCTCTGCGGCGGATGGATCACTCCGGCGACGACCGTTGAGGATCCGCTCGAAGCGATTGGTATCGTCATTCTCGGGGCGGGGAAACCCATCGTGCTCTGCTCCGTGGACTGGACCGGCATCCTCAACGAAGCCCATCTGAAATGGAGAGAAGCCCTCGCCGAGGGCGCGGGAACCACACCCGATCGTGTCACGGTGCACACCGTTCACCAACACAACGCACCCTTTGCCTGCCTTGAATCGCAGCTCTACGTGGAGAAAATCGGCAAGCCTCCTTACATCATGAACGTGGATTTCTTTTTCCGCACCCTCGACCGCGGACGTGCAGCGGTCACAGATGCGGTCAAAAAGGCTCGCCCTGTCACCTCCATCGCTACCGCCGAGGCTCCGGTTTCTCGCATCGCCTGCAATCGACGCATCATTGGGAACAATGGTAAAATGCAAATCACCCGAGGGGTCAATGCCTTCAAAAGCCATCCCGAGCTGCTCGATCTGCCGGAAGGCTTGATCGACCCCATGCTCAAGACGGTGGCGTTTTATGACGGCAATGACAAAGTCGCCGCCTGCCACTACTACGCCGTCCACCCCATCAGCAGAATTCATGACGGCACGGTGTCCGCAGAATTCCCCGGCATCGCTCGTCGTTTGGCGCAAAAAGCGGAACCCGATTGCACTCACATCTATTTCACTGCCTGCGCAGGCAACATCAATGCCGGCAAATACACCAATCTAACGGCGGCAAACATGCGCGAACTTGGCACAAGACTATACCAGGCCATGGCAATAGCGGGAGCCAAACTCAAACCCAGTCCGCTCACCTCTATCAGCTGGCAAAACTCCCAACTGAAACCAAAAGGCCGCAGCAGTCCTAGTCTGGAAGAAATCGAAAAAACTATTCATAACAAAAAAGCAAACACCGCTACCCGCAATCGTAATGCTTTCCGCCGCACCTGGCTCAAGCGTTGCGAACAAGGTCCGCCTCTCTCGCTCAGCTGCCTGCATCTCAACGGCGACATTGCCCTGCTGCACCTGCCTGCCGAAGTTTTCATCGAATACCAACTAGCCGCACAAAAATCGGCAAGCGCTAAATTTGTCGCCATCGCCGCTTACGGAGATGACGGCCCCTGGTATATCCCCACCGCCGAAGCATATCCGCAAGGTGGATATGAAGTAAGCGTTGCCTTTTCCGAATCCAGCATCGACGCTTTATTTTCCACTGCCAGCCGTTCACTGATCCAATGAAAATCACCACCACCCTGTTTCTAACGCGCATATTATTGCTAGGCATTTTTTTGTCAATCCATGCTCCGCTCGCAAAAGCAGCTGACCCATTACCTCAAACCCCTGCAACCGCCGGAAGCAAAGCTGCGGGAGAATTTAAAGTTTTTGACGGTTTCAAAATGACCTTACTCGCCGCCGAACCCCTGGTCACCGACCCGGTCGCCATTTGTTACGACGCGGACGGACGCGCTTACGTCGCAGAGATGAACGACTACCCCTACACGGACAAAGCAAAACACAAAGCAATGCAGGAAAACCCCACCGATGAAGCGATCGGCAAAATCCGCCTGCTCACTGACGAAGACGGTGACGGCGTATTCGACAAATCGAGCATCTTCGCCAGTGGACTCTCCTGGCCCACTGGAGTGGTGCCTTGGAAGGGCGGAATTTTTGTCACCGCAGCTCCTGACTTCTGGTATCTAAAAGATACCACGGGGGACGGCAAAGCGGATGTGAAAGAAAAAGTTCTCACCGGATACCGTAAGTACAATGTGCAGGCGGAAGTCAACAATCCTATCTGGGGATTGGATAACCGCATCTACATCGCCTCGGCCAGTAACCGCGGCAAACTTTACTCTCCCAAACTCGGCGCAGATAAAGCGATTGAAATCGGACGTGCCGATGTGCGCCTCGACGCCAACCACCCAGAGAACTTTGAGCTGGTCACCGGCGGCATTCAGTTCGGCAATACTTTTGATGACTGGGGCAACCGATTTCTTAGTAATAACAGCACCCCTGTTTATCACAGCGTCATGCCACTGAGTGCGCTTTCGCGCAACCCCTGGTTACCCAGCCGCCGAGGAACCCAGGTGTGTCCGGATCCGAACAGGCCGATTCAATTGTATCCGATCACCGGCATCGAAGCCTGGCGCCTGCAACGCTACAAAGATCGAGCCTTCAATCCCCGTAGCGGATACAAACCACCTCGAGGTGATGGCGAAGGCGAACCCAGCCGACCCACTTCGTCTTCAGCTCCCGTTATTTATCGCGGCGACGCTTACCCCGCCAGTCATCGCGGAATGTTTTTTGTTTCCGAGCCGTGTTATAATCTTATCTACCATCTCAAAGCCGAGGCCAACGGCCCGACCTTTGCCGTCATCAAACCGGAAAGCGACGGCAAAGCCGATTTTGTCGCTTCGAGAGATGTCTGGTTCCGCCCGACCAACCTGGTCAACGCTCCTGACGGTTGCCTGCATGCGACGGATCTCTACCGCGAAGCTATCGAACATCCCTGGTCACTCCCGGAGTCTTTTCATGCCCGCATGGACCTCGAACGCGGCCGCGACAAAGGGCGCATCTACCGGATTGAGCCAACAAATTACCAACACCGTCCCGCCCCCAAACTCAGCACCGCGCCCAGTCCTGAACTGGTCGTTTTGCTCGCCCACCCAAACGCCTGGCACCGGGAGACTGCCCACCGCCTGCTTTTCGAACGTCAGGACAAAAACATCGTGCCAGCTCTGATTGTTATGGCTCAGGAAAACAATGCCCCGCTGGGACGACTGCACGCATTATGGACTCTGCAAGGCCTTGCGTCTTTGAAAGCTGAGTCCATCGTCACTGCTCTCGTTGATTCCAATCCGAATATCCGCGCTAATGCCGCAAAAATCGCCGCACTTCACTTACCCGAACAAAGCTCGCTACTGCCCGCTCTCACCGCGTTGGCAAACGACCCTCATCCAACGGTTCGTTATCAAACCGCTCTTGCTCTCGGCAATGCGGATTCAAAAGAAAACAACCCGTCCATTGCAAAAGCCCTCATCACAATCGCACGAACAGACGTCGCTGACCACTGGATCAGACTCGCCCTGCTAAGCTCAGCTCTTCCCCACGCTTCCACCATGCTCGCGGATTTGCTGGCAGATCAAACTTTCACTTCATCCGCAGCCTCCAGCGAGCTGCTCGCCCCACTAGCTCAAATAGTAGGAGCGCAGCAGCAAGCCGCAGAAATCAAATCCCTGATCAAACAACTTGCTGCACGAGGCAAGGCAGACTCCGTCACCCTGACCACCGCTGCAGGATTTGCCAATGGCTTGCGGATCGGAAAATCCAGCTTGGTCAAAGCGACAAAAGAAACGCCGGAAGGCACCGCCTTTCTCAAAGATTTACTCAACCAGGCCCGCTCGCTGGCAAAAAACCACACGGCCTCCGTGGCACAACGCAACAACGGCATCGCCTTGTTGCGCAACTCCACTTTTAAGCAAAGCTCAGCCTTCTTGCAAAGTCTCTTGAACCCTGCCGTTCCCGAAGCGGTTCAATCCAGTGCCGCCGCCACCCTGTCCATCATCGGTGCCCGCCAACCCGAAACCGGCGAATTGCTACTGAAAGGATGGGACAGTTACAGTGGTGAGTTGAGAAACCAAATCCTGCAACTGCTCTTGGCTCGCCAGGAACGTCTGGATTCCCTGCTCGATGCGATCGAATCCAAAAAAATCGCCCCCTATCAACTCGGCCCCACTCGCCGCGATTTACTGGTCACTCATAAAAACGCCGCGATAGCCGCACGTGCCAAAAAACTCTTTTCAGGATCAGGCTCCCGTGCCGAGGTGCTTGCTCGTTACAAGGATGTCCCCAATCTCACCGGCGACCCCAAAAAAGGCGAACTCATTTATTCATCCGTCTGCATCGCCTGCCACAAATTCCGCGAAAAAGGTCTAGTTGATCTGGCTCCCAATCTCGCCGTCGTCACCGCTTGGGATGCCGAACGCATCATGACCAACGTCATCGATCCTAATCGCGAAGTTGCCCCCGACTACATGGAATACATCGCTCAAACCAAATCCGGCGAAATTTACACTGGTCGCGTGGTCGCCGAATCCGGCAGCGGCATCACGCTGAAAATGGCCGACAACAGCACTCGCGATCTGGCTCGCAGTGAAATTGCCAGCCTCAAGAATTCCGGCCGATCCTTGATGCCCGACGGCCTGGAAGCTGCCGTCTCTCCTCAGGCCATGGCCGACCTGATCGCTTTTTTACTCGCACCTCAATAGCCGTTTTCCAGCAATGCCTTAAAGTATTATTCTTACGTATCACTACGGATTTCTGTTTGCTTCGTAGATTTGCACCGTGCAAAGTAGCTTACTGTGAAAATCAACTATCCCCTCAAAACTGCCGCCCTGTTTTCTTTCTCTCTGTTCACCGGATTCACCCTGCTTTCCAAACAGCAGGCGCAAGCCGAAGACTGGCCCGAGTTCCGCGGCCCCGGTGGACAAGGGCACTCACAAGCCAAGAACGTTCCGGTTAAATGGTCTGCCGATAAAAACGTTGCCTGGAAAAGTGAGATCCCCGGCATCGCCTGGTCTTCCCCCATCGTCGTCGGTTCACAAATTTTCCTCACCACCGCCATCCCCGAAGGAAAAAACAATTACACCCTGCACGCCTTGGCGGTGAATGCAGGCGATGGCAAAATCCTCTGGGATGTCGAAGTTTTTGGCAAACAAAAAGGCAAACCCGCGCGCATGCACAAAAAGAACAGTCATGCCTCCCCGACACCGATTTTTGAAGATGGCAAACTCTACGTCCACTTCGGTCATGACGGAACCGCCTGCCTCAATGCCGCCGACGGAAAAACCCTGTGGAAAACAAATGTCCAGTACAACCCAGTGCACGGCAATGGAGGCTCTCCCGTGCTTGTCGATGATCTGCTCATCTTCAGTTGTGATGGCAAAGACGATCCGTTCATCATCGCGCTCGACAAAAACAGCGGCAAAAGCAAATGGAAAACCAAGCGGAACGTCGAAGTCGCACGCAACTTCTCTTTCACCACTCCTCTACTGATCGAGGTGAACGGTCAACGCCAATTGATCAGCCCGGCCAGTGGCGCCGTCATCGCCTATGATCCGAGCAATGGCAAGGAGCTCTGGCGCTGCGGTTATGGTGAAGGTTATTCGGTGGTCTCCCGCCCCTTATATGCCAACGGCTTGATCTATGTCAGCACTGGATTTAATAAAGCCAAACTGATGGCCATTCGTGCGGACGGCAAAGGGGATGTCACCAAAACGCATGTCGCCTGGATTTATGAAAAAAACGTACCTAGGGAATCCTCTCCCATCATCGTCGATGACTACCTCTACATGAATGACGACAAGGGACTCGCTACCTGCCTCGATGCCAAAAGCGGCAAAGTCATCTGGGAAGATCGCCTGACCAAAAAAAACTATTCTGCCGCTCCTATCTACGCAGGTGGTCTGATTTATTTTCATGACGGCGAAGGCGTCACCACAGTGATCAAACCCGGCAAAAAACTCGATGTAGTGGCCAGCAATGATATCGGCGAACACGGCCTGTCCTCCTTCGCCGTTACCGACGGCTCCCTTTTGATCCGCACTGACTCCGCCCTGTTCCGCATTGGCAAGCCCTGAGCATCTTGAACATCACCGAATTCAACCGCAATGCCTGGAACTTCCAATCGATGGAAGGCTGCCGCTGGAGCACGCCCGTGGAGCCAGAAATCATCGAGCAAGCTCTGAGCGGAAACTGGCAGGTCATCCTGACCCCGAACAAAACCGTCCCCACCACCTGGTTGCCCGATTTAGAAAAGCTCGACCTGCTCTGCCTCGCTTGCGGCGGCGGCCAGCAAGTCCCCGTATTTGCCGCAGCAGGTGCAAAAGTAACGTCCTTTGACAACTCCGATGTGCAGTTGGAAAAAGACCAGCTCGTTGCCGACCAACACGGATTGGATATCACCACCCTGCAAGGCGACATGGCGGACCTTTCCGCCTTCGCGGATCAATCCTTCGATCTTATCTTCCACCCTGTTTCCAATGTTTTTGTGCCGGACGTTCTTCCTGTATGGAAAGAATGTTACCGTATCCTCAAACCGGGAGGAAGCCTGCTCAGCGGTTTCATGAACCCTGCTTTTTTTCTCTTTGATCACGAACACGGCGAAAAAACCGGCGAACTGATTGTCAAATACGCCCTGCCCTACAGTGACTTGGAGTCCCTCTCCGAAGACCAACTCGACGACCAGATCGAAGCCAACCTCAGCCTCGAATACAGCCACAGCCTGCAAGACCAAATCGGCGGCCAAACCCAGGCAGGCTTTATGATTGCCGATCTCTACGAAGACACTTGGGACGATGAATCCACCGCCCTCAATCCCTACATGCCCACCTTCCTCGCCACCCGAGCGGTGAAAATGCACTCTTAACACAACTCACCATGAAAACCACCCACTACTTCTTAGCCCTCTTATTAAGCGTCCTGCTCACATCCTGCGTTACACCTCAAGCCTATCAGGGCAAACCTAGCTACACCAATGCCCAGGGGGAAAAGTTCTGCAGTCTGCACCGGCAAAAACTCATCAGCGTCAACGGCTTTGCACAAAGCCCCGAAGTCTGCATCCTGCCCACCGATGAATACACCGCCATCGCCGCCGCTTTTCCTAACCACAACAGTGACCTCGCTGAACAGAAATCCGAGCTCTACACCATCCCCGTCAAATACAGCTACTGCCAAGCCTGCCGGGATGATCTCAACAAGAAGCTCAAAAATTAAATCCGCTCTTCAGTCAAAACCGCCACCTCCCTCAATGGGGGTAAGGCAGAATAGTTAAGCTGCTGACAGCTGTGCGTTTCGCCCATGCAGGGCTGGAAGAATTGGATTTTTTACCCAGCGCTTCGCACTGGGCTATATCATTGAGCACCGCTGGTGTAAAAGAGATGAAAGCAAACTGTCCTGTAAGGACAAGATGTGATAGCCCGGTGCGAAGCGCTGGGGTTAAATCGGTTTTATTGTCAGCCCTAAAAGGCATACGCGTCAACTTAAGGCAAGAGCGTAGAAAGATTCATGATAATTTTTTCGCCGCCTCTTATCGTAGCAGCAATATTTCCTCAACGAATTCCA
>JASFYY010000099.1:0-9950 GCA_045046875.1 Verrucomicrobiota bacterium | reverse complement strand
GATCTTGGAAGAATGGGTGAAGCGAGTTGTGAATAATTTCAGGGATCACCCGAAGGCGCGTCCCGCGAAGAAGAAGACACTGCAGACCAAGATAGGCGATTTGATCGATCAGGCGGCCGGAAGTTCAGAAGTCCAGTTAGTGATCGTGATCCTATGCAAGGCGGGGTATCTGACTTTTGGCGAAAAAAACGTGCCAAACTATCATCTGTAGCAAAAACAAAGGGACCGGCCTTAGGGTTGTGTCCTTAAATCAATGATACTGTGTAAGAGGGGAAGGATTGCGCTGTGGAAAAAATGCCCTGGCAGCCGGAGCGGCCGCCCTACAATAAGAGTGTGAATGCCGATTTTTTGTAGGGCGAGCGCTGCGCTAGCCGGATTTGTCCTTGGGTCTTGAGGGGGCGAGCCACCTCAAAGCTGGGAATCTCGGACTTTGCTTTCCATCAGTGGGGGCGGTTGCCCTACAATTTACCGCCTTCGATTTAACACGGATTGTAGGGCGGACGCTTCGCCTGCCTCTGTTTTCTGTCCATCACTTTCATTCACACCCGTGGGCGGTTTACGACTTGACTCCTGCTTTTCAAAATCAGTAAATGATGCCAAATGAGTAGCTATAAATTTGGAGATCGTCATCGTCTGAGGCGTCAGTCCTTGAAAAAGAAGATTTTGCATAGAGAAACGCTCTAATAGGCTACTGCGCTTAAAAGGGCCAGGTTCCCATGACCCCATCGAAAATAGAAAGGATTCTTGACTATTTTCACGATATTGCTATATTTCACGTGCACATGAAAGTGCGATAAACGTGAAAATTCTGCCTTCAAAGCCGATTCTGGAAAAGCAGCTGCGTCGACGCTTACAAGAGATTCTTGCAGAGGCAGGCTGGCAATTGCCGGACGAGTCGTTTGCCAATAACTCGGCTCCGGCGAACAGGCCTTTTGATCTTATGGTCGAGATCCCAAGTGTCAAAGGGGAGGAAAGGGAGGAAATCGAGCTATGGGTTGATTGGGTTCCGCATCCCCGGCCTTCAAGAATGCCACACGTTAATGTCGAACGAGACTTTAAGGATAAAAAAATTAGGTGCAAAGTGATGGGCATGCCGTACGCGGGGCCACGGATGATCGAAGCTTGTGAAAAGCATGGATGGGCATGGTTTGATTTAGCCGGAAATTGTCGGATTTCAATTCCCCGCACGATGTACATTGAGCGTCTTGGAAGTCCACCGGTCTATTCTCCCAGGGAACAAAATCTCAAGCTCTCGACAGTGCAGGCTTCCAAGCTGGTCCGTGCTTTGTTGGTGCCCGAGCACGCGGGACGGGATTGGAATCAAACTGAACTTCGGGAGGAAGCATCTGTCAGTGCTGGGCTGGTTCATAAAGTCGTGCATCAATTACAAGAAGCCGATTTTTTAGAAGAAACTAAAACGAAAAGATTTCGCCTGTGGGATCCTAAAGGATTGTTAATGAAATGGAGTGAGGTTTATCGACCTGATAGTCAGGCCAGATCAGAATGTTTTACTTTGCTAAAGCCAAAAGAGATCCACGAGAGGCTGGCGAAACTAGAACTTGAGCAGCCGATGATTCCGAGGTTCTCCTATGCTTCGTTCAGCGCTGCGGATTTTCAGGCACCGGTTGTGAGGCAATCTCGAATCTGGATATTTGCGGTAGCCGGGGAAGAAGGGAATCTTCTCGAACGGCTTGAGGCCCATCCGGTTGATTCAGGGGGCAATCTTGAGCTGCTGACCCCGGAGGACAAAGGCGTGTTTTACAAGGGGGACTATGGTGAGAGCAGGCTTCGCGCGACCAACCCGCTTCAAACTTACATCGATTTATACCATTCTGGTGGACGAGGAGAGGAGGCCGCCGAAGCCATCATGAACCAGGCGCTCAAGCCAAAATGGGAGCAGGCTGGATTCCGATGGTGATGGAGCCGAGAGTCGAAGACGATTATTCCTCCCGCCAGGTCGAGGCGGCTCGCCGGGTGATTGTGGATGTAATGCAGGTTTTGGCTTCCTTTGAGGACTGTCTGGTCCTGGTCGGCGGTTGGGTTCCTGACCTCGTCATTGAAGATTCTGAAGAGCTTCACGTTGGAAGTGTGGATGTTGATCTGGCACTGGATGTAGAGAAACTCAATGAGGGGCGCTACGCGGAAATGCTCAAACTTCTTATCGATACGAGGCGCTACCAACAAGGTGAGAAGGATTTCCAGTTTGTGACCGAAGTTGATCTGAATGATGGAGAAGATCCGATCCAGGTGGATGTTGATTTCCTTGCGCCGAAAGACGTCACGACAGAGAAAAATAATCCCAAGTTGATTGAGAATTTCCGTGTTCTAAAAGCGGAAGGGTGCCAGGCGGCTTTCTCGTCCCCACTGACAATCAATTTGGATGGAGAGATGATTAGTGGGGCAACTAACTCGGTGAGCCTGAGGGTGGCTTCAATCCCTGACTTCCTGATTATGAAATCATTTGCGTTGAATGGTCGGGATAAACCGAAGGATGGCTATGATATTTGTTATTGTCTCGACTTCTATGACGGAGGAATCGAGGAGCTTGCCGCAGCGTGGAAAAACCGAAGCAAGAATGATAAAGACGTGGTGAGGGCGGTGACCATCCTGAAAGAAAAATTCAAGTCAGTGGATTCATACGGCCCGATGCAGGTCGTCAGTTTTCACGATTCGACCAGTAAAACCATACAAAGGGAGCAAGCACGAAGAGCTTTTGAACTAGTGAAGCAATTTATTTCTTTGGTAGAAAGTTAGTAATAGATAGCAGGAGCTAAGTCTGGAAGTTCAGAGGCCGATCTGCCAATCCTATTGGAGCGCAAGAGCCACTAACAAGAATATCAAATTTTCCCAAGGCCCGTTCACAATAACGAAAAGCTACGCCAACGAATTGCGGCGGAAATTACAGGTTTTTAGAGATGTTACCGGAACCAATAAAAATGTGTTCCTTACTTTCCTCATGACCCATGGCCTCAATGCAAACGCCTATTCAAAGGAGTTGGTCAACAGCTCAATCACTACCGAGTGCCTCTTTGATGAAGTTCTATAAGTGGCCAAATCTTGATTTTTAAAGTGCTTTTGGCCACTTATAAAAAATAAAGAATCTGAAGGGGGTTAGTCCTTGAAAACGAAGGCCCTACTATACGGGGAGGAAAATTGAGGGAGCTTAATAAGTTTATTACTTGTATCGTTAGTGATAACTTAGTAAGTAAGTCATTGATGAATGAGGGATTTCAATATCAGAGATTGCTGTTGGGGTATCATGGTTGTGATCAGTCTGTGGTTGATACCGCGTTAAAGGGGAATGCGGCTTTAAAGGGGGCAGGAGATAATTAGTGCAATTTTGCTATCGATCCCTTTTACTTAGCTTATGCCCCGACAAGTCTGAATTGAATATCCCAATGCTTTTTATCATGTGGTGGCGCGTGGTGACCGGAAGGAAGTTATTTCCGCACCCTGTTGGATTACATTCATCTCAATCCTTTACGCGCAGGGTTGGTGAAATTGGAAGACGGCTTGGATCATTTTCGCTGGAGTAGCCTCTTATTTTACCGCACGCCACCTTCTCGCAGACAGAGTTGGCAGGAAACGGCTTTGGGGTTTGCGGTGAATGATTTGCAGGACAGCACTTCAGGACGGCGGAAATTCTTACGAGATCTGGAATGGCGAGCTGGTTTGGAAGATAGCGAAAAGCAGGAGGCTCAAGAGGGTTTATAAAAAGATAACAGAATAAATTGCATGAATTATCTCCCGACCCCTACTCTGAACCCTACTTTAATAATCGCCTTTATTCATTGTTCAATCTCCCTTGTCAATTATCCATTGCTCTACGAGCTGGACATTTGACTCGATTAGGGCGATTCTGAAGAGTGATGGACGCAATTTTTCAGGCAATCGGAGGCTTCGGGCTCTTCCTGTTCGGCATGGGAGTCATGACTTCCGGCTTGAAAAAACTCGCAGGAAAACGCCTCGCTGACTGGCTCGGACGCGCCACTCGAACCCCTCTCTCGGGTTCAATCACAGGTGCCACCTTCACAGCAATCGTGCAATCGTCGAGCGCAACAACCGTGCTGGCGATCGGCTTTGTAGGCGCTGGCCTGATCACCTTTTCTCAATCTCTCGGCATTCTTTTCGGAGCGAATATAGGAACGACGGTTACGGGATGGATCATAGCGGTAGTGGGGTTCAAACTCAAACTGGGAACCGCCGCTCTTCCTCTTTTACTGATCGCCTCGCTCTTATACATGTCAAAAAAACACCCCATGTTGCGAGGATTTGGCAAAGCCCTCGCAGGATTTTCACTGATTTTCCTGGGGATCTCTTTCCTTCAGGCAGGACTGGCAGGCACACGGGACTGGATCGATTTGAGCAACTTTGACGCTAGCTCCATCAGTGGCCGTTTAGTGCTGCTCCTCCTCGGCGCCATACTGACTTTGATCACCCAGTCCTCAAGCGCCACCGTCGCAGTTGCTCTGACCGCCCTTAATGCTGGAGTGATTGATCTACCCCAGGCCGCGGCGTTCATCATCGGAGCGGACATCGGCACCACCGCGACGGCAGCTCTGGCTACTATTGGTGGCAATACGGCCTCACGCCGGACGGGATTTGCTCACGTCATTTATAATCTTTTCACTGGTATCGCGGCTTTCCTTTCCCTGCCGCTTTACCTCTGGTTATGGAATACCTATGCACCGGAAATGACTGCAAACTCCCCGGAAATTGTCGCCGTCGCTTTCCACACCACCTTCAATTTTATTGGTGTGGTTGTGGCACTGCCCTTCACCTACCGCTTCGCTCACTTCATAGAACGATTGTTTCCAGAACGCGAAGATCCTTTGAGCGCCAGCCTGAATCAAAAGCTACTCGCAAACCCTGATGCCGCTATAAGCGCTCTTGAAACTTCTGCACGCGCCGTCAGCTCAGCCTCCCTGCAACTGGCCAGCATCCTTTTATCAGATGGAAACATTCATCAGGCGGATCACCCACCTAAAAAAATTCTCACAGCAATCTCCAAAGCCCGGGCCTTCGCTATCAGCATAGGAAAATCAGCAGACGAAGAAGGCCTCGACCTGAAGTCACTATTCGCACTACTACATGTCATCGATCATTGCGAACGTCTCACCGAACGCTTGCTGGATTCACGATTTGATGATCTCGAACACCAGGAAGAGTTTCAGGAAATCAGCAAAAGATTAGCGAAATTATTCACTGATTTGGCAACAGGCATCGACTCGACAAAATCCATTGATTTGAACCTCGGACTCAATTCCACGACCACCGAACTGGAACTCGACAAAAACAAAATCCGCGCCCACTTGATCAGCAGAGCGGCCAAAGGAGAACTGACCGATGACGAACTAGACCAGGCTCTCGATGGAGCACGATGGCTACGCCGACTCGCCTACCACAGCTGGCGAATGGAAGTCTACTGGCGGGAAATACAAAACTGACGCTCCCTCTTCAATTTATCTGAGGGGCCAGTCCTTGAAAACGAAGATATTTGCCATCAGGCAGAGGGGAACCAAGGAGGCTCCGTTCCTGAGATTCCTCGAATTCAAGGACTGACCGCCGCTAAGGGGCGCGCGAGATTTTTAATTCGTCTGGCAACTGGGAAAGAGGGGCGGAAAGCGGAGAAGACACTCTGGAATAAAGCCATTCTCAAAAACGGCCAGCTTGACAGCATCGCTAGCATTGCTTACATTTACGCATGAGCACCACGCTAACAATTCGCAATCTGGATGAGGAGGTGAAACGGAAGCTGCGGATTCGTGCCGCTGAGCACCAAACTTCGATGGAGGCGGAGGCGCGGGCGATTCTCGCAGCGAGTCTGGATGAATCTGACCATCGCCCGTCACCCCGAACGCCAGAAGAATTACGCGAGCGCCTTAGCCAAGTACGGGGGCTCTGGAAGACTCGAGGCAACACTGACGAGCTGATGAAATTTACGCGAGGGGAAGATTGAGCGATGACGGTGCTGGTGGATACCAACGTTATTTCTGACGTACTTCATGCTGATATCGATTGGGAACCGTGGGCGGTAAGCCAGCTTTTTGAACACTTTGGGGGGCTTGTCATTAACCCCATCATTTATGCCGAATTGTCCTGTCGCGCCGCCAGCGTCCAAGAACTGGAGGACACGCTTGCGCCTTTCGAGTTGCATTTTTTGGAGATACCAAAGCAGGCATTATTTTTAGCGGCGCAGGCATTCCTTGTCTATCGGCAGCGAGGTGGGAATAAAACTTCACCACTTCCAGATTTTTTTATTGGAGCACATGCTGAGGTTCTAGGGATTCCCATTCTCACGAGAGATGTCACCCGTTATCGCAGCTATTTTCCGAAGGTTCAGCTGATCTCGCCTTGAGCCTCATGAAAATCGCTAGTTTGGCAGTGTTGCTGACCTTATTTCCAAATTTCAGGTTGGGGATGATCTGGTATCAAAATGATACCAGATCAATGATTCTTGGAAAAGTGATGGGTAGGCGGTATTTTATATGGAAGCACGGGTGAGGACACCCACACTACTTTTTAATCACATAGCCTTCTGAGGGGGCAGTCCTTGAAAACGAAGAGATTAATATGCGAGGAAAGGGGGCGGGAGAACATTCTTGCAATTTTGGGGCTTGAGATTCGAAAACGGAATTCTTACTATACGGGGAGGAAGCTTGGGCAAGGTCGCGCCATCTGATTCTGAGAATTCTCAAATTCAAGGGCTGGCCATATCCCTGGCCATCGACAGCCCTACCCTGTCGGTGGCCGGGGATGTTGGGGTCAATGTTCGAGCACTATGCGGTATTTGGCTTTGCCGCTTTTGAGGTGGTCAAGAGCTTCATTCACTTGATCAAATTTAAACTTTTCAATAACCGGTTTCACGTTGTGTTGATTGGCAAAATCGAGCATTTTTTCGATGGTCGATGGGCTGCCAACAGCGGTTCCGGAAATTGACTTCTGCCCCATTATCAACCCGAACACACCGATATCGAGCGGTTCGAGTGTGGCTCCAAGAAAATGAAGCCGGCCTTTCGGTTTGAGCGCTTGCAGGTACAAATTCCAATCAAGTTTCACATTAACAGTATGAGGGGCCGGTCCTTGAAATCGAAGACCTTACTATACGGGGAGGAAAATTGGGGAAGGAGGTGCCATCTGATCCTGAGAGTCCTAGAATTCAAGGACTGATCCCTTCGATTGCAATAATATTCTCTTGCCCCCTTTACCTTTATCTAATATCTCCCAAGCGAATGTTTCTCTTTCAGAGCCGAACCGGAGCGCTTACTGTGCTCAAGGGTGTTCATTTCCGAGGTGGACTGCAATATACGACAACTCATTGAGCGATCTCTGTTGCGTAATCCACTGCAAGGAATCACCAGAGAGGGGCATTTACTGTAAACTAATCGAATTTATCTGGAAACATTGAGGCAGATATTGTTTGCCCCCGTTTTTCCGCAATAGCAACAACACTTATTACATCAATCTACTATGTCAGAAGAACTACAAAACAAAGATGCTCCATCTTTCGGATTTCCAAAATCAACCCCAAAGAACCTTCAGGCAGAGATCGAAAAACTGATTCCTAAAGAACTCCACGAGCAAGCCATTGTGATTTTACGTGACAATGAAAAACAAAGCCTCCGTGACGTTCTCTTAACTCGGCCTTATAAGCTTACCCCAAGCATGATCGCTATGTTGTTGAAAAATTATTACTCTCACGGATGTGACACCGCAACTATTTTGGGCAAAGCTGCTCAACTCTCAGCACTCATCGGGAAAGGCAAATAACACCACCGCACATTTCAGCGGAATCGAGTAACCTGTCGGAGGGGCAGTCCTTGAAAAAGAGTCCCCATCCTAGAAAGGGGTCAGGAAAATATTAGTGCAAGGTTGATCCGGATAAACGAAGAGCTTACTAAACGAGGAGAGAAAATTGGGGAGGATGCTGTCCTCTCATTCTGAAAATTCTCAAATTCAAGGACTGCTCTCTTCTATAGTGTGCACGGTCACGGTTGACGCAATTTGTTGACAATCGATGCTAAAAGATGCAGATTGTGCTTGGAAATAAGCTTCAGCCGAACTGTCCTCTCAGGGGGTGCGTTCCCGAAAGGGATAGGCTGGAGCTCTTTTTTGTCAATTATTTGGGCCATTCTTGAACCCTAAGTTCTAGGTGTCGGATATAACGGTGGTGCTTTATTCCGTTACTCTTACCTGCGAGTTTTCTGGCAACGGCACCGCAGATCATGTCGGCGAGCTGGATCAAATCGTTTTTTCTGGAATCTTCCATTTGCACTTTCTTGATGCGTTTGAAGTTGTGATCCGTTGAGTTCATATGCTTTTTGAGATACGAAGACAGCTCGCGTTTAAACTCACGACTGCCGCTTCCGTCGATTACGATTTTTGCATTATCGAGCAAGGGTTTGACGTTTTCGAAGACCAGACGACAGGCATATTTGTAAAAGGATTCTTTTACTTTGAATCCAGGTCCAATGAGCTTGCGTTTGTTAATGGCGATGGAGCAGTAAAAGAAATGTTCCTGCCCAAGAGCTTGGAAAAAGGGTTCATGGTAGCTGGGTTTCATGCGTGAATAGTGAAATTCAAATTCCTTTTTAACTCCTAGCTCGTGACGCAATTGTTTTATGCGAGCTTCAGCCGCATGAGCATCCTCCACATCTTCAAAAACAACCAGAGTCACGACGAAGCGCTCGGACGATCCTTGTCCGAGTTTCAATCCCGTATCACCAGATTCATCGACAAACACTAACATAAATGGTGATTCTTATTTTGAAAAGAGTCCTGCTTGCGCGCTTTTGTTGGTTTTTTATGTCCTACTAAGGATTCAATGTTTTCCTTCAAGTGAAACTGGTTTGTGTCATCCCAACCTTGTCAGTGGCCGGGGATGTTGGGGTCAATGTTCGAGCACTATGCGGTATTTGGCTTTGCCGCTTTTGAGGTGGTCAAGAGCTTCATTCACTTGATCAAATTTGAACTTTTCAATAACCGGTTTCACATTGTGTTGATTGGCAAAATCGAGCATTTTTTCGATGGTCGAAGGGCTGCCAACAGCGGTTCCGGAAATCGACTTCTGCCCCATTATCAGTCCGAACACACCGATATCGAGCGGTTCGAGTGTGGCTCCAAGAAAATGAAGCCGGCCTTTTGGCTTGAGCGCTTGCAGGTACAAATTCCAATCAAGTTTCACATTCACCGTCGACAAAATGATGTCGAAGCTTCCGGCCGCAGCAGTGATCTCTGCTTCATCGCGAGAATTAATGGTATGATGCGCGCCCATTGCGAGTGCGGCGGATTTTTTGCTCTCGCTAGAGGTGAAGGCCGTCACTTCACAGCCCCAGGCATTTAAAAACTGTAAGGCAATGTGGCCTAAACCTCCGATGCCAATGACGGCTACCTTGTCGGTTGCTTTGACGTCATATTGTACCAATGGATTGAATACGGTGATCCCTCCGCAGAAAAGAGGGCCAGCCGATTCCATATCAAGACCTTCGGGCAGCTTGACAACGCTGTCGAAGTTGGCCCTGACTTTATCGGCAAAACCACCATGTCGCCCGACGATGGTGCCTTCGGCAGTGGCGCATAGGTTTTTATCACCGGATTCGCAGGATGGACAAACTTCGCAGTAGCCCGAATGCCAGCCCAGCCCGACGGTATCGCCGATTTTCAGTGTCGTGACATCAGCGCCGACCTGGATGATGCTACCTGCAACCTCGTGACCGGGAACAAATGGATAGCTGGTCATATCCCAATCGTTATCCAGCATGCTGAGATCGCTATGGCAGATTCCACAGTATTTAACCGCGATTTCAACCTGGGCTGCACCAAGTTCGCCCGGGTCATATTCAAAGGGTTCCAGTTTCCCTCCCTGCTCTTTTGCTGCGTATGCTTTTATCATAGAATGTGTGCCTTGGTTTGAAAGCATACATAGCGTCTGGAAAAATGGAAGTCAATCA
>JASFYY010000098.1:0-28095 GCA_045046875.1 Verrucomicrobiota bacterium | reverse complement strand
ATGTCCGTGAGCCAGTGAAGAAGAAGCTTCCTTGATGTTACGCCCAACCGCCGCCGCCGGGGGTTTCGATGTTTAGCCGGTCACCGGCTTGCGCCTGGATTTGTGCGATGGGGGGCAGGGTTTCAGAATGGCCGTTCACGCGGGTGAGGGTTTGTTTGCCGCATTGACCGGGCTGTCCTCCGTTCAGGCCGTAGGGGGCTTCGAGACGGTGTTGGGTGAGTAGGGAGACTTTCAGCGGGCGCAGGAATTCGAATTCGCGGATCAGGCCATCGCCGCCGCGGTATTTGCCTGGGCCTCCGGAATTTTTTCTCAGGGCAAAACGATGCAGGCGCACGGGGTAGCGGTGTTCGAGGATTTCGACATCGGTGATGGCGGTATTGGTCATGTGGGTGTGCAAACCCGAGGCGCCGTGGTAACCTGGACCTGCGCCGGCGCCGCCGGCGATGGTTTCGTAATAACCAAAACTGTCATCGCCGAAGATGAGGTTGTTCATGGTTCCCTGGGAACAGGCTTGGATGCCGAACAAAAGCATCAGGGTATCGACCAAGCGCTGACTGGTTTCGACATTGCCGCCGACCACGGCAGGGCATTGGGCGGGGTCATCGGGGAAACCGGGGTTGAGAAAACAGGTGGGCAGGATGAGTTCGGTGTCACGCAGAAGCCCTTCATTGAGCGGCAGCTTACTCTGGGTCCAGAGGCGCAGCACGTATAATACGGCGCTGCGAACGATGGCGGGAGTGGCGTTGAGGTTGCCACTGTGGGCGGCGCTGGTGCCGGTGAAATCCAGGCTGAGACGGTGGGGGGATTCTTTGCTGACGGTCGCGCTGATGGAAATCCGGGTTTGGTCGTCGAGAATTTGAGTAGCGAAATTTTGTGCCAAGGGGCTTGATTGCAGTTTTTGTTGCAGGGCGGCCTGGGAGAGTCGGGCGGTTTTTTCCAAATGCATTTGGATGGGAGCCGCGCCATGACTGCGGATCAGGGATTGCATGTTGCACAGGCCTTGATGGTTGGCGGCGAGTTGGGCGTTGAGGTCGGCTAGGTTGTCAGCAAGGTGGCGGGTGGGGTGGGGTTTTTGAGTGAGCAGTTTTTCGATTTTATCAAAACAAGACTGGCCTTGGGAAATGAGCAGGGTAGGTGGAATGACAACGCCTTCTTCGCTCAGGCAGGTGGCATCAGGCGGCATGGATCCGGGGGTGATGCCGCCGATTTCAGCATGATGGGCACGATTGGCGATGTAGGCGATGGCTTTGTTGTCGTCGTTAGTATCTTTGTTCGGCTCAGGATCAAAAACCGCGGTGATGAGGGTGACGTCGGGAAGGTGGGAGCCGCCGTAGGCCGGGTGGTTGGTGATGAGGGTGTCACCGGGGCGTAGTGGGTGTTTTTTGATCACTTCGCGCACACAAAGTCCAAGGGCTCCGAGGTGCACGGGAATGTGTGGAGCGTTGGCTACCAGGTTGGCATCCCCATCGAGCAGGGTGCAGGAGAAATCCTGGCGCTCTTTGACATTGGTGGAAACGGCCGAGCGTTGCAGTTGGGCGCCCATTTCGCCGACGATATTTTCGAAGCGGTTGCGGAACAGGGTGTCTTGAATGGTTAGGTCTGCAGGGGCGGTGAGGATATTGCCGTGGCCGTGGCCTTGGGTTGGGCTGAGCTGACTAGGTTCGGTTTTTTTTGCAACACTTGGGGTGATCAGCAGGGAGCGGTCAGGGCCGACTTCGCAGTGCCAGTTTTTTTTGAGATAACAGGTGGAAAATGAATCCTGAATGACCATTGGGCCGGTGAGGTGATCGCCGGGGCTTAATTGGGATCGATGGATGAAGTTTTGCTCGTTGGTGATTTTGCGGGGCGGGTGTTTGCATGGGGGGATGTCGTTTTCTGGGTGTTTGTCGGCAGGAGAGATCACAACTCTAAGGGTAGTGAGTTCGATTTTTGCCTGTGGATCGGGAGAATAGGCAAAAACCTTGAGGTAGTGCGCATGAAATTGATCGCTCAGGGTTTGTGGATCGGATATTTCCAATGAGAGGGTGGCGTCCTGACCGCTCAGGCGCAATTCGGCGATTTGTCGCCGGACGATGATGTCAGCAGAGTCGTGACCGAGATCTTGAATCAGTTGTTGCCGGGCTTGCTGGATGAGATCCTCTAGAAGTCGGGGGATTTGCGCTACGACCGAAGAAAGATTTTCCAGTATCTGAGTCTGTGCAAAACGTTCGATGTGGGCGTGGTGCAGACCGTAGGCGGAGAGCAGGCCGGCTTCTGGTGGCACGAGGATCGCCGGGCAACCGAGCTGTTCGGCGATGTCGCAGGCATGCAGGGGGCCGGCACCGCCAAAAGCGAGCAGGGGGTAGTCCTTGGGATCAACGCCTTCGCTAACGGATATAGTGTGAATAGCATCGGCCATTTGTTCGATGGCGATGGTGATCAGGCCTTGGAGGAACTGTTGGTCGTCGATGGTGTCAGCAATTCCGTTTTGTTGGCGTAATTGAGTGAGGGCGAGTTGGGCGTCGTCGATATTTTTTTGGTTCAGAGGAATGCCAAAATGGTCGGGCGATATGCGGCCCAGCAGCAGGTTGACGTCGGTGATGGTCAGCGGTCCGCCATTGCCGTAACAGGCCGGGCCGGGATAGGATCCGGCCGATTCGGGGCCGACTTGCAGGCCGGCTTCGCCGTGATGACAGATGGAGCCACCTCCTGCGGCAACAGTCTCGATGCGCAGTGAGGGGGCTAACAGAGAGGCTCCGCCGGCTTTTTGTTCAAATTGGTAGAGAAAACTACCATCGTAACGCGCAACATCAGTTGAGGTGCCGCCCATGTCGAAGGTGAGTATTTTATCGTAGCCAAGACGGCGAGCCGCAGTGGCGGCGCCGACAACGCCTCCGGCAGGGCCGGAGAACAGCGAGTCTTTGGGGCGGAAGCGGGAGGCGGGTTCCAAACCTCCGGCACTGGTCATGACGAGCAGGTCGGAGTTTTTCAGCGAGCTGGTGATGCGGTCGATGAAGTTCTGCATCACTGGAGTCAGGCAGGCGTCAACGACGGTGGTATTGGCACGTGGAAGCAGGCGGATGAAGGGAGCCAGTTCGGATGACAGGGAGACGTGCTCAAAACCCTGATGCAAGAGCTGGTCACGCAGTTGCTGCTCGTGCTCTGGATTGAGGTAACTGTGGAGCAGGGCAACTGCGGCGACTTTGATACCTGCGGCGAGCGCTTTTTGACAGTTTTGTTGCAGTGGTTTGTCGTTGAGGTCGAGGGCTTTGAGCACGGCACCTTGCGCATCGAGTCGTTCGTCAACTTCGATTGAAATTTGGTGGAGCCCGGCAGGTTGTTGATGGTGCAGGGCAAAAAGATCGGAACGTCGTTGGTCGCCGATGGTGAGCAGATCGCCAAAACCCCGGGTGGTAAAAAAAGCGGTGGCGGCGACTTTGTTTTCGAGCAGAGCGTTGGTGCCACGGGTGGTGGCGAGGCGCAGTTGGATTTCTGGGAAGTTTTTGTTGAGCGCCGTGCCGGTGAGCAAACGAATGGCGAGCACCGGTGCTTCTTCGCCGCTGGTGAGATCGAGACTGTCTTTTTTCGACGGCAGCGCTTGGGAGAGAGTGAGGATTTTTGACTGGGCTTGCCAGTCCGTTACATGTATCGGTGTGCTTGGATCAGTTCCACAGACTTGATAAGAAGTGAAAAAATGATCGGGAGTCCGGCAGTTCTGTGGGATCTCCAGTCGCAGGCGATGCGGCGTGAGATGTTCGACGATGCGTAGCCGTAGCTGGCTCGAAGAGAGCACCTTGAGGAAGGTCAGATCGTCGCTGTCAGGCGGAGTCGCACACGCATCGGTGAAGGTGCCGCCGGTGTCGATGTTGATTTTCCAGTGGGAAGCAGGCAAGAGCGAAGATTAGGAATAGATCTGATTGGCTTCGAGATACTTGGCGATGGGGGCGGTCAGCCAATCGGATTCACCTTCGCCAGCACGGATGGCGGTGGCGTTGGCTGGGTTGTTCAAGGGGATGGTGATGTGGCGCCATCCGGGACGGGGCTCGACGATTTCTTCATCTCTGGTGGCAACGATGAATGTCAGTCTTTTGCGCAGCCTTTCGGGCTCTGCCCAGGTGTGGACTTTTTTCCACTGATCCGCACCGAGTATCCAGAAGAGTTCACAATTGGGAAATTGGCGGGCGTAATAAAGGCTGGTCTGCCAAGAGAAACTGGGACTGTTGCGGTCGATTTCAATACGGGAAAGCTCGGCCCACTCGATGTATTTGGTGGCCAGGGTGAGCATCTCGCAGCGTTGTTTGTCAGTGGCTCGCGGAGCCTTTGATTTGTGCGGTGACTGGCGACAGGGGATGAACAAAACGCGGTCAAAGTCGACTATCTGGCGAGCCGATCTGGCGAGATCGAGGTGGCCGTTATGGATCGGGTCAAAGGTGCCTCCGAAAAGAGCGAGTTTTTTAGGCGCGTTCATAGTTCTGAATAGTTGATGGATTGAGATTAATAAACGTCACGACGGTAGCGTTTATCCTGTCTCATTTGTTCGATGTAAGCTGCGGCTTCTTCTTCAGTTTTGCCTCCGTGTTCAATGGCGATTTGGTGCAAGGCTTGATCGACATCGTTGGCCATGCGTTCTGCATCACCGCAGACGTAGAAGATAGCGCCACGTTCGAGCCAAGTCCAGAGTTCTGCCCCTTCTTCGAGCATGCGGTGGTGCACGTAAATTTTATGATCCTGATCGCGGGAAAATGCGGTGGTGATTTTGCTCAGGGTGCCGTTTTCGAGGTAGCTGTTCCATTCATCCTGGTAAAAGTAACAGGTGTCCTGATGGATTTCGCCGAAAAACAACCAGGCGTCGCCTTTGGCCTGGGTGGCGTTTCGTTCTTGTAAAAAGGCGCGGAAAGGAGCAATTCCGGTTCCGGGGCCACACATGATGACAGGGGTGTCATCGTCGGCAGCGGGAAGTCGAAAGCCTTTGCCGGGGGTGATGAAACAGGGGATGTCGGTGTTTTCATCACAACGTTCGTTGAGGAAAGTGGAGCAGACCCCCTTGCGATCCCGTTCGAAGCTGTTGTATAAAACCGAAGCAACGGTCAGATGAACTTGATTGGGCACGGCGGCGAGACTGGAGGCGATGGAATACAAACGCACATTGAGCTTTTTGAGCACGTCGACAAATTCCTGGGCTTGCCATTTTGTATCGGGATACATTAGCAGGAAGTCGATGATTTCGCGACCCCAGAGGTAGTCGGAAAGTTCTTTTTTCTTTTCGGGATCAAGCAAAACAGAGAGTTCGGCAGCAGGTTCACCGACTTTTTCGACCAGTCGGGCAAGGAATTTTTTATCAGCCAGAGTGATGGTGCATTGGCGGGTGAGCACATCTTTAAGTGCTGCGGTTGATTTGTCGGGTCCGACGACTTCTTCATCACCGCTCATGCCCAAGGCAAGTAGCACATCGTCAACTGCTTGAGGCCAGTTGGTGGAAAGCACAGCAAGGGAATCTCCCGGAGTGTAAGTGAGTCCGGAGTTTTGTAAGTCGATCTCCAGATGCCAGGTTTCTTTCTCAGCGGCTCCAGCGGCTAGGGCTTGTCGACGCGGCATGTGGGCGATGAGTGGGTTCCTGCGATTGAATGTAGGCTTGGCAACGGTTGCTGTTTCTGACATGATGTGGGGATCGTAGAAGGTAGTTTCAAAAAGAGCAAGTCAAAGCTATTCAAATACTATAAAGATGGGGAAGTTGGTTAATAAAAAAAGCGCCGTTTGGTTTTTAGCGGTAAAACTGGCGGTGATCGCTTTCTGGTTGGTAACGATAGGGGTTTTGGTAAAACGCCATTTTTTTTCTGATGAATCCCAAATGGTCAGGGTGCCACCGGATAAAGTTTTTGAGATGTTTTTTGCCTGGACCGAAGGGGCGGAGCTGACCATTTTGAAAGACGGGCTTCGCATCGGGCATATGAGTTTGAGCACGCAGTCGGCAACAGATTCGTCGGATGCAGAAGTCGGAAGTAAAAGCTTGAGAGGGATTTCAGTGGCCGGATCGGTGGATTCTTTTTCTACGGGCGGGGCGGCATCTGCTGCTGCGATTAATAGTGATAGGGGTGTTTCCTGGCGCGGGGCGGTGGATCTTGATGATGAGTTGAATTTCCCCCGAGGGAATTTTGTCCTACGGATGCCTGATCTTGATATGGGCGCCCAGGCCGGGTTTGATCAACCGGAGAATAAGATTTCTTTGAGTGTGCGATCCAAGGGGCAATCATTGTTTCAGTATGAAGGTGCGCCTGCGGGTTTGTCCAAGCTGCCTGAATTGGGCTGGATGGGGCGCTTGCTGCCTTTGGATTCGTTGTTGTCCGATGGAGGTTTGGAAAAAAGTGGATTGGAATCCTGGGCTCCAGAGATCAGCGGGCGTTACGGAAGCGCTTTGGTTGCCGGTCGTCGTATGCTGGTGTATCAGCTGTTGATTAAAGGCCGGACATCGAAGAATAAAACGGATGCGGATGTGACTTTGTCATTGAGTGAAACGGGGGAGCCGCTGATGATTCAGACGGCGTGGGGCTATGAAGCTCTGGCGGAAGTCCTGGTGCCGCTTGAAGTTTACCAGGATAAAAATTGAGCAAAGAAAACAGGTGCAGAGCGACAGATCGTTAAGTGAAATAGCAGGGTTATGATAGAAGTGATTGATTTGTCGATGTCTTATGGAGAGCTGGTGGCTCTGGATCAATTGAACCTGAAAATTAAAAAAGGAGAGTTTTTTGCTTTTCTTGGTCCGAACGCGGCAGGCAAGACAACTACGATTAAATTGCTCACTGGATTATTACAAGCCACCTCTGGAACTGCAAAAATTTGCGGGTTTGATGTTTTTGAGGAACCGCTCGAAGTAAAAAAAAGGATAGGCTACGTGCCGGATGTGGCTGAATTTTATGATAAGCTCACTCCTTCGGAATTTATGAATTTTATCGGTGATTTATTTCAAATGGATAGTGGGGAGTCCCGGCGTATCACAGCTGATTTGTTTGACCGCCTATCCCTTGGTGAGCATGCAGGGCAGCGCATCGAGCACTTGAGCCACGGGACCCGGCAAAGGCTGGGCATTGCCTCTGCGTTGCTGCATTCACCGGAGGTGATCGTGATAGACGAGCCAATGGTGGGGCTTGATCCTCGCCATACAAGGATCATAAAAGAAGAGCTGAAAGAGCGTAGCCGGAAGGGGGTAACTGTGTTCATGTCTACGCATCAATTGAACGTCGCAGAGGAGTTGGCGGATCGTATTGGGGTGATCAATAACGGACGGTTGTGTGCGGTGGGCAGCCTGGCAGAACTCAGGCAATTACCGCAGAGTCAAAGTGGCGCTGAGGGGGTGGAAAGTGGAATTGAAGATTTATTTCTGGCATTAACAGAAAAGAATGTGTTAGAGGTTAAAAGTGCCGAATGAAGAAAAAAATGCAATTAAGTGCCGTTTTTTCTTTACAGAGTGCTGAGAATATTAGAAAAGCGCGTGCACTATTTGAAAACGAAATACTAATTAAAGATGCTGAAAAACTACTCTTTTAACCGCTCCCACCTCGCGTGGATGACTTTTGGAATTCTGGCTGTGGCTGTAATAGGCATGCCGGATGTGTTTGCTGCAGAGGGCGACGCTGCCGCTGCCGCTGACCCGACACAAACGAAAACGCTATGGGACAATATCATGGAAGGTGGCTGGGCCATGTGGCCGCTGGGGCTGCTTTCCGTGGGGTTCATTACTTTGACTGTTTATAATGCGATGCAGTTGACGGCTAAAAAATTCGTTCCACCGGAATTGAAAGCTTCGGTGTTGGACAAAATGGCTGAAGTCCGGGTTCGCAGTGCGATTGAAGCTTCGGCTGACAGCGCTTCTTACCTGGGCCGGATGTTGGCAACGGCGTTGCCGAATGTCGATGCTACGGATACGGAAGGACTGGGGAAAGACAAAGTGGATGACGCAGTGGCGGACTTCACGGTGCGGGAAAACCCTTCTTACATGTCCTGGATCGGATATTTTTCAGTGATTGCTCAGGCGGCTCCGATGGTTGGACTGTTGGGAACGGTTTCTGGTATGATCAAAGCCTTTGCTACATTGGGCGTGAGCGGTGGATCGGATCCGGGCAAGATGGCTTCGGCGATTGGGGAAGCCCTGATGACGACGGCAACTGGCCTGGTGGTCGCGCTGCCTTGTCTGTTTGCGTTTTTCTTCTTCAAAAACAAGTTTAACGCCTTGGTGGCGGATGCGCACCAGACGGTGGACGATGCTATGGGCCTGGCAATGGCGACGGTGCATGGGGACCAGCAGTTGGCCAAGGTGCCTGAAGGTATCGCAGAAGGGTAAGTTTGGATTTTTGTTCTTAATGGCTGGAAACCGTGTGGGTTTTCAGCTGTAAGGTTCAAAAGTTTGATCAGGTGAATATTTAGCAAAAAAACAAAAGGATCTAACAATGGCATCAGCAAAACTCAGAAGGGCAATGGCAGGCGAAGGGGAGACCATGAGCATGGATATGTCTCCCATGATCGACTTGGTGTTCCTGCTGTTGATTTTCTTTATGGTGAGTTCGCACATGATCATTGTCAAAATTGACAAGGACGTGCATCCCCCAACGGCGGATGCGGCTGCGGTAGCTGAAAACAAGGGCGGCCGGATCGTGGTAAATATTCACGAAGACGGTAAGTTTTTTGGTCCTGAACAGAGCATGGCCTTTCCGACTGCTGATGCGGTGTCCGAGTATGTCGATGCCGAGCGTCAAAAAAATGATGAAATGCGGGTGAAAAGCCGCCTGCATCTAAGGGCGGACAAACGGGTGCAGACTCGTTACATCAAGGAGATCGTTAAAGCCGCGGCGGATGCGCTGGTGGTGGACGTGATCTTCGGCACCTATGTGGTGGAAAAAGACTGAGCGATGTTGTTTTTAGTTATTTTAAAACAACCATTTTACAAATTTTAGCAAGAATAAAACTCTCATGGCGGGAAATACAAAACTGCAGATACCAGAAGAAGAGGAACCAGGTTTGGACATGTCCTCGATGATTGACGTCAGCTTTCTTTTGTTGATTTACTTTCTGGTGACCCAGACGCTGGATCCGAAAGAAACGGATTTGGGCATGACGCTGCCAACCACGGATAGTTCGTCTGCTTCTGAAGTGGAAATTGACCAGATGACGATCACGGTGAATGCGGCGGGAGCGATCGTGGTGGACGACAAGACTTTGGATGAAGATGTCAATAACCGGACGCTGGTGAATTTGGACGAAAAATTAAAGCAATACAAGGATGCGGCTGATTTGACTGGCTCCCAACCCGTGGTGGTGGTGGCGGCTGATGACGCAGCGGTGGGGCAGCGATTTATCGATGTCTTGAACGCCTTGGCCAAGGTGAAAATTCACAATGTTACGATTACCGGTTTCTCGGATAAGAAATAATAGCGCGTAACGCTTTGTTGAATTATATGAAAACCAGGGTTCGCGATCACAGCACGAGCACCCTTGGTATTGAACGCAGCTATCTGACTGCGTATCAGCTCGATGATTTGAAATCGCAGCGAGAGTGTGGCTGTCCCGAAATCACGGTATCGAGCGCTATGTGCTTGGAAGATTGAGTCTAAAATGATATTTTTTGAGAGTGATACAAATTTAAGCAGCTTTGAAAGTTATAAGAGGTGTCGTTTGCGGCATCAAAAAGGGGATCAAAACCCTCTGAACACCCTGAATATTTAGCCGAAGAGAATGATGAGAACACTAAAAATGAAAACAGCCCCCGTTGCCCGGGTTTTGACCGCGAGATTGTCCACTGGATGGGTGGCGAGCATAACGATTCTGTTGTTAGCATTGACCGGGTTGACCCAGGGATTTGCTCAAGACGGGGATGAATCGTTGGAAGGGCTTTATTTGGCAGCTTCGGAAAAAGCGCAGGTGGGAGATTTCAAAGGAGCTATACCCATTTTTGAAAAAGCGATCAAGATCTACGGGTCGGTGGGGATGGAAGATTACGGCCCGGGTTTTGGGGGTATTTATTTTGATTACGGCACCGCTTTGTTGCAGATATTCCAATGGGAGCAGGCGCGTAATGCTTTTAAGACCTGTGTTGAGGATTATCCCAATCCCAAACCGGGAGAGAAGAAGGTATCGAAAATTGATTCGACCAACAAACGCGAGAAACTGGCGGTGTTCCAGTGGGGCTATTGTGAGCAAATGAGTAAAAATCCGGCTGAGGCGCTGAAACTTTATCAACGTTATCTCAGCTCTAAACCAGACCCCAAAGAGTTGGCGTCGGTGAGAAATGTGTATGCTTTGAGAAAAGGGGGAGCGTTGATTGCAGTTGGCATGGTGGATGAAGGGGAGGTGGAGATTCGCAAATTGTTTGAAAATCAGGCACAGTGGAAAGTGGCTCCGCAGTTTCTGATGCAGGGCTTGCTGGAGTTGAGTCTGGGCTGGATTGACCAGTCGAGTAAATTGGGCAAGGACATCATCAATCGCAAAGCGCATGATTTTTTGAATAAATACTCAAAGGCGCTGACGGTGCAGCCTTTTGATCAAGCTCGTTTTGGTTTCGGGCAACGCTTGAAAAAACTGGGTTTTGAATCGGCGCAGGCTGGTTTGCACACCTTGGCCTTGCGTTATTATTCGATGATCCCTACCGCTGACGATATTCTGGCTGATGTCAAAATGCGGACTTTGACCTTGCGTCAGGGAACGCCTGTTCCGGCTATTTACAGCTCGACGATCAAAAAGTATGAGGATGAGCTGAAGAAACCGGATCAATCGGATTTGGAATTGATGCGCTTAGTGGCTGCTAGCTACGATAAATTGGGTAACCGCACGGCAAGCCGGGCGATTTACACTTATTTGGCCGAGAATTATCTTAAGAGCAAAGCGCGGCCTGAGATCTTGCATGAAGCGGCTCGCTTTTCGACTTTGTTGGGTGACTACAGCAGTGCGCAGTATTACGGCGACAAATTCATGAAAGAGTTTCCGGATCATCGTCTGGAAAACAATGTCGCGACTTTCATGCTGCAGTCGCTGTTCACCGCTCGTGAATACAACACGGTGTTGGAAGTGTGCGAGAAGGTGCGCAAAAAATACGAGGCAGGTGATCCGGCACGGGAACTGGCTGATCACTTATATGGAGCAGCTATGTATTTCCTCGGCAATCATGTGGAAGCCCAGGAGCCGTTGGATTTGTTTGCAGATAAATACCCCGACAGCGGAAACCGTGAAGCGGCGCTTTATTATCAGGCAAGCAACTATGTGATCACTGGTAAATTTCCCAAAGCGGCGGGTTTGTTGGATCTCTATTTTCAAGAATTCCCGCAGTCCAAATTTCTTGATCTGGCTTTGTTTGACCGTGCGACCTGTCACTTTAATCTGGAAGAATACGACAAGAGCATCGAGGCGATTGATAAATTGAGAGAGGTGCGTAAGGATTCGGTGGTGCTCGACCGGGCTTTGAATATGGGAGGCGATGCTTATGACGTCAAAGCAGGATTGGAAACGGAGGATGAAGACAAAAAGAGGGAGCTTACGGAAAAAGCCCTGAGTTATTTTTCGGTGGCGATTGACGAGGGCAAAAAGCGTAAACGCAAAGAAAGTGTGGCGGAAGCTCTGGCTCGGTCATCTGACTTGAGCATACGACTGGAGAAATGGGATGACGCGGTGAAGTATTACGATGCCTTTTTCCCTGATTATGAAGGCACTTACTGGGAGCCGCAGATTTCGGTTTTCACCATGGAAGCTTTGGAAAAAGCTGATCGGGCGGAAGACGGCCTGAAACAATTGGAGAAAATGATTAACTTCATGGGTAATCAGGAAGCGCACGAGCAGGACATCGAATTGTTGCGCCAAGCGATTGGTTCTTACTCCGAGGCATCCGTTCGCACTCGTGGAGCGGATGAAACTGCGGCGGCCTTTGATAATTTCCCCGGAGTCGATAAAACGAACCAGGCCTTGTTGACTTGGTTGAAAATTCAGAAGGTGGTGGTGTTGCAGGGCAAGCGTAATTCAGTCAAAAAGGACAGTCCTGAATATGCTGCGATTCAAGATGAAATCGCTGCGGTGTTCGAGGAAATGAAAAACTACGAGATGAACAATCTGTCAGAATTTGCTTTGCAGCAGATCGGACTTTATCTAGCAAAGACGGACAATCCGTTTTTGGCGGTGCCTTACTTCGAAGAGTTGTTGGTTCGACCGGACGATGCTTTCAAAGCGCCCGCAGACTTTGAAATTGGTAAGATTGAAATAAGAGGGGCGGCAACGCCGGACAAACTCAATTCGGCTCGCGAACGTTTTTTACGAGTGATCAATCAATACAAAGAGGTGTCATTGATTCCCGATGCTTATTTGAATCTGGGACGTTTGGCGACCAAGTTGGAAGATTGGGAAGGGGCTCGGGAGTATTTTGGCAAGATCAATAAAAACAAAAAATGGTTGGATCGCCCGGCACGTGCGGAATCTAACTTCCGTTATGGGGTTGCTCTTGAAAATCTCGGCAAAACCGATGATGCGATCAAGGTCTACAATGCGGTGATTGCAGTGTATGGGGGATATACGGAGTGGTCGAGTCAGGCCCTGGAACAAGGTTTTGAGCTGGCCTACAAGATTAATGATCCGGAGAAACGGATCAGAGCTTACAGTTATTTGAGGAAGATTCTGTATATGTTTCAAAAGGCCAAGGAAAAGGATGATCCTTCGGGAGCTCTGGGGCGCTTACGCCGCCGTTTGCCTGCGGTCAGGAATGAACTGAACCTGACTCCTGAGCAGGTGGCGGAAATCGACCTGCAGTTGGGAATTGTTGAAGAGGAAGCTGGTCAGAAAAAAGCGGCTGGAGGAAAAAAATAGACAAGCTTGAGTGTGAGCTTAACTGAAGAAGTAACTAAAACTTTAATTATGAAGGTGATGAGAATAGGATTATTGGGAGTAGCAGCGAAAGCGGGAGTGGCTTTGGTTGCGCTGGGTGTTTGGAGCATGAGTGGCGGTCAGATTGATGCGGCTGCGGCCAAAGTGACGATGATGAAGACGGATGGCAATCGGGAGACCGGCTTCATTCAAGATTCGAATAACAAACAGATTTTGTTTGCTTACACGGCACAAGGCAAGGGCACGGCAATCAATCGCACTGCGGTGAAGACTATTTTTTTCCAGGAGGAGTCGAATTTGATGGGGCGGGGGCGCCAGGCGTTTACGCAGGGGGCGTATGATGCGGCGGCCAAGATTTTTGGTAAGGTGGCGACGGATTACGAAGGTATTTCGGCGCTGAAGGATAACTTCGCTAGTGAAGCGAGGTTTTTCCAGATGGAGTCCTTGCGTCGCCTGGGCAAATATGAAGAATTAGGTGCATTGCTGGCGACCAAGTCGGGCAAAACCATTTCGACGACCCAGGACAAACTGTTTGCAGAGAAAGTTCAGCTGATGAAGATGTGGGCGGCTTTTTCTGCCAACAAATGGGATGTGGTGAAAGCAGGGCTTAAATTCTACGAAGTGCCGCAGGTGGGTGACGCCAAGATGTTGCCGGCTCCGGTGTTCAAAAAGATGCCCAAACCGACGATGATCCAGCTCTCTTTTATCCGTGGCAAGATGTATGAGCAGGAGAA
The DNA here is from genome assembly GCA_045046875.1 of Verrucomicrobiota bacterium. Lineage (GTDB taxonomy): Bacteria > Verrucomicrobiota > Verrucomicrobiia > Verrucomicrobiales > DEV007 > JAADHD01. The sequence continues at coordinate 14,533 of JASFYY010000098.1, read as the reverse complement.
GAAGCTAGGGCTGGCTTTGGAGGATTATTACCGGGCGTTCACGATCACTTATGGCAATTCGCCCGCCTTGGCTAATGAGGCGATGTTGGCGGCCTTGGCGATCGAAGCTGCTGACCCCAAGTTAAAGGAGCTGAAAGGGAAGTTGTGGCAAATGCAGGGATTGGCTTATTATTATAAAAATGGTGTCGGAGGTGGAGAAATTCCCGCGGAATACGCTGCTTATGCAGTGCTTCCTGATATTCCGGTAGTTCAAGCGGCTGAGGTGAAGAAGGAGGAAAAAGAGAAAAAAGAGGGTGAAGACGCCGCCAAAACGGCAAATGCTGTGGCGGACAAAAAAGCTGCCGATGAAAAGAAAACTAAAGAAGCTGGCAGCAAAAAAGAGGATAAACCTGAAGAGAAAAAGGCTAAGTGAGGGGCGCAGGTCTTTTTTGTCATTACAATAGAAGCTTCTAAGAGGGTAGATGTTTTTTGACGAATCATCGTTGGATTTTGTGATTCGTGCAGTGTAGGGGTTTTGTTTTTTACGATGTCCAAAACTGCTGATAAAGAACCAAACGCTGCTGAGGGGAAAACCGGAGAAGGGAAAAAGAAATCCCGTCGCTTGAGTCTGAAAGAGATTCTCTGGCTGTTTTCTTACCTGAAACCTTATCAAAGGTGGTTTTGGCCGGCGATTTTCTGCATGTTTTTTACTGCCGGACTGTCTTTGGTCTGGCCGTTTATGATTTCCAAGCTGATCGGGGGATCGGTGGCGGCTGGCGAAATCGACGTGGCATCGGTGAAGCAGAATCTGGGAAGTTATTTGAAGATCACTTTGGCAGCTCTTTCGCTGCAAGCTTTTTTGGTTTTCTGGCGTATTCGCTGGTTCACCAAAGCAGGGGAATCGGCTTTGGCGGAGATCCGCAAACAGACTTACGGCAAGTTGATTCGTTTGCCGATGCCTTATTATGATGAGCACCGGGTAGGTGAGATGTCGAGCCGTATCGCTTCGGATTTGACTCTGATCCGGGAAACTCTGATCAATACCGTGCCGCAGATTGTGCGTCAGTCAGTGATGTTGATAGGGGGCACCGTGATGGTTTTTGCAAGTTCGACGAAGTTGGCTTTGCTGATGTTGTTGGGGGTGCCGGTGATCATGTTGATGGCGGCTATTTTTGGTAGGGGGATTCGCAAGTTGACCCGGCAGTCCCAGGATTTGCTGGCGGAGACTAATGTGGTGGTCGAGGAGACACTGCAAAGCATCACCAGTGTTAAGTCTTTTGGCAACGAGGCTTATGAAACCCGTCGCTACGGTGTGCAATTGGATCGCTTTCTCGATATGGCTATCCGAGCCGCGACGCCTCGAGGTTTGTTTATCGCCTTTATTATTTTTGCGCTGTTCGGGGTGATGACAATTGTGTTGTGGTATGGCGGCATCATGTTGGTCAATGGCGAAATAGATTCGGAACTTTTTTGGCGCTTTGTTTTGTTCAGTGTTTTTGTGGGGGCAGCACTGGGATCATTCCCCGAAATTATCAGTCAATTGCAACAGGCGGTGGGGGCCTCTGACCGGGTAAGGGAGATTCTTGGTGAAGATACGGAGAGCGTGGATGGAGCTGATGGGCAGCAGCGTTTGCAAGGAGCGGTAGCATTGGATCAGGTGAGTTTTCACTACCCGGCTCGACCTGATGTCGGGGTTTTGAAGGGGGTTAGTTTGAAAGCAGAGCCAGGGGAGAGGGTGGCTTTGGTCGGGCCGAGTGGCGCGGGCAAATCGACGATCATCTCATTATTGCTGCGTTTTTATGATCCCAGTTCGGGTAAGGTGGTATTTGATGGTAAAGATGCTGAATCTTATGATTTGAGTTATCTGCGTTCGCAGATGGCCCTGGTGCCGCAGGAGGTGTTGCTTTTTGGTGGGAGTATTTTGGAGAATATTGCCTATGGCAATCCGGATGCTGAGCGCGCTGCGATTGAGGATGCGGCGCAGCGGGCGAATGCGCATGAGTTCATCGAGGCTTTCCCAGAGGGGTATGAAACCCTGGTAGGGGACCGGGGAGTGAGATTGTCGGGAGGGCAGCGGCAGAGAATTGCTATTGCGCGTGCTATTTTAGCGGATCCGGCGATTTTGATTCTGGATGAAGCGACCAGTTCTCTGGACGCTGAAAGTGAGCGGGTGGTGCAGGAAGCGCTAGAAGCTTTGATGAAGGGGCGTACTTCGATTATCATTGCGCATCGTCTGGCTACGGTGAAAGACGCGGATCGGATTGTGGTGATCAAAGACGGGATGACGGTGCAAACGGGGACGCATGATGAATTGATCGCCGAGACCGATGGTATGTATCGGATGTTGGCTCAGTTGCAGTTTGTGGATTGAGGGGGAGAGGGGGAAGGAGTTAGAATTTAGAATTGAGGAAGTCAGAATGAGGGAGCTGCAGGGTGGCCGCTTCGGCTGCTCGCGAGGGAGGGAGGTTCGGATATTGAAAGTGCGGAGGTGTCCCCAATCTTTGGTGGAGACCCGGTGGTCTCGCAGAGCACCGGCGCTGCGCAGGGCGGTAAAGTAGTCAACTCGTCCCTCCAGCGGAGGGAATGTGGAAATGAAGAAGTAGGCGGACTGGGGCTCGAACCCAGGACAAATGGCTTAAAAGGCCACTGCTCTACCAACTGAGCTACCCACCCTTTCTTCGTTTGTCACGTTACCCCACAGTGGATTTTTTGTATTTCAAAAAAACTCAAACAGTGGTTTTCTGCGACGCCCCTGATTTAAGTCATAAATTAACTATGTGCAAGCTGAAAGTTGTATAAGGTTTTCTGCTTGCGATTTTGATAGCTTGCCCCTATGATTCAAGCTTACAACACTTGGATGACCTAGGCGCAGGCCGTGGGGGCAAAGTGGGGTGGGAAATTTTTCCCGCCCTTTTCTGTCTCGGGTTCCTACAGGACAATGACCAGCGAATTATTAGCACTCTTTGAGTATTACGAGAAGGAAAAGGGAATCGATCGCGCTACGATGATCGAGGCTCTTGAAAGCGCCCTGTTGGCGGCATCGAGAAAAAGCATTGGCCCGGCTCGTGGTCTGGAGATTCATATCAACCCAGACAACGGCAATATCAAGGCAACTGCTTCTCTCGTAGTGGTGGAAACCGTTGCTCATCCCTATGATCAACTTGATCTGGCGACAGCCCAGCGGATCAATCCCGATGCGGAGATCGATCAGGAGATCGAGGTGGATGTGACGCCTAAGGATTTTGGACGTATTGCGGCACAAACTGCCAAGCAGGCGATGCTGCAACGATTGCGTCAGGCTGAAAAGGCTTTGATTTACGATGAATTTAAAGATCGTGCGGGTGACATCGTCAGTGGCACGGTGCGTCGTTTCGAGAGATCGGACGTGATGGTGGATTTAGGCAAGTTCGAGGGCGTGATGCCTTCGAGAGAGCGGGTTAATACCGAAGAATACAATGTCGGTGACCGGGTGCGGGCTTACGTGGTAGCGGTGGAAAACGGTTCTCGTGGACCTGAAATTATTCTTTCACGTAGTCATCCGAATTTTGTTCGTCGTTTGTTCGAAGCTGAAGTCAGTGAGATCGCTGATCGCACGGTGGAAATTCGCGGCATTGCGCGTGAAGCGGGCTACCGCACCAAAGTGGCGGTTTACAGTGCCAACGACAAAGTGGATCCGGTGGGGGCTTGTGTGGGATTGCGCGGAGCGAGAGTGAAAAATATCGTTCGTGAGCTGAATAACGAAAAAGTCGATATCATTCGTTGGAGTGATGACATAAAAGAGTTTGTCCAGGATGCTTTAAAACCTGCGGTGATTCGTTCGATTGATCTCGATGAAGCCGCGCATTCGGTGAAGGTGACGGTGGAGGAAGAAGAGTTGGCCAAGGCGATTGGTCGGCGTGGGCAGAATGCTCGTCTGACTTCTCGTTTGGTTGGCTGGGATATTCAGGTTGAGAAAGACGAGTCGATTCATGAGGCCTTTGAGGCACGGGTGGAAGCTGCGGCTGAAGCATTGACCGGACCTCTGGGATTGGCGCAAGAGAAGGCTTTGGAGTTGGTGCGTGGGGGTATCACTAATATCGAAATGTTGGCAACGTCGGTTGATGCCGAGGATATTGCCGGGATCATTGACGTGCCTGAAGATGAGGCTGCGATGATTCTTGCAAAAGCTAAAGAAATTTATCAACCCGCTTCCGACGAATCTGAGGCTGCTTCTGACAGTGAAGTGGCTGAAGCTCCTGTTGAAAGTCAGGACGGTGGGGCTGGGAAAGAAGAAGAAAACAAGGAAACCGAGGCTTCGGCATAGACTTGTGAAGGCGTCGACTGCGACAGAACAAAGACAAGAGTATTTCAATCAAGGGAAATTAGGATTTAATGGCTTCGAACACAAAAGACGCACCTCAAGGCAAGGGAGACGCCGGCGAAAAAACCGGCAGCTCACTGGATGAAAAGAAAAAAGATGCTCTGAACCTCTTTGAGGAAGAAGAGCGTAAGGAAGTATTGCGCGGTAAGAGCAAGCGCAATCAGATTGATTCAAAGGCGTCTGAGGGAACTGTTTTTTCTTCCCTGACGGGGCCTCAGGCTGATTCGCTGGTGCAAAAAAGGCGCCAAGCGGAAGTGAAGGTTGAGACTGAGATCAAGAAACCGGCGCCCGTGGTGGTCGATTTGGTGAGTGAAAAAGAGGTGGTTAAAGTCGAGGTCGTCGAGGATGAGGAGAGTGAAGAGATCGATCCAGCAAAAATCATCAATTTGAAACCACCGATTGTGGTGAAGGAATTGGCGATAGCCTTGGGTTTGAAGCCTTTTGCTTTGATCAAGGATTTGATGGCACTGGATGTGTTCGTCAATCAGAATCAATCGATCGAACCTGATGTCGCGGAGCAAATTTGTGAGAAAAACGGCTTTTACTTGGAGCAAGAAAAGCGTGAAAAGGGTGGAGGGGTCCATAAAGTTGAGGAAGTTATAGAGGAGCCTGAAGAAGAGGTGGTGGAAGAGGAAAATGAGTTGCCCGCGCGTCCGCCGATCGTGACTTTCATGGGGCATGTTGACCACGGCAAAACCTCACTGTTGGATTTTTATCGTGGATCGAAAGTGGTCGATGGAGAAGCGGGAGGGATCACCCAGCATGTGGGGGCTTATTCGGTCACACGGGATGATAAGCAGGTTACTTTTATCGATACACCGGGACATGCGGCTTTCACCGAGATGCGCGCTCGTGGTGCTCATGTAACGGACATTGTGATTTTGGTCATCGCTGCGGATGACGGCATCATGCCGACGACCATCGAGGCGATTGACCATGCCCGTGCGGCGAATGTGGGAATCATTGTAGCGATCAACAAGACCGATTTGCCTCGTGCGGATGTGATGAAGGTCAAATCCCAGCTGCAAGAGCGTGATTTGACTCCGGAAGATTGGGGTGGCAACACACTTTGCGTGGAGGTTTCGGCTAAAACCGGGGCAGGGCTGGAAGACTTGTATGAGTCGATTATTTTGCAGGCGGAAATCATGGAGCTGAAAGCCAATCCTGAAGGTTCGGCTCGTGGCACTGTGATCGAAGCGAAGATGACGCCTGGTAAAGGCGCTACGGCGATTGTCGTGATCCAGGCTGGCACTTTGAAGACGGGGGTTCCATTCATCTGTGGAAGTTATTCGGGTAAAGTGAAATCGCTTTATGGCACGGATGGTGAGGCGGTGAAGACGGTGGGACCAGCCGAGCCGGTTGAAATTTTAGGTTTTAGTGGATTGCCGAATGTTGGCGATGAACTGATTCAAATGGACTCGGAGCGTCACGCGAAAAAATTGAGTGAAGAGCGTTTGGGAGAGAGGCGTCAGAAGAAACTGGCCAAGCCGGTGCAAACTTCTTTGGAAACTCTTTTCCAGAATATCGAAGCGGGTGACAAGAAGGTCTTAAAACTGATCTTGAAGTGTGATGTTCAGGGATCGGTAGAGGCGGTGTCGAATTCTTTGATGGATATTGAATCGGATAAAATCTCGGTCGATATCCTGCACGCATCAGCAGGCCCAATCACGGAATCGGACATCTTGTTGGCGAGTGCTTCGGAAGCCGTGGTGCTTGGTTTTAATACCAAGCTGGAAGGCAAGGCAGTGCCGATTGCGCGACGTGAGGGTATTCAGGTGAAACTGTTCAGTATTATTTACGAGCTGATCGATCAGGTGAAGGAATCTTTGTTGGGAATGCTTGATCCTGAGACACGTGAAAATGTGATCGGTCACGCCGAGGTGAAAGAGCTGTTCAAGTTGTCGTCAGGTCGTGTGGGTGGCTGCATTGTCACCAATGGTCGTATGGCTCGCACCGCACGAGCGCGTGTATTGCGCGGTGGTCAAGCGGTTTACGATGGCGGATTTGCGACTTTGCGTCGTTTCAAAGACGACGTCAAAGAAGTTCGCAACGGTTTGGAGTGTGGTATCCGCCTGGGTAAATTTAACGATTACGTGCCAGGGGATATCATCGAGTGTTACGAGCTTGAAAAAGTGGATCAAACTCTTTGATCTTTTTATTTGAGAAATAAACCTAGGGCAAGGCGACTTGCCGGGAAGTGTCATGAGCCAACGTCTTTTAAGAGTCAACGAGTTGCTGAAGCGTGAGCTAAGCACGTATATCAGCAAGGAATTCGACTTCCTCAATGTATTGGTTTCGGTGCATAGTGTGGAGGTGGCTCCCAACTTGCAAAGTGCTCGTGTATTTGTGGGGGTGATTGGTGATCCGGGAGCTATTACACGAGTGATAGCTAAACTGAATCATAATCGGGTGGCGATGCAAAGCTATCTGGGTAAACGGGTGACGATGCGTTACACCCCCCGCTTGGAGTTTCGTTCTGATGATTCTGTTGAACGCGGGGTGCGAATTGTGTCTTTGCTCGATAGTCTGGCAGATGAAAGTGAGCCAAATGCCGAGCAAGGTGGGGAAGAGCCTTCCCAGGATTGAGGCGGGTTAATATTTTGCTGATAGGGACCGGATGCAGACTCTTCGACAAATCGGCGATGCTTTACAAAAAGCCGAGACCATAGCGGTGCTGAGTCACATGCGCCCGGATGGTGATGCGATTGGTTCCGCGGTAGCAGTAGCGCAGGTATTGGGCAAGTTGGGCAAAGAGGTGACGGTGATTAACCAGGACGGAGTTCCGGCAGCGCTGGAATTTTTGCCGGGGGTTTCGATGGTGCAGCGCCCGATTGATTTGAAAGCGCCGTTGCAAGTGGATATGACGGTGATCCTGGATACGGCTTCTGAGCAACGTGCCGGGGATGAGGTCTGGGCGGCTTTTGCCGATCGTGGGGTTTTGGTCAATATTGATCATCATATCAGTAACCCTGCTTATGGGGATTTGAACTACATCGACGCCAAAGCACCAGCGACGGGCGAGATTGTATTTGATCTGATTGAAGAAATGGGTTGGCCGCTGGATGAAGTGGTGAGGAACAATATTTGGGCGGGGATTTCTACCGATACCGGATCCTATCGGTATCCGAGTACCACTGCGCATACTTTTGAGGTGGGAGCGGAGTTGTTACAAGGAGGGGTGGATGTGGGTGCGATTTCACAATCGCTTTATGAGTCATACCCCTTGCGAAGGATATATGTGCTACGCGACTTGCTGAAAGAATTGCAAATTTCATCTGAGGGGAAAGTGGCTAGTTGGAAACTGCGGCGTGAGGTGATAGATCGTTATGGTGTGCAGCCTTCGGACACCGAGGGTTTGATTGACGTGATTCGTTCGGTCGACAGCGTGGTGGTGGCGGTATTTTTTGAAGAGCTGGAGGATGGAAAAATCCGGGTCAGCGCCCGCTCTAAAACACCGGCAGCGGATGTGGGTGAGATTTGTGGGAAGTTTGGGGGAGGTGGGCACCAGTTGGCTGCAGGCACCCGGATGGGTGGTTCGATTGATGAGGCTGCTGCGAAATTTTTAAACAGTGTTGAACAAGTGATAAATGGATAATTCAATAGACGGAGTATTGTTGGTGGATAAAGGGCAGGATATGACCTCACACGATGTGGTGGCAGTCGCGCGCCGTTGTCTGGGAATTAAAAAAATTGGTCACTGTGGCACCTTGGATCCGATGGCGACCGGGTTGCTGATTCTGGTGGTAGGGCGGGCGACAAAAATTCAGGATTTGTTGATGAGCGAGGATAAGGAATATGTGGGCACGCTCACACTGGGAGCGACGACTAATACCCAGGATGCCGAGGGCGATATTTTAGAAGAAAAAGAAGTGCCGGACTTTTCTGATGAAGTGGTGAATGCGGTTTTTGATGAATTCAAAGGTGATTTTTATCAGACCCCCCCGATGGTATCGGCGATCAAAAAAGATGGCGTGCCACTTTATAAATTGGCCCGTCAGGGCAAAACGGTGAAACGTGATCCGCGTTTGGTGTATGTGTATAGCAAACGCATCGACCGGATTGAATTGCCGGAAGTGGATTTTACGGTGAAGTGCAGCAAGGGCTTTTATGTGCGCACTTATGCGCATGATATCGGTGAGAAGTTGGGCTGCGGTGCGCATTTGAGTAAACTGCGTCGGACTCGTTCAGGTAAGTTTGATTTGAGCCGGGTGGTGACTTTTGAGCAATTGAAAGAGGGCAAGAGGGATGAAGTGCTCGGAACAATGCTGAGTCTGCCTGAGGTGTCGCGGATGAGGGGGGCGTGACTTATTTAGAAGAAAGGAGTTAGAAGCTAGGAGATAGAATGCAGCTTGTGGAGGATATTGCTGGTTTGGGGGAGATTCCGGGGGCGGTGTGTTTGGCGATCGGGGTTTTTGATGGGCTGCACAAGGGACATCAGGCGGTGATTGGAGCGGCAGTGGATGCGGCGGCAGAGTGCGGTGGCACGACGGTGGTGGTGACTTTTGATCCTCATCCCCGGTCTGTGCTGTCAGCGGTGGAAGCGCCGCGGCTGTTAACTTCTACGCGGCACAAGTTGTTGCTGATGGAATCGCTGGGGGTGGATCATGTTTTGTTGATTCATTTTGACGAGGCTTTTTCCAAATTGAATGGAGATGATTTTATTCAGCAGCTGAGTGATGCGTGTGAGGATTTGCGGCAGATCAGCGTGGGCAGGGATTGGGTGTTTGGTCATCAGCGTTCCGGGGACATTGGTTTATTGACGCGCTTGGGCGAGGATCTGGGATTTGATGTGACCGGGGTATTGCCGGTGCGTGAAGGGGAAGAGGTGATCAGCAGCACAGCGATTCGCCGGGCGGTGGATCAGGGGGATTTCAGCGCAGTGGAAAAACTATTGGGACGGGAATACACCGTTTTGGGAACGGTGGTGAAGGGCAAACAATTAGGACGGACCCTGGGGTATCCGACGGCCAATTTGAGTGTGCATAATGAACAGTTGCCGCCCAGTGGGGTGTATGCGGTGATAGCCGCACGGGATTCAGGCAAGGGCTTGCGGCATGTCAGCTTGGCGAATTTGGGTTATCGCCCCACCTTGGAAGGAGTGCGGGAACGACGTTTGTTGGAGGTGTTTCTGTTCGATTTTGATGAAGAGATTTATGACGAGGATCTGGAAATCACTTTTGTGCAAATGATTCGTGAGGAGAAGAAGTTTGCCAGCCTGGATGATTTGAAGATGCAGATTGCCCGAGATGAGGAGCAGGTTAGACTGCTGGGGCTTTGAGGCGGGGAGAGGGTTGGGGCCATTGACTTGGTTGAATTACGAACAGAATGGGTTTAACCACGAAAGTCACGGAAAACACGAAATAAGAGAATTTAGGATATCTTTTAACAATGAGGTTTGGGATTTTCAGAGTGAAAGGATGAGCCGTCAGTTTGAAAGATCAGTGTTTATCAGTGAAAATCAGTGGTTGATTTTTTAGTTTTTATGAACCGGTCGCTAAGCGTAACATTTAAAGCCAGCAGGAATTCAAGGTTTGTGATTGCGAAATACCTAGGAGGGGCTTTTTTGGCTATTTATTTCATTGCACTGATAGCTGACTTTGCTGTTTTTAGAAATTTATTAGTTTTACCTTTATTGTTGGGGATTCTATTGAACTTGTATTCCGGGCAAGCGAAAAGCCGAATCGAAGAAGTCCGGGTTGATAAAGAGGTCGTATCAGCTTGGTACCGTGATGGCAAATCAGTGATCGTGAATCGTGAGAATGAAGCTCATTTCACCGAATACGGGGATTGCATATAGGTCGTTTGACCGTGCCCAGTCTTTGCGAATCGCTAGATGGAGGTTTGAGCCAGAAGTGTGGCAGGCTTTACTCGAAGAAATTCGCCAAGTGCTCAGGGATGATTCGCCTTGATCCTGTTCAACAGGGCTGGTGACCCCAGTCGTCTTCTTTGAGGGATTTTTCGTAGAGCGCCATTTGCTCTTCGGCGCTGAGCTCGGCAGGTGAGTCTACTTCTTTTGGGTCGACAGGCTTAGCCGAGGAGCTTTCTCCGTCCGTCAGCTGCACGGACGGATCGGAGTTTTTATCATTAAGCTCCGGCTCACTCATTTTCCGTAAAAGGGGAATAGTTTTTTGATGTCGGCTGCGCTGGGCTGGCGGCCGTATTCGCAAATTTCGAAAGTCTCGGCGTGTTTGACTTTTTCACCGTGTTCCTTGCCGTAGTATTTGATCAGCAGGTCACGGTATTTGTCTGCCTCCCGGCCATTGCGGCGGCTCCAGCTTTTTTTCATGTATTCAAAGCGGGCTTCCTTGTCATCGGGTGAGGGAATTTTGGCCATTTTTTCGTCACTGCCAAAAACGCCGCCTTCATAATTCTGGGTGCGCAGTTGCTCCACGGCACGGACTTTTTGATCCATGACGTCATCGATGTCAACGGCGATGGTGGGGGTGAAGGGGTAGGGTTTTTGAAAGCGGTCGCTGGAGTAGAGGAAAACCGGGTTTTTTTTCAGCGCCGGGGTATCGGGGCAGAAAAATGGAACGGCGACCATGAAGGCGGCGTCCTGTAGCAGAATGCCAACATAACGGTGATCCGGGTGGTAATCCCAAGGACGGTGAGCAATGACGATGTCGGCATTCCATTCGCGGATCAGGCGCACGATGCGTTTGCGATTTTCCAAGGTGGGCATCAGCTCGCCGTCGTGGATATCCATCACTTTGGAGGTGCTGCCAAGGATCTTTGAAGTTTCTGCGGCTTCGTGAGTGCGGCGTTTGGCCAGCGCGCCCCCGGCTTCCTTCCAATGTCCGATATCGCCGTTGGTAACGGAGACCATTTTGACGTGATGGCCCATGGCTGCCCATTTGGCTGCGGTGCCTCCGCTTTTGTATTCGGCGTCATCGGGATGGGCTCCAAAGCAGATGATGCGCAGTTTGCCGTCATCTTTGGCATCTTTGTCGGCGGCCAAAAGAGAGGGGCTGACAAGAGTGGAGGATAGAGCGGCGAGGCTCAATGCAAGAGGGAAAAAGGCGCGGCGTTTCATAATTGATCGGAGTTTTTTTGGAGGTTATTGAGATTACTCGGGAGAATTTTTATTGATCAATGAGTTCAGGTCAGGCAAATCGTAAAATTCGAGTGCTCCATGAACCGTATTGATCAAGCGATTTTTGGTGACAGGAGTGTCGATGACTTTCTGCCAGGTTTCCAGTGAATTCTCAAATTCGGTGGAGGAGAAGAGCTGTGGTTCCAAGGCAGCTGCGTGTAGGGCGGGAGGAGACAGCTCACCGGAAGTTCCGGCGACGATCAATTTGATTTTTTGAGGAGCGCCGTTTTCCTCTGACAAATAGCGGGCGCAGTTGAGGATGTCTTCGGCTCTCATGCCGAGGTAGGATTTCCCTAGCATGTAAGCGATGAAAAATTCGGCGGTGGCGGGACCGGTGATTTCAGCGGCTTGGCCGTAGCGCCAGTTATGGGTGCGGGTTTCTCCGGTATCACGGATATCGACGGCCAGGATCGGGTGGCCTTTTTTGAGCAGGGCGACGAGGGTTTGGGGGTCGGCGGTTTTGCCTTGTTGGTTGAGGTAGAGTATGGGCTCGCCGGTGGATTTGATGGGTTGGAATTTGATCGCGGGTAAAACGATGCCTGGCTCGGGGGTGAATAGGATTTTTTCTCCACTGAATCCATCCAGTTGAATTTGGCCGAGACTTTGTTTTTTGAGTAGAGGGATTTTGTCTAGTTGACGAATGTTGCTGAGTTGCCGGACTTTTTCGAGCATGTTTTTACTCGTGTTTGTGTTTTGAAATTGTTCTCGTTTTTTGCGCAGTTGATGAGAGAAGTCTTGATTAACTTGGAAGATGGATCGCGCATTAGGTAGTTTTAAAACCTGACCTTCGGGTGTGGCATAGAGATCGGCGTCGGGGGCAATCGGGACTTCGTTCGCTTCGCTGATCTCTGAGGGGGTGTTGAGCAGGTAGCGCATCATGAAGCGCGTGGTGGCTTCGCGAAGCGGGCGGTCAAACCCGTGTTTCACGTCGGCCTCCACCAAGCGCATGCGTTCGGGGAAACCCAGTCGTCCGTAGATTCGTTTGGCCTGGCGGTAGGCGATCCAGCTTCCTTCGATGGGAACAAAATCCTGGGTGGCAGCGAGGATGAGGGTGGGTTGCGGGGCGCGGATAATAGCGAAGTCCGGGTGGTCGAGGCCTGCTGCGGTTTGGCTGAAAATATTCTGTTCGGCGTCACCAGGGCCGGGTTTTTCGTTTTTGATACGGGTGGTAGTGATGAAACATCCGGGGGCGGCCGCTTTGATGCGGGGATCGAGTGCCATCAGCATGGCGGTTAAGTTGCCTCCGCCGGAGATGCCGGTGCTGCCTATTTTATCAGGGATCACTTCTGGGCGGGATTGCAGGTAGTCAATGGCGCGCATGCCGTCCCAGATCATGTAGGTGGAGAGGCCTCGTCCGAGCAAGATCGGGGCGACGCCTTCGCTCATGTGTTCGGAAGTTCCTTGAGGAGCGTTTGGCAGGTTTAACAACTGTAGGCGTTCGCCTTGTCCGATGGGATCCCAGCAAAGCACAACAAAGCCGTTTTGAGCTAGCAGGATGGAGGCTTTTTGATAGGGCTCGGCGGCTTTGCCGTTGGAGCTGTGTCCGCAGGGCAGTAAGATGCCGGGGTGAGGCCCTTTGTTTTTGGGCAGGTAGAGATTGGCGGTGACAAAAAAACCGGGTTGGGATTCGAAGATGATATTTTCGACCGAGTAATCCGGGTAGTCATGCTGGCCGGTGACTTGTGCGTTCAGCGGGCTTTGGGGCGGTAGTCCACCGATGTTTTGCAAAAAGAATGCCTGGAGTTTTTTCTGGTAGGCTTCGATTTGCTCCTGGCTCTTGAGTTGTTCGATTTCTTCCAGTCGTTGGTCGAGCCGCTGGTGGGTGAGCTGGCGAAGGTAACTTCGCATCATTTGCTGTTTTTTGTCCGAATTAAAATCGGTGGGTAAGACACGTAAGTCGTCAGCGGCAGGAAGTGGAGAATGACAGGGCAGGGTCATTAAAAATAGAATGACAACCAGTTTGCGTAACGGGGAGGGGTGAATTGTAGAAGGTTGCATGGGGCTTATTCTATTTCGTTAATATACTCCTGAGAGCGGATCCTTGCCAGCATTTTTTTGTTACGCGGCTTTAATCAAATGACTCTTCGAGGCCTTTGCGCATCGCTGCCAGCGGGGCTTCGCGGTTGAACCAGTATTCAAATGAGATCGCGCCCTGATGGAGCAGCATGGAGAGGCCATTCGCGGCGCGAGCCCCTGCATTTTCTGCTTGCGAGATCAGGTGGGTGCGTGACGGGCTGTAAACCATGTCGTAGATGAATTGATGGGGTTGGATCAGGTGGGAGGGTAAGACTTCGGGGTCACTGCGTTTCATTCCCAGCGAGGTGGCGTTGACAATCAGGTCGATGTTGTCCATTTGTGCGGCCAGTGCGGCTTCGTCCATTGAGATCGCTTCGAGGCGTTCCATCGGACCGGCGATCCGGTCTTCCTTGAAAAAAGGAGCAAGCTCCGCTGCGAGAGACTCGGCTTTTTGGGTGGTGCGATTGGCGAGCACCAGACGTTCGCAATGATCCATTGCAGCCTGAACCGCTACAGCGCGCCCGGCGCCTCCGCCGGCACCGATGATGAGGATGCGCAAGTCGCGTAGATCGACGGAGAATTCTTCGCGGATGGCTCGGGAAAAACCAGGGCCGTCACTGTTGAAGCCGATCAATTTTTGGTCTTCAACCAGCACGGTGTTGACCGCGCCGATGCGGCGAGCGGTCTCGTCGATGTCATCCATGAACTCGATCGCGGCGGCTTTGTGGGGGATGGTGAGATTGGTTCCGATGAAGTTTTGTTCTTTTAGCTGCTGCAGGGCTGGTTGCAGTTCTTCGGGATGAATGTGCAGGCGCACGTACTGGGCATCGATGCCGACGTCCAGCAGGGCAGGGGTGTGCATTTGCGGGGAGCGGGAGTGGGCGACGGGATCGCCGAACACGCTCAATCGAGCGGGGGGCTTGAGTTGGCTGGTGGATTTCGACCACTTGCAGAGATCGTCAAATGAGTAGAGGTCTTTGGCTGTGCTCATGGTGGGTATAATTGTTAATGGTGAAGGATTAAAGTGAAATGCCTATTTTAAAGAAGAAAACATGATTTTATATTAATATCAGTGTCCATCAGTG
>JASFYY010000097.1:0-28906 GCA_045046875.1 Verrucomicrobiota bacterium | reverse complement strand
ACCTTTATATTGAAACGCGTAAAGCCTAGTAAATCGTTGCTCTCTAAAAAAGAAAAAAAAGCCACTTAAGTTGACGCGTATGCCTTTCAGGGCTGGGAGAATTGGATGGTTTACCCAGCGCTTCGCACTGGGCTATATCATTGAGCACCGTTGGTGCAGAAGAGGTCTGGGCTGTATCATTGAGCACCGTTGGTGCAGAAGAGGTCTGGGCTGTATCATTGAGCACCGTTGGTGCAGAAGAGATGAAAGCAAACTGTCCTGTAAGGGCAAAATGAGATAGCCCAGTGCCAAGTCCTGAGGTTAAATTGGTTTTATTGCCAAGCCCTAAAAGGGCGGAATGATGTTGATATGTGATAAGGTAGCTTTCAATAGTCAATGGCTAACCTGTTTGGTTCTTCGTATAGAAGCTGAAAATTTCGCTTCCGCTTTGCGGATAAATCTGCTATTGGCTTATTATGCAGAAATCTACAAAATTTGGAGGAGTTATCCTGACAGGCATGGCGGTGCTTACCATGGCGTGTTCGAGCAAGGATAAAAACTATGATTCGGGAACGGCTTATCCTAGCGGGACTACTGCAACGGACGGGGGCAATGCGATGCCTGCGGCAGCAGCCACAGCTGCAGTTCCTGCCGTGCCAGCGGAACCTTTGCCGCCATTAACTCCTGAAGAAATCGGGCCAACTATCAATTACACAGTTAAAACCGGTGACAGCCTGTGGTTGATTGCTAAAAATCACCAAAGCTCGATTGGGCGTCTCAAACGTATCAATCAACTTACCGGTGACAATATTCGCGCCGGACAGACCTTGAAAGTTCCATCAAAAGAGGGCGCTGCTGTTAAGGCGGCGCCTGCAGCGGTTCCGGCGGCAAAAGCGGCTCCCGCCCCAGCCACCCCGGCACCCGCAGCGAGTGGTTTCAGGCGTCCTTCAGCTGCCGCTAAGCCCCCTGCTTCAAGCGCCCCTAAATCAGGTGGCAGCACTTTGAAGATTCAAGATTGAATGGTTTTTTAGAGTGATTCCTGGATTGAATGAGACCCGGGAGCCCTCAATTAAATACAAAATAGGTACTTGCCTGATCTTGCGAATGGCAAAACCTTGTGTTTAATTTGTCTTTAATGTAAATCGATTTGAATCGAAAAATATGACTTCGGGACAAGCTAAGTTGATACGCGTATTACGCGACCGGGCTCAAACATTGTTTGACGAGGGTAAAATAGAAGAAGCCTTTAAGATCGCGCAGACGGCGCTCGAATCTGCGCGTCGAAATGGCAAGGGTGATAAAGAACATGCTCCAGAGCTGTTTGCATTGTTTTGTCATATTGCTGCACTGCGCAAAAAGCGAGGGGATGTGGAAGAAGCTTCAAATTTGTTCGGCGAAGCTTTTGAACTCACCAAGCAAGAGGGCGTTTTGATTTCCCATGAAGATATGGGGGCAATGAAACATGCCTACGGTGCGTTATGTGACCAGCGGGGGATGGAAGAGGAAGTGATCCCTTTATACACCGAGGCGATCGAACACTACAAACTGACTCCGGCTCCCCCTTTGACGGATATTGCCAACATGGCGAACAACCTTGGCATGATTTACCGCAATCAGACCAAACTGGATTTGGCCGAGCGTTGTTACGATGTGGCCTTGCAGACTTTTGAGCAAATGAATGGCCCCGATCATCTGACCGTGGCCACGGTTTGCAATAATCTGGGTGGACTCTATTGGGCATGGCGTCATCCCGAGATGGCTCGTGACATGCATTTACGGGCTTTGAAAATTCGCCGGGAAATGCTGTCTGACGATCATCCCGATATTGGCCAATCAGCCTGCAATCTGGCTACCGTCTATCATGATCTGGGTGATTTTGACAAAGCGAGCAGGAATTACGAGCGGGCTTTGGGTATTCTCTCTAAGAACATCGAGGACAACTGGGAGACTTACGAGATTGTGACTCAGAATTACGCGGAGCTTCTCAAGGAGCATGGTCAGGAAGGCAAAAGCAATAAGCTGTTGGCCAAGACTGAACGGTTGTTGGACAAAATCAAACCCAAGGTTTGAACAGGTCAGCTGTTTTTGCTGAACTTTTCAGTAACGCATCACTTTGCTGAAGAAGCTTTTAACTTGGGCATTTTGCGCCTGGTCAAAAAGAGCTGCAGGAGGGCCTTGTTCGATAATCGATCCTTCGGAAAGGAATACAACTTGCTCAGCCACGGCACGGGCGAATCCCATTTCGTGTGTGGAGAGAATAATTTGTTGCCCGCTGCGGGTGAGCTCCTCGATGACGCTGAGAACTTCCGCTGTCATCTCCGGGTCGAGGGCGGAGGTGGGTTCGTCGAGCAACAGCAGTTTGGGTTTGATAGCAAGAGCCCGGGCGATCGCTACGCGCTGTTGCTGGCCGCCCGACAGTTGCGCCGGGTGTTTGTGGGCGTGTTTTTCCAATTGGAATTGGGCCAGGGCGATCTCGGCAAGGTTGCGGGCTTCGCTTGTTTTTTTCCCGTGCACCCGGACCAGAGGCAGCGCAACATTTTCTATCGCGCTCAGGTGGGGAAAGAGATTGTAGGACTGAAACAAATAACCGTTGTGGCGCCGATGGCTTAACAGAGCACTTTCATTTTGGATTAGTTTTTTTTGGTCAAAAAACAACTCGCCACCGTCGGGAGACTCCAAGCCCCCCAACAGACGCATCAGAGTGGATTTCCCCCCTCCGGAGGGGCCGATCAAAACCAGCACGTTGACTGGATCGCTGATGGATAGATCCAACTCACGCAGGGCGTGAGTGTCGCCATAACGTTTGTTTATCTGGCGCAGTTCAATGTTCATAGTGAAAACGTTTCTCCAAATGTCGGGATAAGAGTGACAGTGGAAGGGTTAGGATGAGGTAGCCGATGGCCAGCGGGATGTAGGACTCGAAGGTGGCATAGGTCATCGCATTGACTTCTTTGGCCTGCATCATGAACTCACGCAGGCCGATGACATATAACAGAGATGAGTCTTTGATCAGATTGGCAAACTGTCCGGTCACTGCCGGAAGGATGCGGCGTATCGCCTGGGGGATGATGACAAAACGATAGATCTGGATTCCGGTTAGACCGATTGAGCGGGCGGATTCGATTTGGGATTTGGGAATCGATTGGATGCCGCCACGAAAAATCTCGCTGAGATAGGCTCCTGAAAACAGGGATAATACCAGCACGCCAACGAGCCATTCACTTTGCAAGCCGGCGGCATGGGCGATCATGTAATATATAATGAGAATCTGAACCAGCAGCGGGGTGCTGCGGATGAGTTCTACGTAAAGCTGGGATAGAATACGGGTGGGACGGCTTTTGCCGAGCTGCCCGATGACTAACAGGGCGCCAATCAAGCTGCTCAAGACCAGGGCAAAAGCGCTGATAGTAATGGTGGTGCCCCAACCGCGCAGCAGATTCCAACGGTAGGGGTAAATTTTGTCCCACTGGTAGTCGTGACTGAGCAGCACGTAGAAAAAATAACAGAAACCTGTGCCTAGAACTAGGAACAGCAGACCGTTGATTGTTTTTTGCACAGTGCTTGGGGGAATGCGGTTAGGGAAAAACTAAGGTTTGCAGGATTTGGAAATCAGGGCGATTTGTTCGTCGATCCAGACTTGATCTTTCCCTAGTTCTTCGGCCATTAACCTGGCAGCTTCGGGAGCGGCTTCGAGAGTGGCTTTTTTGTTGAGCAGCAGACAGCGGGTGCGGCGTGAGAGCGCATCGTCGAGCGTCTGTGCCATTTCATGTCTGGCGGCGGCGACAATGGCTGCTTTTTTGTATTCAAACTCGGGATGCAACACTTCGTTCAGTTCGGCGTGCTCTTGAGCGAGCGGTTCGCGTTCGGCGCTGCGGTGGATTTCCAGATCGAGAGTGGGGCAGGCTTTGGCAGGTAGGGATGCGGATTTGATTGCTTGATCAATCGTGTCTTCGGCCATGTGGCGGTAGGTGGTCCACTTGCCGCCAACGATGGTGATCAGACCTGCAGCGGACACATCGATGTGATGATCCCGTGATATTTTGGAAGTAGCACCGCCTTTGGCATGGGCGGGACGCACCAGCGGTCTGATGCCGGCAAATACCGACAATACATCGGCCCGGGTCGGTGCTTTCTGCAAGTAACGACCAGCGTGTTCAATCAGGTATTCGATTTCTTCTTCAAGTGGTTTGGGTTCCAGTTCGATCGGCACATCGGGGGTGTCGGTGGTGCCGAACATCAGATGTCCGTGCCAGGGGATGGCAAAAAGCACTCGCCCGTCATCCGTTTTCGGGATCATGATGGCGTGGTCGGTGGAGAGGAAGGATGCATCTAATATAATATGGATGCCCTGACTGGGTTCGATGATTTCACTTGCCTTGTCATCATCGAGTTGGCGAATGGAATCGGCGAATATGCCGGTGGCGTTGATCACTGCTTTGGCATTGATGGTGTATTCCTCACCGGAAAGTTGATCGGTCGCCACCAGTCCGGTGATTTGATCGTTCTCTTTTTGTAAGCTGTCCACTTTGAGATAGTTCAATACGCAGGCATTTTCGTTGGCCGCGGTGCGAGCCAGGGCGACGACCATACGGGCATCATCAAACTGGGCATCCCAATACAGGGTGCCACCGGTCAGACCGTCGTTTTTCAAGTTGGGAAATTTTTCGATAACGTCATCTCTGGACAGCAGCAGCGAAGGATCGATGCCGAGTTTGCCAGAGAGCATGTCGTAGGCTTTCATGCCAAAGGTATAATAATAAGGCTCATACCAGCGATAGGCGGGAATCACAAAAGGCAGCGGGTTGACCAGATGGGGGGCATTTTTCAACAAATGACCTCGCTCACGCAGCGAATCCCGCACCATGGGAATGTCACCCTGTTGCAGGTAGCGCACACCACCATGGATCAGTTTGGTGCTGCGTGAAGAAGTTCCTTGGGAAAAATCGCCTTGTTCAAGTAAAAGTGTGCGCAGTCCCCGGGCTGCGGCATCCACGGCGCAGCCCAGACCTGTGGCTCCGCCGCCGATGATGACGATATCCCATTTGATCGAGGAATCCTCGATTTGGCTAAGCATTTTTTCACGGTTCATAGTCTTGTTTGCTGGTCTTGAAAGAGATCCATTGTGGATATGCCCTACTGTTTCACAAAAATCCGATTTGGGGAATCAATTCCTTTAAACCGGGTGGCTTTGCGGCTTGCATGGGCGATTGTTTTGGCTGAAGTAGAGGCTTTTATTGTGCTCAGTTTGATCCCCCCATTGATAGCTTGTATTAAGCTGATTTTCCGTATTGGAGCGTCGCTTTGTCTTGG
Organism: Verrucomicrobiota bacterium; assembly: GCA_045046875.1. Taxonomy (GTDB): domain Bacteria; phylum Verrucomicrobiota; class Verrucomicrobiia; order Verrucomicrobiales; family DEV007; genus JAADHD01. The sequence goes on along the minus strand of JASFYY010000097.1, from coordinate 23,617 downwards.
TGGGCTGATATTGACAGCGGGATCAAATGGTCGGGCAGAGGAGGTTCCGCGCTTGCAGGTTCAAGCGGTGAAAATAGCCCCTGTCATTGACGGCAAACTGGATGATGCCTGTTGGAAGAATGCCCAGTTGGCAGACCATTTTATCCAGCGCAACCCGGTCGAGGGCGAACCTGCGACTCAAAATACAGTGGTGCGGGTTTGTTTTGATGAGAAAAATTTGTATATCGCATTTCGTGCTTCTGATAGCGATATCGAAAAGCTTAATCACTCGGTGATGCAACGGGATGCCTCGGTAGGGGCGGACGATTATGTCTTTGTGGTGCTGGATCCGTTTCGACGGGGGAAAGAAGGGTTTTATTTTAGGATCAACGCCAATGGAGCTTTGGGGGAAGGTAAAATTGATCCGCGACGTAATGCTCCGAGAATGGAGTGGGATGCGCTGTGGGACGGAGCAAGTCAGATTGACGCCAATGGTTGGTCGGCGGAGATGGTGATTCCTTTTCGCAGTTTATCTTTTGATCCCAATGAAATGAACTGGGGGATTAATTTTGGTCGCTGGATGCCAAGACGTCAGGAACAGATGCGTTGGACAGCTGCGAGCCGCAACCGGGGATTTTTCAAACTGGAAGACGCAGGGATGTTGGTCGGTTTGCAGGAGGTGGAAAAAGGGTTGGGGATTGATGTGAAACCTTATTTTACCAATCGCTATAGGAACAGTAAGGGCGGTGCCGGAGCTAATGAGGGATACAGTTTTGATCCAGGTGGAGATGTTTTTTACCAGATCACTCCCAATCTCACCGCGACTTTAACTTTTAATACTGATTTTGCTGAAGCGGAGGTCGACGCCCGGCGAGTGAATCTCACACGCTTTCCTTTGTTCTTTCCCGAGCAAAGGGATTTTTTCCTTCAGGGGGCGGAGTATTTTGAGTTTGGCGGGCAAAGACGTTCTCCTTTGGCTTTTCATTCGCGCACGATTGGATTGTCGGCGGGTGGGAAAAAAGTAGATGTCCGGGCCGGGGGGAAAGTGACCGGGCGTATCGGCAAGGTGGGCATTGGTTTGTTGGGAGTAGGTTTGGATAGTCGCGGGGTGTTGAATAAGGATCAGGCTTACATTGGTCGTTTCACCTACGATGTGTTGAAAGAATCCCAGGTGGGCTTGATTGGTAGTTATGGGGATCCACGCACCAATGGCAGTAATAGTTTGGGAGGAATTGATTTTTTGTATAAAAATAGAAACTGGATTGGGGACAATGCGCTGGAGGTTTACCTTTGGGCGATGGGCAGTGAAAGTGATGGTCAACGGGGAGACTCTTATGGAGTTCGTTTTGATTACACCAATACGCCGTTCTCTTTTGTGGTGGAGTTTGAGCAAGTTGACGAGGCTTTTCGACCTGCAATGGGATTTGTGCAACGTGATGGCGGAGTCGCCAGCAACCGGATGCGCTACCGTTTTTTTCCGGGACAGGTTTGGATGCAGCAGTTGGATGTGGGTTACGGGGCCAGTGTGTTCACTTCGCCTGACGGCGATATTGAAACGGAGCGATTTGATGTGCCTTCGATTGATTTTGAAACTTTAAGAGGGGACCAATTCTATATCGCACCGGAATTCAGGCGGGAGGTGTTGTTTGAGGATTTTGAGATTCAAGAGGGCATCGCGATTGCCCCAGGAGACTATTTGACCAAGAGACTGAATTTTGGTTTTGATACCAGCTCGGTTCGACCTTTTGGTTTTGAAATGGGCTTTGGTATCGGGGAATTTTATAGTGGCACTCGTTCCCGCGCCATGGCCGATGCCGTCTGGAGAGCTTCTCGTTTTTTCCGCTTCAACGTGGGGGGCAGTTATAATGACATCAACCTGGATGAGGGGGATTTTGAAACTATCGTGGCTTCGGTGGGTTTACGAATCACTCCAAATACTCGTATATCCTGGGACTCGGTGGTGCAATACGACAATGTTTCGGATGAAGTGGGGGTGAACAGCCGGATTCGTTATATCGTCAAACCTGGCAGTGATGTTTATCTGGTGATCAATCAGGGTTTTGATGTTGAGGATGGAAATTTCCAACAATTCTCCAGTGAAATGGTGGCTAAGGTCGGTTGGACCTTCCGTTTTTAAGAGTGCCTTCGGGAGTGCCTTCGACAGTGCTTGAAATTTTTTTGGGCAATTTTTTGGGCAATGGGAGTAACTTGGTAGAAGATTCTGTCTAACTGCTATGTTTCAATATTCTATTTTTCAAAAGTTCAAACAATTAGGGGAAAGTCATCATCGGGTATTGACTTGGATGAGTTGGTTGTTTTTTGGGGGGCAGAGTTTAGCGGTATCGAGTTTTGCCGCAGAGCAAGCTGGTAAAGTGTCTAAAGCGGAGGGCATTGATTTTTTCAAAAATAAAATCGAACCGGTATTGATTGCCCAGTGTTATGATTGCCATTCGGCGATCAGTGAAAAAGCCAAAGGGGGCTTGAGGTTAGATTCCAGGGTTAATGTGGCCAAGGGAGGCAAGTCGGGGTTTGCGGTGGTTCCGGGAGATGTGAAAAAAAGTCTACTGATTGAAGCTCTGCATTATGGGGAGTTTGAGATGCCACCTTCCGATCCCTTACCGCAGGAAGTGATCGCGGACTTTGAAAAATGGGTGGCGATGGGAGCGCCGGATCCGCGCGATCATGCGCCGTCGAGTGAAGAAGCTGAAAAACTGGTTTGGCAGTTGGTTTCCAAAGAGCGCTTGCGCTGGTGGAGCCTGCTGGCGGTGAGGTCGGTGAAAGTTCCCCAGGTGAAGAATAAACGCTGGGCGGTAAAACCGGTGGATCGTTTTATTTTTTCCGACTTGGAGAAAAATAAACTAGCGCCTTCGGCTCGCGCCGATCGGCGGAACCTGGCAAGGCGATTGTCGATCATCCTGGTGGGTATGGTGCCGAGCCCTGAAGAAGTGGAGAGATTGGTTGCAGATCAAAGTTCTGATGAGCTGGCTGTGGCGGCCTATGTGGATCGGCTGTTGGCTTCCCCGCGTTTTGGAGAAACCTGGGCGCAGCATTGGTTGGATGGGATTCGTTTTGGTGAAAGCAACGGCTCCGAGGATAACTTGTATCGTAGTCGTTCCTGGTGGTATCGTGATTATGTGGCGCGGGCTTTTAATCAGAATATGCCCTACGCGCAATTTGTGCGCGAGCAATTGGCGGGTGATGTATTGGGGGTGGATGAGGCCACGGGTTTTCTAGTCGCGGGGCCGCATGTGTCTCCTGCGACCATTGGTCGTGAGGCTTCGGCCATTTTGCAAGCGCGTTACGATCGGCTTGATGAATTGATGCAGACGGTGGGGGCTTCGTTGTTGGGCTCTTCACTTGGTTGTGCGCGTTGCCACGATCACAAATTTGATGCGATCAGCACGAAAGATTATTATTCGATCGTAGCGGTGTTTCAGGATGTCGAGTATGGGCACCGCATGCCCAAGTTGGCACCAGGCCATCCGAAAATGCAACGATACCGACAGTTGCTGGCAGAGGTGAAAAAGATACGCGGTCAATTGAAAGCATCGGGATTAAATGCCTGGTCTGAAGACTGGGGAGATCACAGTAAGGTTCACTTGCCTGAAAATAAGGCGAAGTTTGTGCGGGTTAAGTTTTTCACCGGATTTGCCAAAGTCGACGAGGTGGAAATTTATGGTCCGAATTCCGCCGAGGTGAATCTGGCATTGAGCGCTAATGGCTCCAAAGCTACGGATTTTAATGCCAAACACAGCCGTTCTAATAACGGGGCGAAGCAATTGATCGATGGTGAACGGGAAGCTTTCTGGGGCTGGAGCGGAGGACGTATCAATGCAAAAAAAGAGCAGGGTTTTGTGATTGAATTGGCTGAAGTGGCAAATATCGACCGGATAGATCTCAGCACTAACCGAGCGGCGCTAACCAATACGGATTATCTCGAAGAAAATAACAAACCGGGGTTTTCGCGTTATCAGGTGGAGGTCAGTCTGGATGGTGAAAACTGGAAGACGGTTTTTTCTGCCGGGGCTCAGTCAGCTAAAAACAAGGTGGGCGGAAAAAAGGGGGAACCTGGAGACAAACGTCTGAACAAACTCAATGAGTTGACCTTGAAAATGTATCACGAGGGACCGCAACCCATCTTTGCAGGTAAGTTTATCCCGCCTGTCGCCACCCGGGTTTTGCAACGGGGGGACCCGAATAACAAAGGGGATGCGGTGGTTCCCAATGCTCTTTCGGCTTTTCGCAGCGACCTGAAATTATCGGATCAAAGCACTGGAGCAGAACGACGCCTGGCTTTTGCCGATTGGTTGGTGGACGGAAAAAATCCACTCACTGCGCGCGTGGCGGTCAATCGTATATGGTATCACGTGTTTGGCAGTGGCATCGTCAGCACGCTGGATGATTTTGGGCAAGCGGGGGAGAAACCTTCGCACCCTGAATTGTTGGATTATTTGGCCAAGCAGTTTGTGGATAGTCAATGGGACATGAAAGCGATGATCCGGCGTTTGCTTTTATCGCAGACCTTTGCTCAGGCGAGTTTGCCGCGAGCGGAGGCGCTTAAGGTGGATGCCGGCAACCGTTTGTTGTGGCGTTTTGCTCCCCGGCGTGTGGGAGCGGAGGTTTTGCGCGATTCGATTTTGCTCGCTGCGGGCACTCTGGATCAGCGGGTGGGGGGCAAGGGCTATCGTATTCATGCTGATAAAAAACGTTATGCGCAATGGAAGGTGGTGGACAATTCGAGTCCGCAGACCTGGCGCAGGTTGTTTTACCAACAACGAATGCGAGGTGTGGACGATCGGATGTTCATGGCATTCGACTTGCCCGATTGTAAAACCCTAAGTTCAAAACGTCCGGTTTCGACCACTCCGATTCAGGCATTAAATTTGATGAATGGTAAATTGGTGGAGATTCAGGCTGGGGAGATTTCCCAACGGGTTAAGCGGGGATTGGGAGCAGCAAAGGCTGACGTGGGCAAACAAGTTGAGCATTTGTTTTTACTGGTGCTGAGCCGCAAACCCCAGCCGGATGAAAAGTCTGCGGCGCAACACGTAGTGGAGCAGGATGGTTTGGCTGCGCTTGCCCGGGTTTTGTTTAATACCAATGAATTTGCCTTTTTAGACTAACTTCTAAACATTAAGATTTTATGCATCACAATCGCAACGCGACACATTTATCTGCCATGGGGCGAAGCCTGCTTGACCGGCGCAATTTTCTTGGTCAGACCGCAGGTTTGATGGGAGGTTTTTCACTGTTACAACTGCTCGGCGCTGACTCCTTGTTAGCAAATTCATCCAAGGCAAAAGGCCCGTTTCGCCCTCAAATTAATTCCAGTGATCCTTACGCGGCACGAAAGCCGATGTTTCCGGTAAAGGCAAAAAAGCTACTGATTATTTCTTGTCCGGGTGCGGTCAGTCACATTGATACCTTTGATTACAAACCGGATCTGGCGCGTTTTCATGGCAAAAAGCCGCCAGGTTTGCCTGCGGTTACTTTTTCCGGACCGACCGGTAGCGTGGCGCAGTCACCGTGGAAATTTCGTCCGCGGGGTCAGTCGGGTAAAATGATTTCCGACCTGTTGCCGAACCTTGCTGAGATGGCGGATGACATGTGTTTTGTGCACTCGCTGACCACCCAGACCAGTGCACATCCACAAGCGGAGAATTTGATCAACACGGGTTCCACTTTTGAGGGTTTTCCATCATTGGGATCTTGGATGACCTATGCGCTTGGCAGTGAGAACGAATCTTTGCCTGCGTTTGTGGCGATTGAAGATCCACGCGGGAAACCGCGTTCGGGTAAAAATGACTGGGGATCGGGATTTTTGCCGGCAGCTTTTCAAGGGACTGATTTTAATGCGACCAATCCACCCGCCAATCTCAAAAGCAGTGCATCACAATCACCGGCGGGCAAAAAACGAGCGGTGGATTTGTTGGCACGTTTGAACGACAAACATCTGAACCAATACCCAGGGGATGCTGATTTGGCCGCCCGCATCGCGAGTTACGAGTTGGCGGGCAAGATGCAACTGTCGATTCCGGAGGTCACCCGTATTGATCAGGAGCCTGCTTTCATTCATCGTCAGTATGGCACCGACAGTGGCAGTGATACCAAAAAGGCATACGCGAGGAATTGCATTTTGGCGAGGCGTCTGTTGGAGCAAGGAGTGCGGGTGGTGCAGTTGTTCAACGGTTCGGATGCCAGTGGAGGCAACGGAATCACCAACTGGGATTCGCATAACGATTTGGAGAAGACTCATGGCATGCAAGCGGAGATCATGGATCAACCGACTGCGGCCCTGCTGCAGGATATGAAACAGCGAGGCATGCTGGATGATACCCTGGTGGTTTGGTGTACCGAATTTGGACGCATGCCTTTTTTGCAGGAAAATGGAACCGGCAGGGATCATAATCCGGGAGCGTTCACGGCATGGTTCATGGGCGCGGGAGTTAACGCCGGAACCAGTTACGGAGCGAGCGACGAATTTGGCTTCAAGGTGGCTGAGAATCCGCTGACTTTATACGATTTTAACGCAACGATTTTACGGTTGATGGGTTTTGATCACGAACGTCTGACCTACTATCACAATGGACTCGAACGCCGCCTGACCGTGGTGCATGGCCATGTGATCAAGGACGTGATGGCTTGAGGTGAACTCATCGTCAAATAATACCATTTTCACAGTTATATCATCACAATGAGTAATCTATTCACCTATGTATTACGCGCTACGTGCCAATAGGGTGAAAACCGGGGTTTTCTTCGAATCAGCGTTATCTCTCAGTCCTGTGCCCTCCACACTCTTTCGCGACGTCTTGACTTGATTGACCGTCGCTTGCGGGCGTGAGATCACCGAATGGTTAATCATGGGAATTCGTAATTTGAGCGACGATATTCACGCCTACCCGTTGACTCCAGGCATCCATCAGCTCCTTATACATAGGGCCGGGTTCGCCTGATCCGATCGGAATATTGTTAATTTTGCTACAGGGCGCCGCGCAGTAGGGCGTTGTGGTGAGCCAGGCTTCATCGGCGTTGGCGACGTCGTAAACCTGCAAATCTTTTTCGACCCAGGCCCAACCCAGTTCATCGGCCAGTTCGCGTACAGTTGCCATGCTGACGCCGCCTAGAATATTGCGCGAAGTCGGACTGTAGATGGTGTGATCGCGAGCGATGAGGAAATTGGATCCCGCGCACTCGGTGATATTCCCATCGAGATCGAGTAGTAGGCTGATAGCTTTAGGATCTACGTTCTGGCTTTGCTGCTCGGCGATAAACCAGTGCAAGCGAGAGCGGTTTTTCATTTTGGGATCAAGGCATTGGGGCGGGATGTGGCGGATGGATGGCGTCACCACATGGGCGCCGTCGGTGATGAGATGACTCCAAGCGGAAAAAGGAAGCGGAAAGGAGTGAATACAGACCGTGGGTTTGAGTCTTACCTTTCCCGCGGCGCTGCCTGCGTAGATGGGGTTTTCCCCAGGGGTGACAAAATGCACGACGCCCAGGTCCTCGCCCTCTTTGAGTTGGTCGCTGTTGGTGGCGATTAGCTCCAGCGTTTTGGAAATCATATCACCCGGTGTGAGATCCACTTGGATGCCGGAGTAGTGCAGTGAGCGGTAAAGGCGATCGACATGGTCTTCGAGACGGAAGGCTTTGCCGGCAAAGGTGCGGGTCATTTCGGTAAGCGTGGCACCGAGCACGATGCCTAGATCGTAAATGCTGATGCCTGCCTCTGAGGCGGGGATGAAACGATCGTTGAGAAAGACAGTGGGTTCGGTGTTCATGGGGTAGTGGGTATTTAGCTTGTTAGGAAGAGGGGATTAGGTGACTAATATGTTTCGCGGGCAAACTCCTGCCTGCCAAGTATCGAGGTAGCCGGAGCGGTTGCCCTACAATGGTTGAGCTTGCTTTCATGCTAATCTCCCAAAACCAGCACTGGCTTTTTTGTCGCCTACTTGCTCTTGCAGTTTGCCTTCGGTTTGCAGTTCATCCAATTCGCTGAGGCTTTCATCGAGGGCGTTTAACATGCTGTTGATCTGGTTTTCGTCATGCGTGCCCAAAACGTAGAGTTGGCTTGAAAACAGGAAACCTCGTTTTAACATTTCACGGATCATCAGGGTTTTGGTGGCGAGGCTGTCTTCACCGAGTTGGAAGGCGAGTGAAGGTGCGCAGGCTTGACTGCCTACTTTGAGTTTGAGCGACGGATGTTGCTCGGCGAGTTGGCGTAATTTTTCCTGTAGTTTTTCTCCCAATGACCAGACATGGTTTTGGGTTCCCATGCGCTGCATTTTATCGATGCAGGCCAGGGCAGCCGCGGGACCGATGCCGTCGGTCCAGTAGCTCGAGGAAATGAAACTGTCATTGGCGGCATCCATGATTTCTCCACGTCCGACGATGGCGGCACAGGGGATGCCGTTCGACATGGCTTTTGCGTACACGGCAATGTCCGGTTCGATGCCGATTTTGGCGCAGCCACCGGGGAATCCAAAACGCCAACCAGCGGTGACTTCATCAATGATGAAGGCAGTTCCTGCAGCTCGACAACGGGCGGCAATCTTTTCCATAAAACCATCACGCGGTAATTCCGCGCGCATCGGTTCCATGATGATCGCGGCAGGTTGATCATCGGCAGCGGCGAAAGCTTTTTCGAAAGCCTGGTAATCGTTGTATTTAAATGGGATCGCCGTTCCAGCGAGTTCGGATGGCACACCATGCGGTTCCAGACCGGGTAGGAGGTGACCTTCGAGAGCTTCGGTTCCAGTTAGGTTGGCGGACAGATACCAATCGCTCCAACCATGGTATCCACAGAACACAATTTTGCTGCGTCCGGTGGCGGCGCGAGCAATGCGAGCGGCGATGCTCAGGGCTTCACCACCTCCACGGGCATAACGCACTTTGTCAGCCCAGGGGTGCAGATCGAGCAAGGTCTCGGCGAGGGTCACTTCATCCGGTGAGGCGAGGATGGAATAGGTTCCCAGACTGAGTCGGCGACGCACGGCGGCATTGACGTCGGGATCACTGTGGCCGAGCAGGATGGCTCCCGCTCCGCCGGTGAAATCCATCAACTTGCGTCCGCTCATGTCCCAGATGTAAGAACCCGACGCGCGGGAAAAATAAGCAGGCCAGGTCGCCGGATCAAAGCTTTCCGGACGCTTGGATAGCAGGCCAGTGCCGCAGGAAATACTCTGCTGGGCGATGGAGGCGAGTTCCGGTCCGCTCGGGTTTTTTGGAATATCGACGTCATCCAGATGGGGAGACAGTAGCCGCAAGGCATTGTCGTGGAAAACGTCCTGGGCGTCCGCCGAGTTGAAACCGCCAATGTCAAAAGCCTCACGCAGGCAGAGCAACGATTCCACGCCGACCAGTGCCGAATTTTCAAAAGCCGTGACTGCAGGTGAGGGTAGATTATCGGTGTAGATCCAGGAAAATCCGTCACCCATGGTGAAACATTTTCCGCGCAATTCACTGACCATGTAATCACTGCCGAACAGCACGCGTTGCGGACCGAGGGAATCGAGGGCCACCCGCATGGCTTCGACTTCGGTCACTGCCGAAGTGTCGACGACCACATTGTCGAGCGGTTCGATTTTTCGCAGCGCCGTCCGCGCATTGCGGTAGTTGAACGAGCGCGCAATATGGGCAAGCACCAGACGGCAGTCGGGGAACTCCTTGCAGAGCCGTTCGATGCTTTCCAGATTATCCGGATCGGCGATGCCTTCGCTGCGCATGATGTGAAGCACCATCACGCCCTTAATGTCATGGCAAATCTGCCACATCCAGGGTGGAGCGAATTCTTCGATACGGGCTTGATTGGTATCGTCCACTGGCGCGTAAAGCCGGTAGGGTTTGATACCGTTGAATCCACGTTCCTGGATCAGTTTTCGAGTGGCCTCTTCACCGTCTTCAGGAGAGACCAGAGCGAGCTTGCGGCTCAAGCTCTGCTCGGGGTGTTGTTCGAGCTGCGAGGCGACCCAGTGATTTTCGCCTACCCGATCATTGTCCGGTGAGGGGTAGCCGAAAAAGAGCCCCTCGACTTCCCGATTGGGCAACCAGCGACCAAGAGCTTCGCGAAAATCTGTCATTCCATAACCAGTGTCCTCTGCGAGGAATTCCGGGCGTTTGCCTGCGGCGAAATTTTTCGAGTGAAACAAGTGGGTGTGAATATCGAAGATCTTGTCAGGCACAAAATCATCGCAAGCCTGGCGAATCATTTTATGGTCAGCTTCAGTGAGTTGGGTGATGAGGGAAATAGACATGGGGGTATTAGTATTTGAGGTGAGCTTCTAATTTTTCGATTTGAACGGAAGTTTTATTTGTCGAAGTCAGATGGATGGAAATCTGATTGAGACCTTGTCGCCAGGCCTTGTTGGGCACGAGGCAATCGAGTCGTAGCAGTTGTTGTTTTGGATTGATTTTATAAAGCCCTTTGCCTCCTGATGTGGGCTGGCGCTTGGGGGAAAAGATCTGGGCATCTTTCCATTCAGTATCCCGCACACCTGCCGTGAGCGGAGTGTTGTTGATTCGGAATTCGAACGAGTCGTCCACATTTACCCCGAATAAAATGCAACGAAGGGTGAGCTTTGCTTTGCTTGCCATTGGGTCATCGCTGATGTGCAAAGCTAAAGTGACCTTTGCCTTGTCTTGCGAAAGAATCACCGGCAAAGGCGAAGTGTGATTGCGATTAAAAAATCCGTTCGACCAGGGATAGCCACCACGTCGTTCGACCGCGAATATTTTGTCCTTGTCGACCATGGAAGAAGGATCGCCAATTTCCCGGTATGCGACCTGTTGCGACAGCGGCCCGATTTCCGCACCGACTTTTTGAGCTACCTCGGGAACGCCTGTGGACCAGTTAAAAGTCACCACGCTGTCCGCGCCGCGTTGCCAGTGGTTGGCGAATACGCCGCGAAGAAACTCTACGGATTGATGGCGGTATCCGTCGGTGGCGTGATGATCGTCGAAGCAGGGTTGCAGTTGAACTTTATCCCCGACCAGCTTGCGAAAGCCTTCCACTTCCACATAGATCGATCGTGATCCCAGAGTGAGAATGTCTATCAGCCCTTTATCCGCCCAAGCCTGGAGATCAAAACCATCGATGCGACAACCCGCTGGATTGCGCGGAACCTTTGCGGCCAACAAAATAGGGTGGCCGCGTTTTTTTCCTGACTCGTCAAGCAACTGCCTGACCATTTGCATGAATTCAGTGACGTGCTCGCGCATTTCCCATTGCCTGCCGATAGGTAGGCAGGGCATGTGACGGGAAAAGTCGATTTGGATTCCATTAAAATCATAACGCGTGACCAACTCATGCAACACCTCGATTTTATGAAACCGCAAATCTTCGGATGCCAGATTCCACATGCCCTGCCACCACCAGGTATCGGGGACGAGCCAGTCAGGATGAGCGGCTTTCAGTGGATTTATTTTTTTCTTGGCTAAACCGCCTCCGGCCAAGCCATCGACTTCGCTGATGCGGTAGTTCCAGAAGACTTCCAGCTTTCGTTTGCGTGTTTCCGACACCAGTTCCCTGACCCAATCGACACCGTCAGCCAACCATGTTTTTAACAAGGGATTGTCTACAGGGGGAAGGATATCACTGGGGTAGGCCGATCCGGGAGAGGCCCCGTTGATGTCCCACCAAATGGCATCGATCTGACTGGCTGGATCGTCCAGGTGGGAGAACACCGCTTGTTTGAAGGTATCGAAGGAAGCCTGTTCGGCTCCGAATTTTCTCAGGCAAGCCTGTAAAATATCATACGCATCGTGTTGGACGACTATGCGGCATTTGCGTTGGCTGAGTGCTGCCCGATGACCGGCGACCTGGCTGCTGGCTATCGAAGTGCTTGTCAATGTTGCCGCAGCAGCGCCGACGCTGCTTTGCAGAAAATCCCGCCGGGTGAATCCCTGATTTGGGTGGATTGTTTTTAAGTTCATTGGTCAGAAATGGGAAATTGTTTGAAGAGCGCGCACCAGTTCCACAGCGGGTAGTTTTGTCCGGCGCGATTTCCGTAGGATTGGTCGGCGAATTGATAGATCGATTGCGCAGGATCAGAATCCCGTAGATTACCGTAGGCAAAAGGCCGGTGAGCGGTGAGCATTTGTCCGGAGTTGAACTTGACTTGATTGCGCAGTTCTCGGTCTTCGAATCGCAGCACAGTGAAGCCGTTTTCGACATAGAGGTGACGGATGCTGGCTTGGGTGTATGGCCCTGCCGTGTTCGTATTTGAAACATTGAAGGCACCTTCCTTGCTTAAGGCCGACAGTTGTTGGCTCAGGTCACCTTTGATCAGAATCTCCGTGGTTTTTTGTTCGCCAAGTTTCGGCCCTTCACGGACGCTGGATATCTTTCCAATTTGGCCGGCATAAGATTGGCCGTAGCTGAGATGGTAAGAGCTGTCTTTTTTCAAGGGGGATGTCAGACGAATGCGGAGTGCAGTGGGGGAGTCCACTTCGATGGAGCTGATCAATGAAACCGCTCTTGCCGAGTTGCGTATTTGCAATCCGTTGAGAGATGAAAAAGCTTTGCCGGTTTTATAATGTTGTCGGGCGAGGAAGTCATGATCCAAGACCAACGGCGGGCGAGGAACGTGGAAGTCAACCAATACACTATTGCGGTCGTCAGCGATTTTTGCCTTGAGCGGTCGCAGCGGTTGCCACTTTTCGCCTGCGGTGAGAACGCGCTGCATCACTTTGGCGACTTGTTCTCCATACCAGCGTTCGCCGTCGGCTGACAGATGGATGGCAGCTCCATATCGTTTTGCGTATTGACTGTTGAGACCGCTCGCCACCATGTAGTGGGGCCCAACCATGGTGATGTGCGGATCCTGGTCGGCGGCCATGAGCTGGGCTTCACCTGCTACTCCCTGAGTCTGGTAGGTGAACAGGGGAAGCTCGCCACTTTGTCCGGTGATCGCCTGTAAGTCGTGCGACCATTGTTGACGGTAAGCGATCAGGCGGTCACGGTACCATTGCAGTCCTTCCGGACGTGGTAATTCTTCACCCCAGCGACTGGGATTGATGCCTCCGGTGGGTCCGCCATTGGCTTCTCCCTGCATCCAGACCAGTGCGGCGATGGAAAAAGTTTTACCCATGGTTTCAGCTTGTTGACGAGCGCGGCGGGCATCGTCGAGACTGGTCCGGTAGTAGCCTCCACCGTGCTGCCTCGATTTGGGTGTGCGGGCATCGCTGCTTTGATCGGTTTGGGAAAGTTCATCGATCATACGCCCGCCCTGACCGGCGTAAGAGACCAAAAACGGGGCGCGGATAGGCTGCTTGGATGGGGCGTTTTTTGATTTTGCTAAACTAAAACTGAGATGGTCCGCCAGGCCGTTGGCGATGGTTTCTCCCAGACCACCAAACAAATGGGCAGTGAGCGGGGTGAAAACAAATTGATCGTCGGCGCGTTGTTGCGGTTGCTTGGCGTGATCGCCATAGCGCCAGGTGCGCACGCCGCGTTTGAAAGAGAAGTTGCCATGACCGGTATCGGCGGAGGTGACGATAGGTAAGGATTGTGCGCCCTCACACAAGGATTGTCCCATCAACCAGAGTCCGGTGATATGGTCCTCACTGCTCGTTTTTTTTGATGAAGGTTCACCACTTGCGGCAAGTGTGACTGAGAAAATCGCTATTAGGATTGAAGTGAGGTATTTCATGCGGGTAGTGACATTTTATAAAATTGAAGAATTAGAACCACTGATGCGCACTGATAGACACTGATGGGCAATATTTTCTGGCAACTGTTCAGTCTATTATTCTGCAAACGTGCTCTCATGAAAGTCGATAGAGGGTTGATCGTAAAGTCGTGCATCAGTGCTCATCAGTGAAGATCAGTGGTTAGGGCGTTAGTTTGTTAAGCAGGAATTCCTGGATGTTGGCATTTCCCTTTTTGCCATCATTCATATAACGCAGCTCGGATTTTACGCCGAGTGATTGCAGTTTTTGATCGAGCATCAGACCGGACACTGCGGAGTGGGTGGGATCACTTTGTTTTTCTCCGGCGACGGGAGTTTTATCCTGTCGGGGGAATTCCATGAATATCGGGGGATCGTCTTTGCTGGCGTGTTCGATCGGGGAGTAGCGTTGAATGTCAGCGATGATAGAATCGCGGGCGGCGAGGAAGGGGATGAAGGAATCAGCGCGGCTGGCGCCTTTGAAACCAAAAGCCCGTCCGCCGTAAATACTGTTGGGAATCCATTGGCGCAGTTGTTTGGGATCGAGCGAGGTTTGTGGAGATAGGACGGCGGCGGCAAAAAGCCGGGTGGATTCACGCTCAAGGGGATCGTCATTTTTTGCCTCTGCCATGTCATCGTGCAGGGCTAGCCATAAAGAAGCACAGCCTCCGGCACTGACTCCGCTGGCGGCGATGCGGCTTTTGTCGATATTCCATTCACCGGCTTTCGAACGCAGGAACTGCAGGGCGCGTTTAGCATCGTTCAGCGGCCATTGCAAAGGCGGGTGGATCTTGGCGGCATTGGCATCCTGCAGCAGACGGTAGTTTACTGAAGCGACGGATATACCTGCATCGAGCAAGGCTTTCACATCGAGGTGTTGGTGGATGTCCGTTTTGTCCTGAGCTGCCCAGCCGCCGCCGTGAATGTAAAATACCAGTGGGGTGGGCTGCTTTGTTTTCGCCAGCCACAAGTCTAGATTTTGGCGAAAATGTTTACCGTAGGACAGGTCGGTGAAAGTTGCCGGAGTGGCTTCCGCTTTGGCGGTGGCGTTTTGTTTTTGTACTTCTGCAGGAGGCATCCATCCGGTGGAGCGTTGTTGATCAGGGGTGTAAGAACAGGTGATAAAGTAAAGCTCGGTTTTTTGTGATTTAGCGGCAGGCACGTTCACTTGGATCTGGGTGAAACCGTCGGCGAGCCAGCTTTCATACCCATCGCTGTCGCTGGTGTTTAAAGTCTGCCCATTGAGTTGGACTTTCAGATTGCTTGGTTTTTGATAAGGCAGACGCAGACGAAAGCTGACGCCGTTTTCGAATTTCACGTCATCGGTTTTTTTTGCAGCGAGCAAATGGGCATTGGGCGTTCCCATCGCCAGTTTGATTTCCGGTCCGGCTTTGATGAAAGTTTCGATGTTTGCTGCATCAGTGGGGAATTGTTTGCGTAGATTGGCGTGCAAGTCGTCAAGACCATGAACCGCGACGACTTTTTTTGCCGCAGCCGTTGTCGCGCAGACCAGGCTCTCACGGCCATCGGTCTGTGGATATATAAAACCCAAAGCAAGGCTGCCTTGTTTGGACCACAGTTCAACGCGGCTCTTTCTGCGCTCGCTGGCGCTGTTGCCATAAGCGGTGACAAAGTGACCGACAAAATGTTTCATTCGGTTGACAGGATAGCTGGCTTGACGTTGATCGCCCCAGACTTGATTGCCAATGCGCAGCAGACCTTTCATGCGTTCGATGACGCTTTGTTCCCACGCCACTTCCTGGGTGATGATCAAGGTGTGGTATTTGGCGTAGCCGTAGTGGGCAGAGTAAAAAAGCGGAGCGCCGTGCCAAAGTTTTTTGCCCAAGGGAGCTAACTCCTTACCCCAGAAAGTACGTTGCGCGTCGGCTTCAAAACGATCGGAGGGGAAGCCAGCTGCATTGCCGGATGCGATCATCGCTTCAGTCACGCGCCAGTCCCAGGGGCGCAGAGCGTAGTTGGAATAAGCACCGCCAGTGACCTCGGTCATGATCTGGCCGTGATAGGTTTGCCTGGTGCCGAGTTGATCGCTGGCGTATTCCTGTAGTCCGGTGCCATGGAAGTCGGCGTGGACTTCTGGTTGGTATTGATCAACGACAGAGAGAAAAGCCATCAACTCGGGGGCTTCTTCCGGGTTGAGAACGGTCAGGTTTTTCACATCCCATATTTTACCTTTAGGCCCTAGTCCCGCGTAGGGGTCGATCCCGTGTTCATTGCGAAAGCGATCGGTGAAAAACATCGAAAGCGGATTGATGATTGGCATAATCAGGATGATTTGACGACGGCGGGTTTCTACGGCGAGCGCATCATCGCTGAGCATCCACTCGGCGAAAGCGAGGGCTCCAGTGGTTCCGGTTCGCTCGGGACCACTGTGCAGGGCGGTGACCAGGCAGACTTGTTTGTCGGTATCGGGCACCGATTTGTCGGTTATTTTGAGTAAATAGACCGGCATATTTTGTCCGCTGATGCCACGGGATTCCACCGTGACCCATTGCGGGTGTTGTTTTTTCCACAAGCGCAGGGTGCCTTCGTATTCCGCCATGGTGAGGCGATGTTGGGGTGAGAAGGGAGCGGGGTGGTCTTGCGCCTTTGTGGAAACAAGCAGGCAAATGAAAGTGAGAAGAATGATTACTGATTTCATATGCTAAGTGGGTAATGGGGTTTTGATAAATTTGTTTGCATAGCGTGAACTTAATTGATGAATTTCTGACCCCGCAACCAAAACAGGAGGTCGTTCAGCCATGGATGTTTCGTACCAATCAGTCCTGTTCCGTGATTCCCGGATTGGTAGAGATGAAATTCACATGGCACACTAAACTCACGTAATGCGGTGACAAAATTCAGACTGTGATCGGGTGGAACCATTTTGTCCTCGTTTGTATGCCACACGAAGCAGGCTGGTAGGCCGGGTTTCACCTGTAGTTCACTTGAAGTTTTACGAACAAGATCGTCACTAGGCGATTCTCCGATAAGGTTTTTGCGCGAAGTTTTATGAGGTTTGGTAATCATGCTGATGACCGGGTAACAGAGAATTGCTAAATCCGGTCGAGAGCTGATTTTACTGCGCTCATCTTCAGATTCAATATCACCGTCTTTCGGATTGGTGAGCAGTGACGATACCAAATGACCACCCGCAGAAAACCCCATCACTCCTATCCGCTTGGTATCAATTTGCCATTTTTCATAATTACCTCTTATGTGACGCATGGCTTCCACGGCATCCTGCAGTTGGCTTGGATAACGGTATCCCGCGCTTCCGAGCCGATAGCGCAAAACGAAAGTCGTGATACCTTGTTTATTAAGCCAAATCGCAAAGGGTTTTGCCTGTCCTTCAAAAATGCCGCTGTAGCTACCTCCTGGAATGAGTAACATGGCTGATCCGGTGGGTTGATCCGGGATATAAGCTGTGAGTGTAGGTATGTCCTTCTGAGCCATGCCAAGTGCGCCAGGGGCTCCTTGCGGCCATAGTGTCATGGACGCTTCAGCAGCCTGAAGCACAGACATGCCTGAGAGCAATAAGACAAACATGTGGGCTATGCAAAAATACCGGGTGATGATCAAAATAGGCATGGCTTCCAAATTATGGGGTGAGGGTTTGCTTGTGGACAGGGTGGTGAGGGTTGTAGGGCAGGCGCTTCACCTGTCGAGATTCAGTGAAGGCAAGCGGAGCGCTCGGCCTACAAATATTACTCATTTAGATAGATTGCATATACTTTGGCTTTGCTGCCGCTGGGGTATTTTACTCTAAGCGCAAGTTTTCCACTGGGTATTTTTTTTGCCCAGGTGATGGCTTGGCGCGTGCCGTTGTCGGTGATCTTCACCGCATCGGCACCAGAGAATCCTGGTAGGGGTTTGGCAAGGTGGTCGAGCAGTTCGATTTCGAGAGGAGCATCGGGTGACAATCCATCTACATTCAGAGAGATCCTGGTTTTTTCATCCGCTTCAAAGAAGTCGGTAATGAACTCGGCTTCGTTGTCATCCTCCTGGGCGGATAAATATCCAAAACCATCCCGGCGCAAAGTTGCCAGACCGATTTCCATAGGTTTGCCTTGGCCGCTGGTATCCCAGTGAGAATACCAGATCATCGTTTTATCACCGTCATTGACAAAGGCATGCCCCTGGAGCAAAGCTACGTCATCCCATTCGCCTTTTTTTCCTACGGCGATGACTTTGTGGTTCGCCACCGGTTCGCGGAAATGAATGCCGTCATTGCTCACAATGAGGCCAAGGTCTATGTGAACCCCTTCATTAAAACCATGGCCTTTGGCAGGTGGCTCGGCGGCGTCCTGCCATTGCCCGTAGAGCCCAAGCATGACCTTGCCGCGATTCCACATGCCTGCCCCCATGTGCGTCTGTTGACCTCTGACGGATGGGCTCGCAAGCTGTCCGGGACGGGCAAAGCTCAGCGCAGTGGCTTGTGACCACGAGCTGAAATCTGCAGAGCGATACACCCGCATCACGCGGTCGGGGTCAGGGCGTTTAGGATCTTTGCGGAATGACCCGTCGGTCTGCCACGACCAAGGGCCGATAATTTGTCCGGTGGAATAATAAAAGTCACCAAAGCGATAGAGACCACTGACTTCAAAACGCTCGCCACCTGCATTTGCCGGGCGGTCGCCGACAACTTTCCAAGTCAAGCCGTCAGCGCTGGTTGCGCAGATCGTGGAGCAGATGTTTTTTTCTTTCCTGCCTATGCTGCTCATGCCACCGGCGATTTCCTCGTAGGGCACATGGGCGATGTAAGCAACCTTGAAGAGCTTCGATGGATCGGGATCACTGGGGTCATGCAATACCGAGAGGAAATCATTGACGAGTGTCAGTGATTGTGGATTGCCCTGGATGAGGCAGATATTGTTGTTGGTATTGCCATTAAATTCCACTAAACCTAAATTTGGTTTGCTCCAGTGAATGCCATCCTTGCTCTCGGCATAACACATGGGGCGCCAGTTTTTTGGAGCTGGTGTTTTCAGTTGTTTTGTATCAAAATTGCCGAGATACCACATGCGGAATTTGTCCTTATCCCTGATGACTGTGCCGTAGAGAATGGCGTGGGCGTTATCGGGGGCGCCTTTCGGTCCACGCAGCAGCACAGGGTTGTCAGGATGTTTATCGGCCTGGACCAGAGTGGTTTTTAAGTTGTGTTGCCATGGGATGCTGTGGTCATCGAATGCGAAAAAGGTTTGTTCTTCGGCTTGAGTGTGAGGGAGGAGTAATAATATGGCAGTTAGTATTAGGAAGGCAGCCGGGGTGGCCTCCCTACAATGGAGTTGTGCGTGTCGTTTGGGATTGTAGGGCGAGCGCTCCGCTTGCCACGAGTTAAGTAGGGTTTTCATTGTTAGGGTAATTGAGTTTGATATTTTTTTGGAACGAGGGTTTTCACAAGAGTTTTTAGATCAGCTCCCGGTGCTTTTGCATCCTTTGGATTAGGGTGCCCGTTGATCAGGCAGTTTTCGAATTCTGCTTTACCGGTGATTTTGAGATCGAGATTGTCCAGAGTGAGTTTGTTGGCGAATAGACTGGAATTGATAGCAATGACGGCAGCTTGAGGTGTGCCTATTCGTCTGATGAAAAGATTGTTGATTTTTAATTCACAAGAACCCTTGGATCCTCCGGTCACGATCAGCGGCTTTTGCGCGGAAGACAGCACGATGCCATTGTCGATCGAGTAACGTCCGGTATCGAGAAAATAGAGATCCACACCCACGCAGTCGGCGATGAACAGATTTTTATAAGAGGTTTGGCTACTGCCGGTGTCGCAGATGCCGGTGCCGTTGCCGATGGAAACCAGACCGTTGACCCGATACTGTGCGCTTTCGTGAGCACTGATGCCGTCATCGCCACATTCGATGGCGCGGATATTCTCAAAGACCACATCGCGACAATCTCCGTGGATATTGAAACCGTCGTTGTAGGGGTGGCTTGCGGTGAGATTGCGAATGACGAGGTGGGCATTGTCACCGCTAAAAATAACGCCTGCGGGTCTCACCGGGTATCTGATCCTGGCTTCCGCCAGGTTTTGGCCGGATTTGATTTTGAGATAAAAAGTGCCAGGTGCTTTTTGTGAATCGCCACTTGCGGAACTGGGTTCGCCTGCCGCCACAAAAGTCCATTCGCCTTCCTGTAAGCTTTCTGGTTTTTTAAATTCATCGCTTTTGCCTTTCATGACCCGACCCATGCGATTGATTTTCCCGTTGAAGAGGAAAAACCATCGCCATAAAATAGCGCGATTGAGTGTAGGCATGAGTTGCCCGTTTTTGAATAACCCCGGGCTCACTTCTTGCCAGGTGGAGGGATCGATCGCATCAGAGCCTTCGAGAGTGGCGCCATGACCGGCGAGGGTGATAGGCTTTCCCGCTTCCCCTCGTTTGTTGTGGAATCCCGCGTATTCGTAATAGATAACAGGTTTGAGGTGGATGGTATCACCGGGCTGCGCAATCCGGATAGCGCGCTTGATGGTTTTCAGAGATTGCGAGGAACCATCGTTAGAATCATTGCCTTGAGATGGATCGACGTGTAGATCGCGTGCTACGGACACACTGAAGCAGGTCACGGTGATCGATAGAATGATGATGAGGGGGTTCACAAAAACAGGTAGGTTAACACGGAGAGAGAAATGTTTTTACCATTCACCAGTGTTGTTGAATTTTGTCTGCACGTTGTTTCGGAACTGGTCGATGGACTGTTCAACATGATTTAACAAATCAGCGGCACTTTTATCCGCCGAGGCCCTAATCGCAGGGATCACGGTTTTGCATTCGTTTTCATCCATGAAACGTGAGGCGTCGAGCAATCCTGCCTGGTCTTCCGGAGCGATGGTCATGAAACCGTGTTGATCCGCGTGAATGAGGTCGCCGGGTTTTACTGTGCGACCGAAGACTTCCACTTCACAACCCCAGCGCACCGGATGAACAAAAGCATGGCCGACACAGAGACGTTGGGCGAGTGCCTTGAATCCGGCATTACACATCTCATCCACGTCGCGGATCGCGCCGTCGGTGATGGTGCCGACACAACCAAAAGCGCGATGCAGGTTGGCGTTGACCTCTCCCCAGTGGGATCCCAATACCCGGGGTTTGTCGAGATCCTGCACGACGACGATTTTTGGTCCTGGAATGCTGGCGATGTATTCACGATACTCCGCGCCGGCATTTGGATTGGTTTGGCGGTGTTCCTCATTACTGGGTTCGATCACCAGGGTGACCGCGTACCCCACCATGGGACCCATCTGCGGCATGAAGTCGTGGGTTTCTTCAATGTTGAAGGCGTCAGCCGCGGGGTTTTGTTGGGTGACTTGTTCCCAACCATTGTAGATGGTGGGAGTGTTCCAACGTTTGAGTTTGTAGAGCTCGCTGAGTGGTAGGGTGGGGGTATTTTGCATGTCGGGCTTGATTGGATGGATTTGTTCGTAAGGGGAAAAGGGATCAGGCTACAGTTTTTCAGACTTTGATACCAACTTCCTGATGTTGTTTTTGCATCATTTGCTGATATCGAGCAAAAGCTTTTTCATCTCGCTCACAGGAAACCCCTTTACAGACCATCGCCAGGGCACGGCGGTGACGCGTAGTGGACATGTTGGCATCCGCGCGATGAATTGTCATTCCATGGTGGGCCACTGCGTCACCTGCTTGTAAGGGGGCTGCTATTTCATTGCTGAAATCATCCGAAGTGTAACTGGTGATGCCTTGCGAGAATCCCAGAGTATTGGACTTGGCATGAGGACGAAAGCCCTGTTGGTGTGAACCTGACAAGTAGCGCAGGCAACCGTTTTCCGCATCGACGGTATCGAGTGCCAACCAGATGGTGACCACATTGGATGGTTTGAGACAGAAATAATAGTTATCCTGGTGTGGCGGAGTGACGTGACGCGTGCCGGGCGGTTTGTTGAACCATTCAGGTTGTGAGTCGCTGATCGGTTCGCCGACCAGAGCCTCTGCCAGAGTTTTCCATTTGGGATGCTGGCCGTAGAGTAGGAAATACGGATCGGCTCCCATGTGCTGCAACTGTTTCAGCGTCTCGGGTTGCTCACGACTTTCGTAAAAAGCATCTGAGTCCGGCAAAGTCGGAACGACTTCACGGATGTAACGATTCAGGTTTTCCTGCAGCTCGTTTAATTCTGAATCATTGAGGAATCCACGCACAATGGTGAAACCATGTTTGTCGTAAGCTTGTTTTTCTGCGGAGTAGGGGGCCATAGGGTTAATATAATCCTTTTTGCATCCGTGCTTTGCAAGCGGGCTATACTGGTTTTATAATAAAACCAGTGAAAGGGAAAAATTCAGTAGATACGGGATTGCCTCAACGTTGCTCGCTCATTGCCGAAACGGTGGAAAGTTTGCGCAGTGGAATTGAAGCGGGACAATGGGGGGAGATTCTACCTGGAGAGAGAGTTTTGAGCGAGCAATTGCAAGTCGGGCGCACGACGCTGCGCACGGCGCTTAAGGAATTGCAGCGGGAAGGTTTGCTGGAAGTCACCCAGGGCAAGAATAGACGGATCAAAAAGAAAAAGTCTGATTTGAACGATGATGATAAAAAAAGGGTGGTCGGAGTTATTTCTTCGGCACCTCTAACTGGCTTGAACCCATCGATCTTGCTGTTATTGGATGTGCTGAGGAGGACCTTGGCGCGAGCGGGATTTTCCATGCGTATCCATCATGACAAAGCCTGTTATTCGGCAAAACCTTCACGTGCCCTGGAGAAACTGGTGAGCCGCAATGCCAGCAATGTGTGGATGTTACTTTATTCCAAGGAAACCACCGAACGTTGGTTTGTGCGCAAAAAAACACCTTGTCTGGTGATGGGATCCTCCAGGCCGAACATCATGCTGCCTTCCATAGATGCTGATCACCGGGCGGTGTGTCACCATGCGGGCGGGGTGCTGTTACGCAAGGGGCATAGCCGGATCGCGCTGGTCTTGCCCAAGGATGTTTTTGGTGGAGACGCGGATAGCGAGATGGGTTTAAAGGAACTAGTAGCAAGTTCAAAAAATGCCAGCATGCAGGTGCTGCGGCATGATGGCAGTGCTGAGCATTTGTGCAAACTGGTTGATGCTGCCCTGAAGCAGAAGAATGCACCCACCGCATTTGTGGTGGCGCGTGCTTTGCATACCTTGACGCTTGTTTTTCATCTCTTGAATAAGGGTAAACGTATTCCACAGGATGTGGCGGTCATATCCCGTGATGACGACATTTTCCTGGAAGCCCTGCGACCGGCGATCACGCGTTATTCCAATGATCCTGAGCGTTATGCCAAACGCGTTTCCGCCGCCGCGCGGCAACTGGCGGAGACGGGGATTTTGCCAGCTCATGCGATTCGCCTGATGCCGGAATTCGTACGGGGGGAGACGGTGTGAACCTCCTTCGCCGAGGCTTTGGCGGTCAAGGGGGGAAGGTGGGTAGGCTGTAGGTGTTTAGGTTGTAGGGGTTTAGGCTTTAGGAAAGAAGAGGCAAGTCACCTACTTGTTTTGACCAATCGATTGGGTTTTGACCAGATCACTCGGGAAACAAACAAGGCACCTTTCGCTCCGCGTTGGCGGGCTTCGTCTTTGCGGAAGTGTTCACAAACGACGGCCCAGGATTCGGCTGCCGTGACGTTGGTGGCTCCAAAATTACCCATCATGGCTCCACGTTCGGGTACGAGGACTTGTTCGCTTTCACGCACCACCTGGAGTTTGGCAGGATCGACCTGGGCGATGAAGAGAGGGGCACGATGGCGATTGATGTGATCGTTGTTGGCTCCACGGCGGGTGTAGAGTAGAAACAAGCCGTCGCTGTGGGCGATCCAGTGTTGCTGGGTATTGTAAGAGCCGAGTTCTTTGCCGTCATCGAAGGTCCAGGCTTTGGGGGTTTCATAGTTCAAGCCGTCACTGCCGGATGTCACGTAGGCCCGGGTGTTGCTGCGGATGGTTATAAGGTAGCGTTCTTGAAATTTGATCAGGGAAGGTTCGCCAAAACCCC
>JASFYY010000096.1:0-6731 GCA_045046875.1 Verrucomicrobiota bacterium | reverse complement strand
CACATTTTGTCCTTACAGGACAGTTTGCTTTCATCTCTTTTGCACCAACGGTGCTCAATGATATAGCCCAGTGCGAAGCGCTGGGTAAAAAATCCAATTTCCCCAGCCCTGAGCCGCAGCGTAGCGAAGACAGTCGGAGGCAACGGGCGGAACGCATAGCACCCAGCAGCCTTAATTATTTTGTCTTACACCCGGGTAGAACAGATTTGTTCTTTTTTGCTTTTTTTGGAGCCGGAGGTTTTGTAGCTTGGCGGGATGAAATCTTGGATAGTTACTATTGTCATCACTTATTTGTTTGTCTCGGCTGCTGCGGTAAGTCAGGCGCAAGAGGCGGATTTTAATCCGCTGGGGCGTGAGGTGCCGATTGAGCGGATGGAAAAGCAGTTAAGGATTCAGGTGGAGTGGATCGAGCTGTCGCATAAGGATTACACTGCTTTGATGACGGAGAAAGAAGCTGGCAAAGCGGGGATTTTCAAGTCGTCCAATGATGGGCCTTTGCGCAAGAAACTGGAGAAAATGATCGCAGAGGATAAAGCGAACATCATCGATACCGCCATGGTGATCGCTCGCAGCGGGCAACGTGCCAAAGTGGAATCGGTGCAGGAAGTGATTTATGCGACGGAGTATGAAAAAGGGGACAGCGGGAGTGAAGAGGGGAAGAAGGGGGTGTCTAAAACTGCGGTATTGCCAATAGCGGCGGCCTACGAAACTCGGAATGTAGGTACGACGATGGAGGTGGATCCTGTTTTGGGGGCGGATGAGCGAACCGTCGATTTGAGCCTTTCTCCTGAAATTGTCTATCATATTGGGCAGGAGGAATACGGAGAATACCTTGTAGGGGAAGGCGAAGTGATCGCTAAGATGCCGACTTTTTACGCTATGAAACTCACGACCCAGGTGACGATGATCGCGGGGGAATATCTTTTTGCGGGGGTGCAATCCCCTTTTGATATGGAATCGATGAAAGTGGATAGGGAGCGTAAGGTGATGGTATTTTTGAAGGTGGATATCATTGTGGTGGGGCTTCCGCTTAAAAAAGAAGCTGCGAAAAAATAATCGTCGAGGTGAAGCGGTGCTTGGATGTTTGAGATGAAAACTTATTTCACGCTGTTTTGTTTTTTTGTAATGACCTTGTCATGGGTCAGGGCGGAAGTGACTTTGCCGGATCTGACGATCAAAGAGGCAGGCGAAAAGCAGAGTTTGGAATTGCGGGAGCTGTCGATTCATGTGCGGATGTCGGGTTTGCTGGTGGAGACGATTTTTGATTTGGAGTTTTATAATCATTCGAAGCGGCGGCAAGAGGGGGAGTTTGTGCTGCAACTGCCGCAGGGAGCTACGGTTTCGACTTATGCTCTGGAAATCAAGGGTCACATGTGGCCCGGTGTGGCGGTGGAAAAAGGCAAGGCACGCCATGCTTATGAATCGATCAAACGGCGCATGGTGGATCCGGGTTTGGTTGAGCGAGAAGCGGGCAATATTTACCGCACGCGGATTTTTCCTCTGGAACCGATGAAAACCAAGCGGGTGCGCATTGGCTATATTCAAACTTTGCCGGATGATGGGAAATTTGTTTTTCCGCTGGTGCGCAAAGGGATGATTAAGAAGTTTACTTGTGTGGTGGAGGGGGCAGTGGAGCTGCCACAATTGTCGGTCAAAGTTTTGTCTGACACGGTAAAAAAGACGGGGGATGAAAAGTGGTTGTGGCAAGCTCGCAATGTGAAATTGGACACAGAACTGCGGGCGAAATCAGCTTTGCCCGAACTGAATAAAGCCATTGTGTTGATCGAGCGTCAAGCGGACGGATCAGGCTATTTTGTGGTACAGGGAAAAGCGCCGGTGAAAAATTCTGACAAGTTGGAAAAAAAGTGGCGGAAAATCCGTCTGATTTGGGACGCTTCTTACTCGCGGCGTTGGCAAAAACATGACAAGGAGTTCGCCGCATTACGACGCTTGTGGCAGGAGCAGGGGGCATGTGAGGTGCAGGTTCAGGTCTTGAACACTCAATTAGGTGAGGGGCGTGTTTTCCAGATAGCGAAGGGCAATGGAGTAGGCAAAAAACTGGAGAAATATCTGCAAGGCCTGAGTTATGACGGGGCGGCTGATTTTTCCCAGATCGACGAATGGGACGGGATCACATTGTTGTTCACTGATGGAATAGTGGGTTCGCCGATCTGGCATCTTGATCAGGATGGGGTGGTGGAAAGTTGTTACCTGATTACCTCCGGCGTGGATCGGGTGGATCCTGGTTTTTTCAGGGCAAAAACGAAATGGATCAATCTTGCCAGCAAAAACTGGTGGCAGGAATTGAGGCAAATGGCGACTGGTATTCAGGTGAAGGGAGGCCGGGTGAGGAATTTGGAGGTGAGCCGGAAGGGGGGATTTTTTACGGTCAGCGGGGGGCTAGTGAAAGGGTCCGGTGGTACGCTTACGCTGAGAATGCCTGGAGGTGATGATATAGAAGTTAGCCTGACGGATCAAACAAGCCGGGCGGCGGCGGAGTGGAACTTTGCACGGCGGGTATGGGCGCAGAGGCATTTGCTGAGTTTAGAGAGGGAGCTGGATGCGGGCCGGATTACGACTTTTGCCAAGGCGGAACGTCTGGTGAGTGATCATACTTCACTGATTGTATTGGAGCGTTTTGAGGATCATGTTCGTTATGAAATTCCACCTCCGGAACCTGAACTGCTGGAGCTTTATCACCGCTCACTGGAGAGCAGGGGGAAGTCGACGAAGATTCGGGCGATCAATGTCTGGAAAGCTAAAAATATCTGGTATGAAACCAGGTTTGTCTGGCTGGACGGGGAGTTGGAGGAGGAAATCCGGGCGGTGGGTATTTGGGTGAAGGCTTCGCGCATTGCTTTTCCTGAAACCAAGAGAAATACAAAAGCACTGGATCGTTTTCAAAAATGGTTGCTCAAAGCCGAAGCGGTAAGGGGGGCAAAAAATAATTTAAAGTCGGCGCAGGGGTTTAAGCAGTGGAGCGAACGGCTCGATCAGAGAATGAAAGAATTGGATGCTTTTCGAGCAAAGCCGATTGAGGCAAATGCCGGGCAGCCGCTGCATGTTTCGGTAAGAGGTTTTGTCAAAGAGCGTGGGGTGTATTCCGCCAAGGATCCGTTTTCGCTGATCCAGGCGGTGGCTCAAGCGGGTGGACCGAATCAATATGGATCGAAGCAGAGGGTGTTTTTGTATCGTGATGCCCAGCGCACCGGATATAATATGGCGAGCAGTCGTTACATTGATGTTAAATTAAAGTGGGGGGATATGATCGTGGTGGAGGACGCTCCGCGTAGTGAACACTGGGGAGATCCGTTTGCCGATGCGGGTGCGTCAGATCCTTTTGTTGACGAGGAGGCTAGTGGAGATCCGATTTTTGAACAGGCGGGTGAAAAACAAGCTCGTCGCGATTCGCCTTACGCGTCATCTTCTGCCGCGCAAATCTTAGGAGATGAGACGACGGATAATGCAGGTGGGAATGGGGACAGTGGCTTGGGCGGGGTTTTTGTTGGCACGGAGGTAGAAGTGACGATGAAGGGAGTGGATAAGTCTTTGTTGAAAGTTTTGTCCGATCATCCTAAAGCGGCGGAAGCCTATGCGGATCTGTTGAAGGGGGAATTTGGCCGACAAAGTTTGTCGATGGCGATGGTGATCGAAATTTCACGCATTCTTTTTGAGAAAAAAGAGCCGGTTCTAGCCAGCCGGGTGCTTTCAAATTTGTGCGAACTCCAATCAAATTCCTTTGAAGCGACTCGTAGTTATGCTTATTGGTTAGCTGAGCTAGGCAATGAAAAACAAGCTATCCATATTCTCAAAGCCTTGCTTGAGGTAACGCCGGATGCGGCCAGCAAAGCGTTGCTTTATTTTGATCTCGGCCAACTCACCGATAAAGCTGGTTTTTTCATCAAATCGCTGCAGGAAGAGATCAATTCGAACCGCAATCCGCAACTAGCGAGCATCAGCCTGACTGATTATTTTGGTCGCGGAGGAAAGGTGCAGGGGGACTTGTTTCAGTTCAAGAAAAACGCGATGCCTTCGGATGTTCGCATTGTGATCACAAGCATCGGAGGGGCGGTGGATGCGACGGTGGAAAAACCGTCTCGATTCGGCTTGTTTGCGGATCACGGTGGGCGATTGAAACGCGGTGATCGGGTGGATGAATACATGATGCGCCGAGCTTTGCCAGGTGCTTACAAAGTATCACTGATACGTTGGGAAAATGAACTGGAGCCGATCACGGTGCGGGTGGATTTTTATATTCGCTGGGCCAGTGACAAGGAACAAAAAAGAACGCGCACGGTGCTGATGGAAGGGAGGAAATTGGATTTAGGTGAACTGGTTTTTGATTGGGGGGAGTAGCGGGAGCTCTGCTTGCGCTGGCAGTCGGTCATGGCGCGAGGTTTGTTACTCTTGACGAGCGTATTGATCCCAGTTTTATTGCTGGTGGAGTTGATGCGTATTTTATTGCGCCTGAGTGATGTGTGTCGTGGCACAGATTGGCGATCTGCGCCATGCCGACCCACGCAATGCCATTACGTCCCACATTCCGGCCAGCACTACTCTGAGATTGCTGGGAAATATAAAATTATCGTGCTCGTCGCAACAACCTCAGCGCATTCACGATCACTAACAGGGTAGCTCCGGTGTCGGCGAGGATGGCCATCCAGAGGGAGGCGGTGCCGAGGATGGCGAGGATCAAGAATACGGCTTTGATGCCGAGGGCGAAGGCGATATTGAAGCGGATGATGCCGAGGGTGCGGCGGCCGAGTTGGATCGTCTCGGCGACTTTTTCCAGGTCGTCCTGCATCAGGGTGATGTCGGAGGCTTCGATGGCGGCGTCGGTGCCGGCGGCTCCCATGGAAATGCCGACGGTGGCGATGGCCATGGCGGGGGCGTCGTTGACACCGTCCCCGATCATACCGACGTAAGTGTCGCTTTTTAATAGCTCGCGGATGGCGTCGATTTTGTCTTCGGGCAGCAGGTCGCCGCGCGCTTGATCGATGCCAACTTGTTTGGCAACGGCGTCGGCGGTGCGTTGGTTGTCACCGCTGAGCATGACGATGTTGCGGATGCCTGCCTGATGGATGGACTTGATGGCAGCGGCGGCGTTGTCGCGTATTTTGTCACCGACGGAGAGGATGCCGATGACTTCGCCCTGGCAATCGGCGTGTGGTTGGTGGCCAACGACGACTACGGACAGACCCTGTTTTTCAATACCGGAGAGGATGTTTTCGATTTGATCGGAGCAGACGCCGAGTTCGTGGGCGTAACGGTGGTTGCCGACAAAATAGAGGTGACCATCGATGTTGGCTTGTGCACCGCGTCCCTGCATCGTTTTGAAATTATCGCTGCGTGGGTAGTCGATATTTTTCTGTTGGGCGTGATCGATGATGGCTTTGGCAATCGGGTGATCAGAGTGGGTGTCGATGGCGGCGGCGATGCGCAGGATTTCAGTTTCATCACTGCCGTTGAGGGCGATGATTTCCTGCACTGCGGGTTTGCCTTCGGTGATGGTGCCGGTTTTGTCCATTGCCAGGGCACGCAGGTGGGCGATGCTTTCCAGGCTACCTCCTCCTTTGACTAATACTCCCCGGCGCGCCAGCATGGTGAGTCCGGATACGATGCTGACAGGGGTAGAAATAACCAGCGCACAAGGGCATGCGATGACGAGCAGAACCAGTGAGCGGTAGAACCACAGTCCCCATTCCGCTCCGGTGACCAGCGGGGGAACGACAAAAACCAGCAGCGCGACCGCCATCACGGCGGGAGTGTAATATTTGGCGAAACGATCGACAAATTTCTGCGAAGGAGCTTTCTGCGCCTGGGCTTCTTCGATCAGGAAGATCATGCGAGAGAGCATGGTATTGGCGTAGGCTTTGGTGACTTTGACCAGCAGGGAGCCGTCACCATTGATGGTGCCAGCAAAAACGGTGTCACCGGTTTTTTTCGCCACCGGCATCGACTCGCCGGTGATCGGGGCTTGGTTGATGTAGGATTCTCCCTCGACCACTTCGCCATCGAGCGGCACGCGCGCAGCGGATTTAATCGCGATGATGGCATCGGTATTGATATTTTCCACTGGGACTTCTTCGAACTGGTCGCCGTCCTGTTGAACCAGTGCCATTTTTGGACTGAGGTCGAGTAGGGACTGGATGGCACGTCGCGCGCGTGAGACGCTGTAGGATTCGAGCAGTTCGGAGATCGAGAACAGTAGCACGACCACGGCACTCTCTGACCATTCGCCGACAAAAGCCGCACCGATAATCGCGACCGTCATCAGTAGGTTCATGTCGGCTTGCAAGCGGCGCAGCGAGGCTAGGGCTTTGGGGTAGATGAACCAACCGCCGGAGATGATGGCGATGACAAATATAGGAATCGTGACGGAGTCTTCTGCCAGTTTCATCCATTCGAGAACCAGGCCGATGCCACAGAAGATGGAGGAAATGGTGACGGAGAGAATGCGTTTTTTCTGCGCGGAGAAACCTTCATCGTCAGAACTGCCGGGACCTCGTTGTTTGAAAATAGCAGCCTTGAGTCCGGTTTTGTCGATCAGGGAGATCAAGGTGGCCACCTCGACATCATTCTCGTGACCGATGGTGACTCGTCCGGTCAGCACGTTGACATCGACTTTCAGCACTCCTGAAACTGGTTCGAGCGCCTGCTGGATTAATTTGGCTTCATCGGGGCAATCCACCCCTTCGACCGCCAGTCGGGTGACCACTGGCGCGTCGATG
>JASFYY010000095.1:0-75510 GCA_045046875.1 Verrucomicrobiota bacterium | reverse complement strand
TTGCGATGGCGACACCCATGCGGCGGTGACCGTTGACCTGGGGTTTGCCGAAGAGTCGGATTTGAGTGTCGGGTTCTTTGAGAGCGGTGGAGAGGTTGCCAAAGACCACTTGGTCGGATTGACCTTCGACTAGAATCACGCAGGAGGCGGAGGGGCCGTGTTGTTGGATGTTGGGGATGGGCAAGCCGAGGATGGCACGGGCGTGCAGAGCGAACTGGCTGATATCCTGGGAAATCATCGTTACCATGCCGGTGTCGTGCGGGCGCGGGGAGACTTCACTGAAGATGATCTCATCTCCTTTGACAAAAAGTTCGACGCCAAATAATCCGCGGCCTCCGAGAGCGGTGGTGATTTTTTCTGCGTATTCTTGCGCTGCAGCGAGCGCGTCTGGGGTCATGGCTTGTGGTTGCCAGGATTCACGGTAGTCCCCATCGACTTGGATGTGGCCAACGGGTTCGCAGAAGCTGGTGCCGTCAATGTGACGCACGGTCAGCAGGGTGATCTCGTAGTCGAAGTCGACAAACCCTTCGACGATCACTTTGCCGGCACCACTGCGTCCGCCTTCCTGGGCGTAAGTCCAGGCTTGGTCAATTTCATCTGCACTGCGGATGGTGCTTTGCCCTTTACCGGATGAGGACATGATGGGTTTGATCACGCAGGGCAAGCCGATGTTTTTGATGGCGGCATCAAATTCCTCTTTGCTGGCGGCAAATTGGTAGGGCGAGGTGGTCAGCTCGAGTTCCTCGGCGGCGAGCCGGCGGATGCCTTCACGGTTCATGGTCAACTGGGTGGCGCGCGCAGTGGGGATGACGGTGGCGAGGCCTTCGGCTTCGATTTCCGCTAGTACGTCGGTGGCGATGGCTTCGACTTCAGGCACCACCAGGTCGGGTTTTTCCGCTTCGATGGTGGCGCGTAGCTTGTCTCCGTCGAGCATGGAAAAGACGTGACAGCGATCGGCTACTTGCATGGCGGGGGCATCGGGGTAGGAGTCGCAGGCGATGACTTCGACTCCGTAGCGTTGGAGTTCGATCGCCACTTCCTTGCCGAGTTCGCCTGATCCGCAAAGCATGACGCGGGTGGCTGTGGAGGTGAAAGGAGTTCCGATGGATGTGTTCATGATTAGTAGGATTGAGAAAGCTGCAGGCAATGAATGTCATCTTTTGCGGGGGAATTCAAGGATTGTTGAAATTTATTGAGCAGTGCATGGTGGGACACGGCGAGGGCTGGGCTGGAGTAACTGGCTTTCCCTCCGATTTAGATCAGAAGTTGCGGGAGTTCTTGCTTGATGGCATGATGAGGCCACGAGAGAACTCCTATTGATATGAAAGTGAAATTGATGATGAAAACGACAAGGGTGATGGCAGTAGCCGCCGCAATGCTGGCGATGCAGGCTTTGCTGACAGCAGAAGCGGGGCCAGCGGAAGGATTTAAACCCTTGTTCAATGGCAAGGACCTGAGCGGGTGGAAAATCCCAGAAGGGGACAATGGCCATTGGAAGGTGGTGGATGGCACCATTGATTATGATGCGCAGAGTGAGGCCAAGGGGGAAAAACATTTGTGGACGGAAGAGGCTTTTGGCGATTTCACCCTCAAAATCGATTGGCGAATCAAACGCACAACGGGTTTTTACGATGTGCCTTACGTTTTACCTGATGGCACCACGGTGAAGGATGAAAAAGGGAAAAAGGTGACTCATCCGATGCCCAATGCGGATTCGGGGATTTACCTGCGTGGGGAGCCGAGGGCGCAGATCAATATCTGGTGTTGGCCGATTGGTTCGGGAGAAGTGTATAGCTACCGTAATGGTAAGGACACTTCGCCGGAGGTTCGCGCCGGGGTGACGCCAAAACTGAAAGCAGATAATCCGATTGGCGAGTGGAATACTTTTGAGATCACCATGAAAGGGGATCGGCTGACGGTGGTGTTGAATGGGCACACGGTGATTGAAAATGCGCAGTTGCCTGAAGTGCCGGCCAAAGGGCCGATTGCTTTGCAACACCATGGAGGCAAACGTAAGGACGGCACTTTTTCTCCGGCGTCTTCGCTGATGCAGTTTCGCAATATTTCGATCAAGAAACTTTAATGGTGAATATTCAAGCTGCGGCGGACTGAAAAGTCCGCGCTCCTGTACAGCTTAATAGTTAATTTCAGCGAGTATCAATCGATAGAGGTGATGTCCGAGTGTGGAACAGAAAAAAAGGGTGAGGTATCGGTGTCGATACTGGGCCTGGGTAAGCAGGGTTTGGAGGACTGGGTGGAGCAGCGTGGGCAGAAACCTTATCGAGCGAAGCAAATTCTGGAGTGGCTGTTTGTGAAACGGGTGGAGAGTTTTGATGATATGTTGAATGTGAGCGTGGCTATGCGCGAGCAGTTGAAGCAAGCATTTCATATCAATCCGCTGGAAACGGTGGAGGTGAATGGTGCCAAGGACGCGACGCGCAAGTTTCTTTTTCGTTTGCGGGATGGTAGATTGGTGGAGTCGGTTTTCATTAAGGCCTCACAGGGATCTCAAGGGGAGCAGAGCCAGCGACAGACGTTGTGTGTGTCGAGTCAGGTGGGCTGTGCGTATGATTGCAAATTTTGTGCCAGCGGTTTGGCAGGGTTCACGCGTAATTTGACGACTGCGGAGATTATTGCGCAGCTGTTGAAGGTAGAGGCGGAATCGGGAGAGAAGGTGAATAATGTGGTGTTCATGGGGATGGGTGAGCCACTGGCTAACTATGCTAACCTTTCGGCAGCGATCAAGATCATGAATGCTCACTGGGGCGTGGGAATTGGGGGGCGTAGTATCACGGTATCGACCAGTGGTCTGGCGCCGCAGATCAAAAAACTGGCGGATGATACCGAAGCGCAGATCCGCTTGGCGATTTCTCTACACGGAGCGAGTGATGGCGTGCGTTCGCAAATCATGCCAGTGAACGATAAATACAATTTGGACTGCTTGTTTGAGGCTCTGCACTATTGGCGGGAGCGGCGCAAGCAGCGGCTGACTTTTGAATACATCTTGATCGAGGGAATGAACGACAGTTTGGATCAGGCACGGTTGTTAGGAAAACGAGCGAAGTCTGTAGGGGCTTTGGTGAACTTGATCCCTTACAACACCGTGGAAGGGTTGCCGTGGAAACGCCCTTCAGAAGAACAGCAGGAAGCATTTTTGAGAGCAGTGAAGTCCGCTGAGGTCGCTGCGACTTTACGGCGGGAAAAGGGAGGGGATATCAATGCGGCTTGTGGCCAACTAAGGTTGCGGCGGGAGGAGGAGCTCACCGCAGCTCCACCACCATGATCAGTTGGCCTTTGCCCCATTTGGGACCGGTGATGTAGATGGGTTCTTTACGTAGGATGACGTCGGTTTTGAGTAGCACGTTTTTATCGCGCCACAATTGCAGGTGCAGGTTCACGCCATCGTTATTTTCAGTTGGGCCTTTGGAGTCGATTTTCAGGAAAAGGTCTTTTGAGGGGACTACCCAGGATTCGTATTCGCTGAAAATCTGCTGGGTGTGTTCGCCGAGCAGTTGGAAGTTTTTCCCAGTGAAGGCCTTGCCTAGTTGGGCGATGGTTTTTTTGTCTGCTTCGTTAGGCGCCGGGCTGGTTTTTTCAGTGGTGGCAAATATCAATGCCGCCCAAATTTGCCCATCGCGGTGGGCATTGTTTTTGTGTGGGTTTGATTTCTGAGCATTAGAGGGATGCCCTTTGGGGGGCTTTTTGTCCTGTGCCTGGAGCGGGCATATCACGGCCAACATTCCTAGCAGTGCCGCACTGAAAACGAGCAGTGGAAATCGGGGTTTTAGCGACCGTATCCGGGCGGGGTTGTCGTGGAGGGATTTCACAGGTTGTCGTTGCTGGATAGACGGATGTTGGGGCGTCCGTAGTGATCGTGTTCCAGAATAACCAGCGCTTCGTTGGTATCGCGGCTGCGCAGGGTGGTCGAGGCGACGGTGGAATCGGGTTGGTAACTACGGGGGAAGATGCCGCTCACTTGGATGTCGGCGGGAATTTCTTCCAGCCCGTCCAATTGTATGATGGTGGCACCGGCTTCGGCGTTGTAGTGGCTGGATGCGATCACATTCGGATTAGGGGTGTAGGTGCCGATCACTTCACTGCGAGCAATGGCAGTCGTGGCATCAGGGGAGATGAAGGAATTGACAATCAGACCGATCGCCAGGGCGGCAAAAGCCAGCCCGGCAAAAAGACGCGAGCGGGTGAAGAGAGGGAAGTAGCTCACTTCCTCCTTCATGTTGATCGCGGGACTTTTGCTTTCGACCTCCTCCTCTTCCAGCAGGCGTTGTTGAATGCGGTGATTGAAAAAATCG
This sequence comes from Verrucomicrobiota bacterium, assembly GCA_045046875.1. Classification (GTDB taxonomy): domain Bacteria; phylum Verrucomicrobiota; class Verrucomicrobiia; order Verrucomicrobiales; family DEV007; genus JAADHD01. Next base: position 71,200 of record JASFYY010000095.1, on the reverse strand, counting down.
GGGTAAGGTAGATTTTCTTCAATGGGCAGCCCTTGACGCAGGAGGCCGCCAGTTTCATCTGCTGATTTTTTCAGTTCGATCAGTTCGGGGTGGGCATCGAGCAGATCGCGAACTTGTTCGTCGTCCAGTTCTCCGTCGATCCACAGGGTGAGTTTTTTTTCTTCTTCAGCGTTCATGATGGTCGGATGTTTTGTTCGGTGAATATTGCCTGCAATTTTTTGCGGGCATAAAAAAGGCGGGACATGATGGTTCCTACGGAGCAATTGGTGCGTTCGGCGATTTCCTCATAGCGCAGGCCGTCGACTTCTTTGAGTAAAATGACTGAGCGGTGTTCGGGTGAAAGTTGGGCGAGGGCATCGCGGATGCTTTGTTTGAGTTCGCTGCCCTGGGCGTGTTGATCGGGGCGCGCCATGTCGCGAGGGGCGGTGGGAGCGCTTTTGTCGATCTGATGGGATTCGATGCTGTCGTCGAATTCCGCTTTTTCGACGCGGTTCTGTTTTTTGCGCAGCCAGTCGTAAGTGACGTTGTGAGCGATGCGGTAGAGCCAGGTGTAAAAATTGGAACGTGCCTGGAACTTGGGCAAAGCCTTCCATGCTTTGACAAAGGTATCCTGAGCCAGATCCCAGGCATCGGCATCGTTATGGATCATGTTTACGGTCATGGCGTATATTTTTCCTCTATAACGAGTCACCAGCACGTCGAAGGCCTGCATATCTCCGGCCTGCGATCGGCTTACGAGTATTTCATCGGCTGGTTCCACGTTTTCACTGTTCAATAGGTCGTTTTCTGCCTCAGCAGAACCGCTTTCTGCACGGTCACCACTGATTTCACCTTGATTGGACGATGTGTTTTGGTTTTTATTCACCCGGGAGAGGATTATTTTTTAATTACGATTTCAACCCGCCGATTGAGGGCTTGTTCGTCGGGCGAGCCTTGAGGATTGATTAGCGGACGACTTTTGCCGTAACCCACTGCCTGCATGTTGTTGCCGTCGATTTTGAGCACATCGATCAACCAATCTCGCACCGCGCCTGCCCGCCGCAGGCTGAGCTGGTAGTTGGCGTCTTCTCCGCCGATGGTATCGGTGTGGCCTTCGATGATGAAACGCGAGCCGGGGTTGGTCTGGATGATGAAGCCGAGTTTCATCATACTGAGCCGGGCTTCTTCCCGCAGTTCCCATTCATTATAGGCGAACAGCAGATCGGTGGGCATCAGGATGGGTTTGGTGCCGTCGGGCAGTCCTCCGCCCATTTTGCCGAGCAAGCCGTCGAGGCTGCTGAATCCCTGGGTGATTTTTGCGCCGCCGTCTCCTGATGAGGCTTTGGCGGCTGCGCGGTGAAAAAACTCATCGGTGTCCACGCCCTCGGTGATATCGTCCATGTTGAGCTCGAGCACGGGTTGCTCTTGGGAGACGATGGGGCTGTCATCGATCAGCTTTTCCCGTAGATCGTTGAGATTCTTGCTGACGAGATTGGCGGCGGCAACGTCGATTTTTTCGGCGACATCGGAGAGGATTTTCTGGGGTGCGGAGGGCTGGATGTTGGAGAAAATTTTGGCGCTGTCCACTTCAGGTGTGAGCTTGATGTCCTTGTCGGGCAATTGGTCGAGGATGTCGAACTCATCGAGGGTGTCATCGAGCAGTGGCATGGCACCGTCGAGTTTTTCCGGAGTGATGGGTTCGGGTGCCTGGGTGGGTTTGGGTAGAAAGTTTTCCAGAGTTTCCTGGTCGATGATCAACTGTTCACGCTTCCGGTTTTGGAAAACGATGTCTTCTTTGAGGCCTGGCGTCATCTGGGCCTGCCATTTGAGCAGACTGAGCATGAAATAGAGAACCAGATGCAGCACGATGGACATCACAATCGCCAACAGAATCCACCAGCCGATATTGCGGGTGCTTTCGGTTTTAAAATTGGCGGCATGGCCAGTGGCGTTTTGCCATGAATAGTTTGACTGCATTGGAGGCTACTGTAGCACGCATTACCTATCGATACAAGAGGTCGCAGAGAGTTGAGAAGGAACTGCAAACCTTCTCTGACAAGGGCTTTGGCAGTGAAGATGGACACCAAGCGATGCGAATAAGAAGGGCTCGGACAAGTGAGGGAGAGGATGGGGGAGATCTGAGGGTGAGGGTGGAGCAATTTAACATTCTTGCGACAGGGTGAAAACGTGGTTATGATCATGAACAACGGGTTAACGCATTCAGCTTTGCCTTGATAAATACGACGGCGTCGTTATGATCAGGTGGAAGTGGATTTCAACTTATATGTTATGAGGATACGTCTTTTTAAGGTTGCGACAGTTATTGCGGGGGGCTACCATACTCTGTTAGGGCTTGCGGGCTTACTTTTTCCGCTCGATGTAATTGTTAAGGTTGTTGCGATGGTGTTTGGGATTGTATTGGAGGTGGGTTCGCAGCTTTCATTGATTTTAAAATTCACATCAGTGTATTTACTGGTATTTGGGGTGATGTTGTTAGTTCTGTCTTCGAATCCTGTGAGGTATCGAGGACTGGCCATCCCAGCATTGATTCTCTTTGGAACAAGGTTTGTTAATAGGCTTGTTTTGTTCGCTGCGCTTACTGCAGCGGGTATGCCTGTGATTAGGAATGTTGTTGGTACGGCGCAAATTCTTATTCTTTTTTTGGTCATAGCCTTTTGTCTGCCAAAAAAACAATCGAAGCTTCAAAATGATGGAAAATCATCGCATGACCAGTGAAAATGAACTCCTTGCGGCGCAGAGGCGAGCGAGTGAGGCATTGGTAGAAGGGGTGGGGGCTGAAATTGAGGCGTTGCATGTAATGAACGTAGTAAGCCGAGCGCAGGAGTTGTTCTTTTTTGTGATATTATACAGCATAGGGTTTTTGAGTGTGTGGTTTGCGCAAGGATCGTTGGTTGTCAGCTTGATGGGGATCTTGTGCATGGGGGTGGCTTTGAATTCGGCAGCTATTTTCTTGCATGAGGGTTTGCATGGTTTGTTGGCAGTTAATCCGAAGATGAATCACTTGTTCTCCTTTATTGCAGGCATGCCCATGATGCTATCGGCGACGGCGTATCGAGTGACCCATACTCATCATCACTATGAATTGGGGCGAAAGCTCGACTATGGAACTTATCGACAGCACTTGAAAAATCCTGCATTGATTTGGGGGGCTTACGGGGTGCAATTGGTTTTTGGCACGATTGTATATGTCGCCTGCATTCCCTTTTTGGCATTCCGTGTGGCATCACGCAGAGCGCGCTTATGGATGGTCATGGAGTATTTGGTTATGGCCGGGGTCTATTTTGTTATTTTTCAAATAGCCTCTTGGGGTCAACTGTCGATGTATTGGTTATACCCGCTTATTATATCGAGCGTATTGACGAACATACGAGGCGTGGCTTCCCATGCCTTGGGAGACGTGGAGAATATCTACCTTTCCAGTAGGACGGTGAAAAGTTCGCCGTGGGTTTCTTTTCTGTTCATGTATGAAAATTATCACCTTGAGCATCACCTCTTCCCATCTGTGCCGAGTTATAATTTGCGAAAAATGCATAACTTGATCTGGAACCGTTTACCCGAAGCGATCTATTCGCGCACTTATTTGCAGTTTTTACGGGATCTTTTGAAGGCTGCGATCAGGAATGATTTGAATCCGATGGGTGTCGTTCGGCCAGCCAGTCATTTTGAATTTTTAAATTACAAAGAGGAAGAGGGTGAAGTGCTGCAGCAGAAGTCATCAAAGTCCCAATGGGGAGAACACCAACAGCCTAAGAGGGTGGATTAGCCGTCGACCATGCAAAATAGTGATGCATGTCAGGATGCCTATTCCTCGATCAGTGTGACCAGGGTGATACTTTTTCATCTTAGCTCGCTTTTTGTTTTTGTTGTGGGATGGAGTCCGGTGGCGTTGTTGGTATTTGTGCTGACTTTTTTTGTGCGCCTTTTTTCAATTGCCGGAGGCTATCATCGTTATTTTTCCCATCGCAGTTTCAAAACTTCGCGCTGGTTTCAATTTGTTTTGGCCCTTGTTGGTACGACAACCGGACAAAAAGGGCCTTTATCCTGGGCGAGCAGTCACCGGGATCACCACCGATATGCAGATACCCCAGAGGATCCCCATTCGCCCGTTATTCATGGCTGGTTTCACGCGCATCTTGGTTGGGTTTTAAAAAAGCGAGCGTTGCCTACATCAGAAAAACTATTAAAAGAGTATTCGTCATATCCAGAAATAGAATTTTTGAACAAGTTCCACTATTTGGGATTCTTGGTGTATCTGATTTTTTTGTATCTGCTCGGTTTTTATTTAAACAGTAAATTCCCAGAGTTACGTACCAGTGGGGGGCAATTGTTGATCTGGGGAGGGGTTTTGAGCACATTGTTTTTGTTGCACGGCACTTGTATGACAAACTCTTTAACTCATTTGATAGGTCGTGAGGATTACAAAACGGATGACTCGAGCAAAAACCTGTCGTGGTTATATTTTTTTACCTTCGGAGAAAATTGGCATAATACCCATCATAAGTTCCCGGGCTCAGCAAATACCGGTATAAGGAAAGGGCAGATTGATTTTATATATATTATGATATTGGCATTGGAAAAACTGGGCATAGTCTGGGATGTGCAAAAAGCAGGAGAATAATAATTTAAATGTTACCAAGTTAAGTATTGGAAGAAAGCGAACATCGACGGTTTCGATGTTCAGGTGAAAATAAATCGATTATGATTTACACCTCTTGTGAGACAAACTGCCATTGTGATTGATTCCGGTATAGAGAAAACGCGTGATCCTAGGCCTGTTTTTGCAGGTTTGTTGGCGACTTATCTCGTGCTTGGATGGGCGTTATGGGGGATCAATCGAAGCCCCTTACAGGCGGGGACGACCGTGGCAGTGGCGATGCTGGCTGAGAGTTTATTTAATCGCTGGATGCGAGATGGGCAGTGGCAGTTTCCATGGTCGGGCATGATCACCGGGTTTGGTTTGTGTTTGCTGTTGAACTATGGAGCTAACCCTTGGTTGCCGATCTTGCCTGCTTTGTTAGCGATAGCTTCAAAGAGCTTGTTTTCGGTGGAGGGCAGACATTTTTTTAATCCGGCACTGTTTGGTTTGATCGTAGGTATGTGGTTGAGCGGAGGCATGCTGTCTCCAGCTCCTGCATATCAATGGGGAGGGAGTGCGGCTTTGATCTTTGTAGGGGCGGCAATCGTATTGATTTTTGTTTATCCACATTTGAAAGCGAAGTCCTTGGTGGCAATGTTTCTGATTTTGTATTTTTTTCAGGCGGGCCTACGAGCGTGGATTATGCGCAGTCACTTGCCGCCAGAGGCAGTTTTTTTTGGTTCGATCACGTCCCCGGCATTTTTTCTGTTCACATTTTACATGCTGACAGATCCTAAGACAACACCAAGGAACGTGAAGGGGCAGGCAGCTTTTGTTCTGGCTGTTGTGGGGGTTGATTTGCTACTGCATTTTAGGCAAAGTTACTCCACTCTTTTCCCTGCTTTATTTGTGGTGCAGGCGGTGTTGTATATATACCATGTGCTGAGGGAGGGGCGGGTGAGAAAACAAGTGCCCCGATTAGTGATTGCGGCAGGGGTGACCGTAATTCTAGCCGGCTTGTTGCGTCAAGGAGATGCTGCGGATTTTGAAACATCGTTGCGTTTTGAGAAGAGGGGCGTTGGGATCGATGCTCCTATGAGTCGGGCTTTGGAAGAGGTGGATCCGCGGGTGGCTCATATAGCGAAGTGGATTTTATCAGTAGGCGATGCGGTGGCAGTGGCGGATGTTGATAATGATGGCTGGCAGGATGTTTTTTTGACTTATCCGTTGAAAGTGAGTTCAAGTCGGGCGGCGTTGTTTCGTAATATAGAGGGGAAAGGTTTTGAACGGGTGCCATTACCCGTGTTGGACCGCTTTGCTAATCCGAAGGTGAATGGTTTGCCCTCCACCGCAGTGTTTGCCGATATTGATAATGATGGTGATCAGGATTTGTTTTTGGGAGTGGGTTATGGTGAGTGCCGTTTGCTGTTGAATATGTGGGTGGAAACAGGAGTGTTGTCGTTTCGGGATGTGACTGAACTTGCGGGCATTTCAGGTCATTCGGTTTGTCTGGCTGCGACTTTTTTTGATGCTGACGGGGATGGGGATCTTGATCTTTTGGTTGCCAACGCGGTGAATCCGTTTTTGGAGGGCTATGACCGGAGCGTTCCTTTGAATCCATTTGATCTTCCCAAGGAGGAGTATGAGGGAGACCGGAGAATGTTTCGATTCATGCATTCCAGCTGGCATGATGCTACCAATGGCGGGCTGAACCAGTTTTATCGTAATCGAGGAGACGGCACTTTTGAAAAATTGCCGGCCTCTGAAACCGGATTAAAGGAAACCCATTGGTCTCTTGCTGTTAATACCGCCGACTTTGATGGTGATGGTTTGATTGATCTTTATGTGGCTTCAGATTTCGGCCCGGATGACTGTTACCGTAATCTTGGGAATTGTCGTTTCGAGCGTATTGAAGGAAAAATGGTGGGCACTTTGGGGCGTGATACCTACAAGGGAATGAATGTTTCAATCGCAGATTTTAATAGCGATGGTCGCCCGGACGTTTATGTGTCGAATGTGCACGCTCCTCTTCAGGCCGAGGGGAGTTTATTTTGGATTAATCGAAGTCACAAAGGGAGAATCAAAATGTCCAACGAAGCGACGAAGCGCGGGGTATTGAATGCGCATCGTTTTGGATGGGGGGCAGCAGTTGGTGATCTTGATCTTGATGGTTGGCCTGATATTGTTCAGTGCAATGGAATGGTGGATGACGCGATTGATCGTCGTTTTGATGAAACAAGGGACTATTGGTATGCGAATGCCAGGTTGGCAAGAACCGGGCCGGATATCCATGCTTATGCCGATCAGTGGGGTGATTTACGTGGTTATTCGATTTGGGGTAAACAACGGTCGCGGGTGCTGCTTAATCGCGGAGGGTATTTTAAGGATGCTGCGGTGTCCTGTGGTTTGGGGAAATTGGGGAATGCCCGCGGAGCAGTGCTGACAGATTTTGATAATGATGGGGATCTTGATTTGTTAATGACCCATCAATTTGCATCAGCGGATTTTTATGAAAACGCAGGATCTCCCGAAAAAGGGTGGATAGGGATAGCGTTGGTGGGCAATGGGGGGAGTGCAGCGCGCGATGCGCTCGGGGCACGTGTTCAAGTGGGGGGCCGTTATCAGTGGGTGAACAATGTTTCTGGGTTTTCGGCGCAACAGGGGCGTAGATTATTGTTTGCGACAGATGATGTGGATGAGGTAGAGGTGCGGGTGCAGTGGCCGGATGGCAGCAAGTCGAAAGGGCATTTTGAGACGGGGAAATATATCAGGATTGAGCAGGAGGTTTCGAAAATACGGTGATGAAATGAGAATCAGAAAACGACAGGAAAAGGGGAAGGAGGTTTCGCCGTGTTGAAGGATCACTGGTATATCGCCTGCCGATCAAAGCAGTTGAAAAAGCAGCCGCTAGCGAGAATGATCGTGGGGGATTCAGTGGTGATTTTTCGGGATAAGGAAGGAAATGCGGGCTGTCTGCGGGACCGGTGTTTGCATCGCAATATGGCATTGTCACGGGGGGAAGTGACGGAGGATGGTTTGCGCTGTTCTTATCACGGCTGGGCATGGGCTGCGGATGGGCATTGTGCGGACATTCCCTCTTCGTGTGAATCGTGTGAGACGTATCAACAGTTTCAGGTGAAAGCTTATGCGGTGATAGAAAAACAGGGTTTTATCTGGATTTGGATGGGCAGTGGCGAAGCGCTTGATGAGCCAATCGATTTCCCCAAATTTGATGAGCAGGGTTGGCATCATTGGTCAATGGAGCGATATTTTGAGGGTAATGCTTTTCACTGCGTCGAGAATTTTTTGGATGTGCCTCATACGGCTCACGTGCACAGAGGATTGTTTCGCGGTAAGGAATCAAAAGAGGTGGAGGTAGAAATCACGTCGGGGGAGGACTGGATTCAGGCGGAGTTCATTAACGAGCAACGGATGGATTCCCTTATTGGTCGTATTCTGGTGCCGAGCGGCGAGAAGGTGATTCATACCGATCATTTTCAGCTGCCTTATCTTACCCGGGTTGATTACCGTATGACTGAAAGCCGTCAATACATTGTGATGAGCCAGTGCACTCCGATCTCCGAAACGGAAACGCAGATTTACACCTACATGGCTTACCGTTTTGAGCCTTTGGGAGCATTGATCAGGGCGCTTTTTGAACCGATTGCACACTATATTTTGAATCAAGATGTAAGTGTCATACGCGAACAGACAGAGGATATCTCAAGGACGGAGGGGGCTGGATTCCTTTATTATGAGACGGACGCAATTGCCAAGGGGATCCGCCGTTTGCTTGATGGGGAATCTCTAGAAAACGAGCCGCCGACAATAAAAAAAATAAAAGTATGAAAGAAGCGGTCGAAATGCTTACACGCGGTGAAGCCTTGTTCCTGATGGTAGGGACGGTTGTTTTTGCGTGTGGGGTGTGGGCATTTCAAAATCACGGTGAACGAAGGGGAGGTAAAATATCGCCGATCAAAGCGGCTTGGTTTGCGTATGTGTTGATGCTTTGGGTAGTTTTACCCCTGGTTTTATTAAGGGAGGGCACGGCGTTTGTGGTATTGGCTGTTTCCATGGGGCTGCGAGTTCTGGTGGAAATCCCTCTGTGTTTGACGAGACGCTGGCGGGTTGCCTATGGGGTCTTGCACGATTTGTTTCACATCGGATTGGTGTTGGTCGTGATGTATGGTTTTGCTGTTCCTGGTTTGAAGGTGTGGGGTACGCTGACAATCGTTTCTTTAATCAGTGAGTTGCTGTTCGTGAGGTGGTTTGTGAAGGCTACCGGAGGGCCAGGGAAAGGGGTGTATTTTGTGCCTGGAGGTGACGGCTACAGGTCGATCAATTACTCCACGGCGGGCATCTTGTTTCCTCAGGCAATAGGCTTTTTTTATTTGTTAATGTCCGCGATCAGATGAACGTTTTAAAGTCAAAAATCATCCCGGTGAGGCACTTGTCTGCCATCCTGCAAGAGCGAATGTTCAAGCTTTTCTCAGCAGCGTATGATCATGTGAGCCACGAGGTTTTTGCAGAAGATTTGTCTTGGAAAGATGAAGTGATTTTGTTGCTGGATGACAGTGGGGAGTTGCAAGGATTTACTACCTTGGCGTTCAACCCAAAGGGGCTATGGATTTCATCGGGAGATGTTCTGTTTTCAGGAGATACCATTATTGACCCGGCTTATTGGGGAAGTAACGAATTGGTGAGGGCGTTTTGTGAGAGAGCGGGGGAGTGGAGGGCAAGCAGTGGGAGGAGACTGTTTTGGATGCTGATATCAAAAGGGCATCGGACTTTTCTTTTTTTGCCATTGTTCGCCAAGCGATTTTTTCCGCATCCTAAAAATCAGGAAATTGTGTTGTCAGAGGTCGTGGACACGGCGTCGCGGCATTTATTTGGCAATGCCTGGTTTAAGGATAGGGGAGTCATTCATTTCACGGAATCATTGGGGCAACTGAAACCTGAACTGGTGGAGGCAACCTGGCAACGTAGAGAGAAAACAATGGTTCGTTATTTTATCGAAAAGAATCCTGGTTTTGCAGCTGGGGATGAGTTGGTTTGTTTGACGGAGATGGATACGGATAATTTGAAACGTGTAGCTTTGAATGGATTTGAGTTAGGTTTAAACAGGGTGTGTATCAATGCATGAGGGTCAAACGTTACTTGAATCGTTGGGAGGGTATGAAACGAGATCATGTGATTTGCTGAGCCGCTATATACAGTCCAACGTTGGGTCGGCTTTTGGACGAGAGTATGGTTTTGCTGATATCACAAGTTATGAAGACTTTGCGAACAAGGTGCCTTTGCAGAGTTACATGGATATAGAACCCTGGGTTGAGCGGGCGATTAATGGGGAGGTTGCAGTGCTTACTAAAGAAGAGCCTGTTGGGTTTGAACTCACATCAGGGACTTCGAGTGCGGTGAAGGTGATTCCTGTAACCCCGAAGTTTCGAGGTGAATTGGCCTGCGCCCTGTCAATTTGGATGAAAGGATGGCAACAGCGCTATCCTGAAGTTTTTGAGGGTGCGGCGTATTGGTCGTTGTCACCAAGATTGGGCAAGGGTGAGAAGACTTCGTCGGGTTTGCCTTTGGGCTTTACGAATGATGGGGCGTATTTCCCGGATGAGGTGAGTTATGGTTTGGCTAAGTGGCTGGTGGCTCCTGAATTTGGGGAGAGTGATTTTTTTGAGCAGACGGCAAAAGTTTTATTAACAACATCAAATTTGCGCTCGATTTCGGTATGGAGTCCGGTCTTTTTTTTAAAGCTTGATGAAGCACTGGATACGCGGGCGACGTGGCGGGAAATCTGGCCGGAATTGCGGGTGCTCAGTTGTTGGGCGGATGCTCAGGCTGCGATGTGGAAAGCGCAGGTGCTCGAGCGATTGGGAGAGGGCGTGGTGTTTGAGCCGAAAGGTTTGTTGGCTACAGAGGGAGTTACAAGTATTCCTGATGGGTCGGCGGCGAGGATCGCTAGAGGGGTGCATTTCCATGAGTTCATTGATTGTGAAACGGGGGATGTAAGTTTGGAGGTGAAACAGGGGCGGCGGTATGAGGTAGTGTTGACAACAGGGGCGGGTTTATACCGCTATAGGACGGGAGATATCATTGAAGCGGGAGATGGAGGTAGGGTGGGTTTTGTTGGTAGGAGAGGAGATTGTTCGGATTTGGTTGGAGAAAAACTGGATGGGGAGCATGTGGTAGAAGCCTTTAGGAAAGCCGGGGTTTCGGGTTTTATCAGGGTGAGGGAAGATCAACGAGCGTATGAAATATGGGTCACAGACAGGGGGGCGGACGTACTTGCCGAACTGAGAAGAAATTTACACTTTTCCAAGGCTTTGGACACAGCGCAGCTTGATAGATGTTTACTCAGATCTTTGCCAAGAGGCTGGGCATCAGAAGCGGCACGTTATTTGGCGAATAAACGGTTTTCGAGAGAGGGAGATGTGAAGCTGCCGGTTATAGAGCGAGGAGAGCTTTCAGCATTATGGGAGAGTTAGTTTACAGAAAAGCAGAGTTGTCCGATTCGCAGGCATTGTGCGCGTTAATGCGCGAGACCCCGATGGGGCAAGGCATTCAGATATGTCAGGAGCGAGGGGATGATTTTTTTGCTAGCTGTTATTTGCAGGCTGATGAGCCGGAAGTGTGGGCTGCCTTTGAGAAAGGTTCAGGCCGAGCTGTGGGAGTTTTTTCTGCGGGGAAGCGTTCGGTATTTGTTGATGGAGAGGTGAAAAAAATTCGTTATTTATCTGATCTGAGAATTAGGCAGGAGTATCGGAAGGGAATGCTGCTTGCGCGCGGTTTTAAAACCTTAAAACAACAGGTATTTGACGAAGGGGAATGGGCTCAAACCTTGGTGCTTGAGGATAATCGGGAAGGGAGTAAGTATCTAACGAGCGGGCGGGCAGGTTTGCCGGTGTATCATCCTTGTGGGATTTATAGATCCTGGTTCCTTCAGTCACAGAAGGTGAACGGGACGACTGAGGCGATTAAAGTAAGAAGTGCTGGGATTGAAGACCGGGTGGCCATGCAAAGTTTGTTGGAAAGGGAGGCTGGTAGTGCCAGTTTTACTCCCTGGGTGGATATCGCTGCCATGGGGGGAGTAGACTTCAGGTTGGCCGAGCAAGGGGGGGAGTTGATTGGCATGCTTGGAATTTGGGATACAAGTTCAATTAACCGTACCCGAATCACAGGTTATGGTCGAGGGGTGCGCCTTGCGCGTCCTTTTTATAATGTGTGGGCGGAGTTGGGAGGGAGGCCACGTTTACCCGCGATTGGCGAGTGTATTTCATCAAAAGCATTGACGACCTTGTTGTGTAAAAATAGGGATCCAAAAATATTCAAAGCCTTGTTGGCAGGAGTGCTGGAGACAAGAGGCTTGTATGGGCTGGGCTTGGATATTGAGGACCCTTTGACGGCGGCTTTGGATGGGTTGAGTTCCAAGCAAGTAACGGCAGGCCATTTTCTCGTCGGATTTTTTGGCGACCCGCCAAAGGTGAAACGACCATTTTATTTTGATTTTGCCCGACTTTGAGAATATCACTCAAGTTTTTTAAATTTTTCTGTTCACATCAGTAATATTCTATAGCTTAGTTTTTGATATAGCGATGAAGCCACGAACACTTTTTCATCGTCATCATTTTATTTAGCCTTGTCTGTTTTATTGCTCTCAATGGGCATGATTGCGGCGCAGAAATCAGTGGATCGGGCGAGATTTTCGCTATGGTAGAGGGAGGTGGTGCCGTAGGCGGTAGCTGCCTCACCGATTCACTATGACTCAAACGAAGCTTGATCGAATTCTGCTGCTCTGTCTCCGTCTGGGAGCATTTTTTTGCTTCGCTGGCTGGACTTGGGTGCACTTCTACTGGCAGGGACCCTATGGCATTCTTCTCTGGCAGGATACTACTTATGCATGGGTCGAACGATTCGGGATCAGTTGGGAGGAATTTGTCGGCACGGGGGCGAATGATGGTTTGATTCAGAAGTGGATCCACCGAATAGCATGGCTCTACCTGGCTTGTAGCATTTTGAGTCTCACGGTTCGTCATAAATCACATTTGCAGATGGCGGCTCTTATCGGTGGCAGTGTTTTGCTCATGGTTTTGGCTTATGCCAAATATCTCGCTATTCAGAGTCAATTCCCCATGTTCATCGAGCATGGCGGGCAGATGCTCATTCCTATCATCCTGGTGATGGCACTTGTTTTTGGAGTCCGCCACCGGGTTACGGTGAGGACCGCTATGGCGGCATTGATCATGACCTTTGCCGGCCATGGTTTATATGCTTTTGGTTATCATTGGCCGACGCCTGCGATTTTTTATGGCATGACATCTGTGATCCTTCAGGTGGAGCATGATACGGTTCGGATTTTTCTTCATGTCGTTGGGACTCTCGATTTTGTTGTCTGCATTGGTATTTTTATACCCTTATGGCGTCGCCCTTGCATGCTCTATGCGGCCGTTTGGGGGTTTCTGGCGGCCCTTGCCAGACCCGTTGCGGGGATGTCGATGAGCTTGAACTACTGGGGTGCTGATCATTACATTCACGAAGTCATTCTTCGTGCTCCGCATTTCATGATCCCTCTGTATCTTTTTTTTCTTTGGCGCAAACCACAAGTAAACGAAGGTCTCCAGCTTGCATCAAAGTCGTCAGATACCGCGAATCCGCCACCCCCTGAACGAAAACTTTAGCTGACAGGCTGATAATGAAATGATAGGCATCTTGATGAAGCTTCAATCATTTCTCACTTTTTGTTGTGCCGCGCTTGTTTTTGTTGGTGTGGCCGACGCTCAGCAGAACAAAAAAAAGAAAAGAAAACCTCGTGCTGTCCTGGTGATTCCAAAAGTAGAAAAAAAGGATATCATCTGTTTTGCGCTTTATACCGTTCATGATAAAACCCTCAAACTGACCGCTCAGCTTTATCCTATCCCAAAGGGAGCAAGCAAAGAGGTGCGTCTGGAAATCGAGCAGGATGGCAAATGGGTCGAAGTCGCTAAGGTAAGCGTGATTGAACAGGGTTGGACGGCTCCTTTCCGCGTTGAAAATTGGGACGACTCCAAGGCGCAGAAATATCGTGTTGCCCACGGCACGGAGGCTTTTTACGAAGGAATGATTCGCAAGAATCCGATCGACAAGGATGAAATCATTGTTGCTGGTTATACGGGGAATTCGATCCAACCGGCACATGGTGGGGATATCTCTCGTCAGGATCTGATCGATAATGTCAAGAGGGTCGATGCCGATGTTCTTTTCTTTTCCGGAGATCAGGTATATGACCACCACAAACACTATGCCGCCTGGCTCAAGTTCGGTCGGGATTTTGGTGAGATTATAAAAGATCGGCCGACTATTTGTCTGCCCGATGATCACGATGCCGGGCAGCCTAATCTATGGGGCGAAAGCGGAAAGGTATCCACTCTTCCGGGTGCTGCCGACGGGGGCTATATTCAACCTGGTAGTTACATTCAGGAAGTCGAACGGGCTCAGACCAGTCATTTGCCTGACCCCGTTGATCCTCACAAAATCGGTCAGGGGATTGGGGTGTATTTTACTAACCTTAATTGGGGGAATGTTGATTTTGCGATTCTCGAAGACCGTAAATTTAAAACAGGCCCCGCTGGGCGGGTGCCCAAGCAGGGGCCTCGCCCGGACCATATTCGTAACCCTGAGTATGACCCGGCCAGCGTTGATGTGGATGGTGCTGTTTTGCTCGGTGAACGACAGCTGAAGTTTATTGACAACTGGTCCCAAGATTGGAGGCATGCCAATATGAAGGTAGCTCTTTCAGCGACCATTTTTTGTGGAGGTGCTCACATTCACGGCAACGCGAACGGTCGGCTCCATGCTGACATGGATTCCAACGGTTGGCCGCAAACTGGACGAAACCATGCCTTAGAGGGGCTGCGAAAAGGCTTCGCTTTCCATTTCGCCGGAGACCAACATCTCGCTACTATTTTCCATCATGGCATCGACGAGCACCGTGATGCCATCTGGTCGTTCTGCTTGCCTTCCATCGCCAACCTCTATCTGCGTTGGTGGGAGCCTCTGGAACCCGGCCTTAATCGCGAGCCCGGTGCTCCCGATTACACTGGGGATCTTTTCGACGGGTTCAACAACAAAGTGACCAACTACGCTGCGGCTAATCCTGAGAAACAGCCCGCAGGCAATGTTCTCAACACCCGTGCGGCAGGTTTTGGTATCGTGCGCCTTAATACCAAAACCCGTGAGATCACCATGGAATGTTGGCCGCGCAATGTGGATGTCACCGACCCGTCGGCCAAACAATATACAGGCTGGCCACGGACGATCTCTCAGTTTGATAACTACAGCCCGCCGTCATGGGGCAAGCTTGGGGAACTGACATTTGATGTTGAAAATCCGGTGGTTCAACTCATCGATGCCGAGTCCAAGGAAATTCTCTACACGGTTCGAGCCAGGGGAAAGACCTTTGCTCCGGGGGCGCCGAAGGGAAAGACCTTCATCATTAAAGTTGGAAAAAATACGCCGGACACGCTTGTATCAGAAGATGCCAAAGTGGGGGGTGAAGCTCAAACGGTTACATTAAATTGAGCTCGTAAACCTTGCACACAGTGGAGCATCGTTTCGAAGCGATGGGTGTGCCTTCGTTTCCAAGTGCCCACTTACTATTATTTTGGAGCGGGCAGCAATTTGGCTTTGATGCTTTTTCTCACAACCCGGTCACCTATGCTAAGGCAGTAGCTTGTCCGGCTGTATTTCTTCATGGAACTGAAGATGTGCGAGCTCGTGTCGGTGAAGCTCGGCGGGTGTTTGATGTTATTCCGACGACTAAGAAATTTTACAAGTTTGAGGGGCTGGGGCACCAGAGCTATGTGGACTATGATCCGCAATGCTGGAAAGATGCCGTGCAGTGGGTGACGGGTGCGGGTCAATCAACAGATGAAGTAGAGTGAAACTCACCCTTTCCCGTGCTCTTTGATGCGTTTTTTTAGTCGTTTGAGCAGTGCCGGACTGCTTTCGAGTTCTTCGCAGAGGGCGCTGATGACTTCGAGGGTGGGGCGGCTGATGTGATGCTCCATGCCTTCGACGTCTTCGTAGATGGTGTCTTCGTCCAGATTAAAGTGGCGCAACAGGCGGGTCAGCAGTTGGTGGCGGCGGGTGATGGCTTCGCCGACTTTGCGTCCACTGTCAGTGAGGGTGAGGCCGCGGTATTTTTCGTAAATGATGTATCCTTCACTGTCGAGGCGCTGGATCATGTTGGTGACGCTGGCCTGGGCGAGGCCCAGGTTTTGAGCAATGTCGATCACCCGGGCGTAACCTTTGTCTTCAATCAGATTGTAAATTTGCTCCAAATAATCTTCAACCGCACGCGTTTGATTGCGAGCCGGTTTCGATGATCCTGTAGATTTTGTGGATTTGGATGAAGGCGATTTTTTTCCGCTGGCTGTAGGTTTTGATGGGCTCATAGGGTCCAAGATGGTTGTCATTCTAGCGCATGTTTCGGTCTTCGGCTAAAAATTTCTCTTGCATAAGTATGTTAGGTCAGCCTAATTTGTATTCGTGAACAAAATTAATTACAGCAGGGGGGTAGGCTGATATGTTATCCCCTTTGACAACCTTGCTGATAGGGTTCGCTTTATTGTTGGCTTTGTATTTGTTTTTTCGTCCTCATAAGGGCTATCTATGGCAATGGCGACGTGCCTGGCAAAACACCGGGCGGGCTTTGATCGAGAACGCTTTGAAATATTTGTATGATGGGGAATACAAACAGTTGCCTTGTACTTTGCAGAGCCTTTCCGGCGGGCTCTCTATCAGTGCGGGGCGTGCGATTGAATTATTGACGCGGCTCGAAGCTCTGGACTTGGTGAAATCGCAGGGCAATACGCTGCAATTGACGGATGAAGGGCGCTCGTATGCCTTGCGTATTATTCGGATTCACCGGGTGTGGGAGCGATACCTGGCTGACGAAACCGGGGTGCCGGCTCCGGAATGGCATGCGGAGGCTGAACAACAGGAGCATAAAATGACCTTTGGTGAAGCCAATGTCCTGGCGGCCCAGCTTGGCAATCCGCTATATGACCCCCATGGGGATCCGATTCCTACGGCGCGCGGGGAATTGCCTCCTTCGCTGGGAATGCCGATGACTGATTTGCAAAAAGGGCAAACGGCTGAAGTCATTCATATCGAAGATGAACCAGAGGAAATTTTTGCTCAATTAGTGGCTCAGGGATTTGATGTGGGCAAACACATCCACATCCTCGATTGCAGTCCGGTGAGGGTTCGTTTTGCTTTGGATGGGGAGGAGCAATCCTTGGCTCCGGTATTTGCGGTTAATGTGACCGTATTGGCTTTGGCAGAAAAAAAATCTGAAGAATCGAGTTACCCAAAACTATCGCAGCTGGCTCCGGGGGAAAGCGCTTCGGTGGTCTCTATATCCAGGGCCTGTCGCGGAGTGCAGCGTCGTCGTTTGATGGATCTGGGTGTCATATCAGGCACTCGTATAAAAGCAGAAATGAGCAGTGCGGCAGGTGATCCTACTGCGTATGAAATAAGGGGCGCTATCATTGCGTTGAGGAAAAGTCAGGCGGATTTGATTTTAGTGGAAAAATGAAAAACGAAAAAAACGAGAGCGCCAGTCCTTGCGATACTTGTCCATCTCATCATGCGGGTAATTTGATCCGGATGGGGATCAAAATGGACAACTTTGATTATGTGGTCGCTTTGGCGGGCAATCCCAATACGGGCAAGAGTACGGTTTTTAATGCCCTGACGGGTTTGCGGCAGCATACGGGTAATTGGCCCGGCAAAACGGTGACCCGCGCTGAGGGGGGCTATCAATACGGAGATAAGCGTTACAAGATGATTGATCTGCCGGGGACGTATTCGCTTTTGTCCACCAGCACCGACGAGGAGGTGGCGCGCAATTTTATTTTATTTGGCCGTCCGGACGTCACCGTGATAGTGGTGGATGCCAGTCGCCTGGAACGCAATTTGAATCTGGCTTTGCAGGTGTTGGAGATCACTGATCGCGCGGTGTTGTGTTTGAATCTGGTGGATGAGGCGAGCAGGCATCATGTAACGGTTGATGAGCGCTTGTTGGCTAAAGAGTTGGGCATACCCGTGGTGGCGACTTCAGCGCGTTCGGGGGAAGGGATAGAGCAATTGTTACAGGCGATCAATGAGGTGGCAAGTGGTCAAACGGTGTGCCGGCCTTATCGGATCAAGAGTGGATCGACGAAGCTCAATCGTGCGCTGAACCAATTGATTGAAAAGATCGAGCAACAATTTCCTCGATTGCCAAATCCTCGTTGGGTGGCTTTGCGGATAATGGAAGGGGATCAGCGGATTATTGAAGCGTTGCGTGACGGTGAGTTGGAAGATTTGGATCGCGAGGACAAAAATCAAAACCTGATGGCTGCGATGTGATGATTGCCGGGATTGGCCGGGGCAGATTTTGAGTTTGTAGAATAAGAAATTTTTGAGACATGGATGAGGAAAATCACAACAATGTGGATGAGATCCTGGAAAGTGCTAACGCCTTGCGCTGGGAAGTGGGTGGAAATCTGCACGAAACTTTAATGGAATCCATATACGCGGATGCTACCCGTATCGCGGATCGGGTGGTGACTCGTGAGGGCGAACACACGCGATTTGACTGGGAGCGTAATTTGGATCGATTGCTGACCAGCCGCTGGACGGGTTTTCCAGTGATGTTGTTGATTTTGGCAGTGGTTTTCTGGCTGACGATTGCCGGGGCGAACGTGCCTTCCGCTATGTTGGCTAGTTTGTTGATTGATATGGGGCATCCGTTTTTGAAAGGGGTGGCGGCGGGCATGCATATGCCGTGGTGGTTGGACGGCTTGTTGATTGATGGTGTGTATCTGGCTGCCGCCTGGGTGGTCGCGGTGATGCTGCCGCCGATGGCGATATTTTTCCCGTTATTCACTTTGTTGGAAGACTTTGGATATTTGCCCCGGGTGGCTTTTAATTTGGACAACATGTTTCGTAAGGCGGGTGCGCATGGCAAGCAGGCACTGTCGATGAGTATGGGTTACGGTTGCAACGCTGCCGGCATCATTGCCACCCGGGTGATCGACAGTCCGCGGGAACGCTTGATCGCCATTATCACTAATAATTTTGCGCTGTGCAACGGGCGTTGGCCTACCCAGATTTTGATTGCTTCGTTATTTATCGGAGCCATGGCACCTCCGGCGATTGCGGGTTTGGTTTCGGCTGCTGCGGTGGTGGGGATCACCTTGATTGGAGTCTTTTTAACTTTTGTCACTTCCTGGGGCCTGTCACGCACCGTTCTTCGTGGGCAGCCTTCGACATTCAGTCTGGAGTTGCCGCCTTATCGCCCGCCGAGATTTTGGAAGACCCTTTATACTTCGATTATAGACCGGACCTTGTTGGTGCTGTGGCGTGCGGTTGTGTTTGCGGTTCCGGCGGGCGCTGCCATCTGGTTGTTGGCAAATGTGACGCTGGGTGACTTGAGCATTGCCGAGCATTTGATCAATGGGATGAACCCTTTTGCTCTGTTGATCGGCTTGAACGGGGTCATTCTATTGGCGTATATCATTGCCATACCGGCGAACGAAATTGTCATCCCCACCATTTTGATGCTGACCATTCTCAGCGCAAAAATATCAGGGGTGGGAGAAGGCAGCGGAGTGATGTTTGAGCTGACCGACGACGAGGCTTATCTGAAGGTCTTTGCGGCAGGAGGTTGGACTCTGTTGACGGCGATAAATTTGATGTTGTTCAGCTTGGTTCACAACCCTTGTTCCACAACCATTTTTACTATTTACAAAGAAACCGGTAGTCTGAAGTGGACGACGGTTGCTGCTTTGCTTCCGGTGGTGATGGGATTGGTGATTTGTTTTTTTGTGGCCCAGTTCTGGTATTTGTTTACTGGTTAGAGTTCCCGTTTTGATTGGGGCATCAATCAAGCCGATGGAATCAGCGAGGGATTTCATCGAGATCGGGTGATGTGGAGCTGATCTCGCGCAGGGGATTCTGCCAATAGCTCCAGATGATGCGCGGTAGGTCGACTACGGAAACGGGGCGCACGGGAGCTGAGGGGGGAGGAGGCGGCAGGGGCATGTACCTGCGGTAGGGAATGCCTGCGCGGAGGTGGTGGAGAGTGTGCTCAGCGGTTTCGTTGAGGGTGAGTTTGTGCCAAATCTGGTTGAGCAGTCCCTGGCGTCGGGTATTGCGGGTGAGATTGGCGCGGGTTGTGTAATCGAGGTCAGGAGCCGTGATGCCCAGATGTTCGAGAAATTGTAACAAGCGTAGCGCAATGGCGAAGAGCAGTAGGTGTAATCCGTAGGCGAGGGCGGCGTACCAGAAAAACTCACCGTAGAGCAGATGGGAAACAGACATCAGTCCGGCGAACATGATGATCCAGCCACCGGTGAAGAGCACACTGGTTCGGCGGCTGTAGTTTTTGTGTTGGTAAATTGCGGGAGCGACCCGCACTTGCCAGGCGATGATGCCGAAAAATAATTCAAAAACAAGGGCTATGCGGGCGCGCAACTTGCTGCGGACTTTTTTGGCTGGCCAGAATTCCAAGTCATCGAAGGTGTGCACTTCCTTGTGGTGAGTGGCATGGGCGATGCCGTAAAATTGGGGGCTAGAGATGAGGTAGAAGGAGATGAGCCAAAAGAAAGAACGATTGCGTCGGGGGCTTTTGAAAAAGCCGTTGTGCCACAACTCATGATAAAAAAGGCCGAGTTGGGTATTAATATGAAGGCCGAGGGTGAGGGCGTAGAGGATGCCCGCCAGGGGGCTGTATAGCCAGAACAACGGAGCCGTCAGGATGACGACAGGCCAAGCAAGCACGTAGAGTATCAGGAGAACTTGTGAGTAAGTTGAGCGGGCGTCACGGTAGGGCGTTTGTTTCTGACGGGGACTGTCAGAGGTGGCGCTATCGGGTTCGGTCATCTTTGAGACTAGGGCAGCGCGCGGTAGAGGTCAATTTCAACGATTGAGCGGAAATTGCTTTTTTCTGCTGGAAACTTGTTCGATGGTTTTTAATCGTCGTGAACTTTGAGCTATTCAATCCTTGCACAAGCGGGGGAATTTGGATAGGTAGCAAGCATGAGCATTCAAAAAGCTTCTAAGCAGCAGAGGGGAAAAGAATCGGGTTACGGCGTAAGCTGGAGCGCTTTATCTGGTGTGGGGCTTTTGATCGGGGTGGCGCTTTTGCTGCAGGTTTCAAGTTGCGCAAATTTTAAAATTCTGGGTAGAAACCTCGATTTCATGGATGAGAGTTTCATTTTGAGCGTTAAACTTTCGAATGCCAAAGGGGTGAAAAATCTTCGAGGGATGGTGGTCGAATGGGATGAAAAATCGGGCGAGGTTTTTTCCGGCGATTTCACCAAAGTCAAAAACCCGGTGGGAACCTTTGGTTTTTTTGTGAGAGGCTCCGAGAACCAGTATGTGATGGCTTATGGGGATAGTAATGGGAATGATTTGTATGATAAAGGGGAGCCTGCTTGGATTCACTCGGATGGAAGCGGAAATCCGGTGCCGGTAGAATTTGATGAAATAGAAAAAAAAGCGCGGGTGGTGGGTCAATTGAGCAAATCGACCATTATTCCCAAACGGCTGATTTCCGATGTTAAGCGTTTTGCGGCAGGAAGAACACGGCAGGAAATCATATCTCGCTTGAATATTCCAGTGGCTTTGGGTGATATTGCTGATTTGAGTGATCCCCGCTTTTCATCCGAACGCGGAGAGCAGGGTCTGTGGCAACCGGTGGATTTTCCAGTGGATTCTGGGATTGGGGTTTATTTTTTGGAGGAATATGACCCTAGCCGTATACCTGTGTTGTTCGTTTATGGAGCCGCGGGCTCACCTCAGGATTGGAAGACTTTTTTCGCCAAGATCGATCGAAAAAAATACCAGCCGTGGTTTTATTATTATCCTACCGGACGCCGATTGGATGAGATGGGTGGGGCTTTGAACCGGGGAGTGGAGTCTTTGCATGATTTTTATAATTTCAAGCAGTTGCACGTGGTGGCCCACAGTATGGGAGGCATGGTTGCTCGGTCATTTGTAGTAAAAAATGTGTTGGATGATGGAAATAGTTACATAACTAAGATAGTGACAATTTCTACACCATGGGGAGGCCATGAAGCGGCGGCGATGGGGGTCAAACATGCTCCTGAGGTGGTTCCTTCCTGGCGGGACATGGCTTCAGGCAGTGATTTCCAGAAGGACTTATATTCGCGTGATTTGAAAGGGCAGGTGAGTCACCTACTGATGTATGGCACCAAAAATACCAAGTCGATGATCTTGCCGGAGGAGAACGATGGCACGGTCAGTGTGGAGAGTCAGACTTTTGCTCCAGTGATGAGCGTGGCGGTGCGGTTTAAGTCTTTTTATTCAGATCATGTCGGTATTCTGGCAAATCCAGAGGTGATCGAATTGACCGAAGAGTTTTTGGATGGGGAATAGATGTTGAGTTGTTCAGTGGTGGGATTTTCATTTAAGAGGGGGAGAGAATGACTAGGCAACCGCTTATCAAGCCAAGCCTGCCAAGCTGTGGAAAACAAATGTGATGGAATCATGTGAAATGCTTGACGAAAGGGTCAAGGCGTGTTTCTTTCCGCCGTGGAGCTCATAGGCCGGAGTTCCGGTTCAGCAAAATTTTGGTGAGGTGACTGAGTGGCCGAAAGTACATCTTTGCTAAAGATGCGTACCCCAAAAGGGTACCGTGGGTTCGAATCCCACCCTCACCGCCATTTTATTATCAACGAGTTGCGAAGGTTGGGGGTAACAACCGTAGGCACAGCAATGGCTGTCGGGTTGTGGATGATGAATACCGTTTGCGTAGGCGCAACTGGAGTTGATCCCGCCTTCGCCGCCGTTTGTTCAGAAATTGAAACAATCGCAGCGCTGGAGATGAGTCATCGCCGTTTGGCTCCACGTCATTTAATCCGAGCTTGTTTTTGAAAAATAAACGTTTCGATCCCTCGTCTTCCTCACGCATCTGTGCGGCTAATTCAATTTTTAATTTTGCTGCTTCGGCAGGGCGTTGCTAAGCGAGATTTTTTTCATATGGATTATTCGCTAAGTCGTAGAGTTCGATGTTGTTGGGAAAATAAGTGCTTTCTGACGCGGTTGATCTTTTCCTTTCAGGGCAGGGGCCAGGCTGATGCCATCAGAATGATCTTTTGGCAGTAGAATAAGGCCTGATATATCGCAGTATAGTTAAGGGTCAGACCCAAAGCGGTTTTTAATCTTGTGTAGCTGGGCGGGCGTTGCTTCTTGTCTGGGTGATGCCTGATGGGGCTTGCGATTTGGCGGTGGCGGGCTATTTTGGCGGATGAAGAGAGATGGGTATCGTTGTTGCAACTGGCTGGTATGGGTCTTGTTGACGACGTGCTTTTTTTCCAGCTGTCGGTTGAAGGGGGGGAAGTTATCAGCGCTTAAAATGCCCAGGATTCCCCAGTTGTTTGGTGGGAAAGATAAAGCTGAAAAGGAAGCGAAGGAGGCTGAGGAAAAAGCGGATTCGGCTGCTGATGAGAATGTGCCGGGTAATCGGGTGGTGGGGGTGGTGCATCTGGTGAACGACCGCGGGCGTTTTGTATTGGTGAAGTCGGTGTCGGGTGGTCGATCGATGGTGGCGGCGGGCACGACTTGGATGACTTATGATGCAAACGGTAGACCTTCAGCGAAACTCAAGGTCAGCTCAGAGCGCAAAGGCGCCTTTGTGGTGGCCGACATTGTCAAAGGTTCACCGAACCGTGATGATTCGGTGATTTTGCATGGATTGATGAACAAAAAAGGAGATGTCACTACGGTGAAGACTCCGGGTGGGGAGAAAAAACAGGTATTGGAATAAATAATTCAGGTGGTTGAAGAATGATTGAAGAAAGCGAAGCGCGGGAAAAAATTTTGCAAGTGACTCCAGTGATGGGGGCAGAGTATTGTGTTTTATCTGAGGCCTTGGGGCGGCGGGCCGCAGCGGATGTTTTTGCCCAGGTGGATTTACCGGGTTTTGATAATTCGGCGATGGATGGTTATGCGCTTCGTTATCAAGATGCAAAAGAGGCGGGTTTGCGATTGTTGGTGACTGGAGAGCAGGCGGCGGGGGCGGATCAGGGCTTGAACGTGGCGGAAGGGGAGGTATTGCGGATTTTTACTGGAGCTCCGATGCCCAAGGGGGCGGATGCGGTCATCATGCAGGAGGACGTGACGGTGATCGAAGGGCAAGATGGCAGGCGACAGATTGAGGTGGTCGAAGCGGTGGATGAGGTGGGGGAATTCATTCGCCGCCGCGGGGCGGATGTGTGTATTGGGCAGAAAATTGTTGCGATTGGAGAGGAAATCACACCAGGGAGGATCGGCTTGTTGGCATCACAAGGGCTGGCGGAGGTGTCGGTTCATGCCTTGCCACGGGTGGCGGTGGTGACGACGGGGGATGAATTGATCGAGCCGGGCGCGGATTTAAGTGAGGGGCATATTTATAACAGCAATGCGCCGATGTTGGCGGCTTTGGTCAAAAGCACATTGGGTTGTGAGGCTCAACTGCTTCATGCCCGCGATGATGAGGAAATTCTCGAGCAGACCTTGCGCAGTGCGTTGGATGAAAATGATGTGGTCTTGATTGCCGGTGGCGTTTCGGTGGGCGAGCATGATTTGGTCAAACAGGGGCTGACGGATCTGGGCGTTGAGACGGATTTCTGGCGGGTGAGGATCAAACCGGGCAAGCCATTTTTGTTTGGTCGTCGCGGGGATACCCAGATATTTGGTTTACCGGGCAATCCGGTGGCGGCTTATACGACCTTTTTGTTATTTGTGGCGGCGGCTTTGCGTAAGAGGGCCGGTTATGTAGATGACAGAGTGGAGGCTTTGCCTTTGCCAAAAGTTAGCTGTCGTTTGGGAGAGAAAATTGATTACAGCAAGGGCGGCCGCCCGCACTACTTACGTGGAAATTTGAGTGAAGAGGATGGGGTGTTTGCTCCGGTGGGCATGCAGGCTTCGCATGCGATATTTGGCCTGAGCCGTGCGGATGCGTTGCTGCGAGTGGATGCAGGGGAAGTGCTGGAGGCGGGCGCGCAGGTGGAGGTGTTGCGTTTGCCTTGAATCAATGCGCGGGGCCGCTGGGGACGAATACGCTTTGCATGCCGGCGGCGTTGGCGGCGTCGATGCCGGCCTGGCCATCTTCGAAGACCAGACATTTTTCCGGGGCGATGCCCATTTTTTCTGCTGCCAGTAAAAACATGTCAGGGGCGGGTTTCCCTCGTTCAACATCGGCTGGGGTGACGATGATTTCGAAAAAGTGATCTAAGTCGACTATTTTCAGAGAGGGCTCAACCAGGGTGATATCGCTACCCGAAGCGACGGAGACGGGAAGCTTGCCGTGGATGGATCGTAGCACATCTGCGACAGCATGGACGGCTTCTAGTTCGTGCATGTGCTGGAAGAAGTATTCCAGTTTGTGGTCGTGGATCGAGTCAGCATCGAGCTCACAGCCATGTTGGGCATTGAGGGAGGCTACCGTTTCGCGATCAGGCACACCTGCAGAGGCGTAAAAACGTTTTTCTGAAAACTCGAAGGGAGCATCGTGGTGGATGAACGATGCGGACCAGGCGCGGTAGTGTAAAGGCATGGAATCGACCAGGGTGCCATCGCAGTCGAAGATATAAGCTTCAAAATCGCCTTGGGGAAATGTCAGAGTCATCGCTGGGTCTGTTAGGAACTTTTTTGCTCGGACGGATTGCTTTCGGAAGTCGACAGAAGATGCTCGGTGCCACCTTTGTTGGGTGCTGAGAAAAACTTGCGGAACAATTTGCGTGGAATGCTTTTGCCTTGTTCTTCCTGCTCAACTTCTTCCAGAGCAGCGTGTTTGGCGTTTTCCCAGGCAGCTGAAAATCCAGGTGCGGTGACATACATGCTTTTTTCCGCACGGGCGAAGATCTCCAATTCCCGTTCGAGGGTCTGGGCGGAATTCTCGCCGCTGCCTTTGACTTTGATGCGCAGGTTTTCGTTTTCTTGTTTGAGCTGGTCTTTCTCCTTTTTCAGCTCGCCGAGGTGTTGGGCTTCGATCTCTACTTTGTCGCTCAAGTTGCGACGCAGGCGTTTGAGTTCAATTTTGGTTTTGAAGTGCGCCCACAGGGAGAGCACTAAAAAGACCATGCCAAGCGCGAAACCCCAGAAGAAGGGGCTAGAGAAGATTGGTTTTAAAGATTCCATGATTCCGCATTATAGCGCGTACTGGCGATAGGTAAAGTGTGGAGAAATTCTTCCAAGCCGGACTTTGCAAAGGGCGGGCTTCGGTCTAGTCTGCTGGTGTATGTTTGATATACGTGAAAAACCGGAAATGGTGGAGCGCGCCTTTTTGATAGGCGCCTATTTTGACCGCAAGGATGAAGCCGAGGCGGCAAGTTTGCTCGAGGAGTTGGGTGAGCTGGTGCGCACGCTGGGCATTGGCATTGCCGAATCAAATTTGGTTTTTATCAGGGATCAGAGCAAGCGCTACCTGACGGGCTCAGGAAAGGCGCTGGAGTTGATGGAACGGGCAAAGGAGCTCGACTGTGACGCGGTTGTTTTCGACAATGAATTGAGTCCCTCACAGCAACGCACTTGGGAAACCGAGGCGGATGTGTGTGTGCTCGATCGTGAGGAGGTGATTTTAGATATTTTTGCGATGCGTGCCCGGACGCGGGAGGCGGCTTTGCAGGTGCAGTTGGCGCGGATGCGTTATTCGTTGCCGAGATTGGCGCGGATGTGGACTCACCTTGACCGTCAGGGCGGAGGTTCGGGTGGGGGCAAGGGCGGCGCGGCTGCGGCGCGTGGCGAGGGAGAGAAACAGATCGAGGTGGATCGGCGCTTGGCCAGGAAGCGGATCAACATGGTTGAAAAGGAATTGAATACGGTGCGCACCCAACGGGCGACGCAGCGCAAGGAGCGAACTCGCGAGGGCTTGCCGCACGCAGCGATTGTGGGTTACACCAATGCGGGCAAGTCATCCTTGCTCAATCGTTTGGCGGATTCCGACATTCTGGTCGAGGATAAATTGTTTGCCACTCTGGATCCGACGACGCGGAGAATTGAATTGCCAGATGGTCAGTCTTTATTGCTTACGGATACGGTAGGTTTTGTGCGCAATCTCCCGCACCGTTTAATTGAAGCTTTTAAAGCGACTTTGGAAGAGGCGGTGTTGGCGGATTTTCTGGTTCATGTGTTGGATGCTTCGGCAGAGAACGTCGGTGATTTTTATCAAACCACGTTGGACGTGCTGAGCGAGTTGGGGGCCGGGGATAAACCGATGCTATTGGTTTTTAATAAAATCGACTTGCTGCAATCCTCGGAAGAAGGTTTGCTGCGCTTACACGAACTGAAAGGGCTTTACCCGGAGGCGTGTTTTATTTCGGTTCACAACGGTGAGGGGGTGGAGGATTTTGTTTTGCGCATCAATGCCTTGAATCACGACCGGGTGGCACGGTTGAAATTGCGTATTCCCCAGGCCCGGCAGGATTTGATGGCTTTGCTGCATCGGGATGGGAAAATTTTGGAACAGGATTACGAGGGCAACGATATCTTATTGACGGCAATGGTGCCGAGGGCGCAGTTGCATCATTTTGAAGGGTTTGAATTGGAAGGTGCTTTGTGAAAAAATTTAACTGCGGATGGCGCGGATAAACACGGATGAGGAGACGTCTTAGATGGGCTAGAGATCAATGCCCAGGGTGTTGAAACTCAAATAAAAACTGAGGTATGGTATGTGAGTGTTTAATAACGCGTAGTTTTAGCTGGGGACTTTGTCTGCTGTTGATGCTGAGCGCTACGAGCTGCCAGTCGAGCAGAGGAGTGAAGCCATTAGGGAATCGAAAAGGGGTTGTGAGAGGGGTGTCGGTAAAAAAAATGCCGTCTTATTTATTGAGTTGGAATGTGCATAAGTCCGAAGACAAGGGCTTCATAAAAGAAGTACAGCAGATTCTAAAAGACGTTCCGGATCAAGCGGGTGTGATTCTTTGCCTGCAGGAGGTGCGTTCCAGCACTTATGAGCTGATCAAAGACCTGCATAGTGAGAAGGTGTCAGGACATTACAGTCCGAGTTGGCGTTACTCTTTTTCCAAACGCTCAACGGGGTTGTTAACGGTTGGGGATTCGAGTTTCGCCGCTGGTGATGCTCAGGCAAGGCAGTTGCTCTCGCCAGGGCGTGAGTTTGGTTTTGTTTCCCCCAAGGTGTCCGTGTTTACAGAGTTGATCTCGGCGGATGGCAAAAAACTTCAGATTATTAATTGTCATGGGCTGAATTTTGTAACCATCCAGACTTATGCAAAGCAGCTTGATCAGATTTTTGATGCGCTTGAGGGGCGTGATGGAGCGGCGATTGTTTGTGGGGACTTTAACGTGTGGAGTGATCGGCGCCTGGATTTGTTGCGAAAAAAAGCGCAGCAGGTGGGATTGAATGAGGCGGTCAACCGGGCACCAGGCAAGTCGCCGGCACTTGCTTGGATGCGAGGATTGAAGGGGGTTGGGGGGTATGATCCGGCTTTGCATTTGGATCGAATCTTCACCCGAGGTGTTGAAGTGCTGGATTGTTATTCCATTGAGAGCTCAACGAGCTCCGACCACTTGCCGGTGGTGCTGCGTTTTAATTTGTAAGGCGGGCAGGTCAGGACTCATCTCTAGTGAGAGAGGGGTTACTGCGTTGACAAGTTGGGGGAGGTTATACGGAATTCACGTTTACAATTTTGATGTGAGGAATTATTAATATTGTAACATGAGACTGCGCTTATCCTCTAGGGTTGGGGTTGGGGTTGGGGTTGGGGTTGATGGCGCTTATAGCGATTTTCATTTTTTATTATTTTAGAAAAAAAGGTTGGCTCGATTGAGTTAAAATTGAAAAATACATAATATGAAGGGCAAAATACGTATCCTACTGAACGGCAAAAAGGCGGGGCTCAAAGAGGTGAGAGATGCCATCTCTGCCGTTCGTCAAAACTACCCCGACCTTGAAGTGAGGACCACTTATGAATCGGGCGATATCCAGAGATTACTGTGCGAAGCCTCTGCTGAAGGGGTGGATAGAATTATCGCGGGTGGGGGCGATGGAACGATCAACGAGGTCGCGGATGCCTTAATGAACTTGCCAAATGAGAGCAAAACGAAAGCATCACCCGAAGTGGGCATTTTCCCTCTAGGCACCGCCAATGATTTTGCTCGTGCCTGTCAAATCCCCGTAAATCTGACCGAGGCTCTCACTCTCGCGGTATGCGGTTCAAGTGTGGTGGTGGATGTGGGCAAGGCGAATGAGCGTTATTTCATGAACGTGGCCTCGGGAGGTTTTGGCGCGGAGATCACCGTTGATACTCCGGTGGAGCTGAAAAATTTCCTTGGAGGTGGTGCATACACTTTAACGGGGCTGGTGAAAGCGGTGGGTTTCACGCCCTATGCGGGAACTTTAACGACAGAAAAAGGGAGCGTTCCTGGAGCGATGATTGTTGGTGCTATTTGTAATGGTCGTCAAGCTGGAGGGGGGCAAGTCCTCGCCCCACAGGCGGTGATCAACGATGGTTTGTTGGATGTCATGATGATTGCCGATTTCGCTGCGGAAAATCTTGCCCAGGTGATAAGCGAAATTAAAACCCTTTCCCCGGATGGACAATTTGCCAAGCTTATTCAGGAGCCCTGGGTAGAGATCGCCTCTGACGGAAAAATCATACCTTTTAATCTAGACGGTGAACCCTATCGCGCAAAAAATATTCGTTTTGAAGTCGTGCCATCCGCGATCAAATTTGTTTTGCCCGAATCCTGCCCCTTGTTGAAATAGCGGGAAGTTTGCTGAATCCAGGCTGCTTTATTTTGACTTGGTCTTCTTATTTTTCGCCTCCAGCATTCGCTTCACTCGGGCTTGTTCCTTTTTTAAGGCTTCTCCCGTGACAGGTAGCGGTTTAAACTCTGAGTCAGCGATGAGCTTTTCATCAACGGGGATTTTACGCCAGCGGATTTCGCGGAACCAGACGTCCGCACCGTGGTCCTGTAACGAAAGACGGCCGCCGCGTGCATTGAGTTGGGCGCCGCGAATCCGCAAGAGCTCCACCTGTTTGGCCCATTTTGGATCGGAGTAATCAAAGGACAGGATGCGTTTGTGGTTAAGCCAGTGTTCGATGACCGTTCCTTTACACTTTATCTGGCCGGTGTTCCATTGGCCGAAAGGTTTGGTCACGTCTTTCGACGGTGCCATGCAGAAGAAAAGCGAGCCGGCCGCCTGGCGCGGATTTTCGCCATAGGGGCTGTGCACGTTATCCAGAATCTGGTATTCGTATTGAGCAGGACGGTAATAAACGCCGGAGTTGCAAGCTTTGGACACCTTCCATTCGAAGCGCAATTCGAAATCGTCTGGCACCGTTGCTGTCGTATAAGTGAGTGATCCGCCTTTGCCCTTTCGATAAAATACCCCGTCTTTGATCACCCAGTTACCGTTGTGTTTCCAACCGTCAAAGGTCTTCCCGTCGAAGAGCGAGATGAAGCCTTGTTTGAGCTCCACTGAATCCAGCGCTGAAGCAGGGAGAGGAGACAGTAAAAGTAACGGGAGGATGATGATTTGCAGAGCTTTCATTTTGGATTTGAGGCTTTGGTAATGTATTCCACGAGTCCCTTGATTTGGGATTCGCTCAGCAGTCCGCCGAAGGGCGGCATGATATTTTGGTAACCATCGACGATGAGCGCGTCGGGTTCGAGGATGGATTGGCGAAGATAGGTAGCGTCAGCCGTGACTTTGCGTTTTTCCCCTGTCTCCGAGTCGATTACATTCAGTTTTGTTCCTGCCAATTTATGGAAACTGGGGCCGACCCGTTTGCTTCCGTCGAGACTGTGACAGGCGGCACAGTAGTTTTGATACAGTGCCCTATCCGCGCCCCCGGCTGAAAAGCGGAAGAAGGGCTCGTTGGTCGTCAATGCCTCTTCCGGAGCCGTGCGGATGATGCCGGGTAGATTTTTCGGGATGCGATTGACGGTGTACCAAAGTTCTCCCGCCCACAGGGATTGGCCATTGGCGGCAGTCAATGACTGAGGCATGCGTATGCGCAGAACTTCTTTTGTGCTTAGATCGGGCAGTTCGAGAAATACGCGGCGGCGATCGGCTGAGACGGTTGCGGATCGAACTTCCGATCGTCGATGGCGAACCTTTTGACCACCGTAGTTTTGAGTGGCCTGATAAGCCCATTGAGTGGCGTAGTATCCAGCAGGATTCCAACCCGTGTTTTTGGCCAGGGGCTGGGTGAATTCGATCTCAATCCCGTTGGAGCGGAGGCGGGCGGCGAGGGGTTCGAACACTTCTTTACCCGTATAATGGATTTGCGTCAGGCCGCTGACGTGCTCGATGAATTTTTTGTCTTTTCCGCGTGCAATTCCGCCCGCGATCAATTCGCCGTGATCGGCGAGCTCGAGCCGGTTAAAGAGATGGCGGAAACCCTGCGAAAAAGGAAACGCCGCTCCCTGCATAACGCCGTCGATTTGCTCTAGAAAAACCCGCTGAAGACCACCAAATGTCGCGTCGCCAAATAGAACTTGCCCAGCGTAGGGCTTCCAACTTTCTGGTAGTAAAATAGGTTCTGTCGGCGACATCGCGATTTCACCCTGCGGCAACCAGACGGCAGGAGGAGTGGCCTCGGGGCGGTCATAGGGGTGCCAGGGCGAACGACTGCGGAACTGGTAGAAGGCCTTGGCTTGGAGGTGGATGAGTTTATTCGCGGGAAGCCATTCACCTTGATTATCGGTGATTAAAATAGAGTCTGCCGGACCGAAGCCGATGCCATTGGGCGTTCGCAATCCTCCGGCGATGATCTCCGTCGCCCCCGTGTCGATGTGGATCTTGATGCCGCTGCCGCGCAGAGCTTCTTGCCGGTTGTGGGTGTTGCGAATAGCCATCGCAACACTGGAGGTGAAGTAAATGCGCGAGTCTCGAATCACTGCGCCGAAAAGGTATTCATGGTAGTCGATCGAGCTCGGCCAGTCGTGTGAAAGGCAGCGGTAGGTTTCGAATGCGCCGTCGCCATCCTCATCTATCAATTCGGTGACCTGGTTCTTCTCGGTCACGAAGATGCGCCCGTCGGAAATCGCTAATCCCATTGGCTCGGACAGACCTTGTGCGAGTCGTCGAAACACGGTTGGTTTCGAAAGGTCGTCGAGGGATAGAGAAACGAGGTCGCCTTCCCAAGTCGTGAAAAGCAGTTCACTTGGGGAGCGCAACGCCATGCCTGTGACCCGCCAAACGGAATCTCCTCTATGCAAATCACGGACAGCGAGAGCTGGATGATGAGAGGTCAGCTTGCTGCCAAATCCTGGGCTTGCATCTGGAAGTGCCGGAGCCTCGATGGGTTTTGCCGCTGCAAGATTTTCGGTTGTTTCACTTTCCAGGATCAAGCGACGAAAGCGGATCGGGTTTTTGTATTTTTTATTTGATGGGGGAACTAATAACACCAACATCGGCAAGCCGGGTCGCACACGAAAGACGCCCAATTTTACCCGGTTCCAATTTTCTCCAGTGGTTGTAGGAACTTCCCAGAATCGGTTTTGCCCATCGAAGGAGATTTGGTATTCTTGATTGATCGGTTCTGCACTGGTGTATTCAATACTCACAGTGACATCCTCCGCCCGCTGCGCTGTAATATACCAACCGAGCTTTGCCC
This sequence comes from Verrucomicrobiota bacterium, assembly GCA_045046875.1. GTDB lineage: Bacteria > Verrucomicrobiota > Verrucomicrobiia > Verrucomicrobiales > DEV007 > JAADHD01. The sequence goes on along the minus strand of JASFYY010000095.1, from coordinate 39,004 downwards.
CGCGGCCTCTGGTGATTTCTAAAATATCTCCGTTCCACTTATTGGCACCGGGAGAAAAAATTGCTTTCGCGGGCAGATACAGCGTGCGAGATGAGAGGGCGGATGGGGATGGTGCTGCGACCGAGGGAGAGGTCGCAGCAAGCGTGGTGAAAAGAAAGAGTAGCAGAGTCTTTTTCAAGGTAGGTAAATTAGGTGCCATTGTTCATCCGTGAGAGATCTTGCCGAGTTGTTCTCGGAGCTGTGCCATGCCTCCCCAGCAGAATTTGGTAGCAGAAGAGAATCACCAGAATTCAGACCTTTCACCCGCAGGATGCGTGAGGCCTTGATAGCATCGCTCGCCTTCGAAATTGAAATGCGTTCGAGTAAAACAAACTTATGCGATTCGTGCTGCAGTTCCCAGGATAATTCAAAATACTTTTCACGCTGACTGCAGCCGAGATAACGGATCTTCAAAGGCAAAGTCTGCTTTCTAGTTTGCAGTTTCCAGGCATCATCCGTTTTGTCTTCAAATAATGTGGTTCCAAGCGATCGTGTTGTGAATCCCTCACTCAATCCCGGTTTGCCAGAGGGGGCACGCCACACCTTTTGCAGTGTCGCCCGTTCAAGATCATAACCTAGCCAAATGTCCTGTCCCTGCCGAATCGAAATTGAACGTGGCAATCCATCGAGGCTGTAACGGTTGATGCGCGCTCGATCAAAGGGCAAACTTCGGTTTTCCTCTGCCGATGGAGCGCTCTGGAAAGAGAGTTGCATGAACATGATTACGAGGAGTTCAGTTTTCATAGTTTACTCAGGGGGATTTGTAGAAGTCGCCGAAAGTAAGGTCGAGGATCTATGAAGGCAAAGTCTTTTCAAGCAACCAGGGGCACTTTTCTCCGAGGGGGCATGTCGGTCATCTATGTTTGGAGTGCCTGTATTACAAAGATGTCAGAAGTGAAGTGATGTCGAAAAGGGTGGCATATTTGCCTAAGGTGACGCCCTCTGGCATAGCCTCTGCCAGAGGGCGTCATTATTATTGGAGTGTATTTTTTAGAGTTTTTGATTTCTCGTGCTCCTTAAGCTGACGAGATGAATATGGATAAATCCCCAATAGCTCCATCGCGTAGAGGAATAATATCCGTGTAGTCAGGATCCGAAAATGCCGAAGTGATATCTTTGATTTCATTAAAAGCAATACGTAGGAAAAACGTTGGTTGGTGATCGCCTGCTAGAACCTGAGATACGCTGAATTTTTCGGCAGGTAAGAGAGCACCATGTTTTTTCATAATCGGGCCGGCTTTTTCTTGATAAGCTGCTAGCAGTTCCGGATTTTTTACATTCCCTGATACCATTAAGTAGAGTTGTGACATAATATTTTATATTTTAACGTTCATCGTTACAGGAAATATACTGTAACGATCAATACAATTAGATAGGTTGTCGGAACTGTCAAACGTTTTGTATCAGTTATTACAAAATGTTTGACAGTTTGCTTTTTTGAATCACGCTACAGAGTCATGTCACGGAAAATAGAATTTGATCTTAATGAGGCAACTGAAGCTGCGATGCGATTGTTCTGGCAGCAAGGTTTCGAAAACACCTCGATGGACCAGTTATTGAAAGAAATGCAAATAGGGCAGGGATCTTTTTATAACAAATTCAAGAGCAAGCGCTGTTTGTATCAGAGTTGTTTGAAGTATTATAGTGAAAAAGTGACAGCAAAACGGGTGGAAGTTCTTTTTAAAAACCCTGACATCCCACAAGCCATAAATGATTTTTTTCGTATAATGATTAAAAGTGTAGGTAGCAAGAATGTCCCGCAAGGGTGTTTGTTGACAAACAGTCTGTGCAGCGAAGTATTGGCTGAAGGTGAGCTCGAGTCTTATATATTGGGCGAACTTGAGAAGTTGGAGAGGGTATTCAGAGATAAGTTGTTGGAAGCTCGACAGAAAGGCCAGGTTGCCCAGAGCTTGAATCCGGCAACGGTAGCTGCTCTTTTGATTACCTTTATTCAGGGAATCAATAAAGTCAGCAAGACCCATAAATCGACAAATCAGCTGTTAAAACAAGCCAAATGTTTGCTTGATTCGCTTGGAATTTGACTAACTTATAAGTATGACGGTTCATCTGGCGGTATAAAAAATCTCCGAGTTCCTTTTACAGAAACCGGAGCTTTGTCACTGATAGAACTCGACCTTGGTGGGAAAGTCATTTTACCAGTTCACCCTCACTCGGTCGCCAGGATTTTTCGATTCAGGGTTTAAGCGGCCATACGTCCATAGAATAATAAACCAGCTTTCCCCGGGATATTTTCCAGCCATTTTTTTCGAATCCTTGAGGTGCTTCAGGTGAGGAATAGATGTCATAGGATCCTTCGGCGTTATACTTGGGACCTTTGTAGTGATTATTTGTGCTAGGTCTGATGCAAGTTTCTAAGTTTGTGATTTAGCGTCACTGTGGAAAAAACGCTTTGCTTGCACCAAGGGCCGTTTAGTTTGTCTCACGTGAGAGGTGTCATAATTTGAGATCAGGCAATTTAGTTACTAGACCTCTTCGTATTGATGATGAATCTGTTGCCCCATCCCTCCAGCTTGTTAATTCTGCTGCATTTGCTTGTGGTGGTGGGTTTTAGTATCCGGGTGATCATGCAACGGCCTGCTACCGGAGTGGCCTTGGCTTGGTTGTTTTTTATTGCGGCTGTTCCTCTTGCGGGATCCATCGCTTACCTTTTGGTTGGCGAAAAACGGATTCCACCTGAAAGGAAACAACGATTGGCTCGATTGCGTGAATCTTATGCTGATTTGGTCGCGGTGCTGAGCAAGGAAAAGCTGAGCGAGGTGGACTGGGACCGCCATCCGCAGGAAGCAGAGGAGATGGATCAGTTGGGGAGGCGTTTGGTAGGTTTGCCCACGGTCAGTGGCAGCACGGGAAGGTTGTTTTCCGAGACTGAGTTGAGTTTGCAGGTGATTGCGGGTGATGTGGATGCAGCTCGTTACAGCGTATTGATGGAGTTCTACATTTGGAATGAGGGTGGGCTTGCTGATGAGGTGCTCGATGCGGTGATTCGCGCAGCAAGGCGGGGAGTGGTGTGCCGCTTGCTGATTGACGAGCTTGGGGCATCGGCCTGGTGGAAAAAAAGTGAGCAACCGGGACGTTTGCGTGAAGCGGGGGTTTATTTGCAAGCGGCTTTACCGGTAGGGATTTTTCGCACGATCTTCGGTCGCAACGATGTGCGCCTGCACCGGAAAATCGTCATCATTGATGGTGAAATCGCTTGGACTGGAAGCATGAACATGGTTGATCCGCGTTATTTTAAACAGGACGCCAATGTGGGGGAGTGGGTAGATGCCATGGTACGGGTCGAGGGTGCGATTGTCACTCCTCTGGCTTTGACCATGATAGGAGACTGGACATTGGAGACGGGGGAAAGTGTGGAGGAAATCGCTGTTGGGGCTAATATAGGAGTTACTCCGGCCAAAGGAGGAGACGGCGATGCTCAAATCGTGCCTTCGGGGCCGGGGCAAACCGACGACGGTTTGTTGCAGATGTTGCTGGCAACGATCGGGGCAGCACGTGAGGAATTGATTTTAACAACTCCCTATTTTGTTCCCGATGATTCATTGTTGCGGGCGATGCGCGGCGCCGCTGCCCGTGGGGTGGCAGTTTCGATGATCGTTCCTGAAAAGGTGGATTCTTTGCTCACACGTTATGCCAGTCGGTCGTTTTACGATGAGCTGATGGATTGCGGGGTGAAAATCTATCTTTATCGCAAAGGTTTGTTGCACACCAAATCGATCACTGCCGACCGTCGCATTTCGATGTTTGGCACCGTTAATCTGGATATGCGATCCCTGTGGATCAACTATGAGGTAGCGGCTTTTGTGTATGGTCGGGAGTTTGGCGAGCATCTGCAAAAATTGCAGCAATCTTACATCGATGACTCGGATCTTCTGATCGCGGAAGAATGGGCCAAACGTTCGGATTGGCAGCGTTTTCTTGAGAACACCTTTCGCCTCACCAGTCCGGTATTGTGACAGGGCCGTGGATGAAACGCTGCGATTGCGCTATTGAAGAGGTTTGGGGGAGAGGTGATTTCAGAACGCCGGACACGTTCTGGGTAAATGCTGTTGGAATGATGTGCGCAAAATTTGAGAGCAAAAGCGATACCGAAACGAGAAAAACAGCCGAACCCGCGAATGCGGGGAAGGCAGCTGGAGGAAATTATCCGAAGGTAAATTGCCCCGCCTTCGCCCTATGGGCTACGGCGCGCCGAGCAATCCATGTCACGATGTGGAGCGTGTGATGTGTGGCACGTAATGGCATTGCGTGGGTTGGAGGTGGCAGGGCCTTGTCATTCAGTCGATCCGCAGTTTTTGCCAGTCATTGTCAGTAAAATCTTTGATGAGGATTTTCTGGAATACCAGGTCGGCTACTGAAGATTCGTAGAGGATTCCGATGGTCTTGTCATCGATTATGACCAAGCTGGAATAGCCGTTGCCTCTGCCACTGTCCAAGAGGATGTGGTATTTTTCCGGCCAGTTCTTTCCGTCATCCAGGCTCATCTGAATGGTCATGTCCATGCGGCTTTTTTTATTGCGCGGATTGGAGAAAAAAAGCTGACCCGGGTTGTTTGCATGGCTGATCAAACTCGCCATGCAAGTGGGTTCCGGCAGGGCGCCGTGGTCGCTGCTGTGTTTTTCCCAGCTTTTGCCAAGGTCCCGGCTGACTCTCACAGCTCGCCCATTGCTGTCGCTTTTGTCTTTACGATTGCGATTGTCACGAACGTTGAGCATCAGCGAGCCGTCGGATAGTTCGGCGACCGCGCATTCGGAAGTGTCATCGGTAGCGGGTGCTGATACCTGCCAGGTAAGGCCATGATCATTGCTCCAGGTGATGTTGGAAAAAGGGAAACCTTTGGCGTCCCGGCCTTGGGAGGGCATCACCAGAGTGCCGTCTTTCAGGGTGATGCCATTGCCTGGTGCCGGGGCGAAGAGATGCCAGGATTCCTGTTTGAGCTTTTTGGTCCAGTTCTCCGGTTCGCTCCAGGTGAGGCCGTGATCTTTTGAGCGCACCACCATGAATTGAGACGATTGATGGATGCCGTATCCCGGCTCGGAACCTTTTGCCACCCATTGGTGGGTATTGGGTTTGCCATGAGTCCAGACCGCTGCGACAAAGATCTCTCCGGTAGCTTTGTCCACCAGTATGCCGGGATCAGAGCAACCGTTTTCTTTCTGGGATTTGCCGCCGTATTCCCCCATGTCCATGATCGGTCGTGGATCGGTCCAGGTTTGACCACCGTCCTTGGAAACAGACAAACCGATGTCGATGTCCTCCTGCAGATCCTTGCGACTGTTGTAGCGCAGATCGTAAACGGCCAGCAAATCACCGTTATTGGCCTGATTGATTCCGGGGATGCGGAAAGTATGGCAGTCAAACTCACCCTGACGGTGGATGGGGTAAGCGAGGTATTGCCCTTGGTAATTCGCTTGCAGTGGAACTTCTAACTGGCTGCCGTCGGCGAAGTGAAAGGCGGTGATTTGCAAAGCCACGTGATGAAGGAGGTTGGCGCCCTTTTTGGTTCGTATGAGCACTTGGCAGGCATGTTTCCCTTTGGGGAACGCCAGTTTGCCTGCCAGTTTGATATTTTTGCCCATTTGCCGGGTTTTGCCAAATTCACGGTTTCCTGCCTGATGCAAGTGTTTCACGCCAATCTCAAGCACATCCTCTAGCTCCGTTGTGCCCGTGGTATCGAAGCTGATGGCGGTCAGGGTTTTTGCCTGGTCGATGCTCAGGGTGAATTTTTGATAATTCGCCTCGGATCCGTCGTTTAATATAGGAGTTCTGTGATCGAGCTTCTCATAGCTGTCAGCGGAGAATACGCTAGGAGAACAGATCAGTGCCAATAGGGAAAACGCACATGTTATAACATAAGAGAGTCGTATTTTCATTGATGAATAAGGGGTTGAGGGTTTTATGATATTTGTGCGTGACATGATGCCAGCGGAGGATTAAAGTGTTATAACATAGAATAACATGAGCTCTTGCTGAGTAAAGCGGAAATAAACTGTAGTCCCACTAGTCATCCATGTCTGAAACCACACTCAGTGAAAAAGCTTACCAGAATTTGAGGCAAAAGGTGTTCAGCGGTGAGCTTCAAGCTGGGGATCGCCTGGTTAATCGCACTTTGGCAAGCGAGATGGGCATGAGTTTTATTCCGGTGCGTGAGGCGATCAAGCGTTTGAGCAGTGAAGGGGTGGTGGAGCAGGTGCCGGGTGCGGGTGCTTTTGTGAGGAAAATCGGTCGCCAGGAATTGGCCCAGCTATATGACGTGAGGGAATTGTTTGAACCTTATGCGGCGGCGCAGGCGGCGAGGCATATCACTGATTATGAACTCGCCGATTTGTGGATCGTCATGCGCTCATGGGCGACGACGGGAGAGGAAATTCTGACCAACGATGGCAAGGCGAGTGCGGAACAGATGGGGCGTTGGTTGCGTCATGACGAGCAGTTTCACGAGATTCTGATAAAAGCTTCGCGCAATGTCTGGTTGGAAAAAATCATGAATGATCTCAGTTTGATCAATCTTTGTTTTCAGGCACAGAGGGAGAACCCCGACATTTTAAATCCTGAAGTGATCAATGAAGCGCTGCGTTCACATGCCGAGTTGCTGAAGTTATTGGAAGCCGGTGACGGTGAGGGCGCGGCAACCATGGTGCGGTTTCAGTTGAACAAACGCGAAGAGGTTCTGGCGTATATATAGGAACCGTGGCCTTAAGAGTCTGAACTCGCACGCGATCACGTCATTGCAAAGAGTGGGTGAATCATTAGCTTGGGTCTGAATCTGTTTTTACGAACTCCACTCCTATGCAAATAAAATCAACAGCCTCATTGTTAGCCATTTTCACTGTCCTGACGGCTCAATCACTAAGGGCAGAGCCTCCTTTGAAATTGAAGCCTTTGATGGCGGTTCCGGATCAGGCGGTATTGCAGGATGATTTTTCCAAGCAGCATGAGTTGAAAAAAGGGGTGTGGCAGGCTCGCCAGGGAACCCGCTGGCAAATCGCTGATGGAGTATTGCAGGGACAGCAATCTTCAGCTGAATACCAGGCCAGGAAAAAAGATCACTTTGGTTATGAGGCGCGTATCAGCATTCCGGTGACACCAGCGGAATTTGTCGCAGAGTTTTCATTCCGCTTTATCGAAGGTAAGGAAAATTCGATTGTGCCGTTTATAGAATTTGGCCATCACGTGTGCCGGGTGCGATTCAGCAAAAATGGCGCCAGCTTGTTGAGTGATCATGAAGTGATGAAACTGGCCGAAGCCAAGGATTTCGTTTGGGAGTCGGGAAAGTGGTATCACGCACTGGCAGAAATGCAGAACGGTGAGTTTGTTTTTCAGATCGCGGACGGCCCGACCCTCTACGCCAAGAGGGATTCATTTAAGACTGAAACCAAGAGCGGAGGAAATGGCTTTGGAATTGCAGATCCGAGAAAGGGCAAGGTTGAATTGGATAACATGACCATTTGGACGGTAAAAAAGGAAAAACAAGCAGGCTGGGAAAAACGTAGAACAGGCTTTCCTGCTTTTGAGCCGGTCCAGGTAAAAAAACCTAAAGTTAAAAAACCGAAAGCCTGATGTTATTGGCTTGGTTGATCCGACCGGGCTTTGTTTGAGATGAGCTAAGCGTCGTCGGAAAGGTTGAAACCATTCAATAGCGAAGAGATGAAAATGAGAAATCGAAATACGGGTAATCTGCTGAGAGGCCTTTTGATTTTGCTGGTGGTGTTGGTTCTATCCGGAGCTTCTGCGCATGCGGCGGAGGTCGATGGCCCGCCGGGGGTATTGGAAGTCGGGTTCGGTCAGGTGGAGATCACTCCGCCGGTTGGAACTATCATGACTGGCCCGCGTCTTCCGATCAGTGTTGGCATGGAGGATCCGCTGATGGCCAGGACTCTGGTGGCTCTGAGTGGTGGAAATACGGTCGTCATTGTGAGTTTGGATCTTGTCAAAATTCGCCGGGATCTGGCTGATGCGGCTATCGCCGAGGCGGCTAAGCGGACAGGGATTGATGGAAATACGATATTGATCTGTCCAACTCACAATCACAGTTCACCTTTTGTTCCGATGGGGGGAGAGAAGAACAAGGATTATTTGTCAACTTTGCCGGGGCTTATTGCGGATAGCATCGAGCAGGCTTACAAAACACGTCAAGCGGCTCGTATGTTCCTGGGACGTTCACTGGTTTACGAAGGTCATCATAACCGGCGAGTGATAAGTAAGGCTGATGGATTGGTGTTGAATACCTGGCTGAAGAAGCTGAATGACCTGGAGCAAACTCCGCAGGTGCTCGGCACGGAGGGGCCGATCGACCCTGAGTTGTGGTTAGCTCGTTTCGATACCCTGGATGGACGAGTGTTGGGCACATTGGTGAATTTTACCTGTCACCCTCATCACCGTGATCGCGCTCGTCTCAGAACCTGGTCCGCGGATTTTCCCGGATTGATTGCGGAGCATATTGGCAAAGAATATGGGGAAGAAGCGGTGAGCGTATTTACCCAGGGTTGCTCGGGCAATATCAACCCCACAGGTGAGCTGAATGACGATTGGCGAGAGCAAGGCGCAGTTTTTGCGAGGGCCGCGGTGGCTGCGGCCAAAGGGGCAACCCTTATTAAGGGGGCGGTAGCCGTGGGTTGCGTGCGACGCGATGTGGAGGTGCCGCTGAGTGATCCGACCAAACAACGAGAAGGAGCTATTGCCCGCTTGGGATGGCGACCGGACATGTTTGACTCTGCCAAGCGCACCGCAGCCAAGATGCCCAGGACCCGCAAAGTCCCGGTAAGCGCTGCGCGGATTGGCCCCTTGGGCATCGCGACCAATTCCGGGGAACTTTTTGTGGAATGGGGAATCGATATGAAAAAACGCTCGCCTTTCCCCCACACCATTGTGAGTGAATTGACCAACGATTGGATCGGTTACGAGCCCACCGCGCAAGGATTTCAGCACGAGGGATACGAAACTCTGGCAGGTGTGAATTTTGTGTCGCTTGAAGGGATCCAGATGCTGGTGGATACGGCGGTGAAATTGTTGCAGCAATTGTGGGAAGAGGGAGGCGAACGAAAATAAGGGGTTTGGAAAAAATATAGTTTCACATTAGTCGATCTGTTCGACACTCAATTAACAAAATTTACTATGAAATATATCATTACAGCATCGCTTTTTGTTTTTGCCTTTTCCTGTGTGTTGTCCACACCGGCATTGGGTGCGGATTCGAAAAAGCCAGCCCCGAAGAAGCAGAAACGTCCGACGCCTCCAACGCGTGCGTTTGATGCACCGGGAACACTGACCTTCATCCGGCTGGACGGGAAACCAGGAGTGAATCCACCTGCTGACGTGGATGGTGATTTTCTGATCGGGCCGGATTACATTCCGGCTCCCGAGCTCAAGGTCGTTGAAGGAGTTCCGCAGGGGGCGGTGCATCAGTTCAGTATCGATTCGAAGACCGGCACGCTTTATAATCCGGGAATCGCCCGGGATGTTTTTGGTGAACTGGATCCGAACAACCCCAAGACGCTGATTGTCGAAACCCATGAGATCGACTACAAACGAACCATCACCGTTTACATTCCAGCGCAGTATCAACCAGGCAGCGATGCGCCTTTCATCGTCTCACACGATGGCTCCAAGGTGGTAGGAAAGCCGGATATGAGAATGCCACGTATCCTCGACAACTTGATTGCCCAGAAACGAGTCCCACCGATGGTCGCCATCATGATCGCCAATGGAGGAGGTGATGCCCAGGGGCATGAGCGTGGGCGTGAGTATGATAATATGTCAGGCATGTTTGCCGAGTATATTGAAACCCACATATTGCCGCAGGTAGAGAAAAAGTATAAGGTGAAACTGAGTAAAGACCCGAACGCACGTGCGGTCATGGGCAGCAGTTCCGGTGGTTCGGCAGCGTTGATCATGGCGTGGTTTCGTCCGGATTTGTATCATCGGGTGCTGACCACCTCAGGCACCTTTGTGAACCAAGCCTGGCCTTTTGATCCCAAGTTTCCAGATGGTGCCTGGGGTTTTCATAAAACATTGATCCCAAACAGCGAAGTGAAGCCGCTGCGGATTTTCCTGGCCGTTGGCGATCGTGATTTGCTCAATCCTAACATCATGCGTGATGACATGCATGACTGGGTGGCGGCCAATAATCGTATGGCAAAAGTGCTGAAGGACAAGGGCTATCACTATCAGTATTTGTATTGCCTCGATGCCCGTCACGGCATCGGCAATGCCAAAGCGCAATTCCTGCCTCACGCGTTGGAATGGCTGTGGAAGGATTATCCAGTGGGTTCGGTAAAGTAGGGGGAGCACGCCACAAGACATTTTTTTAACCACTGATTTCACTGATGTGCACTGATGGGGGAAGAGGCTTGAGTTGGGAAACAAAAAAGGCTATTAGAACCTGTAAAGTTTTTAATTCGATAAGTTCAGAACACCAGACATGGGATGACCTTATTCTGATATCACTCTGAACTGATGCCCGCAGATTATTGAAATTTTTCGCATTAGCATTAGCATCAGCATGTGGAATGGATTGGCAATCCGTTTTTCTCGTTTGGGTATCGCTTTTAATTTTACTCTCAAATTTAGAGCACCTCATTCCAACAACATTTTCCCAGAAGGTGTCTGGTGTTCTGAATTTTTATTTCATGCGATTCGCGCATGGGGGGGCGAGCTTTGCGAGACAGCGCCCGCACTTTTGATATGCGAACCATCACTCATCTTTTGTCGGCACAAGCCAACCCTCGCATTGTTCTGTCATTGAGGGCAGGTGACGACCGATAGAATGTCCAGCCGGACATTCTATCGGTACGTTTTTTTGTTGCGGGGTTTGTTTTTTACGGATTTTTTAGCTTTGCTGTAGATAATCGATGAGCAGGCGCACGCCGACGCCGGTGCCTTTGGCACCGCCTTGGTAATCCCGGTCTGCGGCGCCCCAGGCGCTGCCGGCGATGTCGAGATGGGCCCAGGGGATGTCGTCGACGAAGTTGGATAAAAAGGCGCCGCCAGTGGAGGATCCGGCTCCGGCTCCGGGGCTACTGATGTTACGCAGGTCGCCTACTTTGCCTTTCATCTCTTCCTGATGAACGTCGTGCAGCGGTAGCGGCCAGACCAGTTCGCCGCTGCGTTTTCCGGCGGCAATCAGATCGTCGATCACGTTCTGATCGTTGCCCATCACTCCGCTCATCTCGTGACCAAGAGCGACCACCACCGCGCCGGTGAGGGTGGCGAGATCGATCATGGCATCAGGTTTGATTTTTTCTTTGGCGTAACAAAGAGCATCGGCGAGAATCAATCGTCCTTCGGCGTCAGTGTTGAGAACCTCGATGCTGAGCCCGTTCATGGCGGTGACCAGATCACCCGGTTTGACCGCTTTGCCGTCAGGCAGGTTTTCCGAAGTGGGGACCAGTCCGTGAACCTCGGCATCGATGTCCATTTCGGCGAGTGCTTTGAAAACACCTAAAACAGCGGCTCCTCCGGACATGTCGTATTTCATTTCGTCCATCTTGCCGGAGGGTTTGAGGCTGATGCCGCCGGCATCAAAGGTGAGTCCTTTGCCGACCAGACAAATTTTGCGAGAGCTCTTCTTTTTGGGCTTGTAGATCAGGTGGATCAGGTAGGCAGGTTCGCAGGAGCCTTTTGAAACGGACAGCAGGGCATCCATCTTGAGTCGAGCCATCGCTTTTTCGTCGATGATTTTGACGCTGAGGGAGGAGCTGTTTTTTGCGATTTTTTTTGCTTCACTAACGAGGTCGCGTGGGCGCATCAAATTGCCAGGGGTGTCCTTGAGCCGACGAGCCAGGCAGTTGGCCTGGGCAATGATTTGTCCGTGTATTGCGCCGAGCTTGAATTCTTTATTGCCGTAGATGAGCAGGCGTTTCAAGGCAGCTGGTTTGGCGGTGCTTTGAAAATCGGTGAGACGATAGGCTCCCATCACGGCTCCTTCGGCGAGGGCCTGGCCGAGGGTTTCACTCTGTTTGCCGACAGGTAGATCAAAATAGATGGCGACGGAGGCGGAATGGGTTTTCTCGGCTTTTTTTGTCGCCAGAGCACCACAGCGGCGCAAGGTTTCGCAGTCGATGGTTTTGCTGTCACCCAAGCCGATCAACAGGACGCGTGCGGCGGGGCCGTCGGTGGCATCGGTCAGGCGCATCTCGCGTTCTTTTCCCTCGAATGATTTGAGCGCGAGCGGTGGGACTTGCACTCCTTGAGGCAGTTTGGCTTTGGAGCCTTGGCGCGCAAAAATGACAAGTAGGTCGGTTTTTGAGAGGGCTTGAGTGGTGTTCTTGAGAGATATTTTCATAGCTTGGGGTGGTATAGGTATTTGTTGGAAAGGTTAATGTTTATTTCAATGAGGGGTTTTCGCCGATGACTTGAATGCCCAGCAGATGGTGGGAAGGCATTTTGGTTCCGCGTTCAACTACCGGGACTTTGCCGTCGTTTTCGAGATCCGATTTTTTCAGTGTCCACAGCACTTTTTTATCACGAGTGATTTCAAAGGCCTGCACATCGTTGTTTGATCCCTTGCGGTGATGGTAGTCCGAATTGATCACGACCAGGTTGCCGTTTTTGAGCACTTGCACGCCGACCGGATAGAGAATCTGAAATCCGAGCTCATCTTTACTGTTCAGTTCCCAGGTGATTTTTTTATCAGGGGAGATTTCAATGATGCGGTTGGAGGTGATGCAGGGAACCAGTGTATTGCCGTTTTCCAGCCGGATGGCAGTGAAAGGGCGATCGGTTTTTTCCAGTTGGTATTGCCAAATGATGTCGCCGTTTGTGTTCAGCTCGAGAATTTTAGCTTTTTCACGGTAGGAAATCAAGTAAGTGCCTTGAGCTGTTTTGCGCGCCTGCATGTAACGGGTGTGGGAGTTTTTGCCGCCATCCGGCAGGTCGATGGACAGAGTCACCTTGTAGTCGCGGTCGACTTCGAGGATTTTCTGGTTGCCACAGTCGAGGATCATCACCTTGCCGTTCTCCAGTGGTTGGCAGGCGTTGATTTCCTGTTTGCCTTTTTCCCGGGGCACTTTGAAATCCCAGATGGTTTGTTTGTCGGCATCGACTTCACGAACGCCGTAGCGGTGGGAGAAGAGAACGTTGCCATTGTCCAATTTCCAAACGTCGTGCACCAGTTCGATCTCGGGATTTTGATAATGCCAGACGGTGTTGTTATTTTTATCCAGTTCCATCAGGCCTTCTCCATAACCAAGCATCAGACGGTGCCCGGGATGCGGGGCTGAAAACAGGCTGAAGGGCAGTATGAAAAACAGGGTCAGGTAGAAGGGGAGTTTCATGAAATATTTAGTGGGCAAGATGGAATGCAAAGCAGCCATGTGTCTTTCATTGTGTCAATGGTGGCAAGCGAATGGTTTGACTCCCTGGCATCAGGCTGTTGATTGATGGATTATGAAGGTTCTTTTTACTGTTTTCTGCAGCAGCTTATTCATCTCAATGACATCCCTGGCTGCCGACTCCGAATTTAAAATCTACGCCCCGAGTCGGGTAAGCCAGGCCTTGTTGATTGCCGAGGCAAAAGTGAAGGATGGCAAACTCAGTTTGAAACAAGTGGAATCCGCGGATTTGGGATTCCCTGCCGGATCGATGACTCAACATCCAGAAAAACCGATGCTTTACGTGTCAGCTTCGGGTGGGGAGGAAGGCAAGGTTCCTGGAGCCACTGTAATTTTAAATGAGCAAGGATTTGTTGAAAAAGTGATCCCTTTCAAGTTGAAACACGGAGCGGCTTTTCTCAGCCTCGACCGGAAAAATAAATTTCTGCTGACAGCCAATTACGGGGATGGATTTGTGGATGTGTATTCACTCGATCAGAGCGGGGTTTTAAAAGCGCATGTCAGTGGTTTGGATGAGGGGCGGAAAAATGCGCACTGTGTTTTGCCATCACCGGATAATCGTTTTGTTTATATCCCTTATGTGAAAGATAACAACGAGTTGTATCAATATGCTTTTGATGAAAACAGCGGGCAGCTAAAAGCTCTTGATCCTAAAAGTGCCAGCCCTCCGGCGGGGACGGGTCCCCGGCACATGATTTATCATCCCAGCTTGCCGACCGTTTATTTCAGCAATGAACAAGGTTTGGGGGTTTCGGTGTATTCTCGAACAGGCTCCGGACAGCTCAAAATTTTTCAGGTGTGTGAAGCAGTTGAGCCCGCGTTTGATAAACAGGGTATTACCGCTTCCGATGTGGTGATCACGCCGGATGGGCGTTTTCTTTTTGCCGGCATTCGAGGACTGACACGGGATTTTGATAAAATCGCCCGTTATAAGGTTCTGGCTGATGGCCAAGTTGAACTACTGGGACTTACGCAGGCTGATAAAATCCCCTGGGCCTTGCATCTTTCCCCGCAGGGTGACTACTTGATGGTATCAGCGACCCGGGCGGCGACCCTGACAGCATTCAAGATTGGTGATGATGGAGGGTTGAGTATATCCGCCAGTTTGAAATGGGATGCTAATCTGGCGGATATCATTATCCGTTAGTTTCCTTTTTTTGCAGCAGCAGATTTTTTTCTGGCGATGCCTGCTTTGCGCAGGCTCTCTGAATGATAACGCATATTCACATTGCTTAGATCCTGTTTTTCAATGACTGGTAGATCAAATTGTTTGCGCAGGCCATCAAGTTCACGATGCAGGCGTTTACTGATTTCGGTGTAATCGGGATGGCCATACACGCTTTTCATTTCCTGTGGATCCGACTTCATGTCATAGAGCTCCCATTCATCGACGTCGTAATAGTGCATGAGTTTGTAACGACCATCATAGATTCCTTCGTGTCGTTGCACCATGTGCCAACCGGGGTATTCGTAATAATGGTAATAATGACTGCTTCTCCAGTCGGCGGGTTTAGAGTCTTTGAATATCGGCACCAGACTAGCCCCCTGCATGTCTTGAGGAATCTCAGCTCCGGCAAGATCGAGAAAAGTCTCGGCGAAATCAAGATTTGAAACCAGATCCCGGTTGACGCTGCCGGCTTTGATTTTGCCGGGCCAGGAGACGAGCAGCGGGGTGCGGTAGGATTCGTCGAACATGAAACGTTTGTCGAACCAACCGTGCTCACCGAGGTAAAAACCCTGGTCACTGGAGTAGATGAAAACGGTGTTTTCAGAGTGCCCGTTTTTTGTCAGGTATTGCTGAAGTTCCCCGACGCTGTCATCGACTGATTTGATGCAGCGCAGATAGTCCTTCATGTATCGTTGGTATTTCCAACGGGTGAGTTCCTTGCCTGTTAATTTGGCGGCAAGGAAAGCATCGTTTTTTTTCTGATAAGCGGCGTCCCACAGTGCTGCCTGTTCAGGGTTCAATCGTCCATAACCTCTTTTCATGAAGCTGCCGGTGACGTCTTTTTCTTTCACCTTGAGATCCCGGCCCAGAGTCATGGTTTTTTCGATCGTCATGTCCTGATCACGGGCGGCGGTGCCACGACCGGAATAATCATCAAAAAGGGTCTCAGGCTCAGGGATTTCCACGTCATCGAAAGTGCTAAGATATTCCGGTGCGGGATCCCATGCCCGGTGCGGGGCTTTGTGCTGCACCATCAAAATGAAGGGTTTGTCCTTGTCGCGTTGCTCAAGCCAGGCTTTTGCTTTGTCGGTTACGATGTTAGTGACGTATCCTGTTTCCTGGTGTTTACCTTCTTTGGTGATGAAATCCGGGTTGTAATAACTGCCCTGTCCGGGAAGAATTTCCCAGTGATCAAAGCCGGTGGGATTACTGCCAAGATGCCACTTGCCGATAATGGCAGTCTGGTAACCAGCTTTTTGCAGCAGCTTGGGAAAGGTTTGTTGGCTACCATCAAAGACGGTGTTTTCATTGGTGTAAAAGCCGTTTTTATGACTGTATTTACCGGTCAAAATCGTGGCTCGGCTGGGCCCGCAGATCGAGTTGGTGACCATGCAGCGATCAAATCGCATTCCTTGCTCGGCGATGCGATCCAGGTTGGGCGTCGGGGCTACTTTTGCGAGTCTGCCTCCATAAGCACTGATGGCCTGGGTGGCGTGGTCGTCGGAAAAGACAAAAACGATGTTTGGGCGGGAGTCGCCGTAGCTGGCGTTCGTCAATAGAACGAATGCGGATAAGGAATAGAAAATGTTTTTCAGTCTATTGGGTTTCATGATTGGATATTCTAATGGTTGGAGCAATTTCAGCCCAGCTCGGTCATTACCTTTTTGATCAGATTTTTGGTTTGGTTGATCCCCTTGATGGGGTCGGTCTCATGCCCTTCAAATTCAATGCCGATGTAACCGTGGAAACCGCTGTTCTTGACGATTTTTAACATGCGGCGATAATCGACGTTGGACTCATTGCCGCTGGAGTCAAAGCCTTTTGATTTGGCACAAACCACCTTGGCCCATGGCATCATCTCTTCGACTCCTTTATAAGGATCGTAGTCGGTGAAATTTTGAAAGTCAGGCAGCGTGCCGCAGTTTTTGCGATCGACGGTCTTCATTAGATCAGCGACCCAGGTTCCTGTGCTTGAGTGTCCGCCGTGGTTCTCAACCACGATGGATAGCCCGAAATCGTCTTCGGCAATGGCACTCAGTGCCCGCAGTCCCGCGGCAGCATGTTTTTGCTGCTCGCCGGGATCACCCTTCGTTCGAACATCGACACGAATGCACAGACCACCGAGAATTTTCATGGCCTCCAGCCAAGGGCGATAAACCTCAATGGCGGCAGCGCGAATTTTCGCGTCGGGAGAGTCGAGCGGGTGTTTGCTGCGACAGAGAATCATGGTATTTACAGCGCCAAGGTCGTCAGTTCGCTTGCGGAGATTTTTAAAAAATTGTTGTTTGCCTGCTTTGTCCTCCATGTGGCCATTGAAATACTCAAGTGCTTTGATACCGGTGCCATCCACCACTGTTTTTGGGTAATCGACGATTTTCAGCTCCCCTGAACGAAGCTGATGATTAAAGCTGTATTGCTGCACAGCGAGTTTGAGCCAGGGGGATTGATCGTCAGCCCGCAGGGTGGATGATCCAATGGGGAGGGTTGCGGCTCCCACTCCGAGCGTGAGTTGTTTGAGGGCTTGTCGTCTTTTCATTAGCTGCTTTAAGTTGTTAGCGGTGTGTGGATTTAACGATCTGAAATTAAAACCCGAGCTGCGACTTTGACGGATGTTGTTGCCCGTTAGTTATCTTTTAAGTGTTACCTTTTCCGCGATCTTTACAGGTGCTCACGAAACCAGGCGTCGATGTCATCCATCATCGGGGTGAACCAGGGGTGGCGGTTCCAACAGCCGTGTTTGCCGTCTTTGTAGTTGGAGAGAACTTTGGCTGGTATGCTGAGTTGTTGGAGTTTTTTAACCGACGGGTCGATTTTGCTTGGGTCTTCCTTGCCTCCATATTGGAACAAAATGGGCGGCGTGTTTTTATCAATGTGTTGGTGAGCATCAGCCAGCGCGTAGGCTTCCGGCATCTGTTTGACGCTGCCGCCAAATAGCCACACGGCGTTGGGTTTGGGGTTGTCTTTGATCAGCGAACGTTCGGCGACACTGCCAGTGGCAATTTCCATCGGGCCGGACATGACCACTGCAGCCTGCACGGCGGAGGATACTCCTGGATTGCCTCCGTCTCCCTGTAGGGCAGAGACGTCAGGTGTGGTGGCGAGCAGGCCGGCGAGGTGGGCTCCGGCTGAACCGCCGACCACGCCGATGCGTTTGGCGTCGACTTTGTAATCGGTGGCGTGGGCGCGCAGGTAACGAACGGCGGCGTGGCAGTCTTGAATGTTGGCAGGGAATTTGGCTTCGCCGCTGAGTCGGTAGGCAATCGCCATGGTGACATATCCTCGACGGGCCAGGTCGAGTCCCATGGCGCGGAATTTCATCTTGTCGCCGCTGTGCCAGCCGCCGCCATGCAGGATAACTACTGCCGGGTGAGGGCCGTCACCGGATGGGACAAAGATATCGGCTAACATCTTACGTGTGTCATATTGAGCGTAAGTGAGATCGTAATGCGGGGTGACTCCTTTGGGTAGGGTGACGCTGGGTTTAGATTTGCTCTCTTTTTCAGGCCAGGATGCCGGTGGTTGGGCCGACACTCCTGAGATGCGCATTTTCTGCACGTGGAGTCCACCGAATCCGGTGATGTAAAGATCGCGCAGAGCTGATCCCCCGAAGGTGCAGTTGACCGGCCTGTCAGGGCAATGGATTTTATCAAGCAGTTTGCCATCGGGTGCCCAGATCCAAATGTCGGTCGGGCCGGCGCAGTAAACATTGCCCGCGCGGTCGATGCTCATGCCATCAGCGCCGCCTTTTGCTTTAGGATCACCGCCTTCCATTTTGGCAAAAACACGGCGCCCACTGAGTTTACCGTTGGAGCCGACCTTATAAGCGATGACCTGTTTGAGACTGGCTTCGGAGACATAGAGAATGCTTTCGTCAGGATTGAGGATCAGTCCGTTAGCGGTTTTGGCATCGTTGGCCACAGTGATGGCGGTTTTGCCAGGTGGGACATAGACGATCTCTCCTGCACGAGTGAGGGTGAAATAAATGCCGCCCGAGCGATCGACTACCAGATCGTTGGGTTTGCGAGTTTTGTCAGCGGCGAGATCTTCCTGATGGATGACAGTGACCTTGCCGTTTTTTTCGCGGCGCAGGATGGAGGCTTTACCATTATCGACGAAGTAAGTGATACCTTGGTTATAAAAGCTACCACTGAGACGGCGCTCGCTCATCAGGGGCTGCCACAGGTCTTTGCTTGGGATATAGCGCTTGGTTATTTCGCTGAATGGATCCGGAACCGTGAGCGACCAACCATCCCAGGCAGGACCGTCTGCGAGTTTGAAATCGCCGGGGATAGCCTGCATCGGGCTGTCCGCTACGACAGGGGAGTCGGCGTCCGCCATCAGGCTGGTAGCGGAGGTGAAAAAAAAGAGGGCAAGGAAAGCTTTGAGATTCATGCTGACAATTACTCAGGTGAATTCCACTCTGTCAAACCTGGCGGCATCGCATGATTGCGCCCTATCTAAACAGTGGCATGTTGTTATCACCTTTATGAAATCATTGATCCGGACTTGTATTTTGCTCTCTTTTTTGATGCCCCTGGGTCTTGCTTCAGATTCTCTGGGCCGACCGGCCAAATCTCTGCTGCATGATCAAGAGCTACCGCTTCTCGCCTCACCGGACCTTAAGGCCCCCCTGGATAAAAGTTTCCGTGTAGCCAAGGGGCAATGGACTGTGGAGGACGGCGTCCTCAAAGTGCTTGATCTGCCCGCAGAAAAACACATCCCCGTTCTGCATCATCTGGTCGGCCTCTCGGATGCGGTCATCGAAGTCGAGTTCTTGCTCGACGGTCCGGGCATATTCATCGTTGGTTGTGATTCCAACAAACATGTCGGACGAGTGATCATCAGCGCCAAGAGGTTGAGTATCGCCGAAGATTCAGTGAAACCGTCGCACAGCATAGCGCATCTTGCCGTCACGACCAAAACGAGGGTATGGCATCACTTACGGGTTGAGTGGAAGGGTGGGCAGATGGCGGTCAATCTTGATGGCCATAAACTGAACGCTCAACACGCCTATCTCGCCACGCCCAAATCACGTAGCTGGATTGCTGCCGGCAAGTCCGTCAAGATTCGCAATCTTAAAATCAGCGGAATCAAAACCCAACCCTGAATATCAGCCGAAATTCTGACGCATTGGATATCCGATCTCAAGCAATTATGAAAATCTACCTAGTCGCCCTGCTTTTATCTTTGAGTTTGCACGCTCCAGTTCATGCGGAGCAGTTTGTGCTGTTTGATGAGGAGTTCACCTTCGAAGAAAAAGATGCGATCCCGACCAAGTCTCATCTTTTTGTCAAAGCGGAGAATTTTGGCAAAAGCACACCCAAAGACTGGACCTCGCCGATCGACTACCGCAATGGCACGGTTCATATTCGCATCGAAGTATTAAAAAAACCCGCGGGTGATCTGCCGACTATGTGGAGCATTTGTTACCTTCCGAACAAAGGAATAAAAAATAACTATGGATGCCTAAGTTCTCCGACCTATAACAAGGCGGGGATTTTTTAGAAGGATGAGAAGATGACTGAGTTCTGGGAAAATGATTCGATTGTATGGACTGAGGGAATCAAGCAGATGGCGTTGGTGATCAAGTTGGCAAATGCGGGAGGCAAGGCGCACGCACATCGTCAGCCAGATCTGAAGAAGTTTTTCCCTACAAAAATTCGTTTCACTCTGGTGCAAGTCTCTAAAGGCTCGACCTATGATGCTTCCAAGGTGACGGAACTAAAAAAGTGAGAAGTAAATAGTTATTCGGCTATCTAGACATCTATGAATGGCGCATTGATATCTCAGGGTAAGGTATCGCTATAATGATGGTGGGTAAGAGGGTAAGGAGGAGGGGAAGCAAATTTCTAGCGGTTTTTAGCGTAGGATATACGCACAGTGATCGATGTGTTGTTTGTTTGAATTTAAAACCTACAGATGATGCCTCGCTCTAAACAAAATACACGGCCGACCGGCTTGTTGCACCCGCGCAACCCACATCAAGGCCGCTATGATTTGCCTGCACTGGTTGAAGTCGTTCCTGAATTGAGCGCTTATGTGAGGCTCAATCCATCGGGTGATCCAACCATCGACTTTAGCAATCCGGCAGCAGTGTTGTGCTTGAATCAAGCAATATTGGCTCATACTTATAAGGTGAAACATTGGGTGATTCCGGCCGGTTACTTATGCCCGCCGATTCCCGGGCGGGCGGACACCATTCACTATGCTGCAGACCTTTTGGCTGAATCAAACTCAGGGGAAGTGCCAAAAGGGAGGGGTGTTCGAGTGCTCGATATTGGCACGGGTGCGAATTGTATTTATCCCATTATTGGGAGTCAGAGCTATGGCTGGAAGTTTGATGCAACGGATATCGATCCTGTCTCGGTGAAGGCGGCTCGTTTGATCGTCGAATCAAACCCGTGTTTGAATAATTTGGTGAAAGTCGTGGAACAGAAGAAGCCAGGATCAATATTCGAAAACATCATCCATAAGGGCGATCATTTTGACCTGACGTTGTGTAATCCGCCGTTCCACACTTCACCTGAGGCGGCGCAGGCAGGCAGTCAGCGTAAAATCCGAAACTTAAATAAAGGGAAGGTCGCAAAAGGGACCGCTCCACTAAACTTCGGTGGACAGAAGGCGGAACTCTGGTGCCCCGGTGGCGAAGTCGCGTTTATCACAAAGATGATACGAGAGAGTGTGAAATTTGCCACGCAAGTAGAGTGGTTCACTAGTTTGGTCTCGAAGGGAGAGAATCTGAGGGTCTTGAAAAATGTGATGACTCAGTGCGGTGTTACTCAGATGCGCGAGATTCCGATGAGCCAAGGGAAAAAGATAAGCCGGCTTCTTGCGTGGCAATTCTAGCTGGTGATCGAGGCAAGTCCAGGGCTGTTACTTTTCAAATATCCTTCTCCAAGCTTATGACGGGCAAGAGGGCAGGGAGGGGGGAAAGTAATCGGGCCGTTTAGACGTCTAGTTGAGTTTTTACGTCCATCTGATTTGAGATGCTCCGTCGGCAAAAGACGTAATTCCTTCAAAAGGTTCCAGTCAGCAAGGAGTGCGTCTGCGGCATCTTTGAAATCTGCAGCTTCGGAGGGTTACGGTTTGCCACTTACCTGCTCCTAGCATCGTGATCTCCGCCACATGATGACGGCAGCCGCTTTCACTCGACCATCAGCCCCTGCGGGTAGCTAGAGCCTGTCCCACGGGGCTCCGCCCCAGTGGGACAGGCTCTATTTAAATCTCTTTCTGGCGGCGGGGTTCAGGGGGAAGAAAGTTTGAACCACTGATAGGCACTGATGAACACTGATTTAAGAGTTGAGTCGCATTATACGACGCTTTTTAATTGAGAAGCACAATAACACGGCGCTAGTTTGTATGGTTGTTCTGGGCTTATTTTTTTCTTCCGTATCAGTGTTTATCGGTGAAATCAGTGGTTATGAATTTAAGAGCTGAACAGTTGAAGGGTTGAGGAGAAAGGCGCTCGGCTAGATCTAGGGTATGGCAATATTTTCAATTGATGCCATAGTATTATCTTCGTTATGAAGTTATTGATCGTTGCTTTGTTTTTTGTTTCCTCGCTACTCGGTTCAGTTCGTGCAGAGCAGTTTGTGCTGTTTGATGAAGTGTTCACCTTCGAAGAAAAAGACGCGGTTCCGACCAAGTCGCATCTTCACGTCAAAGCAGAACAATTTGGCAAAAACACACCCAAGGACTGGACCTCGCCGATTGATTACCGCAATGGCACCGCCCATATTCGGATCGAAGTGCTCGAAAAACCTGCGGGTGATGTGCCTACCATGTGGAGCCTTTGTTACATTCCAAACAAGGGGCAGAATAACAATTATGGCTGTTTGAGTTCACCGAATTATAACAAGACGGGCATCTTTGAAAAAGATCAGAAGATGACCGAATTCTGGGAGAATGATTCGATCATCTGGACGCAGGGAATCAAGCAGATGTCGCTGGTCATCAAGCGGGCCAAAGCAGGTGGCAAAGCCCATGCTCATTTACAACCTGATCTGACAAAGTTTTTCCCTACCAAGATCCGCGTCACTATTGTTCAAGTCGCCAAAGGTTCCACTTATGATGCCACCAAGGTGCCGGGACTTAAGAAAGCGAAGAGTAATAAATAATTCATCAGATATGAAAAAACTGGCGATCATTGCATTGATGATGGTGACACCTCATGTCCTGGCGCAGGAAGACTTAGGCACCTTGATTTTCCACGACGATTTTGATCGGTCGGAATCTCAAGAACTCAAGGATGAACCTGGCAATGAATGGACCACGAGCAGTGAAAGAACGGCAAAGGGTCATAAGGAGGTCGATCTGCGCGATGGTTATATGCATATCTATACTCACGCAGAGGCGAATCATGCCACCTCCGTCAGGCATGCTTTTGCATTCAAAGACGGCACTATCGGATTGAAGCTTCGTTTTGAGAATGAGAAGGATTCGATCAAGTTGAATTTTACGGACCTGGGAGAAAAGAGCGTGCATGCCGGGCATCTGTTTAATGTCACGATTAGCCCTTCCGCCGTTAGCTTGAGCGATCTGAAGACGGGCGTGATGAATAATGAATTGCGGGCAGCCAGAAGCAATCAATCACTCTCGGATGAACAGAAAGTAGAGTTGGCTAAGAAGAATAAAACCTTCACACACAAATTGGAGTTGGGAAAATGGTATCAAGTTCACGCCACTGTCGAAGGAGATAAAGTCAGTTGCCGGATTAACGGTCAGCTGATCGCTTCGTTTGCCTCACCTGGATTTGCTCATGAAAGCAAAACTCTCATCCGCTTGCTGGTGCCTGCCAAAGTCGACGTGGACGAGGTCAGGATCTGGCGAAGGTAGGATAGGTGTAGTGCGCCGTTTGCGGACTGTTAGATAAACAATTGCCTCACGCATATCCGTATTTGTGTGGCCTCATCCATTACTTAATATAATTGATGAAAAAATTTGTCGTCATTTTGTTATTGATGGTCGTAACCCTCGACCTCGGCTGGGCGAAAAACCAACCCAACATCATCCTTTTTCTCGTCGACGACATGGGGTGGATGGACAGTTCCGCATACGGCAGCCAATACTACGAGACCCCTAACATGGAGCGCCTCGCGACCCAGTCCATGTTATTCACTGACGCCTACGCCGTCCCGCTCTGTTCACCAGCACGAGCTTCCATTCTCTCCGGCCAATACACCTCTCGTCATGGTGTCACGAGTGCTACGGGACACAAGGCGCCCGCTGAAGAGAATGCCTCTCCCTATCCCGAGAAAGCGGCACCCAACAGACCGCTCATCTACGCCAATTCCAAGACCTACCTCGACCCTGGGATTATTAACCTCGCCGAGGTCCTCCGCGACGCCGGATACCGGACTGGCCATTTTGGCAAATGGCACCTTGGTCTCACTGCTCCCCACCGCCCTGATAAGCAGGGTTTCGAAACTACCTGGCATTGCGCTCCCGATCCCGGTCCCCCAAGTTATTTCTCTCCTTACGGTGTCGTCACCGAAGGCCGTCCCACCGGCAAGAACAAAGTCGGCAACATTACCGACGGCCCTCCCGGCGAATACATCACCGACCGTCTCACCGACGAGGCCATCAAGTTTATCAAATCGCATAAAGACGAACCTTTCTATCTCAATCTCTGGCAGTATGGCGTCCATGGGCCCTGGGGGCACAAAGAAGAATACACCAAAGAATTTGCGAAAAAGACGGATCCACGTGGCAAACAACGCAATCCCATCATGGCCTCGATGCTCAAAAGTGTTGACGAGAGTCTTGGTCGCGTTCTCGATACTCTTGATGATCTCGATCTCACTGACGACACTCTTTTCATCTTTTACTCCGACAATGGAGGCAATGTCCACAGCAATGCTATCGACGATCACAAGATCGCAAAGATCAAGCCCGGTCACCCGAAATACAAAGCCTTGAAAGAATGGCGCAGATGGGCCGGTCCTCAGGGTCCTACCAACAATGCCCCGCTTCGCGAAGGCAAGGCCCGTATCTACGAAGGCGGTCAGCGAGTTCCTCTCATCATCCGCTGGCCAAAGAAAATTGAAGCAGGTTCCGTCACCGACGCCATTGTCGGCCCTATTGATATTTACCCAACGGTTCTCGACGCCCTCGAGATTGAATCGCCAAGTGAGCATATCATCGACGGCCTCTCCTTCCTCCCTGTCCTTAAACAAAGCGGCACCTTTGAACGCGAAGCACTATTTACTTGGTTCCCTCACATTATCCCCGCTGTCTCGGTGCGTTCCGGCGATTGGAAACTCATCCGCCGTTTCGAACCCCATCCCAACTACCCTGAAGTCCGCGAACTTTACAACCTGAAGAAAGACATCGGCGAGACCAATAACCTTGCCGGAAAAATGCCCGACAAAGTTGCCGATCTTGACGCTCTTATCGATCAATTCATTATCGATACCGGCGCCCTCGCACCCATTCCCAATCCCGCTTATACACCGCAGGCGGCGGCAGCAGCCCGAGCCCTTGACGCGGGTCTTGTGCCAAAGGGGTGCAAGACCGAGCTCATCGGCGGCGCGCTGCGTGTCAATGAGGATGGTAAGAATCCCTTCCTTGGCACTGCCCAGATCAAACACAAAGGCCCTCTCACTCTCACCCTTCGAGCCCGTTCAGCAAAAGGCGGCTCCGGAAAAGTGAGCTGGAAGACCGCCGCCCAGAAAAATTTCCCCTCCGATGGAAGCCAGAGCAAGCCCTTTAACCTTCCTCCGGGCAAGCAGTGGAACGATATCACCGTCGATCTCCCTATCAAAGGTTCCTCTCAACTCATTCGTCTCTATCTACCCGCCATCGAATCGTCCGTCGAAATTCAATCCATCCTGTACACGCCGAAAGGTTCCGACAAATCGATCCGCCAGTGGAAGTTTGTAAAATAGGCGCTGGCAAATGTGACCAGGTGCATTCTGATGCCGCCGCTCAAGCGGAGATGGGGCGGAGATTTGCGAAAGAGTTTTTGAGCTTAACCGGCGAGTAGATCTCAAATCACTTTACTGCTTGCGGTTCAACCTTGCGATAGAGAAAAGCATCGGAAGTCATCAGTGAAGTGATCAAGGCTTTCATGCTGCCGCCATTGTCACGATAGGCCTTGTGGGCGGCTTGGAGGACGGGGGCGTCGTTGAGCGTTTCGTTGCGGCCCATCCAGAAGCGGAAGGCGTGGCGGACGAAAACCTGCTCGACACGATTGCTCTCGGAAAGTTTGCGGATCAAATCCAAAGCGTTGTCCACCGGACCGTCCAGAGCAGGGTCGCCGGAATCAATGATTTCACCCGAGGTGTCCACGGCTTGGTTGAGTTCGGTGGTTCGAAAGATACCGGCGTGGTTGAACATCTCGAAGGGCAGGCCTAGCGGATCCATTTTCTCATGACAGGTCCAGCAGTATTTTTCCCTGGTGACCCGCATCCGCTTACGTAGGGTGTTAGTTGGTTCATCGGGAAGCATGGCGTCCACGGTGATAGGCACATCGGGGATGCCGCCGCCAAGGAGACGTTCGCGGATCCAGCGACCGCGCCGGATGGCGTGGTTGTCCATGGCATCGGAGTGGGAGACCAACCAGCTGGGGTGCGTCAAGATGCCGAGGCGCTGATTCTCGGGGGCCGTGGCGAGGATGCGGTCGGGTTTCATGGAGCCTCTACCGAAGGACCGGCGGCTGACTCGGGCGTAGATATTCTCGCCTGTCAGGTTGGCTGGGGCGACCAGTACGTTGCGGCTTTGTATCTCCTTCTTCTTGATTCCGATTTGTTTTTTTGCTGCGGTCAGTGCCTTTTTCTGTCGATCCCGTGATTTTTTGATCGCCTTGTCCCCGGGTTGATTTTTCAGCTTGGTCTCAAGGTCGACTATCTTAGCCTCCAGGGCTTCGAGTTTAGCGGCCCCCTTCTTGGCGGCCTCTTTCTCGGCCACTTTTCTGGCGGCCAGCGCAGCGATTTTTTCCTCCTTGAGGTGTTTTCTGCCGAAATAGATATTGTCGTTTTTGGTAGCCACGACCTGCCGGGTGGTCAGCAGCTGCTTGAACACGTCCTTGTCTTGCTCGAGGATCAGCTCGATGAGGCGGTCCGTGCTCGCGGTTGCATCGAACATCGCCCGGTAATGGGAAGTGCCTCTGGTATTGGCGCCGGATTCGCCGAGTGCCTTACTGTCCTTGCAGATGTAGCCGCCAAGATCGTGATCAAAGAAATCGCGGAAGAAGCGTAGGATGCGTGGCTTGCGGATGCTGTCGTCTTCAAGCATGCGGGTGACCTCGCGTTCCACGTCCTCACGGGTGCGCATGCGGCCTTCGGTGATCGCCTGATGGAGTTGCTGGTCGGGTTTGATATAGCGCAGCGCGTGATTCACCGCTAGACCCAGCTCCCAGTCCTGGAGCATGACTCGACCGTGTTGGTCGGCTTTGGAACCTGTGGTCAGTTCCGTTCGGAAGAGAGCATCGCGATCCAGGAAAATCGCCGAGAGGCCCATGAAGACGCCGTCTTTTTTGCCGACCTTCTCGATCGAGTTCTTGACGATCTGCAGGTAATCGTCGGATTCCTCCTTGGACGGAGGGCGGAAGGTCAGGGCTTCAAAGAGGTAGTCCACGGCGGCAAGCAGGCGTTCATCCGAGACGCCGGGATCCTTCATCAGATCGTGGAGCGGGGTCAGCGGGCGAACGACTTTTGTGTTGTAGACGATGGCGATGGGCGTTCCGCGAAGATCTCCTTTTGGCTTGATTCTGTCGTAGGTTTTCGGGTCGTCGGTGATCTGTTCCGGAAAGCCGACGAGGCTGAGCGGGCCGTAGGCCATGTATTCAAGGATGTCCTCCGCCATACCCATAATCTGTGTCGCCTCGGAGCTATTGACGCTGTAAAAATCAGGGTAATTTTCAAAACCGTGTTTGCGAGCCGAGGAAAGGACCACGGGCACGCTCTTGACCGCGGTAGCATACGCCACCGTTCCTCCCTCCCAACGGATGATCCGATCGGTGCCGAAGTAGAGCTTGAGCTCGCCGCCGTGATTGGTGGGAACCACATCGCCGTGGGTGCGCACCCCCGGTTTTTTCGGGTCGAAATCGGGTTCGGTATTGATCAGTTCGTTGAGCCGCGTGATGTGCTCCTGGGGCGTCACTCGCCAGATGCGCGCCGGTGAAGATGTCGGCGCAAGTTCGATGCCTTCGGGCAAGGGGCCGAAGAGCAGGTCATGGGAGATGAAGTTGCCTTTCTGGGGATCGAGGTTGGCTTGAAAACCACCCTTGTTCTTCATCACGCGCTGCAGCTCGCCGACGACCCAGTCGGAGAAACGCAAGCGCTCGATGACTTCCGGCTGAGCTTTTTTCTTGGGTGGCATTTCCTCTAGTGCGACCTGGGCCCAAATCGACTTCCAGATGGCGGCATTGGTTTCGTCCACCGGCCCGAGCTCGAGCAGTGAGAGATCGCCTTTGGTGGTGTCGTCGTCGTGACACTCCAGGCAGTTATTATCCAGGAAACCTTGGGCGAAATTTTTGAAGTTTCCGCGAACGGGATCGCCAGGCGTGTAGGCGTCGTCAGCGGCACGAGCCACCGTGCCGAGCACAGCAAAAGCCGTCACGGTGAGGACAAGAGAAATCCTATTCATGCCAGCAACTCTTTGATGGGGCCAATGCCGGAGTCGAACTTGGCCGCCATCTTTTTGCTCATGTTGAAGCGATCGGATTGCACGCCAGTGGTATGGAGAATGGTTGAGTAAAGAGCGTTGATCGGGCGCTTGCCGTCCAGTTGGGTGAACTGACCAGTTTTGAAAATGCCGCCGCAGTTGCCAAGCAGCATCACCGGCCAGTTGGCCCCGTTGGTGTGCTGAGCCTGGCCGTTGTTACTGGTGTAAACGATCAGGGTGTTGTCCATCATCGTGCCGCTGCCCTCGGGGACGCTTTCCAGCTCCTCCATGATCTTCACCAGCATGCGGCTGTTATACTGGCGGATTTTGATCCAGATTGGATTGTCCGGCTGCTTCATGTGGCCGAGGTTGTGACCTTGTTTCTCGATGCCGAGCCCCTTCCAGGCACCAAAAATCTCGCCTCGGCCTGAGCCGACGGTGAGCACGCTGGTAATGCCTGATTTGAGGGCGGAGATGCCGAGGTCCAAGAGATTGTCGTGCCAGTCGGTTTCGAACTCGGGTTTGGTGTAACGCTCGTCCACCTTGGGCGCGAAATTCCGCAGGTGATCCGAAACTTTGCCGAGGCGCTGCCGCAGGCCATTGATGTCGTTGAACCCTTGCACGTACTGGTTGTAGCGTAGCTTGTCCGCGGAAGGCAGGGTGCCTCCTTTGGCGCCAGCCAATTGTTCGATGCGGTCGAACATGCTCGAGCGAGCTTCGTGCTGCTTGCGAATGTCCCCCTGGGAGATGCCACCGTAGAGCATCTGGTAGAGGTGGTTCGGGTTGGAGTGCATGAAGATCGGTTGGCCCGCGCCGCTGGCCGACAGATTTGCGACCGTGGGTTTGGCCGTCATGTTCTCCATGGAGTCCATGCCGATGCAAAGATGGGGCAGAAGCGTGTCGGGAAGAATCTTGCTCAGTTCGTAATCGATCGTGGGTCCGCTGGGAGGCACGCCGTCGCTGCCGCGGTATCCGCCGAGGGCACCAAAAAAAGCACTGTGTGAGGGACTGGTGTGTTTGCCGTGGAGACCATTGATGATGTGCAGGCGCTCCTTGTAGGGTTCCAGCGCTTCGATGGGCTCGGGTAGCTTGACTTTGGCCAGCGAGCCGCTGTTTTTCATTCCCGCCGGGATGCAGGTCGCTGGATCGAAACCCTGGTTTTGTAGAAAAAAGATCACGCGCTTGGGGCCGCCGCTCGAAGCTGGGGCCGCCTGGCTGAGATTCGGGAGATAGGTAGAACCTAAAGCAGCACCCAGGCTGGCGGTCATTCCGTGGAGTAAGCTCCTTCTATCAATTGTGGTCATGAGGTATGGGGATTTACGTTGAATTCGACCAGGGCAAGGCAAGGGTTTTACCGGCAGGTTGCATACATTAAGGCATTGATCTGCTGCCGACAAATGGCCTATATACGTTATATATGGGATCGGAGTCACAGCTGGCCGTGATAACGTGACTTGTGTTATGATGGTGGAGCAAGATATTCAGCCAATGCCTGTTGTTGAGTGGGTGAAAAATAAAACTTTCGATCATTTGTTATGAGAATTTACGTTTTTTTGTCCTTGTTACTGATTTCGGCAACTCACGCAGCTCCTAAACCAAATATTGTTTTCATTCTTGCGGATGATCTGGGTATTGGTGATGTGAATTGTTATGGCAAGGAACGTTGTCTGATCGAGACCCCGAATATCGATGCGCTTGCTGCGGGTGGACTTCGATTTACTGACGCACACGTCAACGCTTCAGTTTGCGGTCCCACACGAAGAGCGATTATGACCGGGCGTTACAACTGGCGTTATGGAGCGACTGTGAATCATGGCCCGTGGGGATTTTGTGGTCCGCGTCCGAATCAGGAAAAATCGACGCTGGGAAAATTGCTGAGACGCTCAGGTTACCGAACGGGATATGTGGGGAAATGGCACTTGGGCACCATCATGCAAACGCTTGATGGCAAGACTCAGGGTTTGACCAATGTCGATTTCACCAAGCCGCTGATCTACGGGCCGGTGCAGTTTGGTTTTGATGAAAGTTTTATCCTACCGGGATCGCTTGACATGTATCCTTATGCATTTGTGCGTAACAATGTCTGGCAAGGTGAGATCACTGCGCAGAAAGGCTGGAGCGCTTTCAATCGAGTGGGACCCGCAGAAAAATCTTTCCAAGATCATGAGGTTCTGGAAACTTTTTATGGCGAGGCGGAGTCGTTTATTAACAAGCAGAAAAAGGGCCGTCCCTTTTTTTTATTTCTTGCCCTGACGGCTCCTCACACGCCAACCAGTCCCGGAGTCAAGTGGCAAGGAAAGAGCAAGTTGGGGGTGTATGGCGATTTTGTGATGGAGGTTGATCACTCAGTAGGACGGGTGATGAGTGCGTTGAAGGCCAAAGGCCTGGATGAGAATACTTTGGTGATGTTCACCTCTGATCACGGACCGGCATCTTACTCAGGTAATATCCTGAAGGCAACGCCCGGGCAGATCAAATTGCTCGAAGCGAAAGGGCATTATTCCAATGGGCCTCATCGTGGTTATAAATTTTCTGTTTACGAGGGAGGTTTGCGTGTTCCTTTGATTGCCCGATGGCCGGGAGTGATTTCAGAGGGAGGAAGCTGTGATGCTCTGATTGGTATGAACGATTTGATGGCAACCTTTGCGGAGATTGCCGATGAAAAAATGGGAGACAAGGAAGGGGCGGACTCCATTAGTTTTGCCAATCTTTTGCGTAATCCCAAGGCCGTGGGTACTCGTAAAAATTTAATCATGAAGTCCGTCGTATCTTTTGTGGTGCGTGACGGAGATTGGAAGCTTTGTGTAAGTCCGGGCAGTGGCATTCCTGCCAATATGGAAAATGGAGTCGGTGCTGGCAACGACCCTACACCTAGGGTCGCTTGGAAGGCTGCTTTGGGACGAGTGGATGGCAGGGTGACAGAAGCAGATTTGCTGAAGGCCCCTTTTGTACAATTATTCAACGTGACCGAGGATCCGCATGAGGATAATAATCTAGCGGCAGACCAGCCAGAGCAGGTTGAAGAAATGGTTCTGCTGCTCAAGAGGCAGATTCAAAACGGACGCAGCACTCCGGGGCCTAAGCTGGAAAATGATAAAAATGTTATGATCATTAATGCCAAGGACAAACGTCTGCCTGACTTTGTTCGAGCTCGGCTGAAATAGTAAAAATCCATGCGAATTATACTCCACCTTTTATTTGTATTTCTAACTGCGTTCACGGCCTTCGGTCAGAGCGAGAGGCCCAATATTGTTCTCATCCTTGCAGACGACATTGGGATCGAGGGGCTGGGGTGTTATGGGGGCACAAGTTATAAAACCCCGAATCTCGACAAGTTGGCGACTGATGGAATTCGTTTCACCCATGCCTATTCGCAGCCGCTCTGCACTCCGACGCGGGTGCAGATCATGACGGGGAAATATAATCATCGCAATTGGGTCGGTTTTGGTATCCTTGATCCCAGGGAGCGCACCTTTGGCCACCTGATGAAGGGTGCCGGCTATCGAACCTGCATCGCAGGCAAGTGGCAGTTGCAATCGTATGACCCGCCGGATTTTCCCAATGCCGATCGCCGCCGCGGTCTCGGCATGAAAGTTGCGGACGCCGGTTTTGAGGAATACTCCCTTTTCCACTCCTGGCATACCGAAGACAAAGGTTCCCGTTATGGAAACCCTACCATTTTTGAAAACGGGAATCTTTATGAGAACCTTGATGGTCGTTACGGACCGGATAACTCGGTGGCTTTTATTCTCGATTTCATGAAACGGTTTAAAAATGAGCCGATGTTCATTTATTATCCGATGGCTCTGCCACATTGGCCGATGGTGCCCACGCCGGATTCCGAAGAATGGAAGGATCCTGCTCGGCGACTTGAAGAAAGCACGGACTATTTTCCCGACATGGTGAGCTACATGGATAAACTGGTGGGAGAGTTGGTGGACGGAATCCATACCCTCGGATTAGGAGAAAACACGCTGGTGCTATTTTACGGGGACAACGGGACGGATCAACGTATCACTTCACAGTTTCGAGGGCAGCCGGTTCGTGGTGGCAAAGCAACACCTGCGCAGACGGGCATCAGGGTTCCTCTGATCGCTTATTGGAAAGATACGATTCAGCCCGGGCAAACGGTTTCGGATTTGATCGATGCCTCCGATTTCCTGCCTACGCTAGCTGAGCTGGCAGATGTGAAGGTTGCGGAAAACTGGAGCCACGAAGGCATGAGTTTTGCCCCACAATTACTGGGCCGGGAAGTGAAAAGGCGCAGTTCCTGTTTTTTCTGGTATGACCCGCGTCCAGGTTGGGACAAGGAAAAGTTCTCGCGTCATATTTTTGCTTTGGACCATCAATACAAACTGTTCTCCGATGGGAGATTGTTTGACATCACGGGCGAAGGTTTTCGCGAAGAGGAATTAGATCTTGAGAAACTGACCCCGGATGCCAAAGCGGCGCGCAAAAAATTGCGTCTGGTGATCGAAGAGAAAATGAAACCGCCTTTTTCAGCTTCGGCTAAAGTGGTGGTGGATGCTTTTGGTGATCCGGTGAAGTGATCACAGCGGGTTGTTATTTCACTACTGGCTCAAGCACTATATTCCGGTAGCGAACATTGGTGTGATCTCCCTGGAGAAGTATCGGTCCGGGAGCGGTATCATCAGCTGACAATCCGCCTCCGGTGCAGCCTTCAATGGGCTGGTTGTTGATCACGGTCTTGCCGTTGAGTTTCACAGTGATATGTCGATCGATCAGAGTGAGCACATAAAGATTCCATTTGCCGCCGGCTTTGCCTGCATTTCCCGAAGGGGTGATTCTACCAAAAATGGAACCCGGTCCGATGATGCCCTGCATCCGACTGTCGCGATCGACGACCTGCGCTTCATACATGCCGCGCAGGTAGATGCCGGAGTTCCCTTTGGCTGGAACCTGGTATTCAATCGTCAGGCGAAAATCTTCGAACTTGCCCTTGGTGATGAGGTTGCCGTATTCTCCGTAGGCGCCGAAGTCGGTTTTCGGGGTTTCGTTGATCAGTATTCCTTCCTCAGCGCGCCAGCCGTTTTTCTTTTTAGGATTGGAGAGTTCCCAGCCGCTCAGATCCTTGCCGTTAAAAAGCGGTATGGCATCACCAAAGCGCAGCTTGCTCAAATCCGGTCGTGACGGGAAAGCCGGCATTTTTTTGCCGGGCAGAGTCAGCTGTTCGATCGAATCAGCCTGGCCCTGGCGGCTTTGGCTTGCCTTGAGAACGATGTCACCGTTTGCTTTGATCAAGCCTTCAAACGGCTCTGTGATCAAGCGCACATCGTCAGCTTTACCAAAAGGTTTCCATTTCAGCGGTCGCTCAAAGCTGATTTTAGCATCTTTGATTTGTAAATTTTTGACTGGGCGAGCGCTGCCGACACTCCACAAAAGCCTGCCTTCGGAACCATTTTTGATCTGTAACCAGGCAGGGTTTCCATCGGGCAATTCAAAGGCCCAGCTGCCATGCAAGGGAGGAGTGGCCTGGGCGGGCAGGTGGAATAAAAACAACAGGCTTGCGGTCATCATCGTGGCCATTTCAATTTTCATGTTGGCAATTACTCAGGTGGATTCAAGCCTGTCAAACCCGGGGCTATCGCGTGATCGCGTCTTTTTAGCAGAGCTATTCCGGGTGTGACTGTTCATTTTTATTGAGTCTTTGCCGCATTGCGGAATAGTTTCAGGCATGAGAATTTTTTTAACGGTTTCTTTAATGATGGGGTTCAGCGCTGTGGCGAACGCTCAAAGCTGGAAAAAGCATGTGGTGATGGAGCAGGGGCATTGCAATACGGCGGTGGCGCTGGATGCGAATGGAGATAAGAACCTGGACATCATCGCGAGTTTTAACGGTCGGGTGAGTTTGTTTATCGCGCCGGATTGGAAGAAGGAGATCGTCCTGCATCGATTTTCTGGTGGAGGTGGCGGCTGTATTCACAGCTCGGTGATCGACGTTGATGGTGATGGCGATTTGGATTGGGCGGGAACCCTGTCGAGTGATCACCCTTTCTGGTTGGAGAACCCAGGCAAAGACGAAGCACAAAAGGGGGCCTGGACGCCACGGCTCATTGATCCTGACATCACCGGCATTCATTGCATTCTTACCTCGGACATCGACAACGATGGCAAAGAGGATCTGGTGATCAATAACTTCGAACCGGAAAAAGGATTGGGTGATTCGATCGCCTGGTTCAGCGTTCCGAAAAATCCGCGCAAGGCCAAGCAGTGGGATCGTCATGTTTTTGCCGATGGTGACGCGCGCGGTGGCAGTCATTATATGGGAGCGGGGGACATCGATGGTGACGGATGGAAAGAGATTGCGGTGGGAGCCAAAGGGAAACCGTTTGAGGACGGCAACTGGTTTGCTTTCTGGACTAATCCGGGGAAAAAGGGTGTTAAGGGAGCGTGGAAAAAAACGATACTCGCACAGAATCAACTTGCTGCGACCAACATTATTCCTGCGGATGTGAACGGGGATGGCAAGGTCGATTGGCTGGCAACACGCGGGCACAGCGCCGGGGTGTTGTGGATGGAGAATCCTAGCTGGAAAATTCACGAAATCGACCCCGACATCAAGCAGCCACACAGCCTGACGGTGATGGATTTTGATCAGGACGGTGATCTGGATGCGGCGAGTTGTGGTTACGAAAGCAAATGGCTGCGCTGGTATGAAAACGATGGTAAAGGGAATTTTAAGATTCATACAATCGACGATGATCAAGAGAGTTATGATCTGCGCAGCGTCGACATGGATGGTGACGGGGACATGGATTTACTCAATGCCGGGCGCGGGTCGAAAAATGTGGTCTGGTATGAGAATCCGTTGAAATAACAATAAAAGTGAGGAGATAAACAAAGGAATGCAGATGAAACCATTCCTCGCTATACAGAAGAGGCTTAACCACGAAAAACACGGAAGACACGAAAATATATATAATAAAAGGGTTGGTATTGCGATTTCAGCAGTCGACACGAAGCCGAATATTATCTTTTTTCACTTGGATTCCCTTTCGTGCTTTTTGTGTTTTTCGTGGTTAAAAATAAATTATCAAGCTGCGGTTTGTAGAAGATTTTTGCTTTGCTAGCATTGTGCTAAAACACATCATCACGTGATCAGGGAGGATTTGTGATTGGCGTATCAGGGCAGCTTGTGTTTAATTCTGCATTCATCCAAGACAACTATGAAACGTAATACTTTTTTAAAAACCCTCTCCGCCCTGGCTTTATCAACCCTGTTTGTGAATGCAAGCCCGCTGCAGGCCGCTGAACCGCTTAAGATTCTTCTCATCGCCGGGGGCTGTTGTCACGATTATGCTGGCCAACCCAAGGTATTAAAAGCGGGTATTGAGTCTCGCATCAATGCCGAGGTGACGATTGAATACAATCCGGACACCTCCACCAAGGCGACTTTCAAGTCCTATGAGAAAGACGACTGGGCAGACAAGTATGATGTGATTCTGCACGATGAATGCTCGGCGAGTGTGACCGATCCGGCTTATGTTAAACGCATTCTTGATGCACACCGTAAGGGCACGCCTGCAGTCAATGTTCACTGCGCGATGCACAGTTATCGTTGGGGGAACTACAAAGAGCCAGTGAAGGCGGGGGCTGACAATGCGGGATGGTATGAAATGCTCGGCATTCAATCCACCGGTCACGGTCCCCAGGCACCGATTGATATTGTTTACGCAGACCAAAATCATCCGATCAGCAAAAGTTTGGTGAATTGGACGACGATCAATGAGGAGCTCTACAACAATGTGCAGGTTTTTGATACCGCGCATGTTCTTGCCAAAGGCACCCAGATGCAAAAACCACGGAAGAAAAAAGGCAAAAAAGCCAATCCTAATGCCAAGGCTAAAAAAGCGGTTTCAGTGGTGGTATGGACTAATGAATACGGTCCGAACAAGACTCGCATTTTCAGCACGACGATTGGTCACAATACGGAAACGGTAGCGGATGATAAATATCTGGATCTGGTGACCCGTGGTTTGCTGTGGGTGACAAAAAATATCAAAGACGATGGCACGGCGGCTGAGGGGTATGGGAAGAATTGAGAATTGAGAATTAGGAATTAGAATTCAGGAGTTAGAAGTTAGAAGTTAGAATTTGTTTGCTCTCGCTACATATTTCCATCGACGCTCTGGAGGTTCTGCCGCATGGTGAAGGCACTGCGACATGTTGCCTTGTTTAGATACCCAGTTTGAATCCGCTATTCTTGAAGCGACCGGTGCTTCAAGCCTTGAGCTGCAATCCGTCATTCAGGAGCTGTGGAGTGGTTATGGTCATATTATTCGTGTTGCTCTAGCTGGTAGCGAGCGCAGCACGGTTGTTATCAAGCACGTCTCGATGCCGGTGAAAAAAAAGCATCCGCGTGGCTGGACCTCTGATCTTTCCCACCAACGCAAAGTTTTTTCCTATCAGGTCGAAACCGAATGGTATCGGCAATGGAGCCGTCGTTGCGATCAGGCCTGCCGGATCCCTGACTTTCTTTCCTACCGCCACAATGATGACGCGGTGCTGCTCGTTCTGGAGGATCTCGATGGGGCAGGTTATCCCATTCGTTTGAATCAAGTGAGCTCAGAGCAAATGATCATCTGCCTGAAATGGTTAGCTGAATTCCACGCCACTTTCATGGGTGCAGAATCAAGCGGACTGTGGGACACTGGCACCTATTGGCATCTAGCCACACGCCCCGAAGAACTCGAAGCGCTCGAGGATGAAGCCCTCAAGTCCGCGGCGATTGCCATTGATCAAAAGCTCAGTCAGGCTCGTTATCAAACCCTGGTGCACGGCGACGCCAAACTGGCAAACTTCTGTTTCTCAAGTGATACCACTCAAGTCGCCGCGTTGGATTTTCAATACGTCGGACGCGGTTGTGGCATGAAAGATGTCGCTTATTTCATTGGCAGCTGCCTTGATGAAAAAGCCTGTGAAAGAAAAGAAAGCGAGCTGCTCGACAGCTACTTCGGTTTTCTAAAAACAGCCCTGGAACAAAGACATTCAGACATCGCCGCTGAAGCGGTGATCGAAGAATGGCGCGAGCTCTTTCCTGTCGCTTGGACCGATTTTCACCGCTTTCTCAAGGGTTGGTGCCCGGGGCATTGGAAGATCCACTCCTACAGTGAACGTCTGGCGCGCCAAGTGCTTGATACGCTGGAATGAAACTCTAGCATTGTGGTTTAGGGGGCTATTTGGATTCACATTACACGACATTTTTAAAAATCGGGGAGTTTAACCACAGCCGCAGCGCAGCAAGACAGCCGGAGGCAAATGGGCACTAGGAAACACTGATTTACAATATTTCTCGCCTTACTTCTTCCTCTTTATCAGTGATAATCAGTGCGATCAGTGGTTGGAATATTTTTTGTCGTGTAGTGTGATTTGGATTAGATGAAACTTGCCATTGAGTGGAAGTTTGGTATTGTTCTAATGAACACTTATAAGAATGGCTGACAAGAAACAAATCCGTAACTCCACCGCCGAATTTCTCATTTTCTCGGCTCAGTCCGGCGGGGATGGGCTCGAAGTGCGCTACGAGGATCAAACCATTTGGCTTGCCCAGAAGCTCATGGCACAACTGTTTGATGTCACCGTCCCAACCATCAACGAGCATCTCAAAAATATCTTTGCCCAAGGTGAAATTGATGAGGAGGCAACTATTCGGAAATTCCGAATAGTTCAAACCGAGGGTTCCCGCGAGGTGACCCGCGAGATCGACCATTACAATCTCGATGCCATTATCTCCGTCGGTTACCGGGTCAATTCCGTCCGCGCCACTCAGTTCCGTCAATGGGCCACGGGTATTCTGCGAGACTTTGCGATCAAGGGCTATGTGCTCGACCACAAACGGATGGAAAATGGAGCTTTTCTCAACGAGGACTACTTCGAGCGTTTGCTCGAAGAGATCCGCGAGATTCGGCTTAGCGAACGCCGTTTCTATCAAAAGGTTACAGACATCTACACCACTGCGCTCGACTACAACAAAGAGGCACCCACCACCCGCGAGTTTTTCGCCAAAGTGCAGAATAAATTACATTACGCCATCCATGGGCAAACAGCGGCCGAGCTGATTAAGGACAGAGCCGATGCGGAAAAGCCTCACATGGGTCTAAGCACTTGGGAAAACGCTCCGGACGGCAAGATTATCAAATCTGATGTATCCGTGGCCAAGAACTATCTCAGTCAAGAGGAGTTGGGATCGCTCGGCCGCATTGTGAATGCCTACCTCGAACTCGCCGAAGATCGTGCACGTCGCCAGATCCCCATGACGATGGAAGACTGGGCTAAGCGGCTCGATGCCTTTCTCGAATTCGATGACCGCGAAATTTTGCAGGATGCCGGGCAATTCACCGCCAAGCTTGCCAGAGAATATGCCGAAAGCGAATTTGGAAAATTCCGCCCCCAACAAGATCGGGAATACATTTCCGATTTCGACCGCGAAATCAAACACCTCGAAGGCAATGAGCTTAAAGGTTCGAATGATGAATGTGAAAGGTGAAATGCTCTAGGGATGCGGCAATTAATAGATATCCAAAAATGCGCAGATTTTTTTATTTCCATCAAGGCGGAATTTTCGATAAAAGCAGGCTGTTTTTACAAATTTACGACAATATCTCTAGTATTTAGTGGTTCACGACTCTGATTATTAGATTGCGACTATTCTGAATAGAGTTCGACCTATGAAAATCGAATCTGAAAACCCTCTGAGTTTTCAGAAGATCGATTTTTTGCAGCGCAATGATGAAGCGCTACGAAGGCTAAGGGATTTGGTGGAAATGCCAGAGCTCATCACTCAAAATTTGCTTATGTTCATTCGTCAGAACGACGGTGCCCT
>JASFYY010000094.1:0-30849 GCA_045046875.1 Verrucomicrobiota bacterium | reverse complement strand
AAGTGTCCTAAGTGTCAGACTGAAATATCCGGAAAAGCACAGTTTTGTGGCTCGTGTGGGTATCGCCTGCCTGAAAGCGCCCCCTCTGCTCAAGCGGCACCGAATAAAGCCGTGTCGATCACTACCACTGACAAGAGGGTGGGGTTCGGTTCCCGTTTTGTTGCCAGCTTACTGGACGGAGCCATGACAGGAACGGCTGTAATATTATTGACCCAAATAAACAATCTTTCTTGGATCGCACCAGTTGTGGTGGCGGCTTACGGATTTCTTGAAGTGATCTTTGGATACACTCCGGGCAAACGAATAACAGGTCTGGCGGTTTTTGACCTTGCGGGGCGCCCTCCTTTACCCGTTGCGCTAGCCCGCCGCTGGTTGGTGAAAATGGGGATACCTTCGCTGTTCCTTTTGTTGTCGTTCGGAGCAGGAGAATTGAATCGTCAAGGAACGATGCTGGCAATGCTGGTGCCAGTGATACTGGTGATGTTGAGCGGCTTGTCCGTTTTCGGCAAATCCCGACAGGCAGGATGGGATCGGGCTTCGGGCACGATAGTAGGGCATTTGAAACTTGCCGGGGGTCTGATGAGTGATATGAAGTTCTTTGGCAAGCGTTTGAAAGATGCCGCGAAAGGTGTCTGGCTAGCAATCCAGGGACAGTCAGGCTTATTATCAAAAGAAGGTGAATTTTCTTTCAAACAACTATTATTGTTGCCTGTGCGTTTGGCCAAAGCTCGTTTTTCGACTTTTGTGAAATGGTCAATCGCTGGAAGCGTGATTCATTTTGTTGCAGTGAGCTTTTCAGGAGGCTTCAACGATGTGGGTGATTTCCCCCTTTGCCTGGTATTGCCGACCAAAACATCCCCGTTTTTTCCTGTGGCGCTTGCCCTGTGGGTAGCGGTGCCAGCAGTGATACGTCAGTTGATGCTGTCCGGCAAACCGATCAGCCCCATGGAAATAGGAGGCAAGGTAGCTGTTTTTTTGCCGTGGATTGCTGGAGCGATTTATTTTTTCCTAACCGGCGAATCTTCATGGGCCGACGACATGGGGCTTACCGAATTTGGAAACGATCCTCTGGGAAAGTTCATGGGAGAAGGCGGACCCGCCATGGTGGCTCAGAGTGCTGTTTCAGGAGCTGCTGCTGGGATTGGAGCAGCTCTGGGGGGCGGGCAGATCTATGGGACGGGAACGAAGGATGATCCGTTCCGGGATTATCCTGACGCGGATCGCCCTCCCTACATGCCGAATCCTGATGGCACAGGACCGATTTACGGGAGTGGGACCCCTGAGGATCCCTTTCGTGACGAGGTTCAGGCAGTACCACTTCCACCTTCACTGACAAAGCCCTCCCCAAAAAAGAAACGCGAGTCAGCTAAACCTCCGCCGTTACGGAAAGCTGAAAAGCCCAAGCGTGAAGAGTCGAAACCGGGGAAACAAGAGTCAGGTGAAGGTGTAGAGTCCGATGAAGGTGTAGAAGAATCAGAGGAAAAGGAAACTTCGGAATTG
The DNA here is from genome assembly GCA_045046875.1 of Verrucomicrobiota bacterium. GTDB lineage: Bacteria > Verrucomicrobiota > Verrucomicrobiia > Verrucomicrobiales > DEV007 > JAADHD01. The sequence continues at coordinate 29,349 of JASFYY010000094.1, read as the reverse complement.
TCATCATCACCAAAAGCAAAAAAACGCTGGCAGCCTGAGATCCTGGAAGGTGGCAGAAGGGAAACCGTCAAGAGAGGAGAACGTGACAAGGGAGAGTCAGAAGACCCTGAAGGAGAGAAATGGGTTGCTTGGACGCCGCCACCTACTAGCCCGCCTGTTCGTCGAAGAGTTTCGGTATCAACATCACAAGAACCTGCGGTTGAAGAGCACGCAGCTTCGACGGAAATTGATCCGAAAGTCGCCAAATGGATCAAAGGACGATCTGCATCGTCTGACGGCATGAAGGTAAGTGAGGATGGCGATGATATCGTGAATCCAAATTATCCGGGAGGCAAAGTCCCGATCGGGTGGATCACAGGAACATCGGATGACACTACCAATGTAAAGATTTTTTCAACCGAGATACCTGCTGATAATCATAGTGATAGAGCTCAGGCTATTGGGGAAACCATCGAGCTTAAAGATGGTCATGAACCAGGAATTATTCGTAAGTTTCGTCACTGGAAAAAACTGAATCGAGTCGATCGTGAGAAAGTCATCAAGGAGACGGCTTCAATCATTGCCAAGGAGCTGGGTTTGGAAACCGTGACCATCAACATAAGCTCAAACGATCCTAGGCTGCAACTCGATCCCAACAGGCCGAGGACGAGCGATAATATGGCGCTGGGTCTCTCAGATTCCGTAACGGGTGAAATTACGATCAACCCTGATTCCGATTTGTGGGAAAACCCTCGATCTGTGCTTGAAACTCTCGCCCACGAAATAAAACATCAACAACAGGATGATCCATCAAATCCGATGGAATCCCCTGAAGCACGAATGGCGTCTACTCTTAATTCTGAAAATTATCATGAATTCGAAGACGATCCTATTAAATACCTATTACAGCATAACGAAGCGGATGCAGAATCTTTTGCGGATAAAGTTGGCGCTGAAGTGAGTAGGGAAATGAGAGAGAATTGGGAAAGGGATGCGGTTGCGACGATGAATCTTTTTGAGAAATTGGCGCAGAAACCGGCTCAGACGCAGCCTTATCAAACGATCAAGGAAGTAAAAGCAGATCCTCAGGGCTTCTTGGATTACCTCAGAAAACCAGAGAACCGAAAGATGGTTCAACGTTTTATCAAGATCATAAAAAGAAACAAAATGGATGCAACCCGGTGATGACTTTGAATAAAAAACAGCAAGAAGCGTTGGAGAATGAACCGTGGATTCCTGTGGCGCTGGCATTTTCGTCACTGGGCTATCAACCGGAATCAGCCTTACGTGACGCAGCGGCCAGGCTGCTGCAAGCACCTGATCTGGCGATCGATTTTCTCATTTTTGCAAAACAACCCGATCAAGTTGTGGATGCAGTGGCAGGAACCCCTAGCAGTCTTTTTCGCCCGCTTCCGAGTGGGTGGACGGTATATGCTTTGATGGATGATTTTGCCTTGGTTCCGACGGGGGCATTTCTGTTGGCTGCGGAAATGATCGTTAATCCCCGGAGTGCCGAAACTCTTTTGACACGGATTATTCATCACGGAATGGTTGAGACGAAGGAGGACGGAACACGACTGTTGAGGTATCCTCCAATCAGGACTCGTCTCGAATCTTGCCCTCAATGCGGAGCTCCCGCTTTTCCGCAAGGTAAACCATGCCTTGAGTGTGCTTCCGACTTATCCGTTGAACAACAAAACCCGAGCGAGCAGGAGCTTGAATTCTTTTTTTCGCTCTTGGACAAAATCGAGCCCCAGAAGAATCAATGTGTTTCCTGTGGTGCTACATTGGGAGAAAAGGCAGCATTTTGTGGGGAATGCGGGAAAAAGGTTGGTCGGGAGCAGCCCAGCTCAAACATCTCAAAGTGCTGCTCGTGCGGTCAAGCTCTGGGGGAGAATGCAAAATTTTGTGGAAAGTGCGGCGCGACCACTGGGAGCTAAAACCCTGATAGGGTTTTGGTCGGTTCCTGCCAGTGGGATCAAGGGTTTGAGGAAGGGGTTTCTTTATTTTCCGGCCGATACATCCCATCCCGATGAGCAAAGATCACGATGCTGCGCCAGCCACTTTCCGGCAACATGATCTGATGAAGGCCGGTGTTTTTGATGGCGACGGTTGACTTTGCTTTGGCTGCAATGATGATCTCGATTCCATCTCCCGACAGTCCGTCAGGGCGTCTCAAGCGCAGTCGTGCCTCATTATCCAGAGTATTGTGTATCCTCACCTCTGTTCCGACTTTGACATCAAGACATCCTGGATAAATTGCTCCTGGACCGATAATGATTTCTCCGGGATCGAGTGGCTCTTGTTTTCCCAGCGGTTGCCAGGCAGCGATGAACCACACCAAACAAAAACCAAGTAACCCTACCGTGATCCAGCCTCGTGCACGGCTAAAAACGGGAACTGTTTTTTGCAGTAAGCGTTCGGGGTTCTGGCAGGCCACGCCCAGCGGGTAACCATAAAAAAGGTGAGCCACAAATGCCAAAACCATTGCCTGCGGGGCGTAGCGAATATTAAATATGTCTCCGAATACGGTGAATATGGCAAGACATTCGAGCAGCAAGCCCCATGCGATCGCCCATCCCCAATGCCGTCGCAACATCAGCAGGGCATAAATCCAGCCAAAGCTAATGCCGTTGGAGAAGTGGTAAGCAAAACCCAGTAAATCCGTCCAGGGAGTCGAGTGGTGGGCGCCGGCTAGCCACATGCCATAAACCCGGATTGGAGGGAAGGGATTCTGGCCAGCCCAGTGCAGGGGAATTCGCACAAGGTCGTAAGCAAGGGTGCCCCACAATCCACCAATGAAACCAACTTTTAAACGGAGGAGGAAATCCTGGTCATGACTTTGCCTTCCCCGCCACCAGAGCCCTACCAATGCAAACATGGAGGGCAGACCAAGCCATAGTCCAAGAGTGTGAAAATTAGCCACTTGGTATAAGTGACCCAGCAGAAGGGCGATGGAGGAGAACGACAGTAGCAGGAAAGCCAGTCGTCTGATTTTTTCGGCGGCAGATAGGACTTTCATTGCTTCCCTGGATTTTTCTGATAGTTCTGAGCTGAGCATTACTTTACGGGTTCAGTTTTTTGAGATCCGTAACTGAAGGTGTAAGTTTGGGGGTCGTAGTCCAATTGCCTGAAATAGACACCGGTGCTGTTGTGTTTGTTGCGATTGGGCTCGGGATTGAGCTCTCCGTCGTACCAAGCAACAAAAAATTTATCGCGATGTCTGATGATAGAAGGGTAACCTCTATCCATGCCGGTCTTGTAGCCATTGGCGGCGACTTTGAATAACTCGCCCTCTTGTGAGTAATCGGCAGAATTAAAAACATATAAAAAGGTGCCCCTTGGCAGTGAGTTTTTTCTGCCGATCACGGCGACCCTGCCATTATTTAAAGTGACGGCATGCAAGCCATCCAGTCTTTCAGGAGAATTGGCATAATCACCCCAGGTCCGTCCGTTGTCGGTGCTTTTGGCATAAATACCGTATTTGTTTTTCAGCGGCCGGGCAATAGATACCATCATATCTCCGACCATGGTGGTGGTGGATTCATTGGCACTGATGGCGTCCGAACCTCCCTGTGAGGGGACTTGAAAACAAAGCCCAACCCGTTGCCAGGTTTCTCCGTCATCTGCAGATTCAAAGAACGATGTCCTGGTGCCGTAGGTCGAGGTGTATAATTTGTCTTTATGGTAAAACAAAGTCCCCGTTAGCGGGCTGCTGTTGGTTTTTTTATCGACAACAGCAATTTTTTTATTTTTGAAATCAGGCCTCCCTTTTGTGATTGGGATTTTCAGGGTCACGGTTAGAATTTTATTTGTGTGGCGCCGGTTGATATCTTCCGGGTCGCTGCTGTCAGGGTCATCGTTTTTTTGGTGAGCTAAAGTTACGAAACAAGCGACGATCAGGAATTTTCCGTCAGGACTGGTCACCGCTCTAGGGTCCCTTGTATCAGCTTTAGAAAGCGGGTCTTTTTTCAGGACTTCAGGGTAATCAACCAAGAGGTGCTCTCCAGTATAGAGGGTGGTGGCCTGGCTCCAGGTTTGACCGTAGTCACTTGAGTGCCGTTCCCATAGCTCGCCAGTCACACTGACGTGGGTTTTATCGTGTCGGTAAAAGATATAGATCACTTCGCCGACTATGGTCATGCCGACAAAAGCGTTGTGCTGCCCCATCACAATGGGCTCTACGGTGACGATTTGTGAGAAAGGTTCGGGGATTTTTTTGTCGTCGGCAAAGGTGGGGGTGGCGCAGGCTAAGGTGGCCAGAGTTAGAACGGAAAACAATTTGTGGAGGAGGGTCATGGTGGAATATAATTATAATGCGAGGTGATGGTAGGGATATTTTTAGATGAAGGTAAGAAGATGAGAATTCTTGTAACTATTGGCTCCGCCTATCTGTAATGCGTTTCGGTTCAGGTCATATTTAAGATTTTAACCGCGGATAGCGCGGATGAGCGCGGATAAGAAAGAAAAATATTGATTCAAATAAATAACGTAAACTTTAACCTTAGCCGTAGAATTTATAGCAATAATTTCATTACAAAGTATTTTATCCGCGCTATCCGCGGTTTGATCCATTTTTTGTAAGCAGCTTGGATTCGTGCAGGGACATCAACGCGGGCATTTGCGGTTGCATTGAGTCGGAACGAATGATTCTGTAATTTTCATATGATGACTTCTTTTGTGAAAATATCGCTAGGCTTGAGTTTGTGGGTGAGCTGTTTCAGTCCAACTCTATTCGCTGGGGAAACCCTTACGCTGTCCACCCGCAGTCGGATAGCAGCGTCGAAGTGGGTGGTGCCTGAACTGGAGCATACAAAACTGCCTGTGCCTGCGCCTGCCGGGGATTTTGTCATAGAATACAAGACAGCCAACTGGGATGCGGGAAAAACCGCGATCATCGTCTGTGATATGTGGGATACCTTGCGAAACAAAGTCAGTGCCGACAGGGTGGCGGAAATGGCCCCTCGAATGAATGAGGTGCTTCAGGCAGCACGGGCGAAAGGGACCCTCATCGTGCATGCGCCGAGTGGCACGATGGATTTCTATAAGGACACAGCGCAGCGCGCACGTTGTGTGAATGCGCCTGCTGTGGAAACTAAGCTTCCGCTTAAGTGGAATTATTTGGATGAAAAACGTGAAGCGGCTTTGCCGGTAGATGATTCGGATGGAGGATGGGAGGGCAAAACCCTGCATGGCACCCGGCCGCAAACGCGGCAACACCCGGCAATTGTGATTCATCCTGATGATGCGATAGGGGATGGCAAGGGGATTTATTATTTGCTCAAGCAGCGCGGTATCGAGAATGTGATTCTGATGGGGGTGCATACTAACATGTGTATTCTTGGGCGTCCCTTCGGGATTCGTCAGTTGAGCTATCTGGGGATGAATGTGATGCTGATGCGTGACATGACGGACAGTTTATACAATCCGCAGATGGAGCCTAAGGTGAACCACTTTCGTGGCACGGATTTGGTGGTGGAGCATATCGAAAAATACTGGTGCCCGACGACCACTAGCAGCGATTTTATCAACCAGCCTGCTTTTCGATTTGCCGGAGATACACGGCCCCATGTGATCTTTATGGTGAGTGATGATCATTATCATGCCGATAAATTGATGCCAGAACTCGCGCAATGGTTGCGGGAAACGCAGAATCTGCAGGTGACGGTATTACATGGGCAAGGGAAGCACAGTATTCCGGGTATGGTGAATTTGAAAAGCGCGGATGCGGTGGTGGTTTATGTGCGGCGCTTAGGGTTGCGGGATGAGCAGATGAAGGCATTGCAGGCTTACGTGGCTGCGGGCAAACCTATCCTGGGCATGCGCACTGCCAATCATGCTTTTAAGATGAATTTTAAAAATCCCAAAGGCTTTCAAGTGCCGGCAGGTCAAATGGAGTGGGTGGAGTTTGATCGTGACATATTGGGTGGCAATTATCATAATCACGGCCCTAACGAGGCGGGAACGGATGTTAAAAACGTGGTGAAGGATCATCCGGTGATGAAGAAGGTGGAGCCGACTGCTTGGCACAGCACGGGGTCTTTATATTTCACCCAACCGCTTGCCAAAGATGCTACGCTGCTGATGACAGGAAGTATCAAAACCGATACCGAACCTTTGACTTGGATTCGCGATAAAGCCGAGGGACGGGGTAAGGTGTTTTATACAGGCTTGGGGCACCCTGATGATTTTAAGGTTCCTGCTTTCCGTCAATTGATGCTGAATGCTATTGAGTGGGCGGTGGAGAAGTGATGGGGGAGGACTCGCGGCAGCTTGCACATGAGCTGCTGGACAGCGGGGGATTTTGATTTACTTTGCGCTAGCTTGTTTTTGTCAACTTTACTGAAATCTTCTTATGTCTGATGCTGGAATGAAATATAATGTGCTCGGCACTGAACTGAAGCCGTGTAGTCTCGATCCGGTTACCGGGTTTTATCGCACGGGGGCTTGTCAGGTGGGGCCGGAGGATGCGGGCTGTCATGCGGTGTGCATCATGGCAACGGAGGAGTTCCTGGCTTTTTCCAAACAGGCGGGCAATGATTTGTCCACCCCGATGCTGGAGTTTGGTTTTGCTGGTTTGAAGGCGGGAGATCAGTGGTGCTTGTGTGCGTCACGCTGGAAGGAGGCTTTGGATGCGGGGGCAGCACCAATGGTGGTGCTTGAGGCGACCAGTATGGCGGCGCTGGAGCATGTGTCGCGTTCGGTGTTGGAGGAGTATGCGGTGGAGGATCTGTCGGAGAAGTGAAGAGTGAATCTAGTCATTAAGAAACAGCATCGATTAGCAAGGAGTTATAATGGCGCGGTTGACTGCATGCAGATTTCACGCTAGAGTGCATGCATGAGTCAGGTGACGATTAGGAGGGTGGAGGATGACTGGATCAAGCAGGCTAAAGCCGAAGCTAAGGATCTTGGGGTGTCGATGAATCAGGTGTTGGTGGATGCCTTGGCCAGGGGCTTGGGAGTGGCTGGGAAGAAAAAAACCAACGGTTTGGAGAAGTTTGCAGGTTGTATGCCTTATGAGTCGGACGAGGAACGGGAACGGTGGGAGTCGTATCTAGAAGAGTTGAAGCAGGTGAACCCTGATGATTGGAAATGAGGGTGGTATTGGATACGAACGCTTATTCGGATTGGGTGAGTGGTGGTTGTTGGGTCGAAGAGATTGCCAGGGCTGAAGAGTTGGTGATTCCTGCGATTGTTTTGGGGGAGCTTCGAGAAGGTTTTTTACGCGGAAATAGAGCGGCGTGGAATGAGCAAAATCTAATGAACGTGCTTGAACAATCTGCTGTAAACGTTGCTGAAATTAAACAATCAACGAGTCATCATTTCGCGGCATTTAAAAAGTATCTTAGAGACGCAGGCAGTCCTATTCCTGAAAATGATGTTTGGATCGCTGCGTGCTGTTATGAGCATGGCGGGCTTTTACTTACTCGAGACAAACATTTTAAGAATTTACCCCAGGTGAGAGTGAAATGGTTGGGAGCGGAATAATGGTTAATTTTGGTAACAATGAATAGAGTTGATAAGGGCTCACGCGGAGACGCAGAGGAAGGAAGCTGTGAATGAGGAATCACTGAACGAAGGTCTTAGACATTGAATCAAGAAGAGTTAGGAGAGTTTTTACGGCAGGGGGATTGGCGGCGGGTTTTTGATGCGGGAGCTTTGACACGCGGGGCGAAGGTGGCGCGGGCGCGGCAGGTCAGTCGGGTTCGGGCGGAGGTGCTGAAGACGGGGGATGTGGAGATCGTGGCTTTGGTGACGGAAAAAAACGGAGAGAGTTTTAATCCTGCGGTGGCGATTTGGGAGGAGGGCGGGGCTTTGATGGGTGAGGGGGATTGCTCTTGTGCGGTTGGAACTAACTGTGAACACGCGGCGGCGGTTTTGGAGTATTTGGCGGGGAAAAACGAAGCGCGTTTGGGCATTGCTTTTGGAGAGAATCCTCATGTGGAGAAAATGACGCAGGGGCAGAATTTGCAAGTGGATGAGGAGGAGGCCGAGGAGGTGGTTGAGGAGGTGAAGCTGAAGGGGGGGGATGGAATAAGGGTTCAATTTGTGTTGAATGTGGAGCGTCGAGCTGATGGAGAGCGTTTGGCTTGGTTGCCGGAAGTTTATGCTTCAGTGCGGGTGCTGTATGGGGATCATGGTGGGGATTTGGTGCCTGCGGGCAATGCCGCGCCGATTGTTACTGCCGAGGGCAAGATTCACCGGGATCGGATGGCGGAGATGCAGGCTTTGAAGATGCTTTATGCGATTGATTTGGTTCCGGGCGCGGAGCAGCCACCGCAGTCGCTGAGGAAATTGGATTCACCACAGCAGGCGGGAACCTTGTGGGCTCCGGATCGAAAGAAGTGGCCGCAAGCGGAATTTTACTGGCAGCGTTTTTATCACGAAGCGGCTCCGTCGTTGCAGCGGCGGGGATGGGTGGTGAATTTCGCACCGCAGAGCGTGGTGAAGCCCTTGGTGTTTCGCACCGATACTTGGCGGGCGGAAATTGTCGATGAGGGGCGAGGTTGGTTTCATTTGTCGGCGGGTTTTGAGGTGGATGGGGAGAAATTTGAGTTGCAGCCGATTCTGGCGGCTTTGGTGGAGAATCGTTTTCTCGAAGTGACGGAGGGTTTGGCGGAGGATCAGGAGTTCATGATTTTTCTGCCCGATGGCCGGGGGCTGGCTTTGCCGGTGGGCAGGTTTCGCAGGATATTGATTATGCTGCGGCAACTGAGTGAGTTTAATTTCACTGGTGGACCGATTAAGTTGAATAAGGTTGATGCGGCTTTGTTGGCGGAGGAGGAAGGGCTGGAGGTCGAGGTGCCGAAGGAGGTCGAGGAGTTGGCGTTGCGGTTGGCCGATTTTGAGAAGATCGAATCGGTGGAGGTTCCCGATGGCATGTTGGCGGATTTGCGTGATTATCAGTTACAGGGCTTTTATTGGATGCAGTTTTTGTGTCGTTTTGGTTTGAACGGCATTTTGGCTGATGACATGGGTTTGGGAAAAACGCTGCAAACTCTGACCCATATTTTGGCAGAGAAAGTTTCGGGCAAGAATGAGGGGCGGCCTTGTCTGGTGATCGCGCCGACTTCTGTGGTGGAGAACTGGCAGCGTGAGGCGGCGAAGTTTGCGCCGGGTTTGCGGGTGTTGGTTTTGCAGGGCAGTGATCGCAAGCGGCGTTTTGATCAGATCCCGACGGTGGATATAGTGATGACTTCTTTTGCTTTGATTGCGCGGGATTTGGAAATTTATGAGGCACAGCATTTTTATTTGTTGGTATTGGACGAAGCACAGCATATCAAGAACCCGGCGGCGCAGGTGACACGGGCGGTGTCATCGTTGGTGGCGAACCACCGGCTTTGTTTGTCAGGCACGCCGATTGAGAATAATCTGGGTGAGTTGTGGAGCTTGATGAATTTTCTGATGCCGGGATTTTTGGGAAGTCAGGAAGGTTTTAATGAAAAATACCGTCAGCCGATTGAGAAGAGTGGCAGTCAGGCCAAAAGCGAGGCTTTGGCTCGTCGGGTGATGCCGCTGATTTTGCGTCGCACCAAGCAGGAGGTGGCGAAGGAGTTACCGCCGAAGACGGAGATCATGCACTCGGTGGTGCTGAATGAAGCTCAGAAGGATTTGTATGAAACGGTGCGATCCCTAATGGATAAACAGGTAAGGCAGGCGATGGCTTTGCAGGGACATGAGACGCAGATTGTTTTTTTGGATGCGCTGTTGAAGTTGCGGCAGATTTGTTGCCATCCACAACTGCTCAAGGATGCGGATCATCAGGCGGCTTCGGCGAAGTTTGAGTATTTGGTGGATTTGCTGGATACCTTGCGTAAGGAAAAACACCGGGTGCTGATTTTTTCCCAGTTCACATCGATGTTGGCTTTGATCGAAGCTCATTTGGTGGAGGAAGGGGTGGAGTATTTGAAGCTGACAGGGGCGACCCAGGATCGGCAGACTTTGGTGGAGCGTTTTCAGGGCGGGGAAGGTGAGGTGTTTTTGATCTCGTTGAAGGCGGGGGGGACGGGACTGACTTTGACGGGGGCGGACAATGTGATTCACTATGATCCGTGGTGGAATCCGGCGGTGGAGAATCAGGCGACGGATAGGGCTTATCGTATTGGGCAGGACAAACCGGTGTTTGTGCACAAGCTGATTTGCAAGGATACGGTGGAGGAACGCATTCAGAAGATGCAGGCGAAGAAGGGGGATCTGGCGGATGATCTGTTGGCGGGAGCGGGGCGGTCGCTGAGTTTGACCGCGGAGACGTTGAGCGAGTTGCTGGGGGGAGGGGAGGAACCTGAACACTGATAAGAGGAAGAATAAGAAAGAGTTGAACCGCAGCCGAGCGTAGCGAGACAGCCGGAGAAAACACCCGAAGGCAAATGGCGCGGATTAGCGCGGATAAGAAAGGAGATCTCGTGTTCACTGAGCAGCGTGCTGTGGAGAATTATTTAAGGCTGCGGGAGTGTCTGGTGAGGTATTGGAGAAGTTTTTTTATTTTGGGTGTCCGAAATAGGGGTGTGGGGCTTTTTAGGGGTAAGAAAATTATTTTTATAGAATATGAAAACACTGCATAAGACAAAGAGAGAAGTATTTGTGGTGAGGTTAATGTTGTTAGTATTCGGGTTATGTTTATTCGTAAGTGCGGGGAGATCTCAGGAGTCTTATAGTGGTATTTACCCTCATCTTGCTTTTTTTAATGATGAGGGAGAATGCGGAACTGGAGCTGTGGTTCCTTGGGCGGGGCGTCTTTGGGCGATCACTTACGCTCCGCATAAACCGCAGGGATCTTCGGATAAACTGTATGAGATCGATAGTGATCTTAAGATGATCGTTCGATCGGAAAGTGTTGGCGGGACGAATGCCAATCGGATGATTCATCGAGAATCACAGCAGTTGTTCATTGGTTTGTATGTGATTGATGAAAATCGCAAGGTGAGAGTGATTCCTCCGTCCTCGATGTTTGGGCGAATGACGGGGAATGCACGGCATTTGTCCGATCCGGCCAACAAAATTTATTATGGAACGATGGAGGAGGGGATTTATGAGGTGGATGTGAAAAGTCTGCAAGTGAAGACCTTGTTTGCCGATGAGCAGGTCAAGGGGAGTGAAGTGAAAGCGAACCTTCCAGGTTACCATGGCAAGGGGCTCTATTCTGGTCAGGGGCGTTTGGTTTATTCTAATAACGGAGAACATGGCAAGGCGGCTAAGCTGGATCCCTTTGTTCCTTCGGGGGTATTGGCTGAGTGGGATGGTGAGGATGGGGGGCAATGGGAAATTATTCAGCGTAATCAGTTCACAGAAGTGACGGGACCTGGCGGTATTTATGGCAGTGAAAATCCCGCTGAGAATCCATTGTGGTCGGTGGGGTGGGATGCCAAGTCTCTGATGGTGATGTTATTGGAACAAGGGAAATGGCATCGCTATAGATTGCCCAAAGCGAGCCACACTTACGACGGTGCTCATGGCTGGAATACGGAATGGCCACGTATCAGGGATATTGGAGAGGATGATTTACTGATGACGATGCACGGAATGTTCTGGCGTTTCCCCAAGACATTTTCGGTAGCGAATAGTGCGGGCATTTTACCTCGTTCTACATATTTGAAGGTGGTGGGAGATTTCTGCCAGTGGCAGGGGCGGGTGGTTCTCGGTTGCGATGATACGGCTCGCAGTGAGTTTTTGAATAAGCGTAAGGCAAAGGGGGAAATTGCGGCCCCGCAATCGCAATCAAATTTGTGGTTTTTGGAAGCGGAGCAACTCGATCAACTGGGGCCTGTGATTGGACGCGGGGCGGTGTGGTTGAATGAGGATGTGGCGAAGAACCTGACTTCGGATCCATTTTTGTTCAGTGGCTTCAAACGACGTGCTTTGCACCTGTCTCATACTGGCAAGGGGAAGGTCAGTGTGGATTTGCAGATCGATCGCAAGGGCAATGGCGAATGGGTAGCCTTGCGGTCTATCGGCCTTGATCCGGGGCAATACCTTTGGACTGATTTTTCTGATGAGCAGGAAGGTGTGTGGATTCGGTTGAAAGCCGGTGATGAGCTCTCTCAGGTAAGTGCCTGGTTCACTTATTCGGGCGATGATGGACGTGGTGAGGGGGGGCAGGATAAGTTATTTGCGGGCTTGGCGACGGTGGATGATGACAAATTAGTGGGGGGCGTGATCCGAGCACGCAATGGGAATAGGCGAACGCTGCAATTCGCTTCTTCGAATGGAGCTTATTTTGAGTTGGGTGCGGATATGAAATTGCGTAACATTGAGAATAAACAAGCTTTTGACTTGCTGCAGGAGAAAGCAAAAATTCCTAGCCGGAAGGGTATCCTAAGTGTGGATGCTGCATCGGTTTTGTATATCGATGACAAGGGAGCGCGCTTCCGTTTGCCTAAAGGGGATGCGGCTTATGAAAAATCAGGAGTGCTGGGATGGGGGAGGTTGGCCAGAGAGGTGGCGACCGAACGGGATCTGTTTAATTGTCATGGCACCTTTTATGAATTGCCGGCGGAAAATGCGGGAGGATTTGCCCGAGTCCGCCCAGTGTCCAGCCATCGTTTGAGAGTATCGGATTATTGCAGTTATCGTGGATTGCTGGTGATGTCCGGGATTGATCTGGAGCAAGGGAAGGGTAATTCCCATGTCATCCGTAGCGAGGACGGGCAGAGTGCGCTGTGGGTGGGGGCGATTGATGATATCTGGAAACTCGGTAAGCCTGTGGGTGAGGGTGGGCCTTGGAGGGACTCCGAAGTGAAAGCAGGTCAGGTGTCGGATGTCTATTTGATGACGGGCTATGATCGCAAAACACTTCATTTGGAATCTAGCGAGGCGACTACTATTTTGATGCAGGTTGATATCACGGGAAGAGGGGATTGGAAGGATATGCGTAGCTTTTCCTTGAGCGAAGCCGGGCAGGTTGATTTCAAATTCCCGGAAGCTTTCCAAGCCTATTGGGTGCGCTTTGTTTCTGCGAAGGATTCAACGCTTACGGCGCAACTTCGGTATTGGTGAGGTTGTCGGAAAGAATTGACCGCGGATGGCACAGCCGACTGAAAGGAGACAGCCGGAGGAAACTGACCGAAGGCAAATTAGCACGGATAAGAGTCAGAAATATGAAGAGATGAGAGTTTTTTTGAGAAGGAATCAGAGTGGCATTAAGATTTTTCTGGTATTGAACATTCTCCATCAAAACCATAGCGTATCTCAAAATTCATCTTGGATCGGATTTGTGAGACTTCGTTGATACTGGCAGCAGTCTCTGCGGCGTGGTTTTTAATGAGAGAACTGTAGATTTGATTTTTTGTGTCTAGAATTTGAACCAAACCACGGCCTGATTTGACATTTGCTTTGGCATGATAGTGGTCGGATGCTCGTGAATATATTTCGTGTTCAGAGTGTTGCTGCAGGCTTAGATCGAGAATTGTTTCCTCAGGCCAGTGGCCGGGAATTCTCTCTAGTTCATAGATCGGTATCCCCATGTGAAACATGCGGACTTTTGTTACGAAAATTTTCTGTCCAGCATGTTCGGCCATATTTTTAGCTATCACGTCGCAAAGCAAAAATGTTTCACGGTATTTATTCTCAATTTCTTTCAGTTTTTCTCTGTCTGCGAGTAGGATAAACTCACCTGCTGAAAATGCGTGATGTTCTATGGGCATATTCTAAAATATTTTCCTTATCACCGTTCCTGTCTTCTTCCTCCTTTTATCCGCGCAAATCCGCGTTATTTGCCTTTGAGTATTTTTCTCCGGCTGTCTTGCTTCGCGGCGGCTGCGGTTCAATTCTTTTTCGTAGTGTGCAGGACCTCCCCATGTTCGTCGTGCCAGGTGACTTTGAGTTTGGCGTCGGCCTTACCTTCGGGTTGGACTTCGACCATGAGGAAACCTCCGGATCTGGGGGTTTGGTAGTAGGGTTGTTTGATCAGGCCGTCGGGGTCGGTGGATTTGGGGTCGCCCGGTTTGCGTCCGAGGCGAGAGTTGGCGTCGATCAGGGCGCCGCAGGAGAATTCTTCGAGTCCGCTTGAGTCAACGGAGTGGTACTGCCAGTGGCGGTCGCCGCAGATGAAAAAGAAACCTTTTTGGTCGACCCCGCTGTCTTTGAGAAAAGCAAAAAAGTCATCTCGTTCGTTGCGAAATCCGCCGTGGTTGGTGTGGTTGTCTTTTTTGCGCAGATCGTCGGGGCCGAGCATCGGGGTGGGAGAGATGAAGAGCTTGTATTTGGCGTCACTCTCGCTGAGCGTTTTTTTGATCCAGGCTTTTTGCCTGGCGCCCCAGATGGTTTTGTCGGGGCCGTCGGGCATGGCGTTGGGGCTGCGATGGATGCGGCCTTCGGGCAACCAGATCTGCAGATCGCGGGATACACGATGGGTGCGGTAGGTGATGGCATCGGCGTCGTCCATTTTGGCGTAGGGCAGTTGCTCGAGCATGATGCGTTTGCCAAGAGCGGGTGAGGGTTCGTAGTCACCGCTGTTGTCGCAGTCGTCGGTGCGGTAGTCGTGGTCGTCGACCATCCAGTAGGTTGGCACGGCGGCGAAGAGTTCTTTGTAGCGGGGTTGGACAAATTGTTCGTGCCATTTTTGACGCAGTTCGGAGATCTCCCGCGCCTGCGGGTTGTTGGGGGTGTCGTAATAGACGTTGTCACCGGTGGCGACGAAAAAATCGGGTTTGGCTTTGAGGATGGCGGCAAGAGCGGGGTAACCGAGATCTTTGTCGGCGCCGGTGTAGGCGTCGGGCAACTTGGTATTGTTTTCCAGCAGGTGCTCGGCTTTATCAATGCGGTGGTCACCGTGGAATTTGGCGTAGTTCATGCCGGTGACGACGACAAAACGAACGGCTTGGTCGGAATCGGCTCCCGGCAGGGTTTTGAAAGTGGCAGTGGGGCCGTCGCTGAGATGATCTTTGTCGACACCGATCCGGGTTTTGCATTGGTATGGGGTTCCGGCTTTGAGTTGGTCGAATTGAACCCGGGCGATGAAGTCGTGTGAGGCTTCTGCTTTGGCGATGAGGGTTTGTTTTTTATCACCGCTGATAGTGAACTCCACGATGCCTCCCTGGCCGGGTAAATCATGATCGGTGAGCTGATCGCTTTTGGTGAGGCGGACTTGAAGCAAGGCGGTGTTCGCTGTGACTTCTCCGACCATGATGCCTTGACCCGTTTTCACAGCGGATTCGGAGGGGGATGGCTTTGATTCGTTACAGCTGGTAAAGGTGATCGCAGGTAAAAGGAAGCATAGGATTTTGCTTGTGTGGGTCATGGTGTTTAAAGGGTAAAGTGTTTTATGGAATGTGGATTAAGGCGGGGAAAGGGCAAGCGGAGCGGTCGCCCTACAAATTATTCGAAATAGGTGTCTTCGTGGGAGTAGGGTGGGGCGCAGCAGCAGAGCAGTTTGAGTGGCGATTGCGCGTCGGCGGTGATTTGGTGCCAGGCACCGGGGGGAATGAGGATGGCATCGCCGATGGTGACGGGTTTTGATTCGCCGTCGATCTCCATCGTGCCGTTGCCTTCGAGAATGAAATAGAATTCTTCGGACAGGCGATGGTAGTGGCGTTCGGTTGCTGCGTTGGGCGGCAGAGTGGCTTCAGCGAGGCTTTGATTGGCAACGGGGGCATTGGCGCAATCGAGGATGCTGCGGATGGTCGAACCATCCTTGGTGGTGAAGGGTTTTTGTTCAGAGAGTGGACGGATGGTCATCATGGTATTTAATTGATCAGCGGGATGGAGAGTTTTTATTAAAAGTAGAGCAGGGGAATCTTGAGCTTTGGCAATAGATGGTTTATTTATTGAAGGGAAATGAAGATATAGCAAGTTGTCAAGATGAGTTCAGAATCTGGAACAGGGAAATCAAAAAGTAAACGTCAATCGCGTGGTTTAACAGCGGGGAGGATTTTACTTTTTGTGGTGTTGCTGGCGGTGGTATCGGCGCCCGGCATGGTGTATTTTTTTGGTGGAGGGGAAGTCGGCAAGATGAAACCCGAGGACAGCGCGATGGTGGAAGCGGTCAGCGAGGTGGAAAAAGAGCAGGAAGGCACAGCGGATCCGGTGGTGGTGGAGAAAATTGTCGAGCGGGTGGTGGAGAAAATCATCAGGGTTCCGGTCGAGGCAGAGCCCGAACCGATGCCTTCGAAGTTTGTGGCGTATAAAAAAATTGATACAGCCCAATTGTATAATGGTATTGAGATACGCTCCGAATTGCAGACCGAGGAAGGGCGTTCGGCTTCTGTCGAGCGGGAGGATCCGTCCAGTTATGTGATTGAGTTGGCGATCAAAATCAAGGTGCCCAAGGCGAATCAGAGTTTGCAGGAATTGACCGGCCTGAATGAACATCTGCCGAAGATGTTGCCCGGTTTGGGAGCGATGGTGGAGAGCGGCAAGGTCTCGCCTTTTTATTATCATTTGTATGATTTAAAACAGCAACGAGTGCAGCATTACCTCACTCGTTTGAACCGGGTTTTGTCCCGCCATCATTTTTTTGATTGTGAGACCATATTGGAACTGCAGCACCCTGAAACCCAGCAGAAGGTATTGCTGATGCAGGGGGAGATGGATGTGGTGTCAGATGGTTCGGACGGAGACCGTTGGCCAAAATTGGACGAATACATTTCGATGTCGGCCAACTACCAGCCATTCACCAGTTATGGCTGGGCGAAAAAAACCAAAACTCCCAATCCTTTGTTGGCGGGGCGGGTGGCCAAGCTCAAAAAATATGAAACCGAGTTCAAGATCAAAGGGTTGAGTATTGAGAGGAATCGTTTTTTGAAATCAAACATCGACTTGTTGAAACGTGAGATTGCCGATTTGAAGGGGCGCAGTTTTTTGATCGCCGAGGCGGACCCTTTTATTGTCATCCCTTTGTCAATGGTGGGAAAAACCAAGGAGAATGCTTTTGCTCCATCGTTTGGCGACTATGCAGCGGTGGTTTATCAGGATAAGATTTATCCTGCGATCGTGGGAGATGCGGGGCCGGCTTTCCAGATGGGGGAGGCTTCTTTACGCATCGCTAAACAATTGAATCCCAAATCCAACCCCTACAGTCGTCCGGTGAGTGACCTGAAAGTGACTTATCTGCTCTTCCCCGGATCAAAAGAGGAAAAGAAGGATGCTCCTGATCTAAAAAAATGGCATCAAAGGTGCTCGGATTTGCTCGGCCGCATGGGTGGATTGGGGGAGGGGTACCAGTTGCATCAGTGGGAGGATCTGATTGCCAGAAAACGGGCAGCGGCAGCTCCACCAGTATCAAAACCTCCAGTCGAGCCTCCAGCCCCTTCGCCACCAGCCAAGGCAACACCGAAGCCTGAGGCTACTCCAGCACCGGCAGCGGAGAAGAAAGTTCCTGCTGATTCGAAAGAAAAACCCTGATTTGTTTCGAACGAATTCCCTGTCATAGAGTCATAGAGACTGAATAGGCTTGCTCTCAGCGTCGTTTTTTATGACGATGCCCCTCTATCTTCCCCCCGGGATAATGAACATCCATTTACATAAAAAAACGGAGCCGGAGTATAAAAGAATACAACGGCGACAATTCATGAAGTCGGTGTCCGGCGGCATGATGGGTTGCGGGCTCGCGGAAATGTTGGCGATGGATTCCCTGGCAAAGGGAGGCAAGGGGAGGCAGGTGGAGGATGAGCCTGCCGCGAAGAGGGTATTGGTCATTTACGAAGAGGGCGGGATCAGCCAGATGGACTCCTGGGACCCGAAACCAGAGGCTTTAGCTGATCACCGTTCCCCATTTGCTCCGATCAGAACCAATGTGCCAGGTGTCCATTTTTCTTCACTAATGCCGATGATCGCCAAGCAGGCAGACAAGCTGTCAGTGGTGCGTTCGATGACCTCTGCCTCGGTGGCTGGGCATATGGAGTGCTGTAAAGAATTTTTTAAAGGCTATCGTTTTAACTCGCCTTTCGAATTTCCTGATATTGGTTCAGTGGTGACGGAAAAGTTGGGAACAGAGCGCAAGGAAATGCCTGGTTATATTTTTTGCCCGGGAATCAATATGCCGAATGCGGTTTCCAGTACCGGGTTCCTGTCGAAAAGCCGGGCTCCGTGGAAGTTAGGAACAAAGAATCTGGGTGAGAATGTGGCGGATCCTGATTGGAAGGTGAATTCCCTGCAGGCTTTGCCACAATTGAATTCCAGCCGTTTTGGAGAGCGGATGGAATTATTGAAAGCGTTGGACGGGGCTCCGGTGGCGGATTCGGTTGAAGGCCGGGCGATGAAAACACACACGGAGCACGCTTTTGACCTGCTGACCAGTCCAGCTGCGCAAGCTGCATTCGAACTGTCAAAAGAATCTGACAAAACACGTGATCGTTATGGGCGAGATCACCGTGGATCTTGTTATTTGCTGGGGCGACGATTGATTGAATCGGGGGTGCGCTTTGTGACGGTGACGGTGATTCAGCCGGGAGAACACGTGGGGCGTCCTGAATATGGCAAGCCCAATGGTACTTTTTTGAATTGGGATCATCATTATGGCATCTACAAAAACGGCCCCAGTGGTGGGCCGGCAAAAGAAGCCAAGCAGGAACGTTATGGATTACCGCATCCGGTGATGATGCCGAGTCTCGATCGATCATTCAGCGCCTTGATCGAAGATATGGATCAACGAGGTTTGTTAGATGATACTTTGGTGTGTTTTGTCACTGAGATGGGGCGAACTCCGAAGATCAATCAATATGGTGGGCGTGATCACTGGGGCAAGGCGATGTCGATTGCTTTTGCAGGGGCGAGCGTTCCGAGGGGGCAGGTGATTGGTGCGACGGATAAGGAGGGCGGAGAGGTGGTGGATAATCTTTACACGCCTTATGACTATGCCGAGACTATCTATCGTAAACTTGGGATCAATACCCAGTTTGGACTAAAAAAACTGGACGGAGTGGCAGTGAGCCTTTCTGACGGGGGACGAGTAATCAAAGAGTTGTTTTAGGGGGAAGAGGTCAGGGCCAGAGTTCAGGAGTTGAGAAAGATATGAATCAAATAACACGCTGTCGTTTTTTTAGAGGTGGCAATGGGCGGGTCCGTTGCGCCTTTTTCCAATAGCTTTGCAGTATCCGGCCCACTTAAAGGCAAATTGCAAATAACTCGCGGGCATTGCTGCCTGGATGCGGAATGTAATGGGTTTGGTATAAAAAAAGAGCCGCCCCGTTGAGGGACGACTCTTTATTAACTTTTTCAAGGTTACCAGTCTATACTGGGCGACCTTGTGATTTGTCTTCTTTGAGACGAGCTCTAAGAACTTTGTTACGCCAGGTAACCGCCTGTTTCACCGCTTCATCATAGCCGAGCTTGTCGACAGAGAATTTGCGGTTAACGGCTTTGCCCAGTTCTGAACGAACGGTGACCGTGATCACTTTACGTTTTTTGCCAGAACGGTTGGTGTAATGGGTTTGTGAAACACCCAGCTCACCTGTATTGGTCCGTGCGGTGCGTTTGATGCGCCACAATGGTTTGGCGAATTTTGCCATTTCGTCGACCAAGCCATCACGATAAGCTTTAGCTGCGGTGAGTGCTTTGGTTTTCCCTTTGTGGATGCGGTCACTGAACAATTTAGTTCTCAAGCGGCCACCACGACGAACGTGAACCTGCCAACCGTGGGTTTTAGTGGAATCAATACGTTTGATATTTTTAACGGACTGCTTGTTGCGTGTGCGCTTTTTAGGCGAAACAGGCTTTTTGCGTGTCGCTTTTTTTGCAGGTGCCTTTTTGGCTGCTGCTTTTTTAGCTGCTGCTTTTTTAGCTGGAGCCTTTTTCTTAGCTGCCACTTTTTTAGCCGGAGCTTTTTTCTTAGCTGCCACTTTTTTAGCTGGAGCTTTTTTCTTAGCTGCCGTTTTTTTGGCGGCGACTTTCTTTTTTACTACTTTTTTCTTAGCCATTTTTCTTGGGTAGGTTGTGGAGCCGGGAGCCTCCGGTTAGGTCGGAATAGGATATATCGCTCTATTCGCATATTGTATATATCGCTATTTTTCACAGTACGTCAAGAAAAACTATGCTTAGCGGGGCTGGTTTTTTGCGTCCTATCGGAGGAACTGGCTATTTTTATGAAAAAAAGTTATATATTTTACTGTAAATCTGGGAAATTGCGTTTGTTTTGATGAAACGTGGATACTGGGATTTTATATCGAAAATGCCAGGGATTTGGGCGAGATGATGCTTCAGGGGCGAGGTTCTCAGAATGATGAAAAAGAGGGAGCGGCCAGACCTTGGGAAATCTAGGAGCCTTGGCGGAAATCAGAAATTCGGCTCATTTTGAGCTATTCATTAATTACCGCGGCCCATAAAGCATGCGTCAGGGTTTGATGCGCGATAGTTGCGCGCATCGTTTTTTTGAGCACTGTGGATTTGAGCTTTGTGGGGCGGCATATTTACGGCTTCGAGTCGTTTATTGGACTTTTTTTCCTGTAGATGCTCGTTTTTGCGTCAGAATCGGGTGTTTCGTGAAAGGGGGGCTTGCTGGAGGGGGGCTTTGATGGTAAGGGAGCCTCCTTCGCTGCTTGCAAAAATTGGAGAGCGGAGAGTCATATAATAATGGCTTTTTAGACTGCCACATTTCCTTTTACATGAATCCAGACCGCGCGACTTTAAACTATCTCAATTCTTTTTCAGAGCCTATTCGTAAGGAGGGGCAGCGTTTGCACGACGAAGGGGCTGTGGCGCAGATTTTTGGTAATCATCTTTATATACAAGGTCGGGTGGACGACCAGTCATGGACTTGTCGTACCACTTTGAAGCTGCAAGGCAATGATTGGACGGGTGAAAGCACTTGTCCCTCGAACGAGGGAGGCGATGCCGCGCTGTATGCGACGATGCTTGAACGCATGGCGCGTGGGGCGGAGTTGCCCGAGGTGCCCAATGAAGTGGGGGAAGAATCACTGACAGACTTGATCGAAGGTGGCTTGGGCCGAACTTTGAATACGGATGAGGATGAGTTCATCAATAAACTCGAACGGCGTTACCGTCGTTTTGAGATGGAGCAGGAAATTTTTGATTCGGACCTGGTGAGATTGTGTCCGCGTTGGCCGGTGGAGTCTTTTGATGCTTTATCTTTGTGGCCAACCCTGCCTAAGAACATCAAGGAATTCTGGAACTATCTCGCTTATACTTTCCGCAAGGCGGGCATGGAGTATCCGGGTTTCATGGATGAGGTGACGGATTTTGGGTGGACGGAACAGCAGTTGCGGGCCTGGGAACGTGAACGGGAAGTCAGTCAGTGGCGCCGGACGATGGGTTTTGCGGATGAGCGCCCTAGCACCCAGGAGGTGATTCAGGGTGAATTCCGCTTGCGCATTGGTGGACGCGAGGGGCGTCTGTTATGGAAAAAGGATGAGCAAGGGAGTTTTGAGGTAGTGAAGGATTTGGATGCCTTTGAGATGCTCAAAGAGCAGTATGAAGGCGGGTCAGTGAGATTGGGCGCGGCTTCGGAGTTGTTATGGACGAGTGTGTTGGGTTTGGCCGCGGAAATGGATGCGAGCAGGGATGATGATGAGTTTGAAGGGGTTCTGCGTTTGGATCGGCTGGTGGACTGCCGTTTGTTGAACCGTTTGTTTCATCAGGAAGTATTGAAGGATCGCATTGTGACTCTGGACGAGGAGCCTTTCCGCCGGATAGAGGCTCCTTTGAGTTGGGTGTGTCAGGATGACTTACAGGGCAGTAGTGATTTGGAGCTGCAGTTGCAGACGGGCGAGGCGGTGGATGTGACCCACTTTCTGCGCCTGTTGCCAGGTGAACGCAATTTGTATTTGTCGGATGAAACTTTGTTCAGCGGCCCGGCTTGTTGGATCGAAGGCACAGAAGTGCAACCTCGTTATGTGATTCCCCGTGAGACGGTGGAAAGTGAGGCTGGAGTTAAGTTTTTAGCAAGTGTCGGATCGACACTGCCGGCTTCGTTGGAAGGGCGGGTCAAGGATGAGGGTTTGGCGGTCACCTTGGAGGTCGGTTTGTCTGACCAGGCGACCGGGGCTGCCAGCGAGCATTTGTTGGTGCGAGTGGTGGCGAGAAATGAAGAAGGGACGCGCGAAGAGGTATTGGGCAAGGAGGGCTGGGAAGTGGTGAAGGATCAGCAGGAAGAGGAGTTTTTGTTTCGCTATGACCGTAATGTGTTATTTCAGATTGCGGAGTTGTTAGAGCCCATGGCGTTGACTTTTGACCGGACAGCCGGAGCGTTTCGCAGTCGGGTGACTAAGAATTTTCCTGAAAAATACGCAGAATGGCTGGAGAGTTTGCCCGAGGAGATCACGATACGGCCGGATGAAGACCTGGCGACTTTGAGCGCGGCACCGGTCGAGGCCAGTGTTAGTTTTGAAGTGGTGAACCAGGAGATTGATTGGTTCGATTTGAAGGTGGTGGTCAAGGTCGATGGGCATGACTTGTCCGAGGGCGAGATCAAGGATCTAGTGGCTGCACGCGGGGGCTATGTGCGCATGAAAGATGGCGGTTGGCTGCGCTTGCAGATGAAGATGAGCGAAGAACAGCGGGTGGCGGTGAGCAAAATCGGCATCGATCCTTTTGATCTCTCCGGGGAAACCCACCGCATGCACGTGCTGCAGTTGGCCGAGCCGATGGCAGAAGAAGTGTTTGACGAGGAAACCTGGAAAAAAATATCGCAACGTTCTAATCAGTTGAAATTGGAGGTGCGTCCTGCGGTTCCGGACAATTTATCGGTGGATTTGCGGCCCTACCAGGAAGAAGGGTTTCATTTCCTGGCCTACTTATCTGCCAACCATTTTGGTGGCATTTTGGCAGATGACATGGGTTTGGGTAAAACGATCCAGGCACTGTGCTGGTTATTATGGCTGAGGGAAAATACTCCCGCAGAGGGCCGGTCTCCGTCGTTGGTGGTGTGCCCTAAGTCGGTCTTGGACGTGTGGGCGGCAGAGGTCAAAAAGGCAGCCCCGGAAATCAGGGTGCAGGTGCTGAGAAATCGTCAGGAGCTCGACATGGCGCGGGTGGAGAAAGAAATCGACCTGTTGGTGATCAATTATTCGCAATTGCGTTCTTGTTCTGAGGAAATGTTGACGGTTGAGTGGTTGGCGGTGATTCTCGATGAGGGGCAACAGATCAAAAACCCGGATTCAAAAGCCGCCAAGGCTGCGAGACTGTTGCGGGCGACTAATCGACTGGTATTGACCGGAACGCCGATCGAAAACCGTTTGTTGGATATTTGGAGCCTGATGGCTTTCTCCATGCCGGGCATCCTGGGTAATAGAAAGTATTTCAAGGATCGTTTTGACAACCGCAAGGATGAACAGGCGGAGCTTCGTTTGTCAGCTCGGTTGCGACCGTTTTTGTTGCGACGCACGAAGGGGGAAGTGGCACTCGACCTGCCGCCGAAAACCGAAGAAGATGTGTTTTGCGATTTGGAATCGGTGCAGGCCGAAATGTATCAAGGCGAGCTGGAGCGCATCCAGAAAATCCTCATGGGAATCGAGAGTGATGAGTCGTTGCGCAAAAACAGCTTTGTTATCCTACAGGGTTTGATGCGCTTGCGTCAGATTTGTTGTCACCCGGGCTTGATTGATCCGTCTTTGAAAGAGGCATCAAGCGCTAAAATGACGGCCTTGTTTTATGTTCTGGATCAATTGAAAGAAGAAGGGCACAAAGTTTTGGTATTCAGTCAGTTTGTGAAAATGCTGGATATTATTCGCGATCGTTTGGATAAAGAGGATCGCCCTTATTGTTATCTGACCGGACAGACCCAGGATCGTGAGCAAGTGATCGAGAAATTCCAGCAATCGGAAGATCCTGAAGTGTTCCTGCTGTCGTTGAAAGCCGGTGGCAGTGGTTTGAATCTGACTGCAGCTTCTTATGTGGTGCTTTACGACCCATGGTGGAACCCCGCGGTTGAAGCGCAGGCGATTGACCGGACGCACCGTATTGGGCAGGAAAGCAAGGTGATTGCCTACCGTTTGCTGATGAAAGATACCGTGGAGGAGAAAATCCGCATTCTGCAGCAGCAGAAAAGACAGATGATGACTGGGGTGCTGGGTGAGGAAGGTTTTGCCCGCAATCTGAAAAAAGAAGATCTGGCCTTTCTTTTTGAGGCAGATAGTAAAGAAATATGAACAAAGTGACGGGGTGGTGGTCAAAATTCGAGTTGCGCATGCCATTTGAAACCAAGACCAATGAACGAGTTCGTTATTTTCCCGGAATAGTGGCAATAGGATTGTGTCTGGTTTTATCGGCGTGCACGTCTTCTCATTACAGGAAATCGGCGGATAAAGAAACTTATGGCATTTTGTCTGAGGATGCGTCCCAGGTGGACAATGTGGATTCCGATTTTTCGATTGAGCATGAGCCAAAGATTATATTAAAAAATCTGGCAAAGAGTCATCAGCGCTCGGACTTCCTCGGAGAGGATGGCCAGCGCCTGGAGAAGGGGGCGGAAGTGTTGAAAATGTCCGATTCCTTGGAATTAGCCATCAAGCACAACCGCAACTACCTGACCCGCAAGGAGACGATTTATCTGCAGGCCTTGGAATTAACACTCGCCCGATGGGATTTTGCACCCATTTTCTCGGGAGACGGGTCATTGGCGCGAGGTAGGGAAACCAGTGGAGCTACAGGCAGTTCGTCCGCGCAATTAGCCAGCAATATCGAGCGAGGCGTGGATAACCTGGTGGCGACTAATTCATTCACTCGTCAAGCCAATGCGGGGGTTTCGATGTTGCAGCGAACCGGTGCTCGAATCGCGGTTGATTTCACCAGTGATTTTCTGCGCCTGCTGGGCGGGGATCGATCGGTTAATAATTCGAAGCTGGCGGTGACCCTGGCTCAACCGCTGTTAAAAGGGGGAGGTTATCTGGCTACGATGGAGAACCTCACCCAGGCTGAACGGGAGCTGCTTTATACTTTGCGGGATTTCGCTAATTTTAGACGTGAATTTATCGTGGGGGTGGTATCCGACTATTATAATGTGCTGCGCGCCCGCGATCGTGTGATGAATACTTGGACCGGGTATCAAGGATTTGTTAAGAGTGTGGAGAGAGAGACGGCTTTGGCGGAGGAGGATCGCAGGACCCAAACTGAATTAGGATTATTGCAGCAAGCGTCGCTCAGGCTTGAGGGAGGCTGGGTGAACGAACTGCGTTCTTACCAGCAGCAACTTGATGAGTTTAAGATTACCTTGGGAATGCCGGTGGAGTCCAAGATCGTATTGGATGTGGATGAGTTGAGAAAGTTGGAGTTGGAACTGCCGCAGCTTTCCCGGAGTCAGGCGGTGAATGTGGCGATTTCAGCACGGCCGGATTTGATCACCGCTAATGACCGACGCATTGATGCTGATCGGAAAATCAAAGTGGCCAAGGTGGGGTTGCGTCCTGGCTTGGACGTGGTTGGAGGTTATGATATCAATAGTCCTTCAATAGACGGTACTCCGAAATTGGATTTTAATCGGAAAAACTGGAATGCAGGTTTGGAAGTGGATTTGCCATTTAACCGTAAAGCTGAGCGCAATACATATCGTGCGGCCTTTGTTGCGTTGGAACAAAGTAAACGGAATTTGGATTTGGCTTATGATCAGCTCCGGCTTGATATTTTTGACGATTGGCGTGCTCTGGATCAAGCACAGAGAAACTTTGCGATCAGCATTTCGGGGGTGAATCTGGCGCAACGTCGTCTGGAGGAGCAGGAGCTGCTTGGGGAGTTGGGTGGAGGCAAGGCCAGGGACCTGGTTGAGGCGCAGCAGGACCTTACTAATTCGCAGAACCAACGAACCTCTGCTATAGTAGATCATACGCTGGCGAGATTGGCACTTTGGCAGGACATGGGCATTTTGTATATAAATAAGGATGGGTCATGGGTGAAAAAACTAAAAACAGAAGCAAATGAGTAAAAAAACAATATATATTGCTCTGGCGGTGGTGTTAGGCGGAGTGCTTCTCTGGAAAGGAGTATTCAGTGGCGGTGACAGTGTGGCGCAGGATACACCGGTGTTTGAGACGGTGCGTGGGGATTTGGTGATCCATGTGCTTGAGGGGGGGAATATCCGGGCGATGGAATATTTGGAGGTGAAAAATGAAGTTAGGATTTCATCAGGCACCAAAGTTCTGACCATCATTGAAGAAGGTTACGAGGTGACTGATCAGGACGTGAAGGATGGCAAGGTTTTGGTTCGTTTGGATCCGTCAGAGATCGAAGAACAAATTATCGGGCACGATGTGGATTTTCAACAAACGGAAGCGACTTACGCAGAGGCTAAGCAGAATTTAGAGATTCAGGAAAGTCAGAGCCAGAGCCAGATCAAGTTGGAGCGTCAGAATATGCGTTTTTCCTTGCTGGATTTTCAAAAGTTTGTTGGACAAAAAGCTTCCAAGGAAATTTTGTCTACGGTGGGTTTGCCTTACGATAATGAGACGGCTGAAAGTTACGAAGAGGAAGAGACCCAGAAAATCCTGTCGAGTTTTGATTCGTCCAAATTAACCGACAAAGTGGTGATCAAAAAGGAGGAAGAAGTGCTCAATGAAGAGGGCAGTCTTGCAGTGAGCGTGAATTTTGAAGAGTTTCTGGCAAAGAATAAATTGAGCGAAGGTGAGGCAGAGCAGACCATGCGTCGCTTGAAGGATGAGTCACTGGTTGCCAAGACCGAGTTGAGCGTGGTGGCTGAAGGGGTCGAAGGAGCCAAACGTTTGCGGGCGAAGGAGTTCATCACCAAAACCACATTGGAAAACGAAATGGTGAACCTTGAAAAAGCAAAACTCAAGGTGCAGACCGCTGCTACCGAGTTGGACTTGTTTCGTGATTACGAATATCCCAAGGAAGCAGAAAAGATGCTTTCCGGTTATGAAGAGGCCTTGCTTGAATTGATTCGGGAAAAACGTGAGGCGATGGCCAAGATGGCGCAAATGGAAGCGCGCTTCCGTACCGCAAGACGGCGTTATGAATTACAAATACAGAAACGTGCTGACTTGCAGGAGCAGTTGGAAAGTTGTGTGATCAGAGCGACCCAGACCGGTTTGGTAGCTTATGGTCCGGCCAAAAAGGATCGTTACAGTCGGGACACTACGGTACAGGAGGGAGCGGATCTGAGACGAGGTCAGGCGATCATCACGATACCAGATATGTCTAAGCTGGCGGTGGATGTGGACATTCACGAATCTCATATCAAAAAAATTGAATTGGGGCAGATGGCTCGCATCACGGTTGACGCGGTAGCTGACCGGACGCTGACAGGCAAAGTAACCAAGGTCGCGGTTTTGCCCGACTCCAATGCCTCGCGCTATAATCCTTCGTTGAAGGTGTATCCGACCCGGATCGAGATTGACGGGGAACATGATTGGTTGATGCCCGGCATGACGGCCAAGGTTGAGATTGTGGTGAGCGAGCTTAAGAGTGTTGTTTACATCCCTGTGCAGTCGGTTTTCTTTGAAGATGAAGCTCACTTCACTTTTGTGATGGATGGGGATAACTATGAGCGCCGGGCTGTGGACATAGGGGCGCATAACGACGAGTTCATCGAGGTCAAAAAGGGCTTGGAAGAGGGGGACGAGGTTTTGCTCAAAAAGCCAGATGGCTATGATGATCCGGGTGCACGCAAGGGGCGTAAAGACAAGGTGTCTCGCACCGCGGGAGTGGAGGGGAAGAAGGGAGAAAAGCGCAAAGCTTGAGCCTGTGCCTTTAATCATGACTGGAGGGTGCCACGTATGAGTGACGCAATAGAACCCATTATTGAGCTTAAAGGTGTTGAAAAACACTATCAAATGGGCTCATTCACGGTGAAGGCTCTGCGCGGTATTTCCCTGAAAATATTTCCAGGAAATTACATTAGCATTCTAGGTCCCTCGGGTGGCGGCAAATCCACCATGCTTAATATATTAGGTTGCTTGGACCAGCCCTCGGTGGGGGAGTATTTATTAGAAGGCAAGGATGTTTCCCATTTGGATGATGATGATTTGTCACAAGTACGCGGGAAACGATTGGGTTTTATTTTTCAGAGTTATAATTTGATCCAGCAGTTATCGGTGGTTGAGAACATTGAAGTGCCGCTTTATTATCAAGGTGTGCCGGCGGCCGAGAGCAGGGAAAGGGGAATCAAACTGGCAGAGCAAGTGGGTTTGGGAGAGCGTCTGGATCACCGGCCGACCGAGTTGTCAGGGGGGCAGCAGCAACGCGTGGCGATTGCCCGGGCATTGGCCAATGATCCCGCAGTGATTCTCGCTGATGAGGCGACGGGTAATTTGGATTCGAAATCGGGGGGGGATATATTACGGATCTTTGATGAGCTGAATGAACAGGGCAAAACATTGATCCTGATCACTCATGACGAAGGCATGGCGGATCGCACTTCGAGGACGATTCGGTTGCGGGATGGGCAGGTGGAATTTGATTCCATGTTCGGTGGTAAACAAGAGATCCAACCTCCTGAAAGCGAATGACCTGGACATCTTTTATAGAGGGGATATCCCCCGCGCGCTTGGAAAGAACCATACTGCTTGGTGTGAAGAGTCTGTGGATGCACAAATTGCGTTCCATGTTGACGGCCATGGGCATTGTATTCGGAGTGGCCTCGGTGATTGCTATGCTGGCGATTGGGGAAGGTGCCAGTCATGAGGCCCAGGAGCAAATTAAGAATCTGGGTAGCCAGAACATTATTTTACAGAGCATCAAGGCTACCAACAGTGCGAGCGCGGGGAAAGAAGAGCGCAGTTTTATTTTAGAATATGGCCTGACGTTCCGGGATATTGATCAAATTCAAGCCACTATTCCAGGGGTGAGTGTGGTGGTTCCGGGAAGAAAGTTGCAGGACTTTGTTTGGCGCATTGAACGAAACGTGGATGCGGTCATTATGGGGACGGTACCGTGGTACCCTGTGATGCGTAACCGCGAGTTGTTGCGAGGGCGATTTTTCACCGAAATTGAAATGAAGGATCGCTCCAACGTTTGTGTATTGAATTCTGATATGGCAGCTA
This sequence comes from Verrucomicrobiota bacterium, assembly GCA_045046875.1. GTDB lineage: Bacteria > Verrucomicrobiota > Verrucomicrobiia > Verrucomicrobiales > DEV007 > JAADHD01. The sequence continues at coordinate 493 of JASFYY010000094.1, read as the reverse complement.
AGCTTTTCCCTTTGAGTGAAGCTCTGGGGCAAGAAGTTCGTTTGCAAACGAGTTATTATACCGTGATTGGGATTATCGAGAGCCGTCAAGCGGTGGGATCAGGTTCAGGAGGTGGTTTGGGTGGAGATACGGGTGGAGGAAAGGATGAGGGCGAGGCTACGATGGAGATGTTGTTGCCACTCAGCACCTTGTTAGAGCGTTTTGGCGAAGTGTTGGTCAAATTCCGCTCGGGTAGCTTTGAAGCCGAGAAGGTGGAATTACATGAAGTCACAGTGAAAATCGAAGATCCTGATAAAGTGGTCGCTGCGGCTGATGCCATCAAACATTTGCTCAGTCGCAACCACAAGAATATGGATTATAAAATGGTGGTGCCATTGGAGTTGTTGCGTCAAGCGGCTCGAACCAAGCAGATTTTTAACATAGTGCTAGGCTCGATCGCAGCGATTTCGCTATTGGTGGGGGGGATTGGAATTATGAACATCATGTTGGCAAC
>JASFYY010000093.1:0-65394 GCA_045046875.1 Verrucomicrobiota bacterium | reverse complement strand
TGGATGAGTCAGGATGAACTGAAACAAGAGTTTGCCAAGGCGCACTTGTTTTTGCATCCCAGTGAACTGACTGAGACCGAGGATCAGGAGGGGGTGCCGAATGCGATGTTGGAAGCGATGGCTGCGGGTCTGCCGGTGGTGGCGACTCGACATGGGGGAATTCCAGAGGCGGTGAGCAGTGGTAAGGATGGGTTGTTGGTTGCGGAGAAAGATTTCGAAGCTTTGGCTCAGGCTATTTTGGAACTTACAGGGGATGAGAACCTGTTGGCTGAATATTCGAGTCAGGCTAAAATTTCCGTGGAGCAGCGTTTTGGTTTCGAGCAGCAGATTGCAGCGATGGAGGCCTGTTATCAGGAGACGATGTAGCTTGAGCTTCCCGTCCAATGGATATCGTTACAAAGGCTGCGTATTACCACCACTCTCGCAGATATGGAAATCTGCGCTACGATTAAGAAATCTTGGCTCCGGAATCCTGGAACTCTTTGGCTTTTTCCTGCATGCCTTCTTCGATGGCTTTGGCGTCGGTGAGGCCGTGTTCCTTGGCGTATTGGCGGACTTCTTCCGAGATTTTCATGCTGCAGAAAGTGGGGCCGCACATGGAGCAAAAATGCGCGGATTTTGCGCCTTCTTGCGGAAGGGTCTCGTCGTGGTAACTGCGGGCGCGACTGGGGTCGAGGCCGAGGTTAAACTGGTCGTCCCAGCGAAATTCAAAACGAGCTTTGCTGAGTGCGTTGTCGCGGTGTTGAGCTCCGGGGTGGCCTTTGGCCAAATCAGCGGCGTGGGCGGCGAGTTTGTAGGTGACCACACCGGTGCGAACATCATCCCGGTTAGGTAGGCCGAGGTGTTCCTTGGGAGTGACGTAACAAAGCATGGCGCAGCCATACCAACCGATCATCGCAGCGCCGATACCGGAGGTGATATGATCGTAGCCGGGGGCGATGTCGGTGGTTAGTGGTCCGAGAGTGTAGAAGGGGGCTTCGTGGCACCATTCAATTTGTTTATCCATGTTCTCTTTGATCATGTGCATGGGCACGTGACCGGGGCCTTCATTCATCACTTGCACGCTTTTCTCCCAAGCGCGGGTGGTGAGTTCTCCCTGGGTTTTCAGTTCAGCGAACTGGGCCGCGTCGTTGGCGTCGGCGATTGATCCCGGACGCAGGCCGTCTCCGATGGAGAAGCTGATGTCGTAAGCTGCCATGATGTCACAGATGTCATCCCAGTGTTCGTAGAGGAAACTTTCGCGGTGATGGAAGAGGCACCATTTGGCCATGATCGATCCGCCACGACTGACGATGCCGGTGGCACGGGTGGCGGTCATCGGCACGTAGCGCAGCAGCACAGCGGCATGGATGGTGAAATAATCGACGCCTTGCTCAGCCTGTTCGATCAGAGTGTCGCGGAAGACCTCCCAGCTGAGATCCTCGACCCGGCCGTTGACTTTTTCCAGCGCTTGATAGATCGGCACGGTGCCAATGGGCACAGGGGAGTTGCGGATGATCCATTCGCGGGTGGCGTGGATGTTTTTGCCGGTGGACAGATCCATCACATTGTCGGTGCCCCAGCGGGTTGCCCAGCGCATTTTTTCCACTTCTTCGCCGATCGTCGAAGCCACCGCGGAGTTGCCGATGTTGGCGTTGATTTTGACCAGGAAGTTGCGCCCGATGATCATCGGCTCGGCTTCGGGGTGATTGATGTTGGAGGGGATGATGGCGCGTCCACGGGCGACTTCATCGCGGACGAATTCCGGGGTGATGTGTTCGGGAATAGCGGCGCCAAAATTTTCACCCGGGTGTTGGAAATTGAGATCGTTGCGAGCAGCCCCGGATTTCTGGGATGCTTGGTAAGTGGCCTGTCTGCCGAGGTTTTCGCGGATGGCGATGTATTCCATCTCCGGAGTGATGATGCCTTGGCGGGCATACCACATCTGGGTGACCGGGTGACCTGCCGAGGCGCGCAGCGGTTGACGGCGCAGACCGGGGTACTCGATCAATTGGTTTTCCGGTGCTTTGTTTTGATTGTGGCGGTCGGCGTGTTCGTCGGAGAGATAGCCATTGTCGATGGGTTTGATATCACGTCCTTGATAGGATTCGACATCATTACGAGCCTCGATCCAATCTCTCCTGAGTGGCGGCAGGCCTTCTTCGACCTTGCCTTTAAAGTCGGGATCGCCCCACGGCCCGCTGGCATCATAGATGGAGATGGGTTCGTTGTTTTCGATCCGGCCATCGGCGTGATGGGTTGGGGCTAGATCCACTTCGCGCATGGCAACGCGTAGATCCTTGTGGATCGTTCCTGCGACATATACCCGGCGACTGTTGGGGAAATCAACATTTTCGGAAGTTTCGTCAGTGTTGGAATCGGAGTTAGCGGTGGATTCGTTTGGTGAAATCATGGTATCAGCTGAATGGTATGAATGGGACGATGATCTCATAGGTATCATCGAATGGCTTCTTTGCCAGCAGTGTAGATTCTTCGTTCGACAAGTCAACGTTGTGGCGCTGATAGTTTGATAAATTGCGCTATTTTTTTGGATTAGGTATTGCGTGAAAGCTGGGCGCGGCTTTATTCCGAATTATCAGAATGAATATTATCGATCGCTACATTGGGAAGCAGGTGCTGCTCGCCACGTTTTTTGCAGTGATGGTATTGAGCGTGGTTTTGGTGCTGGGTAATATATTCAAGGAATTGTTATCCCAGCTGGTGGAACGGCCGGATATCAGCCTGGGGTTTGTGATTCGGTTCATGCTCTATATTTTGCCTTTTTCTTTGAGCTTGACGATTCCCTGGGGGTTTCTGACTGCGATCCTGTTGATCTTCGGGCGCTTGTCCGCGGATAATGAACTGGTATCCCTGCGCATGGCAGGTTTGAGCATGGCGCGGATTTGTGCGTCGATCGGTGTGGTGACCTTGGGTCTGACAGGGCTTTGTTTCTGGCTGAACATGAGTGTGGCTCCGGCGATGAAACAAAAACTGACAGTGATGCTGCCAAATATGATTTTTAATCTGGCCAAGAATAATCCGGACGGGCTGTTCAAAGACCAGCAAGTGATGACGGATATCCCCGGACACATGGTTTATGCGGAAAAGACGGAAGACGGATTGGTGAATTTTCAAATGATCAAGTTGGATGAGCGTCAGCGCCCCGAGGTTTTTGTGATTGCCAAAAAAGTGAAACTGCTGAGTGAAATGAACGAGGGGACTCCGGCTTTGGTGCTGGAAATGCAGGACGCGTATTTTGAGCTGAAATCGGATCCGGATCCTCGGAACTTTACTGAAGCGCAGCCTTATTTTGCGGAGTTTGCTCCCATGTCGATCAGTTTGGACCGCTTGAAAAAGAAGGATGGTAAAGTGAAGCCGGAGACCTTGGGTTTTTCCGCTTTGATGAAGGAGTTGGATAAAGATGATCTGGACCGAGGGCAACGCTCTTCATTGAGAACGGAAGTCAGCCTGAGGTTTTCATTCTCACTGGCTTGTGCGACTTTGGCCTTGATCGGGGTTCCGTTGGGGATCACTGCCCAGCGTCGGGAGACGTCGATTGGTTTTGCGATGAGTCTGCTGGTGGGGATCGTCTATTTTTTATTGATGACGATTGCCGAGATGATGCGCGATAAAGAGCACCTCTATCCGCACATTCTGGTGTGGCTGCCGAATCTGATTTTTCTGGGGCTGGGGTTTTTCCTGTTTCGACGCATGAGCGCGAAGTGAGTTTTCCGTTTAGGCGATGAAAGTTTTGCGCCGCAGGCGCACGGCTTCGGCGAGTTGGTCCAGAATCTCGACGGTGGTATTCCATGAGACACAGGCGTCGGTGACGCTTTTGCCGTATTCGAGTTTTTCCAAGTCGTCCATCGACTGGTTGCCTTGCTGCAGATTGCTTTCAATCATGACGGAGGCGATGGAGCTTTCGCCGTCGGCCATTTGATTGGCGACATCGGCGGCGACAGCGGCTTGTTTGGTGTAATCTTTACGGCTATTGCCGTGACTGCAATCGATCATTAGACTGGCAGCGAGCCCTTTTTCTTTTAAGCGGGTGCGCACGTCTGTTACGGTTTCGCGGTCGTAGTTAGGGCCTGCACTTGAGCCTCGCAGGATCAAGTGGCAGCCCGGGTTGCCTTTGGTGCTGACCACTGCGGCGGTGCCATTTTTGGTGACGGAGAGGAAGTGGTGAGGCTGTTGAGATGCCTGGATCGCGTCGAGGGCGATTTGGATGCTGCCGCCGGTGCCATTTTTGAATCCGACCGGCATGCTGAGGCCGGAGGCCAGCTCGCGGTGAATCTGGCTCTCGGTGGTGCGTGCGCCGATGGCTCCCCATGAAATAAGGTCGGCGTAAAACTGGGGACTGATGGTATCGAGGAATTCGGTGCCTGCAGGGATGCCAAGCTTGAGCAGGTCGCGCAACAGGTTGCGTGCGGTGCGCAGTCCCAGGTTGATGTCGTAGCTGCCGTCCATCTGGGGGTCATTGATCAGGCCTTTCCAGCCTACGGTGGTGCGTGGTTTTTCAAAATAAACCCGCATGATCACCTGTAAGTCGTCTTTTACGGTGTCTGCGTAAGCTTTGAGCCGTTGACCGTATTCGAGTGCGGCTTTGGTATCATGGATGGAACAGGGGCCGACAACGACTAACAGCCGGTCGTCTTTTCCCAGCATGATATTTTCGGCCAATGCTCTGGACTCGCGTATGAGTCGAGCTTCGGATTCGGCGATGGGAAGTTCCTCCATCAGCACCACGGGGGCGATGAGTTGATGCAGGTCGGCTATACGGACGTCGTCGGTTGTGATTGACATGGGGCGCAAATAAGCTGTGAATTCGAAAATCACCAAAGAAAATCTTCTTACTTTTGAAAAAACTGCTTATTCTGTGTATTCAAGATCTATTGGAACTATGAGCAAAGCGACTTCTCCACAAAATTTAAAAGACTTCACCGGTGGGGGGATTTTCTCCCTGTCATCAAAACGCGGCAGCACGGGCGATCCGGATTTTGACAAGCGGGTCGAGCAATTGGTGGCCGATTGGGGCTGCGGGGCGGATCACGAGTTGATTGAAGAGTTGATTATCACCGCATTGAGGATAGCGAGTGACGAGGTGGGCGAGGCTGATTTGAAATTGTTCAACCGCACACTGAAGGAAATGCAGGCCACGTCTTATGTTTTTGCTCCTTATTGCCGCGAGCACAAGGTGGCGGTGTATGGCTCGGCCAGAACGCAGCCGGGGCAGCCGGAATACGAAGCGGCCAAGGATTTTTCCGATAAAATGAGGGAGCATGGATTTATGACAATCACTGGTGCGGGTGACGGTATTATGGGGGCGGCTCAGGAGGGAGCCGGACGGGAGAACAGTTTCGGGCTCAATATACGCCTCCCCTTTGAGCAGTCGGCCAACGATACCATTATTGGGGATCACAAGTTGTTGACTTTTAATTATTTTTTCACTCGCAAGTTGGCTTTTGTGAAGGAGTCGGATGCGGTGGTTTTGTTTCCCGGGGGATTTGGCACCATGGACGAAGGTTTCGAAGTGTTGACCTTGATGCAGACGGGTAAAGCTGCAGTTTTTCCGATTGTGATGGTGGATGCGCCGGGGGGGAGCTATTGGAAGACCTTTGATCAATTCATTCGTGAGCATTTGTTCCGCCTGGGTTTGATTTCGGAGGAGGATTTTAGTTTGTTCAAAATCACGGATTCGGTGGATGAGGCGGTGGCGGAGGTGCTGCATTTCTACCGAGTGTTTCATTCTTATCGTTATGTGAGGGATAAAATGGTGATTCGCTTGAATCGGAATATTCATGCGGAAGCGCTTGCGCAGCTGAATGTGGATTTTGCGGATTTGTTGGTGAGTGGAAAAATCAAACAACGGGGAGCTTTGAAGGAGGAGCGTAATGAGCGCTCGATCATTGACTTGCCAAGGTTGGTTTTTCGAGCGAAAAGAAGTCGTCCGGGTAGGATCCGGGAATTGATCAATGCTATCAATTCTTGTGATGCGTGACAAATTTTTTTTCAACCACTGATTTCACTGATTAATACTGATTGGAAACGTGTGTTTCAATATTAATTTCTTATTATAAGTTACTTGTGGTGGATTTTACGCTTTTAAATAGTTAATAAATTTGATGTTTTTATGAGTTCGCCGGTGACAAAACAGCGTTTGGATCAACTGTTGATGGAGCGGGGTCTGTGTGATTCCCGCGAGCAGGGCAAGCGTTTGATCATGTCTGGCAATGTGTTGGTGGAGGGGGTGGAATCTCCCAAACCGGGACAGAAAGTAGCTGGGGACTGTGTGATACGGATCAAGGAGCGGCCGAAGTATGTTGGTCGGGGTGGATTGAAAATGGAGGGGGCTTTGCAGGCCTTTGATCTGGATGTGAAGGGCAAGGTGGCTCTGGATATCGGAGCTTCGACGGGGGGATTTACCGATTGTCTTTTGCAGCTCGGGGCATCGAGGGTTTATACTTTGGATGTGGGCACCAATCAGTTGGCGTGGAAAATTCGTTCTGACCCGCGAGTGGTGGCTAGGGAGAATTTTAATGCCCGCTATTTGCAGCCGGAGGATTTGCCGGAGCAAGTGGATATGATCGTGATCGATGTGTCTTTCATCTCGCTGACCTTGATTCTGGGGCCGGCTTTTTCGGTTTTGCGCCAGTCGGGTGATCTGGTTTGTTTGATCAAACCACAGTTTGAGCTGGCGCGGGAAGACGTTGGCAAGGGGGGGATTGTGCGGGATGAAACCCTGCGGCAGGTGGCGGTGGATAAAATACGTCGATTTGTCACTGAAGATCAGGCAAAACACTGGCACAAGATCGTTCCGTCATCTATAAGTGGAACCGATGGTAACCAGGAATTTTTGGCATGGCTGAAACACGAATCGGATTAATCGCTAACCCGCACAAAGATGGTGCGGCTGACTTGTTACGAAAATTGGTGAAAGCGTTTGCTTTGCACGATATCGATACGCATCTCGATGAGGTTTCTGCGAAGTTGATCGATGCCCCGGGGGGACTCGCTTTGCAGGCTTTGAGCGAGGTTTCGGATATCCTGGTGGTATTGGGGGGGGATGGATCTTTGCTGTGGGTGTTGGGACAGTTGAAAGAGCGGGTCAAACCCTTGGCGGGTATCAACATTGGAACCTTGGGTTTTTTGAGTTGTGCGACCGGGGATGAGTATCAACGCCTGGTCGATGCTATAGCGCAAAATGCGTATGAAACGAGTCAACGGGCGATTGTGAGAGCTTCTTTGCTGATCCATGAAAAAAATGGCACGATTGAAGGCGGCAGTTATTATGGGTTGAACGAGGTCACCATCAGTCGCGCGGCGAGTTCACGCACTATTCAGATCGAAGCGCGGGTGGACGGCCGTTTTGTGAATCACTATTCGGGGGATGGTGTGATCATCGCTACTCCTACAGGTTCTACAGCTTATTCCTTGTCTGCTGGTGGGCCGATCATTGATCCGGCGGCCAGGGTGTTTTCGATGACTCCTATTTGTCCCCATGCGCTGGCTAACCGGGCTATTGTGATGAGCGATTCCAGTGTGATCGAGTTGTTGATGCCCGAACCGCGTGATCCTTTGTTATTATCGATCGACGGGCGCACGGTGGCGGAGTTGAATACGGCGGCCGACGTGATGATTGAACGAGCGGATTTCAATTTGCCTTTATTGGCGCTGCCGGATGCTTCTTTTTATGATGTTTTGCATCAAAAACTGGGCTGGTTCGGCAGTACGGTGGTGGAACCAGTAAAGCGGATTTCTCAATGAGCGGAAAATTATCGGGAGTGGATATTGGATTTATTGGTCTTGGTCTGATGGGGCGGGCTATGGCGGAGCATTTAAGCGATGCGGGGGCTAATCTGGTGATTCATAACCGCAGCCGTGCGGTGGTGGACGAATTGACCGAATCCGGAGCGATGATCGCTGCAGGCAGTCCGGCAGAGGTAGCGGAAAAAATCGCTGCGGGTTTTATCGTGATGTGTTTGACCCAGACTGCATCGGTTGAGGCTGTCATGGAGGGGGCAGGTGGTTTGTTGGAGAAAGTTGCCGCAGGAGCTTTGGTACTGGATATGGGCACGACGGCGGTGAAAGCGACACGTTGTTTTGACGCGGCTTTGCGGGAGCGGGGCGCTTCGTTGGTGGATGCGCCGGTATCAGGTGGCCAGGGCGGAGCCCGGGCGGCGAGTCTGTCGATCATGGCGGGTGGAAGCCAGGAGGATTTTGAGCGAGCTTTGCCGGTGTTTCAAGTGATGGGGAAAAGGATCACTCACATGGGCGCATCGGGGGCTGGGCAAGTCACCAAGATGGCGAATCAAATGATCGTGGCTCAAACCATTGATGCGGTGGCGCAGGCTTTGACGATTGCGCGGGCGAACGGGGTGGATCCGGGATTGGTGAGAGAGGCTTTGATGGGAGGTTTTGCCGACAGCCGGATTTTGACTGAGCACGGGGAACGAATGGTGAAGGGGGATTTTGAGCCGGGCGGGCGGGCAGAGTGTCAGTTGAAAGATGTGCGTGAGGGCAGGGATTTGATGGAGCAGAGTGGTTTGGATTTTCAAATGCTCAGAAGGAATCTTGAAAACTGGGAGGATATGGTGGATCAAGGGGATGGGGGATTGGATCATAGTGCTTTGATTCGCCTATATGAAAGAGTGATAGGAAATGCGCGGTAATTTATTACGATTTTAGAATTGTGATATTGCGGAATGACAGGGTTTGGGCAAGCGTAGCAGCAGACAATGAAAAAATTGATTTTAATACGTCACGCGAAATCGAGCTGGGATGAACCGGGCATCGGTGATCGCGAAAGAACGTTGAACAAACGTGGACTGAAGGATGCGGTGACCATCGGCAAGGCATTGCATGAACGGGGAGTGAAACCCGACGTGATGATCGTCAGTCTGGCTGTCCGGGCCTGGACCACGGCGGAATTGATCGCGGATGAATTGAGATACCCGCGTGAGGAATTGATTCAGGAGTCAGCCATCTATGCGGCGGGGCTGGGTGCTTTGATGGATGTGGTTCAGAATATCGATGAAGATGTGGACACCGCCTGTTTGGTGGGTCACAATCCGGGTTTCGAGGATCTGGCGAACAGTTTGATTCCCGGCATGCGGATTGATCATATGCCTACTTGCGGGGTGGTGCGTTTGAGCTTAAAGAGCGACACCTGGGGCGCTGCGGGTGTAGGGGATGGCGAATTGCTGGAGTTTTTCGGCCCTAAGACGCTGGTCTAGAGGAGGGGGATTCTGACTTCCGAATCCTGATCCCTGCCTTCTGAATCCTTCACCAATCCTGATATGAAAACTTTATTAATGAGCAATGAATACCCGCCGAATATATACGGCGGGGCAGGCATCCACGTGCAATATTTGGCACGTGAGCTGGCCAAGCTTTGTGAGGTGGAGGTGCGTTGTTTTGGCGAGCAATTGGAGGAGGGCGGCAATCCGGTGGTGCGTGGAGCAGGATGGGATCGCTCGGGGTATAACGCACCGGAGCATTTGCATTCGGTGTTCGGGGCACTGCAGCGGTCTTTGGAGTTCAATACCCGGGCGATGGATGTCGATGTGGTGCATGTGCATACTTGGTACACCCACTTTGCTGGGATTTTGGCCAAGCAGGCGTATGGCGTGCCGTTGGTATTGACGGTTCATTCCCTTGAGCCATTGCGTCCATGGAAACGGGAGCAGTTGCAGGGTGGTTATGATTTCACCGTTTGGCTGGAAAAAACGGCGATTGAAATGGCGGATAGGGTGATCGCGGTTTCAGCGGAAACCAAGCTGGATATTCTCAGGCTCTTTGATGTGCCGGAGGAGAAGGTGCCGGTGATCTATAACGGCATCGATCCCGATGAATACAAACCTAGCGTGGCGCCGGAAAAATTACGTGCCCATGGGGTGGATCCTGATCGTCCTTATGTTTTGTTTGTGGGGCGCATCACGCGGCAGAAAGGCATTGTGCACTTGGTGAATGCGATTCAGCATTTGAATCCAGAAACCCAGGTGGTGCTGTGTGCCGGAGCGCCGGACACGGAAGCGATCAAGGCGGAAATGGTGGCGGCGGTGGATGCGGCTCGTTCGGCGAATTCGCATATTGTATGGATTGAGGAAATGGTGGATACGACGACTAAGATCGCGTTGTATTCTCATGCAAGCGTGTTTTGTTGTCCGTCGATTTACGAACCTTTTGGCATCATTAATTTGGAGGCGATGGCGTGTGAAATACCCGTGGTGGCCTCCAAGGTCGGTGGCATGAAAGAAGTGGTGGTGGAAGGGGAAACGGGTTGTTTTGTGGAATTGCAGCAGCAAAGTGAGAGCCCTTTCGAGGCGACTCATCCCGAGGCTTTTGCCCAGGACCTGGCCGAGGCGATCAACGGATTGATGGACGATCCTGAGCGCTGTAAAAGGATGGGCCAAGCGGGCCGTGAACGAGTGATCGAAAATTTTAGCTGGGCTGCCATCGCAGAGCAAACGCTCGAACTTTACCAAGAGGTGTGCGCGGAGTGACAATAGAGCTTGGGATGATGAATGTTTTTCAAAACCTCAAATCTTAAATCTTAAATTTGAAATTATAAAACCATGTTCGTAGATCATATTAAAATTCAAACCAAGGCGGGTAACGGCGGTAATGGCAGTGCCAGCTTTCGGCGCACAAAAACTGACGCCAAGGGAGGTCCTGATGGTGGTGATGGCGGCAAGGGGGGGGATGTTGTTTTTGAAGTTGATCTGCACACCGATAATTTGAAGACCTTTTTTTTCCAGTCCCATCACAAGGCTGAGCATGGTAAGAATGGTTCTAGTAATCGCAAAACCGGTAAATCGGGTAAAAGCCTGGTGATGAAAATTCCTCAAGGAACTCTGGTATATGCCGGTAGTCGTCCAACGAAAATCGTGCCAATCGAAGCGCCGGACTGGGGCGGTGAGGGGCCGGATGAGAGCAAGGTGAAGATGTCGTCGGGTTTTGAACCGATGGATGAGGAAGAAGCTTTGGCGGCTGAGCCTTTAGTGGACCTGACTGAGATCGGGCAGAAGTTCGTTTTATGCAAAGGCGGGGAGGCAGGCAAGGGTAATGTGAATTTCAAATCGGCGACCAATCAGGCTCCTACGGAAACAATACCTGGCGGCATTGGTGAGGAGGCGGTTTTTTATCTGGAGCTGAGAAAGATCGCTGATGCGGGATTGGTCGGTTTCCCCAATGCGGGCAAGTCGACCTTGTTGTGTGCTTTGTCCGCGGCCACCCCGAAGGTAGCGGCGTATCCCTTTACGACGCTGAAGCCGATGGTCGGAGTGGTCGATTTCAAAGGTTTCAGTCGCGCAACGATTGCCGACATTCCTGGATTGATCGAAGGAGCGCATAAAAATGTCGGTTTGGGGCATGAGTTTTTGCGCCATATCATGCGTTGTCGCTTATTGCTGTTTGTCGCGGATATGGCTGGTACGGACGGGGACGATCGTCATCCGATCACCGATATCCAGATGTTGCGCAAAGAGATCAAACTCTATAATGAAGACTTGGCGGCACAGCCTTGGATCATCATTGCTAACAAAATGGATTTGCCTGAGAGTCAGGCGAATCTGGAAGCGTTGCAGCAAAGGTTTCCTAAGATTGAGGTGATCCCGATTTCTGGCGGCGAAGAGACCGGCTTGGAGGATTTGAAAAAACGGCTGCAGCAGTTGATCGGTCACCGGCCGGAGTAGGGGGGGGTGGCTGTGGGTGTTTAGACTGTAGGCTGTAGGGACGAAGAGAGGATGCTGAGGACGCGGACAGATTTGGAGGAGATGGAGAATGCGGGGCTGGCGCCTTATGCGCAGCGGGTGGTGGACAGTTTGGGGCGTGCGGTGGCTGAGCCGGAGCATCGTTTGCGCACGGCGTATCAGCGGGATCGGGCGAGGGTGATTCACTCGACGGCTTTTCGGCGTTTGGAATATAAAACGCAGGTGTTTTTGAATGGCACCGGGGATCACTTGCGCACTCGTCTGACCCATACGATGGAGGTGGCGTCGATCAGTCGGGTGATGGCGCGCGCTTTAGGGTTGAATGAGGATTTGGCCGAGACCATCGCTTTGGCTCACGATCTGGGGCATTCGCCTTTTGGGCATACCGGGGAGAAGCGGCTAAATGAATTGATGAAGGGGGCGGGGGGATTTGAGCACAACAAACAAAGTCTGCGGGTGGTGGAATTTTTGGAATCAAAATATCCGGGCTTGCCAGGCTTGAATTTGACCAAAGAGGTGCGGGAGGGTTTGTGCAAACATCAGCAAAGTTTTGTCAGGTTTGACAAAAAAAGCGGGTGTGAGGTTTCGTATTTTTCACCAAGCCTGGAAGCGCAAATTGCCAATGTGGCGGATGAAGTTGCTTATTACAGTCACGATTTGGATGATGGATTGGATCACGGTTTGTTGGTCGAGACGGATTTGGAGAATATCGATTTGTGGAGCCGTTGCGCCCAACGAGTGCGGCGTGATCATCCGGGATTCAAAGGCACGAGCTTCCGCCGCCAGGTGATTCGTAATTTGATCGATTTGGAGGTGGAGAACGTGGTGGAGGCGACGCTCAAGCGGATTGAGGCAGCCGGAGTACAATCGGCGGACGGTGTTCGGGCTTGCGAGCAGACTTTGGCGGGATACAGCGACGAGTTCCGGGTGGCAAATGCCCAGTTGCGTAAACATTTATACCAAAATCTGTATTATCACCCGATTGTGGCTGGCCCTAATAGTCAAGGCGGGGAGATGATTGAAAAAGTTTTCCATTATTTGATGGAAAACCCAGATAAAATGGGAGGAACCAGTGTGGCGAGAATTGAAAGCGAGGGCTTGCAGCGCAGTGTTTGTGATTACATTTCAGGCATGACGGATCGCTTTCTATTCATCGAAGCGGAAAAGCTTTAGATAAGTGTAATTTTTTTATGGTTTTAGGTGAGGTTTTGATTGCAAAGTCAGGTTTTTATGATTGAGTGGCGGCGAACAAACCGAATTAAAAACCATTGATGGTATCAGGGTGATGCCAAAAATAAAAAAGTAATGAGCGAAGTAGCGACAGAAAAAAAAGAATTTAAACTGCATGATACCGACACAGGAAGTGCCGATGTTCAAGTGGCACGCCTTACTGAGAGAATCAATCATCTCACGGGGCATCTCGGCGAGCATAAAAAAGACGTGTCTTCACGTCGAGGCTTGCTGATGTTGGTAGCGCGTCGGCGTAAACTTCTGGATTATCTTGCCAGAACCGACAATGAGCGGTATCAGAATTTGCTGAAAGGCCTTGGATTGCGTCGGTAACCCCGACGCTTTTTGCGTTTTAAGCGCAGTGCCTTTTGCCTGTAGATCGTTTGATTGCGGGCTGATTCTATCAAGCCTCGGGGCGGATAGAATTGCAAGGGGAGGAATCACGCCTGATAAACCGGGCGAGCCTTGGCAAAATCTTGCTAAGATCAATTGAAAAACATTCATTTGATACCCTATCGGGCATGACCGCCTAACGAGTCCACTATTCGGATCAAAAAAACGTCAATTTTAAGTAAACAAGAAAGAAGAAACAATGAGTATAGAATCAGTAACGTGCCAGGTTGGCGCACAAGAAATCAAGATCGAAACCGGTAAAATGGGCAAACTTGCCGATGGAGCCGTAACTGTGAGCTACGGAGAAACCATTATTTTGGTGACGGCCGTATCACAGACTAAAGTGAGAGACGGCCAGAGCTGGTTTCCACTGTCAGTGGAATACAAAGAAAAAGCCGCAGCTGTGGGACGTATCCCCGGTGGTTATTTCAAACGTGAAGGTCGCCCGACCGAGAAAGAAATTTTGACTTGCCGGATGACGGATCGTCCTTTGCGTCCGCTTTTCCCTAAAGGTTATTATTACGATACCCAAGTGGTGTCATTGGTATTGAGTGCGGATGGGGAAAACGATCCCGACATTCTCACCATGAACGGAGCTTCGGCAGCACTTTGTGTGTCAGATATTCCTTTTGCCGGACCTATCGCTGCTGTGCGTGTGGGACGTGTGAACGGTGAGCTGATCGCTAACCCGACTCACAGCCAACGTCTTGAGAGTGATCTCGACTTGATCTATGCTGGCCGCCGCGAAGGGGTGAACATGATTGAGGGTGGTGCTTTGGAAGTGAATGAAGAAGACTTCAAAAAAGCTCTGGAATTTGCTCAAGTGGCTATCGAGCCTCTTTTGACTGCACAGGAAGAGCTGATGGCTAAAGCCGGCAAAACCAAACGTGAAGTTGAATTGAACGTGGTTCCTCAAGAACTGTTGGACATCGCTTTCGAAGTGGCTGGAGAGCGCATCGCAGATGCCATCTACAAACCAAGCAAACTCGAACGCGGAAAAGCGGTCGGCATTTTGCAGAAGGAAGTGGAAGAAAAAATCAAAGAAAAGTATCCTGATGCGACTCCGTTCGACGTCGAGCGTGCTTTTGATTACCTTCAGAAGAAGGCTTTCCGTATCGGTATCATGAACACGCAGAAACGTGCGGATGGTCGTGGGGTTGACGAGATTCGTGAGCTCAGCGGTGAAACCGACCTGATGCCTCGTGCTCACGGTTCGGCTCTGTTTGCTCGTGGTGAAACCCAGGCTTTGGCACTGGCAACGCTCGCTCCGGCGGACGAAGCTCAGTTCCTCGACGGATACACTGGCGGAGAAGACAGCAAGCGTTTCATCCTGCATTATCACTTCCCTCCATTCAGCGTCGGCGAAACCGGACGCATGGGCGGCATCAACCGTCGTGAGATTGGTCACGGTGATTTGGCTGAGCGTTCACTCAAAGCAGTGATCCCCAGTGTGGAAGTTTTTCCTTACGCGGTTCGTGTGACCAGTGAAGTGATGGAGTCCAATGGCTCGACTTCGATGGCATCGGTTTGTAGTGGCAGCATGGCTCTTTACGATGCCGGTGTTCCTTTGATCCGTCCGGTAGCCGGTATCTCGGTTGGATTGGTTTCCGAGGACAACAATTCGGATGAGATGGGTGAATACCACACCTTGCTCGACATCATCGGATCCGAGGATTTCTTCGGTGACATGGACTTCAAACTCTGTGGATCAAGCGAAGGGGTAACGGGTTTCCAGTTGGATCTCAAATTGCGCAGCATTCCGCTGGCATTGCTTTTCGAAGCAATCGACAAAGCTAAAGTCGGACGCAGCACGGTGCTGGATGCGATGGAAGGCTTCATCGCCAAACCAGAAGCTCTGAGCGAACACGCTCCGCGCATCGAGTCCCTTAAGATCGATCCGAATCGTATCGGTGAGTTGATCGGGCCTGGTGGTAAAGTGATCAAAGGTATCCAAGCCGAAACCGGTGCGGATCTTAACATCGAAGATGATGGCACCGTTCATATCTACGCAGCCAAAAAAGAAGGTTTGGATCGCGCAGTTGAGTTGGTGAAACGTTTGCTCGCTGAAGTTGAAGTGGGTGAGACTTATCACGGCAAGGTTGTCTCAACGACTAACTTTGGTGCTTTTGTTGAAGTATTGCCAGGCAAGGACGGAATGATTCACATTTCCGAATTGGCTGACTTCCGCGTGGATAAAGTCGAAGACGTGGTAAAAGTCGGTGATATGGTCTGGGCCAAATGCATCGGCGTTGACGATCGCGGTCGGGTAAAAATGAGCCGTCGGGCAGCTATGGCTGAACGCGGTGAAGAAGCCGACAAAGAACTGTCCGGAGAAAGTCAGGACTAAGTGATCGAGACGCATGATCCCCGAACTTGTTCGGGGAGTTTGTGTTGAATGATTCAAAAAGCCTTTCCTGCCGTATGGCGGGAAAGGCTTTTTTGTGTTGAATAAAGAACCACCAATGGACACTAAAGAGGCACGAATAATAGAATGGAATTAGGACGGATTGAGCGGACGTGGACAGGGGAAGTTATTGTGATCTTCGATATTTTATAAAAAAATGCTTGGTTAGACTAAGAGAGTGTTGATAATGCGAGGTATGTTATTTGACTCACATATGCACACGAGCTTGTGCAAACATGCGACGGGTTATCTTTGGGAATACGTGGACAGGGGGTGGAAAGCGGGGCTGGATGGGGTGATATTTACCTGTCACAGTCCGATGCCGAACCGGTTTTCGCATCAGGTGAGGATGGAGCCGGATGAAATTTGGGATTACATTGCCTTGGTGGGCGAAGCCCAGGATTCGGCTCCTGAGGGCTTTGAAGTGAGACTGGGTTTGGAGAGTGACTATTTTCCCGGTATGGAATCGTGGCTGGAGCAGTTGCATGGCACGGCGGATTTTCATTACATCCTGGGTTCGGTGCACTGGCATATTGCGGAGTATAATGCGGCCTTTTATAATGGTGATATCTGGCAGTTCCAGTGTCAGTATTTTGAGCATCTGGCGGAGTCGGCGGAGTGTGGTTTGTTCGATTGCCTGGCACACCCGGATTTGATCAAAAATGCTTCGGTGGAGGATTGGCAGCTGGATCGTTTGAGACCAGTGTTGGAGAAAACCTTGGACAGGATAGCAGCTACCGGAGTGGCGATGGAGTTGAACACGTCGGGATATCACAAGATTTTTCCCGAAATGAATCCCGGACCGGAAATCCTGGCGATGATGAAAGAGCGTGAAATCCCTGTGGTATTGGGATCCGATTCGCATCAACCGGAGCGGGTGGCGGAGTCTTTTGAACCGGCTTTACAGATGTTGGAAATCGCGGGTTATGATGTGATCAGTTCTTTTGAGGGTAGGCAGCGTCAGGAGTTGGAGATTGCGGAGGCCAAGGCACGTCTGGCTGAAGCGGAGGTGTGATTGAAACTACTGACTACTGACTCGCTTTCAGGAAAGCGATGAGGTCTAACAGTTCCTGGCGGGTCAGGGCGGCGTCTAGGCCTTGGGGCATCAGGGAGACGGGGACGGGGGAGACGGACTTAACCTGGGAGCGGGGTAAGGGGTGTTCGGTTCCGGCCAGATCGGTGACGTAGATGGAGTCTGCTGTTTCGCGTTGGATCAGACCGAAGTGGACGGTGCCGTCTTTCATCGTGACTGAGAAGGATTCGAAGTCACGGGCGAGCGATTCACTGGGGTAGAGGATGGATTCGAGAAAGTCACGTTTGGTGCGGATGCGGCCGATGTGGGTGAGTTCGGGACCCACCGAGCGTCCGACGTCGCCGATTTTGTGGCAGGTCAGGCAAGCGCCCTTGCCGGCGACAAAAGCGGCTTTGCCGCGCTTGGCGTCACCTTTGTCGAGTTCGGGTTCGATGGCGGCGAGGCGTTGGGTTTGTTGCTCGGCTTTGGCCAGCAGCTCGTCGAGGGTGGGTTTGAATTGGGCGGTCACTTCAGCCCCGTAGTGGGTGAACATACGTTGCAGCTCGGTGGCTTTGATGCTGCCGAGTCCGGGGGACTTGGGCAGGGCTTTGGCCAGAGCCATGCCGATTTCCGGGTTGCGTTGTTTTTCGAACACCTTGATCAGGTGAGGCAGATCCATCGGGCCGGCATTGATCGTGAGGCCGGCGACTTCGATCAATTGGGGTTTGGTGAGTTTGGCGCTGCCTAACATTTGGGCGGCTTCAAGTCGTTGGAAAGGGCTGGCATCGGCTTGCAGCAGTCCTTTCAGCAATTTATAAGCGGCGGGGTGCAACACCGCATTTTTGGTGGAAACCGCACGCAGGGCGCGGATGCGGATCATGGTGCTTTGTTGCTCGTCGGAACCGATTTTGCGCAAATCCTGGTCAAAACTATCGGTTTTGATTTTTGACAGCGCATTCAGAGCGAGGGTGAGTTGTTCGGCATTGTCGCCGTTTAATGCGCTTTTGAATGCAGGCATCCAGCTTTCAGGTAAAGGGGCTTGGTCGCTGGATTCGATGACTCCGAAGGCGAGTTTTTGCACTTCGATTTGCTCGCTGTTGAGCAAGCTGGCGATGATGGGGAACATCGGCGGGGTGTGGATGAAATTCGGAGCCAGCAAGCTGATGGTGTTTTGCTGGGCAGGGCTGAGCGGCTTGTCGGCGTCGAGCCATTCGAAGAAGCGGTTGGCGATGGCTCCATCCCACTCGGGGTGGCGCTTGGCAATTTGGGTAGCGGTTTTTCCGAGTCGTTCGTCATCGCGGTCGAGCAGGGTCAGCACATCCCCGGCTTGTAACTTGGAGCTGTCCATCTGATCGAGCGCCCACAGGGCACGGCTGACGACCAGGGCATTTTCCGATTCGAGGGCTTTGGCGGTGTTCTTGTAATCATTGAGCTCGATGAGAGCATAGATCAAAGCGTGCTCTTGATGGCGATCCATGTCGCGGTCGAGGGTGGCGAGGATTCCGGGCACCGCTTTTTTGTTGCCGATCATGCCGAGCGAGGCGGCGGCAGTTCGAGCGACGGGTGCCGTGTCGTTACGCACCAGCGCGACCAGGGCATCAACTCCTCGGCGGTCGTTGTTGATACCGGCGGCTTGCGCGGCAGACTGGCGAACGGATTCATCCGGATCCAGTAGCATTTTCCTGGAGAGTTCACGCGATTGGGTGAAGGGCAATCGGCACAGCGCCCATACGGCATTGCGGCGTAAAACGGGATCATTACTTTCCAGCGCGTCGGCGAGAGCGGGGATGGAGGGCTCGCCTCTTTCCGCTAACCAGGCACTGGCTTTTTCACGGATGGAAAAACTGTCGTGGTTGAGGCGGTGCACCACTTCGTCAAAGCTGGCTTTTTTCCACTCGAGTTCTTTGCCCCATTGGTCTTGTTTGCGATCACGCAGACCGGGTTTGCGGATGCGGTAGATAGCGCCGGAGATGTCGGGGCGGGCGACTTGTGAGTTAGGGCAACCTTGACGGAACCAGCCGCCGGTATCGATCACCAAGAGATCACCGTTGGGGTCTTCGAGCACGTCGGTGATATGAACCCCAGGGTCATTGATTTTGAGGAAAGGCACCGTTTTTACGGATGCGTAGGTGGAGCCTTCTTGCTTGATCACGGTGCGGGTGACTTGCTGGGTATTGAAGTGGGTGGCGAAAATGTTGTCTTTCCAGTCAGGGTTCACATGAGCGCTGCGGTAGCGCATCATGCCAGAGACGGCGACATGACCGAAGTTGTGAAATTCTTTCAGCAGCGGGCCGGTGCTTTTGAATTCATCGATGACGGATTGCTGGTCATAACGAGGATAGACCCCGCCGTGGATCCAGTGGTTGAGGGTGTCGCCGCGGGGGCGACCGTAGAACAGATTGATGCTGCCGACGATGTCGCCGTTGTCCATGAAGTCGAGTTCAACCGGGTTGTCCATACCTCCACCGGCGTGAACCTGGATATCCGAACCGTCGGGGAAACAGGACCAGATGCGTGCGCCCTTGTTGTCGGAAACTACGCGTCCGGTATCGGTATCAACCACGGTGTGGCCTTTGCGACCGTGGCACCAGTAGATACGTCCATTGGGATGCAGGAAGGGACCGTGCACATCGGCGGCGTTGCCGGTGTATTTGAAGCCGGTGACCAATTCTTCGCGCACATTGGCGACGCCGTCGCCGGTGGTATCTTCGAGCCGCCACAGGCTGGGCGGGGACATTACGTAGAGGGAATCCTGTAACCACAGGGCGCCCTGGGGAAAGGTCATTTTGTCGGCAAAAACCGTGGACTTGTCAAAGATGCCGTCGTTGTCGGTGTCTTCGAGCAGTTTGATCGAGTGGGGCTTTTTTTTGTCGAGCTCCTTGTCGTTCAAGTTGACTCCCGAACTCTCGGCAACAAACAAACGACCGTATTCATCAAAGGTCGCCATCATCGGGCGCTCGACCAGTGGTGGCGCGGCGGCGACTTCGGCGATGTAGCCATCGGGTAGGGTGATCGACGGGGGAGAGAAGGAGGGATCAAAAACATTGGGAATGGTGCCCCGTCCTTTGGCGAGATTGGCTTTAAGGCGGTCTTGGGCTTCTTTGCCCCAGACCAGGGTTTTGGGTTGGGAGATGCCGCCGTTCCAGAGGTCGTATTTTTTCTCAACATTGACTGCGAAAAACTGATCGAGTTGTTTTTTGAGTTCGGTTTTTTTGGCGAGGGATTTTTCTTCGTTGATCAGATTGTGGCGTTCGCCGGGATCGTTTTTGAGGTCGTAGAGTTCGTCGTAGCCGTCTTCAAAACGTTCGACGTATTTCCAGTCGCCCGAGCGCACACAGCGCAGACTTTCGTATTCGTAAAAAACACTGTTGTCCCATTGCTCGGTTTTTTGTCCTAGCATGGCTGGGGAAAAATCCCGTCCCGGAGACTTGGGGGCGGTTGGCATTTGATCAGCCATTCCCAGATAGCTCAAGACGCTGGGCATGAAGTCATAGTTGGTGACGTGGATATCCGGGGTATTGCCAGCGGGAATTTTGCCCGGTTGGCGGAAGATCATGGGGATCTTCATCGAGAAATCGAAGGCGTTGATTGGGCGGGTGTGGTCGCCCATGCCCCAGAAACCGTGCTGACCACCGGCCCATCCCTGGTCGGCGGCGAAGATCACCAGGGTGTTTTCATCGATGCCGAGCTCTTTGAGTTTTTTCATCACATCGCCGACACCGTCATCGATAGCGCTGAGTTCTTCGGCGTAACGACGAATGCTGACCGGATTGCCGAAGTATTCGCGGTTGTTGTATTCCCACGGATGAATGACTCCACGAGGAAAGGAGGGCA
The DNA here is from genome assembly GCA_045046875.1 of Verrucomicrobiota bacterium. Lineage (GTDB taxonomy): Bacteria > Verrucomicrobiota > Verrucomicrobiia > Verrucomicrobiales > DEV007 > JAADHD01. The sequence goes on along the minus strand of JASFYY010000093.1, from coordinate 44,831 downwards.
GGTCTTTGTCCGCGTAATATTTGGCGTGGCGATTGCCTGAGGATTTCAGTTGATAGCGGGACAGGCCGTAAGGGCCGTTGTAAGCGAGGTATAAAAAGAAGGGTTTGTCTGGAGTTTTGGCACTTTTCTCAATGAATTTGAGTGCGTGTTTGGTCCAGAAGGTGGTCAGGTATTCGGGTTCTTTGCGCAGTTTGCCGTTTTCGATGATCGTGGCATTGTGAAAAGTAGAGGTTCCACCGGCGGGCAGGGTGATCCAATAATCGTCGAGTCCTTCATTGGGTTCGGTATTGTTGCCAAGATGCCATTTGCCAACCAGTCCGCAGGAGTAGCCGTTTTTTTTCAGCACTTCGGGCAGGGAGGTGAAATCAGCGAGGGTGTTGCGTTGATCGGGACCGACTTGCAGGTTTTTGCCGTGGAGAAAATTGTGAACTCCGTGCTGGGATTGCATCAGGCCAGTGAGGTAAGTGGCGCGGGTGGGTGAGCAGACCGCGTTGTTGGCAAAAGCATTGGTGAAACGTACCCCTTCGGTTGCCATCTTGTCGATATGGGGAGTGCGGATGTCTTTGTTGCCGTAACAGCCGAGTGACCACGCTCCGTGGTTGTCGGTCAGGATGAAGATCACGTTGGGCTTTTTTTCCGCTGCCTGGGTGACAGGCAGGCAGAATAAGATGCTGGCAGTGAGGGCGAGGAGGGGTTTGCTGAAAAGGCGGAGAGTGATCATTTGATGGAAGTGTTTCAGCCGCAAGATTGCAGAGGAAATGGTCATCTGCAAGTGAGGGCTTGGGGGTTTTTGTGATGCGACTGCTGTGAATTTTGCTGGGAGAAGGTGTTTGATTGCGGATGGATGTAGGGCGGGTGTCCCCACTCGCTAGGAGTGTTGCCGGGTTGGAAGCCCGCACTACGTCGTGGGGGGTGTTTTAGGTGCTTTGATTTGCGGGTTGGCAAATATGGAAAGTTATCCTATTTTACTCCGCGAAGCATGATGGCTGTATGCCTGTCTCAAAATACGAATGTTTAAAATTTTCTCCCTAAAAAAATGGCAGATTTCACAGAAGTAACAAATCAATCCTGGTTCAGTCGTATCGGAGGGGCCTTGAAGGGGATCTTATTTGGTATCATCCTGGTTGCCATTGCGTTCTTTTTGTTGTTTTGGAATGAGGGCAGGGCGGTGAAGCGGCATAAAGCTCTGCAAGAGGGGAGCAGTAAGGTGGTGGCGGTGGCTAGTGACCAGTTGGATGCAAAGCATGACGGGCATTTGGTTCATCTGACAGGCAAGGCTGAGACGGATGAGAAACTCACCGACCCAGTGTTTGGAGTGGGTGCGACGGCATTGAAGCTGGAGCGTGATGTGGAAATTTATCAGTGGCAGGAGTCGGTATCGAGTAAGCAGAAGAAAAAGCTGGGAGGGGGGACGGAAACGGTTAAAAGCTATTCATACGCGCTTGAGTGGTCGAGTCGTCTAGTGAACTCGTCTGAGTTCAATGTGCAGGAAGGTCACGTTAATGGCACGGATATGCTTTATTCGTCGGATCGGTGGCAGGCTGGAAAAGTGAAGCTGGGGGCTTTTTTGCTATCGCCTGCTTTGGTGGCCAAGATTAATGATACTAGTCCTGTGGATGTAGGAGATGGTAAGATGCTGCCGCAGGACTTGCAGGAGAGTGTCAAAGTGGTGGCAGGTGGATTTTATGTCGGGGCGGATTCAGCTAGTCCCAAGGTGGGGGATCTGAGGGTGAGTTTCAAATCAGTGAAGCCGGTAGAGGTCAGTGTGGTATCGGTGCAAAAGGGACGGAGTTTGGTGCCTTACAAAACAGCCGATGGCAGTGAGGTGGAGTTGCTGCAAACTGGCAATCATACCGCTGAAGAGATGTTTAAAAAAGCGGAGGCAGATAATGTGATGTTAGCCTGGATGCTGCGTGGTGGAGGGTTTTTGCTGATGATGATTGGTTTTAATATGATGTTCAAAGTGGCATCGGTATTGGCTGATGTGATTCCGATGTTGGGAGGTGTGGTCGGCGCTGGAACGGGTATCATTGCGTTTTTGCTGGCAGCTTGTTTGTCACTGGTGACGATTGCGATTGCCTGGGTGTTTTACCGTCCTGTTTTAGGAGTGACTCTTTTAGTGCTCGCCATTGGTTTGATTGTTTTGGTGATCAAAAAAGTGAATGCGGGTCGAGTATCCGCTGATGTGCCGCCGCCGTTGAATTAGTTTCTTGCTCAAGGGCTTTGGCCAGTTGAGTTTGCCAGCGAATAGAGTTTTCACATCAATGCCACAAACCAAATCCAGACCTACAGGGCGTAAAGTGATGCTGATGGCGACCTGCTTGTCGGATGTATTTTTTGCCGACATGGCGAAAGCTACGGTTGAGGTGCTGGAGGCGGTGGGTTGTGAGGTGATTTTTCCGGAAGCTCAGACCTGCTGTGGTCAGCCTGCTTTTAATTCGGGGGATTTCCCTGCGGCTGAAAAAGTGGCGCGTTATACGGCGGAGGTTTTTGCCGGGGATTTACCGGTGATCGTGCCTTCGGGCTCTTGTGCTGCGATGCATTTTCACGGCACGGATTTGTTGTTTGAGGACAAAACAGATACAGAAAAGGTGGAGAATCTGGCGGGACGGACTTGGGAGTTGTTTGATTTTCTGGTGAATGGGCTGGGGGTGAAACAGTGGTCGGGGGCTTTGAATAAAAAGATCGCTTTGCATCATTCCTGTCATACGAGGGGCAGTGATACGGGAGCGGCGATGGAGACTTTGTTGTCGTCGATCGAAGGAGTGGAGTTGGTGGAGGTCGGCACACCGGAGCAGTGTTGTGGTTTTGGTGGGACTTTTTCGGTGACCTTTCCGCATCTGTCGGGTGAGATTGGGCAGGTGAAATTGGACAGTGTGCTGGCGCAATCGCCGGATCTTTTGGTCTCCGCCGATATGAGTTGCTTGATGCACATGGGTGGTTTGGCGGAGAAACAGGATAAAGAAATCGAGACGCGTCACGCGGTGCAAGTGCTGCGTGATGTGGGTTTGAACCAGTGATGAGCAAGTCTGGCCAGCCTATTGATGTGTTTGCCCGCGACTTGCCTCGCGAAACGAGAGATGCGGTGTTGTCGAGCGTGATGACCCGCACGGCTGGGCGCAAGGCGAAGTTGGAGGCGGACTATGAAAATCCGGATGATTTGCGACGTCTGGCAGGGGAAGTCAAACAACATACGCTGGAACATCTTGACGAGTATCTGGAGCAGGCAGAGGAGGCTTTGATCAAAAATGGAGCTACGGTGCACTTTGCATCGACGGCAGAGGATGCGCGTGAGCAAGTGCTGGCTATTCTGAATGAGAATGGAGCCAAGCGGGTGGTGAAGTCCAAGAGCATGGTGACGGAGGAAATCCATCTGAATGACTTTTTGCAAAAGAATGGGGTGGAGTGTGTTGAGACCGATCTGGGGGAGTTTATTATTCAGATTGATGGGGATACGCCGAGTCACATCGTGCAGCCGATCATTCATAAAAACCGTCGTCAGGTGGCGCAGAGTTTCGAGGATCACGGGTTGGGGGATTACAATGATGATCCGCAGACCATCACTCGTCGCGCGCGCAAACATCTGCGCGAAAAATACCTGCAGAGTGATGCGGGAATGACAGGCGCGAATTTTGTCTCAGCGGAGTCAGGGCGTTTGGTGATCGTGACCAATGAAGGCAATGCGCGTTTTGGTATGGCTGCCAATGGCTTGCATATCGCTTTGGTGGGGATAGAGAAAGTGGTGCCGAGGGATAAGGATCTGGGATTGTTACTTAATTTGTTAGGGCGCTCGGCGACGGCGCAACAGTTGACGGTTTATACCCAGTTTATCAATGGGCCGCGCAGTGCGGAACAGCCGTCCGGCCCCGAGCAGATGCATGTGATTTTTCTCGATAACGGTCGCAGCCGTGTTTTGAAATCGAAGGAGCGGGATATTCTGCGCTGTATCCGTTGTGGGGCGTGTTTGAATGTCTGTCCGGTTTATCGTCAGACCAGCGGGCACGGGTATCGTGCGGTTTACGGTGGGCCGGTGGGGGCGGTGTTGAGTCCCTTGTTGGCGGGAGATGATTTCCCCAAGTATGCGGATTTGCCCAAGGCTTCGAGTTTGTGTGGTGCGTGTAATGAAGTGTGTCCGGTGAACATTCCGATACCGGAACTGTTGCTGCGCTTGCGATCGCGGGCGAATCAAGAGGGGATCAAATCTGCGGGATCACCGCCGATGGCTCCGTTTGCCAAGCTGGCGACTTCGCCCAAGCTCTGGCAAACGGCGATGACGGCATCCAGGGCGATGAATCATTTGCCGATCACGATGCTGCCGGTTAAGCCGCTGCAAGAGTGGTTGAAGATCAGGACGCTGCCGAAGTGGTCAGGAGGGGAGTTTCGTAGGTGGATGAGGGAAAGAGAGGGAGAACCACGAATGGACACGAATAAACACGAATAATAAATTTATTTGGAATGAGTGAAGCGCAGGACATAGTTATGGGGGCGGTTAAGCAGGCTCTGTCGGGTTTGCGGGGAAAGACTTCTTTGCCTGATTATGAGAGTGAGCTTTTGTTCAGTGTCAGGCATAAGGAGAGTGAACAGGATGGGTGGACGGAGTTTGGGGAGAATTTTTCTGCGGTGAGCGGTAAGGCGATGAATGAAGTGGGGGACTTGGTGGAGTTTTTGAAAGAGGGAGGGTTTGAGAAGGGTTATTGTGATCCTGAATTGAAGGAGCAGGTGGGGGAGGTTTTGGTGGCGGCGGGTTTGCAGGTGAGTTATGAATTTGATCATCAGCGGGTGGATGATTATGTTTTTGGGATCACCAGGGCGAGCGGGGTGATTGCGGAGTCGGGAACGGTGATTTTGAATGATGAGGATACCGTGGACCGGTTGGCGGCATTGGCGCCGTGGGTGCATGTGGCGGTGCTGACAGATCAAAAAAAGGTTTTTGCAAACATTCCGCAAGCGATTGAGAATTTGGGCAACAGTTCGAATGTGATCTGGGTGACGGGGCCTTCAAAAACAGCTGATATTGAGGGTATTTTGATTGAGGGAGTGCACGGGCCAGGGGTGCAGATTTGTTTGCGAATAGGCGGAGAAAATTGAACCCCGAATTCACACGAATGAAGAGAGTTAACCGCGGATTTCGCGGATGACGCGGATGGGAGAGGGGATAGCAGGAAGTAAGTTGAGTATGGGGAAACAACAACAAATAAGTCCATTTTTGCTAGTTGCATTTTCGCTTGTGATTGCCTTGTTTGTTTTTCGTCATTATGGTGGTTCGATATGGGGACCGGTGAAATTGAAGCTGGAAGGAAAGCGCACGGTGTCAGATGTGTTGAGTTCTTTAGAGCCAGGAATGTACCAGCGGTTTGAGAACTTGGGCGATCTCACTGATGGGCAACCCATTGCGATCCTTGCTTTTAAGGAAGAGAAGAATATCGAGCTTTGGAAGCAAGAAGAAGGTATTTGGAAATTCATCAAAGATTATCCGTTTACGGCTTACTCTGGTGAATTGGGACCCAAGCTTAGGGAGGGGGATTTACAAATACCGGAGGGTTTATACAAGGTTGAGTATTTGAACCCCAACAGCTTTTACCACCTGTCATTGAAAATTGATTACCCTAATTCTTTTGATCGTCATAAGGCAAAGACTGAGAATCGAAGTCGACTTGGAGATGATATTTTTATCCACGGGAGTCTGGTTACGGTTGGTTGTATTCCTGTCGGGAATGAAAGCATAGAAGAGATTTTTTATCTGATTGCGAAAAATGGCTACCCAAATACGATAGTTATTATTTCTCCCTACGATATGCGCAAAAAATCCAAAACGCTCGAAATTGAAGGGGTGACTTGGGAGGAGGAATTATACTATTCTATAGCTACCAAGCTTAAAAACTTCAGCCTTTCGGAATGATGGTTACAATTAAGAAGAACTGTCTGTTTAGTTTCCACCGTAGATCTGCTTATCCAGATAAGTGCTGACTTGTTGGAATGATGCCGTCGAGTTGGGCGGCGGCGGCGGTGCGGAAGCCGTGGTTGCCGTATTGTGTCTCTCCCATGATGATGGGGGCTCCAAAATGGCACAAGGGGTAAAAAGGCGCGACGGCGAGTAAGGGCGGTAGTTTTTGTTTAAGCTGTTGCTTACTGGCGAGAGCGGTTGTCAGGAGTAAATGCCCTCCCGTTGGAGGCTGGTTCTAAATGCCTTTAGGTGGTGAGGCACGGGTAGTGCTGGAGTGTTCTTTGCGGTATTCCAAGGGGCTGACTCCATGGACGGATTTGAACTGGCGAGTGAAGTGGCTTTGATCGTAGAATCCGCAGTCGAGGGCAATGTTGCCGATCGGTTCACGGGTGGTGTTGAGCAGTTTGCTGGCGGCGTGTATTCTGACCTGATGGATGTATTTCAGCGGAGTGATTTTGAAGAGGTTTTTGAAACGCCGTTCCAGCTGACTGATCGAAAGGTGGGCGATTTTGGCAAGTTGGGGGATTTCGATTTTTTGCTGATAATTTGACTGAATGTGAGCGATCACTTTGCTCAGGCTTTCGTAGGGACCGAGCACCGCACCGGCGGTGTCAAAGTCGCGCATCACTCCAGCGACGCCGATGATGTCGCCGTTTTTGTCATGCAGTGGGCGCTTGCTGGATAAATACCAGCGCAGTTCGTTATCTTGATTGGGAACCAACCAAACCTGATCGAACAGGGCTTTGCCTGATTTGATAACCAAATCGTCTTCTTCGCGGTACTTGTCGGCGAGGCTGGCGGTGAAAAAATCATAGTCGGTTTGCCCGATCAGTTGGGAGAGGAATTTCAAGCCCAGCGTACTGAGCACGGCTTGATTGGCTAATACAAAACGGCCTTTGAGATCTTTGACAAAAAAATAAGTTTCGGGCAGGAAGTCGAACAGAGTTGCGAGTTGCGCGTCATCGGCAAGCTGTTGGCAAAATTTTTCGCTGAGGCTCTTTGCGTTCATCATTAGAGTGATCTTATTTTGCAGTATAGGGAGAGGGTGGTCAAGGCGGCGGGTGATTAGATCTGATTTTAACAAGTAAACAGCGGTCAATCCTTGACGACAGGCTGCCAAACAGGGCAAAGTGTCCTGATTACGAACAAAAAGATGATTGGATATGAGTATTTGTAGAATAAGCGCAATGAAAAACGGGTTATTGGTTGCTGGGTGTATGCTGCTATTGAGTGCGTGCGGGGGTGGAGGATCTGGATCTGGTGATGGAAAAAAACCTGTTCCGCGCTTGGCTTTTGTGACCAACGGGGTGGCGGATTTTTGGACGATAGGGCAAGCGGGTGCGTTGAAAGCCGGGCAGGAGTTGGGGGTAGAGGTTCAGGTGCTCATGCCTGCCGGCGGCATCTCTGAACAGAAGGATATCCCCGAGGATCTGATCACGAAAGGAGTCGACGGGGTTGCGGTGAGCCCGATTGATCCGGTCAATCAAACGGCGATTTTGAACGAGGTGGCCGGGCGGGCTAAATTGATCACTCATGACTCGGATGCTCCGGATTCTAAACGCTTGTATTACATCGGCACAGATAACTACAAGGCGGGTCGGATGTGCGGCCAACTGGTGAAGGAGGTTTTGCCTGAGGGCGGCGCGCTTATGATTTTTATTGGCCGGATGGAGCAGGAAAATTCCAAGCGTCGCCGCCAAGGGCTGATCGATGAACTGTTGGATCGCAGTGATGATCCGACCCGTTATGATGCTCCGGGTAAAGTGATCAAGGGGGACAAATACACCGTTCTGGGAACTCTGACGGATCAATTTGATCGAGCCAAGGCAAAAGCCAATGCGGAGGATGCTTTGTCCCGTTACCCTGACCTGAAATGCATGGTGGGATTGTTTGCTTACAACCCTCCCTTGATTCTGCAAGCTTTGGCGCAGGGAGGGAAACTGGGGCAGGTGAAGGTGGTTGCTTTTGATGAAGATGACGAAACTCTGCAAGGCATCATTGATGGTAATGTGTATGGCACGGTGGTGCAGAATCCTTACCAATACGGCTACAAGTCGATAGAGGTTTTGAATCAAGTGCTGGAGGGGGACCTATCAGGTTTGCCTGATAGTGGTCTGATCGACATTCCTGCTCGACTCATTCGTAAGGATAATGTGGAAGTTTTTTGGGAAGATTTGAAAAAGAAACTCGCTACTCCGAAGCGTCAAGAGGAAGCGAAGCCGACGGAGGGTGCGAGCGCTCCGGCTGAGCAGATTGGGAAGGGAGTAGAGGAATAGAGCGTCAGAGTTCCCAAGGGTTGATTGAGGTTGGGGGCTGTAATATAATTATCGGATGATTTATTATCTTTATGGAAAAGAATAAACTAAAGGCTGCCCCCTTTTTGCAGGTTAAGGGAGTGGGGAAAAGTTTCCCTGGGGTCAGAGCGTTGGACGAGGTGGATTTAAACTTGCGCCAGGGGGAAGTGTTGGCGGTGATTGGTGAAAACGGTGCAGGCAAGAGCACCTTGATGAAAATTCTGGCAGGAGTGCAACCGCCGGATCAGGGGGAGATTTGGATCGCCGGAGAAAGGGTGGCTGAGGTATCGGTAGAAGCGGCGTTGGAACAGGGGGTGGTATTGATTCATCAGGAGCTGAACCTGGCATCCAATTTGACGGTAGGGGCGAACATTTTCCTTGGCCGGGAGCCGGGACGCTGGGGGGTGATTGATGCTAAAAAAATCCGTAGTGAGTCACGCAAGTTTCTCAAGTGTATAGGTCTCGATGTGGATCCCGACAAGTTGGTGGGGGATATGCCGATTGGCCAGCAACAGATGGTGGAAATAGCAAAAGCGCTGTCGGTGAATGCCCGGGTATTGATCATGGATGAACCCACCTCGAGTCTGTCACAAACTGAGACGAAAAATTTGTTTGCGGTGATCAAAGAGCTGCGTTGCCAGGGGGTGGGTATCATTTATATTTCCCATCGTCTGGGTGAGGTGAAAGAGTTGGCTGACCGGGTGACGGTGTTAAGGGATGGAGAGAATGCCGGTGAACTTTCCAAGCAAGAAATCGGGCATGATGCGATGGTCAAATTGATGGTGGGACGCGAGGTGGCGCAATTATATGAACGCACCCAGGGGGAGTTGGGCGAGGTGGCTTTGTCGGTCAAAGGTCTGCGCACACAGGCTCACCCTGAACACGATTTGAGTTTTGAACTGAGGGCGGGTGAGATTATCGGGGTAGCGGGTTTGGTCGGAGCGGGCAGAACGGAGATGGTGGAAGCCTTGTTCGGAGTTCATCCGCCTTTGGCAGGAGAAATCCGGGTGCAGGGTGGGGCACCGCTGGAATTGAACAGTCCCCGTGATGCGATCGCTGCGGGCATGGCTTTGGTGCCAGAAGACCGCAAGAGCCAGGGTTTGATCCTGGACATGAGCGTTAGGGAGAACATGAGCTTGGCCAGTTTGTCCCGCGATAAAAAAGCCGGGGGGATTTTGAACCAAAAGGCGGAGATCCGGATCAGCCAGACGATGATTGATCAGATGAGAATAAAGACTCCGGATGATGAGCAGGTGGTGCGTTTTTTATCTGGCGGTAATCAGCAGAAGGTGGTGGTGGGTAAATGGCTGGCGATGCAGCCCAAGGTGCTGCTATTGGATGAACCGACACGTGGAATCGACATTGGTGCCAAGCAGGAAATTTATGCTCTGATGGAAGACCTGGCCGGCAAAGGAGTTGCGGTATTGTTTGTATCCAGTGAGATGGAGGAAATACTGGGAGTAGCGGATCGGGTTTTGGTGATGCACGAAGGGGAGATTTCCGGCGAATTGGCAAAATCGCAATTGGATGAAGAAGCAGTGATGCACTTGGCAACGAAGGTTGCTGTATGAGGAGTGTTACGGGTGTGAGCTGGAAAATGTTTAAATGAAAGGAATGAATAAAATACTGGGGATCGGGGGTTTACTGCTTTTTGTGTGGTTGGCTACCTGGGTTTTCAGCGATTTATTGACAGAGCATCAATGGAGTTTTCTGACGGCTTATAATCAGGAAAACCTGTTAAAGCGTATTGCTCTTTTTGGTATCATCGGCATTGGCGTTGCTTTTGTCATTATTACCGGAGGTATTGATTTGTCGATTGGTTCGGTGATCTGTCTGGTGGGGGTTGGTTTTCCGTGGTTACTGATGGAGAAAGATTGGCCATTGGCCCTTGCTTTACCTACGGTGCTGTTGATCGCAGCGGGCATTGGCTTGATTCACGGTTTGTTGATCACTAAACTCAAGCTGCAACCCTTTGTGGTGACCTTGTGCGGTTTGTTGATTTACCGAGGGGTTTCCCGGGGATTCACCGGTGATCAGACCCAGGGATTTCAGAATTCCTTTCAAGGTTTGAAGGTTTTAGCGACTGGAAAAATTCCGCTCACGGCTAGTTTCGGCCTTCCGATGCCTGTAGTGTTTTTGCTGGTTGTTGCCCTCGCTTCGGCATTTTTTTTAAACCAGACGGTTTACGGGCGCCACCTGAAAGCGTTGGGGAATAATGAGGAAGCTGCCAGGTTCAGCGGCATCCATACTGATCGCATGATCATTTCTGCTTATGTGATTTGCTCGTCGTTGGCGGGATTGGGAGGACTGTTATTTGTTCTCGATGTCAACTCTGCGCAACCGGTGGATTTTGGTAATTTTTATGAACTGTACGCGATTGCCGCAGCGGTGCTGGGTGGCTGTAGCCTGCGGGGAGGCGAGGGTACCATCCTGGGAGTGATCATTGGCACAGCGGTGATGCGGGTGTTGAATAACTCGATCAATTTGATCGATTGGATTTCTAAAAATATCGAATTAGCGGTGATTGGTTCAGTGATCCTGGCAGGGGTGATTGTCGATGAACTGGCCAAACGGATGATTGCCAAGCGCCGCAGCAAAATGGACAAGGAGTGAACTATGCGCCGTATGACGGAATCCTAATTCTCACTTGGAAATGCAATAGAGCTTGCGGCCACGCAGGAAGATTTGATTGTCAACGATGACTGGGGAGGCACTGAATTCATCGTCGAGATGATTGTCGGCTAACATTTCAGGTAGCTCCTTGCTGTGACTGATGACCATGGTGGTGCCGGAGAGGTCGGTCAGGTAAATACGGTCAGCAGCGCCCACGGGGGATGCGTAAAGATTGCGCAGGCCGTTGAGACGTAAAGGGCCGGGCAGATCCTCGCCAGTTTTGGCGATCACCCGTGAAATGACGGGTTGATAGTGGGCGAAGTAATACAGGGTGTCTTTATAAAGCAAGGGTGAGGGCACATAGGGGGTGCGCTTTTTCCGTGACCAGATGATGTGTTCGCTACCACTGATGTCGCCTTTGGCACCTTTCAAGCGGATAGCCATCAAGGCCCGGGTATCGTAACTGCTACCGACCCAGGCAAAACCATCATGCACGATGGGGGTGGCGACCACGTTGGCGGAAAGTCCTCCGCATTCCCAAATGAGATCGCCGTTTTTCACATCGTAACAACGCACTCGTTGGGTGCCGCTGACCAGCACTTGGGATTTGCCCTTATAATGAAACGCTACGGATGAAGACCAGGAGGTGTTTTCGTCCCGTGATTTTTTCCAGATTTGCTTACCAGTTTTGGTATCGAAGGCGATTACAAAAGATTGTTTTTCATGATCCCAATTGACGATGAGCGTGTTGTCGATCAGCGCGGGTGAAGCGCCTTCTCCGTGACCGTGTTTGCTGTGCATGCTGCCAAGGTCTGCTTGCCATTTGATTTTGCCATCGAAGTCGAGGGCGTAGAGTCCGTAGGATCCAAAAAAGGCGTAAACTTGTTTGCCGTCGGTGCAGGGAGATGCGGAGGCCAGACTGCCGCTGACATGACCGCCGGCCTTGGGGAGGGTTTGTTTTACCGTTCGTTGCCACAGTTTTTTGCCGCTTTTGCGGTCGAAGGCCAATACGGCGAAGTCATGTTTTTGGGTGATCGCCGCGTTGTCGTGAGCCCCCGGTGCACTGCTGTAGGTGGGCGGGAGTTTTTTGCCTACAGGGATGGCGGTGGTTAGGAAGATATGATCGCCCCAAATGACGGGAGTGGAGTGTCCCAGTCCCGGGATGAAAATTTTCCATTTGATGTTTTGCTTTTCATTCCAGCTGATGGGCGGATCGGCATTCTTTGCGGCCTCGCCGGTGCCAAAAGGGCCACGCCATTGCGGCCAGTTGTTTTGCTCCTCGGTTTGGCCGCTGAGGAGGCAGCAGAGGGTGAGAATGAAAATGGTGATGAGGGGATTTTTCACGGAGCTGAACAAGCGTAGGATAGATTTCCATATCTGTCCATTGTCGCGACCTTTAGGGGGGGAACAGATATGGAAATCTGTTTTACGGGATGAGTGGCATTATGGGACGACAAGGCGTAGTGTGTGCCTTTATATTGCCCACCGATGATAGAAGAAACAGACAGCGCTCGGATTGATATCTGGCTCTGGGCGGTGCGTTTTTACAAAACACGCTCTTTAGCAGCGGACGCTTGTCGTAAGGGTTGGGTGATGGTGAATGGTCACCGGATAAAACCTTCGCGTGCGGTGCGGGTGGGGGATGAGTTGGGGATACGGCATCAGAATATTGAAAAAACGCTGAGGGTGCGTGAGCTGTTGAAGCGTCGAGTGGGGGCGAAGGTGGTGGATCAGTATGTCGAAGACCTTACGCCGCCTGAAGTGTATGCACTAGCTGAAGAGCAGAGGAAGCTCAATGCCACAGCTGATTTGATTCGTGACCGTGGGGCTGGGCGACCGACTAAAAGGCAGCGCCGAGAAATTGAAGAAGTGATGTTGGAGGCGGAACAGCGGGAGGCGGTGTATCGGAAGTGGGATGAGGGGCTGGGAAGAAAGAGGTAGGAGGTAGCATTCAGGAGATAGAATTTATGAAAATACAGATGAAATTTAATTTGGGGGTATTGCTTATTGCTTTGTTTGATCTGATGGTTGTTTATGGGCAGGCTGCGGATAAGGAGGTGGTCACTTTTCCTTTGTCGGACAATTTGATTATTTCTGCTGAGACGGTGTCACCGGCGATGGATGAAAAGACAGGGGACTTGGTGGGCTTGGCCGCTTCCGGTCAGGTGTCGATCAAGGTGAAGCCCAAAGGCACGGACAAATGGGTTTATGTGACTTGTGGTGAGTTGGTTTACGATGTGAACAAAGATGAGATTTTATTGAAGGGGCGGCCGGTGGTGAAGTCAGGGATTCAAGTTTTAAGGGCGACGTCAGATGAAACCTTTGTGCGTGTGTCCCGCAAAACCGGCAAGTGGGTGATCAAGGGGCCGCATAAAATCCAAATCAAGTTCAAGTGAGTGGATACAAAAAAGCCACTCACGCGGAGTGGCTTTTTGTTTGGTAGATATTTTTAGGGTTCAGGAGTTTTCTTTTGCAGCTGCGATGGCATCTGCTGCTTGAGTCACCGGTTTGGCTTTGAGGTCGCGCCAGACGATTTTGCCGTCTTTGACCAGGAAGCTCTGGCGTGAAGCAAAACTTCCGCCACGGAGCGGGACTCCAAAGGCTTTAATCACTTCGCCTTTTTTATCAGCCAGCAGGACAAAGGGAAGTTTGAATTTGTCTTTGAAGGCTTTTTGATCGGCCGGGGTATCGGCGCTGACACCAAAAACCTTGATGCCTGCCTTGGAAACTGCAGTAAATTCGTCACGCAGGTTGCAGGCTTGTTTGGTGCAACCCGGGGTGTCGGCTTTGGGGTAGAAATAAACCAAGGTGAAACCGCTCTTGAGTTCCTCTCCGAGATCGATGCTTTTGCCGTTTTCATCGATGGTTTTCAGGGTAGGGGCGGGGTCACCTACTTTGAGTGGTTCGGCCATCAGGCTGGGAACAAAAAGGTAAGAGGCGATCAGAGTCAGAACAAGCGCAGTAACAATCAGTGTTTTCATATTGGATCAACTAAAAGCGTGGAGTGTGGAATGCGCAAACTTCAAGTATAAAATTTGTTGGATTTTACCCTTTGCCAAACGGAGGAATTCGCCCATGCTTTGTGCCGTGGCTAATAGTATCAGTGCTGGAAAAAAATCGAATCAAGCAGGAGGAGGCTGCATAGTCTTATTTGGATTGGTGTTTGCTGGCTTCGGCTTGGTTTTTATTTTTCTTATTGCCGGGCAGGCGATGAAAGAGGCAAAGGCGTATCTTTGGGAAGAAACTCCCTGTAAAATCGAGAATTGTGAGATCAAGACGCAACAGGGGCGTGAAGGCGGGGCGTTTCAGTTGCAAGTGAACTATCAATACAAGTTCAAAGGCAATAGTTTCACTTCCACCCAATACACCTTGCAAGAGCATTGGAGTGACGACTATGAAAAACTGGCGCTCAAGCGCAAGGGATTGCTGCGCGGTGAGGTGACAAGCTGTTATGTGAATCCTGATAATCCGGCCAATGCGGTGATCAAACGAGAGGGCGTCGGCACAGGTTTGATGATGTTGTTACCCTTGATATTTATTGCTGTCGGTGGAGCCATCGTGTGGGGCGGGGTGGTTTCGCTGCGCAAAAAAAAGGCAGAAAAAGAGGGGCGCACGCAGTCGATTTCCAGTCGAGGTGGCAGCTCCAAGTTGACGGGCTGGAAGTTCAAACTGATTTTTGGTGGTCTGTTTGCCTTGATTGGTGCTGGGGTGACGATTCCGTTGGGGGTGATCCCGGCGATGGAAATGGCAGCTTCGCGAAGTTGGCAGGAGACTCCATGTAAAATCCTTTGGAGCCGGGTGCAGCGCCACGAGAGCACTAGTGATGGCAAGACCAGTATCACTTACAGTGTTGATATTTTTTACGAATATAAATTCCGTGGTAATACTTACCGCTCGAATAAGTATGGTGTGTTCGGGGGTTCCTCCAGTGGTCGTGGGGGTAAAAGGGAGATTGCCAGGAGCTATCCAAGAGGATCCCAGCAGCTTTGTTATGTGAACCCTGATATTCCAGAAAAAGCGTTGCTCAAACCCGGTTTCTCTCCGGTTTTGCTGTTCGCTTTGATTCCACTGCTGTTTGTGGTGATCGGGATTTCCGTGTTGAGATCAGGTTTGCGCGGCAGTCGGGGGAGAGGCGACAGGGTGATGGGGGCGGCTCCCACGGAAGGCGGGCTTTTTGCCAATGCGTATCAATCCGGAGCAGGGGAAGTAAGAGAAACAGCTGCGCCACGGCGTTCCTCGGTGCTCAGTGATAGATCTTTTGAGCAAGAGATCAGCGAGGAGGCAAAAGTGTTGAACCCTGGCAAAAAACGCTTGGGAGGAGCTTTGGCGGTATTGATTTTCGCTTTGTTTTGGAATGGAATTGTTTCGGTATTCCTGGTTCAAGTCGTGAAGGGTTTTCAAAGCGGAAAGGGAGAGTGGTTTATGGCGCTATTTTTGATACCTTTTGTTCTGGTTGGTCTGGTGGTGATTCTGGTTTTTTTGTATCAGTTGTTGTCCCTGACCAATCCCAAGCCGGTGATTACTTTGCAGCCGGGAATTTTTCGCCCTGGGCAAACTTTTGAAATGTCATGGAAAATCGCGTCGAATGCCGAGCGCATTCAGCATTTGGAAATTGCTTTATGGGGAGTAGAAGCAGCTACTTACCGGCGTGGAACCAAGACTCATACCAGTCGGGAGGTTTTTTATGTGCATAGCCTTTTTGAGTCATCGATGCACTCTGATATCCGTTCGGGCACGGTGCAGTTTGAATTGCCTGTGGATGTGGTGCCTACTTTGAACACAGGGAATAACGCGATCGAATGGGAGCTGCGGGTGGAGGGGGATATTCCACGCTGGCCGGATATCCAGGATAAATATGTGGTGGAAATCAGGAGGTGAAGAATACTGAATACTGAATAAATGGCGGAACTTGGGATAAAAACGGAATTGGATAATCTGGCTTATACACCAGGGGAGACTTTGCGCGGTGAGGTGAACTGGAAGGTGGATTTGATGAAAAATTCGGATGGCGGTGAGGTGCGTTTGTTTTATTACACTTCGGGAAAAGGCGATCGTGATGTGGAGACGATTGAAACCCATGAGGTTCAGATCCACTCGGAGCTAGGGAGCCAGAGTTTTGAATTTCAATTACCGAACGGGCCCTGTTCTTTTTCCGGTAAACTGGTTTCGCTGATTTGGGCGGTTGAGTTTCAGGTGATGGAGTCTGATGAGACCGAGAGAGTAGAGTTTGTATTGTCGCCTGATGGCAAGGAGATCGATTTGTATGCTCATGCCGAGGGCAAAATGCCGTCTTATACAAATCTGAGGATTGGGAAGTGATGAGCGATGAAAACCCGGGCGTGTGATAATCCTTTTGCGAGTGAGCGGGTGGATGACTTGCTGGTTTTTGAGCCAGAGTGGTTGAGGATGACTTGGTCGGACTTGATGGGGCGTCTGGCGGAGCTCGATTATCGGGGGGCGGTGGTGGGGCCGCATGGATCAGGGAAATCGACTTTGTTGTCGAGTTTGCAAACGAGGCTGGAGGCGGAGGGTTTTTCGGTGCACCTCTTTTTTCTCAATGAGGAGAGCCGGGACTTGAATGCGGAGGATTGGAGGCGACTTGAGGATGCTGGGAAAGCAGTGGTTTTGCTTGATGGCGCAGAGCAGTTTTCGTGGGTGAAGTGGCGGAAGTTTTTGAGAATGGCATCGCCTTGCCGAGGTTTGGTGATCACTCAGCATAGAGTGGGGAAATTGCCCTTATGGCTTACTACCCAGACCAGTGTAGAGATGTTACAGAAATTTGTCGAACGCTTGGATCCTGGGTTTGTTAACAGAGGGGTCTCATTGGCTGACTTGTATCAAAAAAGCCAAGGCAACGTTAGGGAGGCCTTGTGGCTTTGTTACGACATCGTGGCGGAGTGAGCTGAAGTTGTAAAAGATCAATTTGACCATTTTAATTAAATTGATTAAAGTGGAAGCATGGCAAAACTATCAGCATCGGAAGCTAAACTTCACTTTGGTGCCTTGCTCGACAAAGCGCAGAGGGAGCCGGTCACCATTGAGAGGCAGGGGCGTCCCGTGGCCGTGCTTGTCTCATTCGACACTTTTATGGAGCAAAACAAGAGGGTTCCTTCAGAAAGTGAGAAGGAAAAGGTATGCCGGTTTTTGAATAAGTGGGCAAAACGTCCCGTTGCGGTGGATGCGGAAAAAACTCTGGAGGGTGACATCAAAGCGCAGGCTATTTGGGACAAATACAGTTAGGGGCACTTTCGAAATCAGCATGAACGTATTTTTTGATACCAATGTCCTGCTGGATGTTGCCTTAAGAAGGGAGCCTTATCTTGCCCGGTCTCAGGCCATCCTGTCGGATGCTATAGAAAACCATTCGTGTTTCATGTCATGGCATACGGTTTCCAATCTCTCTTACATTCTGAGTAAGTTGGAGGGGAAGGAAAATGCCCTTCTGTTTATCCGTAATATATGCAAGGTCGTCCGTATCGCTCCAGTGCAACATGATGATGTGGATGTGGCTTTTAAGTATGATAGCGGCGATTTCGAAGATGCGATGCAGATCGCATGCGCTCTTGCTTGTAACGCTGAAATAATAGTGACTCGTGATTCGTCGGGGTTTTCCAACTCTCCAGTGCCGCTTTCCGATACTGTGGAGGATTGAGCATTATTAAGTGGGTGAGCTACCCTTGTCATCTTTCTCACTTTTTGTGAGGGATTTTGTCGTATTGGGCGTTATCATTATGAGCTTGTGATTCCATGCCTCCAGGGATCTAGAACTCGGTATATTTTATTTATGAATTTATTTTCCACTCAATTCACCCGCAATGCTGTTTCTCTGACGGTATGGGCTGTTACTTTTGTTTTCACCATCTTGTCTGGTAGGGGTGAGGATAAGGAAGCCTTGCCATCCAAACCAAGCTTGACGGATTATATCCGGGTGGGAATTGCTAATAACCCCGGTTTGCGCTCTGAACACGAAAAATACCAGGCAGCGCTGCAGCAGATTCCCCAGGCCAAAAGCCTTCCTGATCCAAAATTCTCGGCAACCAGTTTTGTTCGTGACGTGCAAACGAGAACAGGGCCACAGCGTAATCAATTGGCGGTAGGTCAGACTTTTCCCTGGTTCGGTAAACTCAGGCTCAGTGGAGAAATCGCCTCGAAGGAGGCTCAGGCGATTTACCACCTGTATGAGAACAGTTTGCTGGTATTGCATCGTGACATCAGTGTCGCTTATTACGATTATGCTTATCTGGCGGAGGCAACCAAGATCACCAGGGAGATCATTTCGTTGTTGGAACGCTTGGAACCTAGTGTGCAGGAAAAGGTTCGGGTGGGCGGGGATTTGGCTCCTTTGTTGCGCTTGCAGGTTGAGATTGGGAAAAATCACGATGTTTTGCAGTCTTTGGAAAAGGACCGTCGGCGCCAGAATGCCACCATCAGTGCTCTATTGGGGCGCCGGAAGGAAAACTTGTTACCCTGGCCACAGCTGAAGGTTGGCAAAGTTTCGATGGAGAGTCGAACGAAATTTGTTGAAGCCATGTTTGCGGGTAACCCGGAATTGAAGGCGATTGAGAAGCGTATCGAAAGATCGCAGGAGGCGGTGAAATTATCCAAGTTGAGCCCGATTCCCGATCCCATGATTGGAGTTAATTATCTCGATACTGGGGCGGCGCTTAATCCGGGAACGCCCGGTAGCGGGGACGATCCCTGGGGGGTGCAGATTAGTTTTAAGATCCCTATATGGTTCGGTAAATACAAAGCAGAGAAAAAACAAGCTTTGGCAAACCAGCGGGTGTTTGAAAAACTGCTGACTGATCGGCAGAACGGTTTGTTGTCAGAATTGGAGCGAGCCTTGGAAGACTTTCGCGAAGCGGAAGAACGCACCGCCCTTTATACCAAGACCTTGCTGCCGGCAGCTCGTCAAGCGGTTGAGGTTTCGGAGGAAAGTTACAAGGCCAATCGATCTACTATTCTTGATGTGATCGACAGTGAACGTACTTTGCTTGAATTGGAAAAAACTTTTTGGAGGGCGGTGGCCAATGGTTATTCCAGCAGGATCCGGCTGGAGACTTTGGTGGGAAGGCGAACTGAGTAGGGGATTGATATTTGCGATTTATTATGAAAAACATTGTCACTTATATAGTTGTTCTGGCTCTTGGCTTGGCAGCGGGAGCATTCTTTTTCGGTGGAGGAAAAGGGGCAGACGGAGCTGGGAAATCAGGGCATGATCATGGGGTGGAGGCAGGGAGCACCAAGTGGACTTGTTCGATGCACCCCCAGATCCAACAGCCTAAACCGGGCAAGTGTCCGATCTGCGGCATGGATCTGATTGCTTTGAAAAAAGGATCCAAAAAATCGCTGCGCCCGCGAGAGTTGGTGATGTCTCCAGAAGCGCGGGAGTTGGCACGAATCAATACGGTGGAAGTGAAACGTCAACTGGTCGATGCCAAGATCGATATGGTGGGCAAGGTGGACTATGATGAAACCCGCACTAAGACGATCGCGGCCTGGTTCCCTGCCCGGATTGATAAACTGTATGTGGACTACACGGGGATCGATGTGCGTAAGGGGGATCATTTGGCTTATGTTTATAGTCCGGAATTATTGACCGCCCAGCGGGAGTTGATTTCAGCGATTAAATTCAAGTCGGCAGATATCGAAACGGTTAAAGACAAATTGCGACTGTGGGGTTTGTCAGAGGAGAAAATTCGGACGATCGAGGTGAAGGGGGAGACCGATGACCACATGGACATCGACGCGCCTTCTGGCGGCATTGTGATTCATAAAGCGATTGATGAGGGAGACTACGTAAAAACCGGTGGAGCTTTGTTTAAAATTGCTGATTTGAGCCAGGTGTGGGTGCAGTTGGATGCTTACGAATCGGATCTGCCCTGGTTACGTTATGGACAGAAGGTGGAGTTCGAGGTGGAAGCGGTTCCCGGGCGTATTTTTGAAGGAGTGGTGACTTTTATTTCACCTATTCTCGATCCCAAAACCCGGACGGTTAAAGTCCGGGTGAACGCCGATAACAAGGATCTGATGCTCAAACCAAACATGTTTGTGCATGCCACGGCTTTTGCCACATTGGCTGGGGGCGGCAAGGTGATTTCCAAAGACTTGGCTGGCAAATGGATCGGTCCGATGCATCCGGAAATTTTACAAGACAAACCGGGCAAGTGTCCGATTTGCGGTATGGCTTTGGCGAAGGCTGATGAACTGGGTTATTCTGTGATGAAAAAAGCTGAAAAACCCCCATTGGTGGTGCCCACCTCTGCGGTGTTGAAAACCGGCAAGCGTTCGGTGGTTTATGTGGAGATCCCTGATAGTAAAGAGCCGACTTACGAAGGTCGAGAGATTTTGGTAGGACCGAGGGCCGGTAGTTTTTATATCGTAGAAGAAGGTTTGATGGAAGGAGAACGAGTGGTGACAGAGGGCGCATTCAAGATCGACTCGGCCTTACAAATTCTTGCCAAACCCAGCATGATGAGTCCAGATGGAGGCGGCGGTGGAGGTGGCCATGATCACGGTGGCAAGAAAAAGGCGAGTGGTGGGAAAAGCGGCATGAAGATGACGGTTTATGAAGTATCGGATAAGTTTAAAAAACAATTGGCAGCGGTATTTGCAGAATTTTTCAAAATGCAGAGTGCTTTAGCCGATGATAATGCCAAGCAGGCGCAGGGAGGCGGAGCAGGAATGGTAAAGGCTCTGGCGGCAGTGGATATGAAGTTACTCGAGAATGACGCCCACATGGCTTGGATGAATGATCTGACTTCGATCAAAGATGGCGCGGAAAAAATCGCGGCGGAACCGGGTCTGGTTGCCCAGCGTAAGGTTTTTGTCGATTTGTCCAAAGCGATGGCTAATGCGGGTATGTCGTATGCGGTGAGTTTCGAAGAACCTGCGGTGGTATTGAACTGCAGCATGGCTTTTGATGGCAAGGGGGCAGATTGGTTGCAGTTGGGAGATCAGGTGCGCAATCCTTATTATGGCAAGGCGATGTTAGGCTGTGGGGAAGTGAAAATGAAAATGGTGGCACCTAAAAAGGATGCCGGACATGAAGACCACGGCAAGATGAAGGTTTTTGAGGTGGACGAAGCTTTCAAAAAACAACTGCGCAGTGTTTATGCTGACTACTTTGGGATTCAGAAATCATTGGCCGCCGATGATTTTGCAGCGGTGCGCAAACAAGCAAAAACATTGCTGGTTTCTCTGGAAAAAGTGGATATGAAACTGGTCAAGGGGGATGCGCATGTGGCTTGGATGAGCCAGATGGGAGAAATTCAAAAAACCGCTGATGCGCTTCGTAAGTCCGACAAAATCGATACAGCACGGGCGGCTTTCCTGCCTTTATCAGAGACCCTGATTCATGTAGCCGACAACTTTGCGATCAAGTTCGAGCAGGCGGTGGTGCATGTGCATTGTTCGATGGCCTTTGACGGCAAGGGCGGGCATTGGCTGCAGGAAGGCAAAGCGGTTCAAAATCCGTATTACGGACAAGCCATGGTCACTTGTGGTGATGTGATGAAAGAGTTGGGGGGGAAGTAGTCAGAAAAATAGAATCACGAATTCACACTAATGCACACTAAATATAGAGAGCTTAAATCAATGGTGCTGACTTTTCGGCGAGTGATGAGTTTATTGAAAAATTATTTGTGTTCATTGGTGTCCATTAGTGGTTTCCATTCAGAATTTTAATATTGTGAAAGAAGAAAATACAGATCATTCTCCGATAGAGGAAGATGTGACCCGCCCGGAAAAGGATGTGACGGCGCCGTCTTTGTTGAACAACATTGTTCGCTTTTGTCTGGAGAATAAACTGATTGTTTTTCTCTTGTTGACGATGTTCATCGGTGGCGGGATCATGGTGGCTCCTTTTGATTGGAACACCGGAAATCTGCCACGCAATCCAGTGCCGGTGGATGCGATTCCGGATATTGGTGAGAATCAGCAGATTGTGTTCACCAATTGGACGGGGCGCTCTCCCCAGGATGTGGAGGATCAGATCACTTATCCGCTGACGGTGGCTCTGTTGGGGCTTCCCGAAGTCAAAACGATACGTTCGTATTCGTTTTTTGGATTCTCTTCGATTTATGTGATTTTCAAGGAGAAACCGGAGTTCTACTGGACGCGAACCCGGATTTTGGAAAAACTCAACAGCTTGCCGGCCGGGACTTTGCCTGAAGGGGTGGCTCCTGCGTTGGGGCCGGATGCGACCGCCTTGGGACAGGTGTATTGGTACACTTTGGAAGGACGTGATGAGGAAGGTAACCCTGCCCCGGGCTGGGACCCTCAAGAGTTGCGTAGTATCCAGGATTGGTATGTGCGTTATGGTTTGATGGCGGTGGACGGAGTGGCAGAAGTGGCCTCGATCGGTGGTTATGTGAAGGAATATCAGATCGATGTCGACCCCGATGCGATGCGGGCCTATGGGGTGACCTTGGAGATGGTATTCGGTGCGGTGCGTAATTCTAATCTCGATGTGGGCGCACGAACGATTGAGATTAATAAAGCGGAGTATATTATCCGCGGTCTGGGTTTTATCGAGAATCTGGATGACCTGCGCCAAACCGTAGTTAAAGCGACGGGTAATGTGCCAGTGACTTTGGATCAGATTGCCTCGGTGGAACTGGGACCTGCCTTACGTCGTGGGGCACTCGACAAAGAGGGGGCTGAAGCGGTAGGAGGGGTGGTGACCGTGCGTTACGGCTCTAATCCTTTGGCTGCGATCAAGGAACTTAAAAAGAAAATTGAGGCGATGACAGATGGCATGCCGAAAAAGGTTTTGCCAGATGGGCGTACCAGTAAGGTGACGATTGTGCCTTTTTATGACCGCACCGGTCTGATCCATGAGACTTTGGGAACTCTGAATACAGCTCTGACCGAAGAAATTCTGGTGACCTGTATTGTGGTGATCATCATTGTGATGCATCTACGCAGCTCCCTGCTGATTGCCATGATGCTGCCGATGGCAGTGTTGGTGACTTTCATTGCGATGAAGTTGTTCAAGGTGGACGCCAACATCGTGGCTTTGTCAGGCATTGCGATTGCGATCGGGACGATTGTGGATATGGGGATTGTTGTCTGCGAAAATATTCTCAAGCACTTGGATAAAGCGAAGCCAGGAGAGAACCGTCTTGAATTAATTTATCGGGCTACCTGCGAAGTTGGCAGTGCGGTGCTTACGGCGGTTACGACAACCGTATTGAGCTTTTTACCTGTGTTTTTCATGATCGGGGCCGAGGGCAAGATGTTTCGCCCCTTGGCTTTCACTAAAACTTTTGCGCTGATCGCCTCGATCATCGTGGCGCTGACTTTAATTCCTCCGATTGCACATATTTTGTTTGCTGAAAAGAAAAAACAAGCAAGCCTGCTTGGAAAGGTATGGCCTGTGATCATGTTTTTAGTGGCATTGGCGTTGCCTCTTTTGGTCGAGGGGGTGCAGTGGTGGATGAGTGGAGTGATTGCTATTTTGGCTGTTTATCAAATGGTTCAGAGAAGGCTGCCTGATGCGGTTAGGCAGAAAATCCTTTACGCTTTCAATTTTGTTGTGGCCTTTTTGATCGCGATTGCCCTGGCTAATAGTTGGATGCCACTTGGGCCGGAAAAAGGGGTTTATAATATCGTTTTTGTGGTTGGCGTGATCGGTGGTTTGCTGGCTTTTTTCCTTGGGTTCATGAAGGTTTATGGATCGGTGCTAAGGGTCTGTCTGCGTCATAAAGCTACCTTTCTTGCCTTGATATCATCGATCCTTCTGCTGGCTCTGGTGATGGGCATGGGCATGAGCACGATATTTGGTTTTGTACCGGAATCCTTGCGCAAAAATAAAGTATGGATCAGCATGGTGGAAACGTTTCCCGGCTTGGGTAAGGAATTTATGCCATCCTTGGATGAAGGCTCCTTTTTGTTCATGCCCACCACTATGCCGCATGCTTCGATCGGGGAGGCGATGGATGTGATGCAGTTGCAAAACAAAGCGATCAATACCATTCCTGAAGTGAAAAGTGTGGTGGGCAAACTTGGACGAGTGGAGAGCCCTTTGGACCCTGCTCCTATTTCGATGTATGAGACGGTTATTTTATATAAATCGGAATATGTTACTGATGAAAAAGGCGAACGTATTCGTTTCCGTTTTGATAAAAAGAGCGGCGATTACAGTAGGGATGAAAAGGGCGAATTGATAGAGGATAGAAAGGGGCGGCCTTTTCGCCAATGGCGAGATGAGATTAAGACGCCAAAAGATATCTGGCAACAAATCGTGGATGTGGCGGAACTGCCTGGAACGACTTCAGCCCCTCGCTTGCAGCCGATAGAGACTCGTCTGATCATGCTGCAAACGGGAATGCGGGCCCCGATGGGTCTGAAAGTATATGGACCGGATTTGGAAACGATCGAGAAAGTCGGTCTCGATATTGAACGTCTGTTGCGGGAGGTTCCTGCGGTCGAAGGGGCGACCGTTTTTGCCGATAGGATTGTGGGTAAACCTTATATTGAGATCGATATCGATCGCAAAGCGATTGCCAGATACGGGATCAGCATCAAGCAGGTAATGGATGTGATTGAAGTGGCGATTGGAGGGAAACAGGTCACTACGACGGTGGAAGGTCGAGAGCGTTATCCAGTGCGGGTGCGTTATCAGCGGGAATTGCGGGACAGTATCGAAAGCCTCGGAGGTATTTTGATCGCTGGCCAGGACGGCGTGCAGATTCCTATTCGTCAATTGGCGGAGATCAAATACTTGCGCGGACCACAGGTGATCAAGAGTGAGGACACCCTTTTGGTGGGCTACGTGGTTTTTGACATGAAGCCGGGTTTTGCCGAAGTGGACGTGGTCGAGGCTGCTGCGCGTTATCTGGACAAAAAGAAAGCTTCGGGCGAGTTTGTGATCCCCAAAGGGGTGACGTATAAGTTCACCGGTAATTATGAAAACCTGCTGCGAGCCAATAAAACCCTGATGATGGTGGTACCGGTTGCGCTGTTGTTGATTTTTATCGTGATTTATATGCAGTTCAATCGTCTATCGACGACTCTGTTGGTATTCTCCGGGATTTTCATAGCCTGGTCAGGAGGTTTCATTATGATCTGGTTTTATAATCAGCCTTGGTTTTTGAACTTTGAGATCTTTGACATGAACATGAGGGAGCTGTTCCAGATTCGGGCGATCAATCTCAGTGTAGCTGTGTGGGTGGGCTTCCTGGCACTGTTTGGCATCGCTACGGACGACGGGGTGTTGATGGCGACTTATCTCAAACAACTCTTCGGTGAGCGCAAACCCAAAACGATCAAAGAGGTTCGTGAAACTACGATTGAAGCAGCCATCCGTCGTAACCGCCCGGCACTGATGACGGTGGCGACGACTATGTTGGCTTTGTTGCCGGTGTTGACTTCACGAGGGCGTGGATCGGATGTGATGATCCCCATGGCGATTCCTAGCTTCGGGGGTATGACTCTGGTGGTGGTGACGGTGTTGGTGGTTCCGGTGCTTTATTGCTGGATCGAAGAAGCTCGGGTGAATCGCGAGACGCGTAAAGCTAGGCGGCTGGAGAAATAAGCTTAGCCGTAAATGGTTGCTTCTATAACAATGAAACCCGTAAAACGGGGCCAAGGCTATCTCGTTTCCTGTTGATGGTCGGTGTTAGGTCATTGTGAAATGGGGGGAGATTCTCATCAGGATAACATTTCAGGATAGATGTATTCTTATGTTTTATTATTTTATAATACATAATGAGGTGAATAAAATATGCTGAGCTAGGTCGAATTAGCTGAACAAAAAACTATCAATGGAAATGAAGAAAATTAAAAACAGTCTGTTAATCGTCGCCGTCGTAGTTGTATCCAGCTTTGCTCTTTGCTCTTTGCTCTTAGCTCAAAAGCCAAAGCGGGAGTGCCTCATGGAGGGCATCGCAGTGTAAATGTAGGGGTTTACGTTAGTGTGAATTCAGGGCATCGCTCGGCGGGTCATGGGAGCTATTATAATAACGGGCACGGCTCGTCTGGTCACAGCTCGTACACCACTTATGGGCATGGCAATAGACACGGATATCCAAGTTCTTCTCGACATGGGTATTCCAGTTATGGGTCAGGGCATGGGCGTTCTCATGGATCGAGGAATGGCTTAAGGCATGGATCATACAGGGGGCATTAAAACCTCGGAAGCCGCACCTTTTTGTTAGTTTAACACAAGAAGGTGCGCTTTTTTGTGTCGTGGCCCGGTTCAGCTTAAAGATCCAATTTTTTATCCTCCATAAGGGGTAACAACTTGACAAATTTAGAAAAAAATAAATATATAAGTAATTATGAAAATACTCTCCCTCTCATTATTAAGTTTAGCGCTTGTGGTTTTATTGCCACAGGCCTCGCAAGCAGATGATAATACCTACACCATTGATGTGACTCTTCACGCCTATTATGGCGAATCTGGGCACGACGGTCATGGTGGTCATACGTATAAAGTGAAGGTTGCTCACGGCCACCATCAATATTACGTGTATTTGCACCAGACTTTAGAGGATCTAGCTCATGGAGCACATGATCACGCAGGGGCTCATGTGGTTGTGGCACGTGGCAGTGAACGCTGGTTGCAGCTTGCTTATAAAGGGCATACTGCGAGAATTCACAAAGTAGTCAGAATTCATCACGACTAAAGCACTCGTTTTTAAAATTTGAAACTGTTATCCGTTTAAGAGAACAGGCCATCTTTATTGATGGCCTGTTTTGCATTTAATGGCAGGGCTATTTTGGGGAATGACCATGTCTTTTAAATTTATTCTGTAAGGAATACTTTGGCAGGGCGTCGATGATGTAATCCCAATTCTGTTTCTAACTAAAAAAATATCAAAATGAAAATAACTAAATACAGCAAGAGATTTGCGGCTATGGCTACGGGCATTGCCGCTTTTACGTTGATAGGTGCGAGCGTGCAAGCGGGGGAACCACCGGCGCCAGCGGTGTATTCACAAGCAGAAGCTTCAAGCTTTTACCTGACGGGATTTGGGGGTTGGAATTGGGCAGATGATTTTTCTGCACGTGGATCAGGAGTCAAAGTCGACGCTGACCTGGATGCGGGTTATGTGGTTGGTGGGGCATTGGGCTATGAAGTTCCGGTGATGGGAGGATTGAGGTTCGAAGTGGAGGGGGCTTACCGCTCCAATGATGTGAGTTCAGTCAGAATCAACGGTAATAGGAATAAAGCCGATGGGGATCTGAGTGCCTGGTCAGTGATGTTCAATGTGGCGAAGGACATGCCGTTGACGGACCGCTTGAGCCTCTATGCTGGTGGAGGCATTGGATTTGCAGGAGTTGATGCTGATTTCGGCTACGGATCGGCCCGGGTGAATGAAAAAGATACGGTTTTTGCCTGGCAGGTTTTTGCCGGGGTATCATACGAAGTGGTGAATAACTTCGAGCTGTATACGGAATACCGGTTTTTCCAGGCGGTGGATCCGGAGCTGAGTCGTTCGGCTGGCGGTAGTTCACAGCGTTTGGACGGAGATTCCTACAATAACAGTGGGCTCTTGTTAGGAGCGCGATTCCATTTCTGAAGGGGTTCTGAGTTGGGAGAAATAGTGCCCCCAAGGGAGCGACGTCCGACCTTCGGGTCGGGCGTTTGCATGTACCGTGGGCTGTGCGGTTGGCGGAAAAGGATAAAACTTCGTTGCGCGTGCAAGCTCTCTGTGATCCATTTCGCTTGATGTTACGGCAATTTATACTTTTCTGTTTTTTGGTCGGTGCGGTGGTTTTTCCTTTTAAGGAAATGGCGGCGGCCGAAAACTATGTGATCACGATTGGGGTAGTGCCCGGGCAACTACGCTATGATGTGATCGAGTTTGAAGTGACGGCGGGCAGCTCGATGGAAGTGACTCTTGATAACAATGGTCTGATGCCTCATAATTTACTTTTCACCCAGCCCGGCAAAGCGATGGAGGTGGTGAATGCCGCCATGGCAATGGGCGCTGATGGTTATACCAACGGTTATGTGCCTGATAGCGGATTGATTCTGGCAAGTGTGGGATTGATGGAAGCGGGGCAGAAAATGATGGTGAAGTTTGTGGCTCCCACAGAAGTGGGCATTTATCCATTTGTCTGCACCTTTCCCGGGCATGGTAATATCATGCAAGGAGTGATGAAGGTGGTGGCGGCCGGGGCGGAATTGAAAAAGCCGTTGCGGCGCAAAGTGGCAAAAGTTAAAAAACAAGACGGGCCTCCCAACGACGGCAGTGGTCTGACCACGCTTCCACTGGGCAGTATTGAGCAGCCTTTGGTAATGCGGACTTTCATGCCGAACCCTATTCGAGTGCGTTCGGTTTTCCCGAATCATCGCAGAGGAAAGTCCACTCCGACCTACAGCCCGAATACGGGGCATGATGCGGATGGTTATATCGATACGGATATAGGTTTTCCGGCGGCAGTGGGAGTCAATTTTGGTCAGCAGTTGTCACTGTGTTGGGATACCGTGGAGTGTCGCCTGATGTATGCCTGGCGCGAGGGTTTTTTGAACATGGAAAGTTATTGGGGGGCGGGCACTGGGGATCGACGCAAGAGTTTTGATTATGTGCCGCGTTTGCAGGGGCGTCTGGTATTTCTCTCCGAAGGGGAATCACCTCTGGCACTGACTCCGGGAGTATTTGGTCAACCGCAATACAAGGGGTTTCAATTGGATGAAAAAGGAGTGCCTGAATTTCTTTATAGTGTGGGCAGCGTGTTGGTGGCGGAATCGATTGCACCGGGTGAACAAGCGGGCGAAATCCGGTGGCATTTTTCGATCAAACATGCTCCGGCGGGCGTGATGTTGGGATTTGATGAAAAGATGAAATCCCGAATACAGACGAAAGATGGCAAGTGGGCGGGCAATGTGTTGACCATCAATAGCGGAGCTGAGAAGGATTTCATTTTGATACTGACAGCGGCGGAGACCGTGATTCCCATTGCTCCGGACTTGCCCAAGGTGGGCAATGTGATCGGACAGGTCAAGCGGTCGGGTGCTGGTGGAGTTGCCTTGCAACTTAAAAAACAGGCCTTGCAGCGCGGGATGAAAGCTTATGTGGATAGCGAAGAGTTGATCGGCAGTGTGCCACTTGAAATGCAAGGAGCGGATTGGGTGCAGACCAGTCAAGCGGATCGTTTGGCCAAGGACCCGGTGTTTTATGAAATAGAACTCAAAACCGAAGCGGGTATTTTTTTATTGGTGGATGGCAAGATCGAGGGGCGCCCCGAGGGTTTGAGCGATCAGTTTAAAGATTCCGGGCTGCGCGTGCCGGTGAGTGGTAAGCGCTTCTACCGGGTGTGGAGTGCATTGTTCCCTGCGGGGAACTATCGTTTTGAAGCCGTCAACGGCGGGGCTGATCATTTGCAAATGGTGTTGGCTGCGAGAAAAAAATAATCAAAAGGTGACTATGGCGTTTAAAAAAATAGTTAGTGCCAAGAAGGCATGGATGGTGTTACCCGCTGCCAGTTGTCTGGGATGGTTGGCTGTAGTGGCAATTTCTGCAAGTGCCGCTGAGGAGGAGCCGATAGTAACAAAGGGGGAATTGCAGGTGAAACCTTCTTATCAGATTGAGGAGGTTAAATTGCCGGACGGCGCCGGTCATGGGATCGGGGGGCTGGCTTTTAACCAAGCGGGGGAATTGGTAGTGGTTTCCAGAAGAACCGGTGTGGTGATCGGAAAACCTGCGCAAGATGCCCGGGCTTTCGAGTGGAGGACTTTTTCTGCCGTTCAGATGCATAACGCGCTGGGGGTTCTGGTGGAAAAATCAGGCGCTCTGTTGATTCCTCAAATGCCGGAGCTGACACGACTGCGAGACACGGATGGCGACGGTAAAGCGGATGTGAGTGAAGCGGTGTCGACCGCCTGGGGGGTATCGGGAAATTATCACGAAACCAATTCGGGTCCGATTGCGGATGGCAAGGGCAATTGGTTTGTCGCTTTGGGATCCGCATCCCACTCGGGGCCGACGTTTGATCTGGTGCGCGGGCGTTTTTCTGTAGCTGGACGACGAGGGAGAAATAACATGTCGGTGCCGTGGAAAGGCTGGGTGGTTAAGATCAATGCCAAGGGGGAGCTCAAGCCCTGGGCGAGCGGGTTTCGCCAGGCCAATGGGATTACGATGAGCCCAGCGGGGGATTTGTTTGTCACTGATAACCAGGGTGACTGGAAACCGGTGACGCCGATTTATCATGTGCAAGAGGGCAAATTTTACGGACACCCAACGTCATTGGTGTGGGATACGAATTTTGTTAAAGAGCATCCGGATCCCTTGGCATGGGCGGTGGATCACATTGCTGAAGTGGATGAGATGAGAACTCTGCCTGCAGTTTTATTGCCGCAGGGTTTCATGTGTAATTCGGCCAGTGAGCCGATTTTTGATACTTCGGACGGAGCCTTCGGGCCTTTTGCCGGACAGATGTTTGTCGGCGACATCGCTGGGCAACGTATTCTGCGCATCATGTTGGAGAAAGTTGGTGGTGAGTATCAAGGGGCGGCCACCACTTTGATTGAGGGTGATGTTTTGGGCGGTGGCAACAACCGGCTGTGTTTGAGCCCGGATGGTAAGAGCCTGTATGTGGGGCAGACCTATCGGGGATGGGGGCGTCCGGCGGAAGGTTTGAAGCGGGTGACTTATAGTGGAGAGGTGCCTTTTGCGGTGGAAAAAATGAGCCTGAGCAAAACGGGTTTTGAATTGTCATTCACCAAGCCGGTGAATAAAGAACAGGCGGAGAAAATTTCTGAGTATCAGTTTTCGCATTATTATTACGAATTCAGTCAACGTTATGGCAGTCCACAGATGGGCGTGACTCCGGTGGTGCCCAGGGCGGTCAAGGTTTCCGAGGATGGCAAAACGGTAAACATTGACCTTGGTAGTGTGTTGGCGCGTAAAATTTATCAATTGGATTTGGGAGGATTGAAAGCAGCGGACGGCACCTCCCTGAGCCATGGTATGTTGTGTTATACGGTTCAGAGGTTGAGAGAATGATGATCAAGGTCAATGAATTTGCGAAGCGGGTTTTGTTGACGGAGAGCTTGGAGGAGAAGCTGGAGTTCGTTGATGTGGCGGCTTTGCTTGATGATGAGAGAGGTCAGGCGATCGGGGCGTCGGTGGAGCCGGGGCGGCCATTGGATTTGAAGATGCGGGACAAAGGGGGCGAGCATAGTTTGGCGCGACCGAGTATTTTCGAGATGGGCAACGATGAAGAGCGTGGTCGTTTATTGCACTTTTTTGCCAACCACGAATTGCTGGCGACGGAGTTGATGGCTTTGGTGTTGTTGAAATTTCCTGATGCTCCGGCTGAATTTCGACGCGGGGTATTGCGCACCTTGAAAGAGGAGCAGCGCCACACCAAATGGTATATCGAACGGATGAAGGCCTGCGGGGTGAAGTTTGGAGACTTTCCGGTCAGCCGGTATTTTTGGGACATGGTGGCGACGATGCAGACGCCGATGGATTATGTGACACGTTTGAGCCTGACCTTTGAACAGGCCAACTTGGATTATTCTTTGCAATACTCGCAGATCATGAAAAACGCGGGTGATGACAAGTCGGCGGCGATCCTGCAACAGATTTACAAAGATGAAATTCGTCATGTGAATTACGGTTTGCAGTGGTTCCGGCGTTGGAAAAAGGCGGACGAGGATGACTGGACTGCATTCAAGCGAGGTTTGTCTTTTCCTTTATCACCGCGTCGGGCCAAGGGCAATGGTTCGAAAATCAACCGACAGGGACGTTTGGAGGCAGGTTTGGATGACGAGTTTATCAGTGAGCTTGAGGTGTTCGAGCGCTCAGTGGGGCGGACACCCAATGTGTTCTACTTTTGTCCCGATGCCGAGGATGCGATGAGTAGTGATGTTGACAGCAAATCGTATCATCGGCCAAAAGTGATGCAAGGCCTGGTGAACGACTTGGAAGTGTTGGCCTTTTTTCTTGCGCGTCGGGATGATGTGGTTTTGGTGCAAAACCTCCCCACGAGAAAATATTTGCAGCGATTGAGGGCGGCGGGGTTTGAACTGCCGGAAATTGAGTTGTTAGATGAAACGGGGTCGATCGGCGCGAATAGTTTCTTGCGGGAAAGGAAGATCAACGATCTACGACCCTGGGCCTGGTGTGCTCCCTCGGCAGATTTGATGGCGGACTTGTCGGGGAATCTACCCGGCAAAAGAAAACAAAGCAGCGAGGTTTGGAATGATGGTATCCGTGCTTTGTTCAGTAAATCCTTTGGTGCGGACCTGGCTGTAAGGTTGGGGGATTCGATGGTAGCAAAGAAGTGCCAGTCAATGGAAGAGGTGGATGCGGCGGTGGAAAGTTTGCAGCTGCAGGGAGCGAATGAGGTGGTTTTTAAAAAACCCTTTGGAGCATCTGGACGAGGTTTGATTTTACTTAAGAGTGGGGAGCTGCTTGAGGGCAAGCTTCGTCGTCAGCTTGAGCGTGCAATAGAAAGTCAGGGGCAACTGCTGGCGGAGCCTTGGGTAACAAGGGTATTGGATTTTTCTGTTCAGTATCAGATGGAGGACAAGGGATTGCGAAAATTAGGATTGATTCGTTTGCAGAATGATTTGCGCGGGCAGTTCAAGGCTTGCATTGCCGCAACCAAGTTTTGTCAGGGAATGACGACGGAATTGGCGCGTTTTTTGATGCAGCACGCATTGCCGGTCTATGAAGAGGGGGGAGCTTTGGTGAATTTGATTGAATCACAGTTGCGGGCCGTTTCCTATCGAGGACCGGTGGGAATCGATGCTTTTGTCTATCGAGATGAATCAGGTGGTTTGGTTTTACGGCAGCTTTGCGAAGTCAATCCGCGTTACACCATGGGGCGTTTGACTTTGGAGTTGGCCAAAAGGGTGGCGCCTGGTCATTCGATTAAATTTGAGATCGTGAAAAATACGCAGTTTTCTGATGGAGACGGGGTGGAGCTGGATGCAAAAGGGCTTTTTTGTCGGGGCAAAATGTGTTTGAACGATCGCGATCAGGCAGACCGTTTTCTGGCCTGCCTTTCGGTGGGGAAAAGATTGGAAGAGATAGAGGAAGTAGCTGAAATAGAATTACCAGGAGATTAGAAAAAGAAGGTGGTGTGAGCCTATTAAAGTGTATGCTTGTTCGTTCTTAATTTTTTTGACTATGAAAAAAATTCTTCTTATTACTTTTGTGATCACCTTTGGGCAAGCGGCGCTTATTAGCTTGTTTGCTGCGGATAAGGACATTGATCCGGGCATTTACCGCACGACTATTTTTGAAGACGAATTCTCAGGTGAAAGCTTGAATAAAAAGTGGGGGATGTATAAAAGCGCATCGACGGTTCGCGACGGGGTGATGGTGGGGATTACGCCGGATGATGCGGATCACCCTTCGGTGAATACCATTCGTTTCGAACCTCGTGCGGATCTTGAAGTGGCCGTTTCATTTAAGTTTAATGGCTCCAAGCGATTTTCGGTGATGTATCGTGATAAAGCTTATAAGGGAACTCATGCCGGGCATATCTGTCATGTGGCAGTGCAGGCGAATATGGTGACTTTGTATGATACCAAAACAGGGATATTTAAAAATGAAATCTATGATGCACGTAAGGCGGGCACTTTAGACGAAGCAACAAAAGAACTGCTGAAGAGCAAACAACAGCAGGTGAAGCTTGAGTTGAATGAGAACAAATGGCACGATTTGTTGATTCGAATTCAAGGTGATGTGATGGAAGTTTTTGTTGATGGCAAAAAAGCGGGGCGTTTTCAGTCCGAGGGTTTTGCTCATCAGGCGTTTGATCAGGTGAATCTGACAACTTCGAAAAAAGAGATGCTCTACGATCGGTTCAAGATCAAGGGGACAGGTAAGTAGTTATTTTTTTTGCAAGGCCATGTCTATTAGAAGGAATGCTGTATGGGCGGTTTTGATTTTGATGCTAACGGGGTGCTCGGGCGATGGGGGAGGTGAGGAAGCAGCGGAGGCAATCAGTATTGAGTATTTTTTACAGGACAAGAGCACAGGTATTCCTGTTGCCGTCAAGGTGAGCGGTGGCGTTTTGGTTCACACCACGCAACTGTTTCCGGTTTTGGATCCGAAAAGCAGCGGCAGTTCTACTTTGCAAGGGCAGGTCGATTCTTTGTTGAACGAACTTGAAGGGATTCTGAAAGAGCATGGGGGAGGGAGCGTGGATCAAGTGGTCAAACTTAATGTTTATGTGAGTGCTGCGGGGGATTGTGAGAAGGTCGAAAAATTACTGGTCACGTGGTTTGCAAAACATCCCATGCCTGCGCTAACTCTCATTGTTACGCCTTTAGCACGACCGGGAGCTTTAGTTGCTCTGGACGCGGTGGCTGTGATTGTCGACTCGGATACTCCCAAGGGAGTTGAGATGTGGAGTGATTTGCATGCGATCAAAGGGAGGACTTTTGGAGGAGAGGCTTTGGCAGCCGTGTCGGGACATAAAACGGATTTGGTTTATATATCAGGCAGGGCATCCAAGGCGGATGACTTAGGTGAAGCAACTCAAGCTACGATGGAGCAGTTGATTTCCGTGTTGCAAATGTTGGGAGGCAATGCGGAGAGCGTGGTGCAGGTTAAGGTTTTTCTGAAACCGATGCATAAAGCGGTTTTTGCCGCCGAAGCCATCCAGAATTTTTTTGAGAAAATGGATCGGCCGCCAGTGGTGATGGTGGAATGGGAATCTTCTTCTTATCCCACTGAGATCGAAGTGGTGGCGGCGATTCCGAACAGGAGGGGAGAGGGTAACAAGGTGATGTATATGACTCCGCCGGGAGACAAGCCTTCACCGGTTTACAGCAAGGTGGTGGTGGTGCGGGAGCATGACTTGATCTATGTCGGTGGTGGGGTGGGTGATCCGGGGGAAGATGCTGAGGACGAGGTCAAAACATTATATGATCGTATGGGCAAAGCGGTGGAGGCTGCGGGAGGGGATTTTAATCACTTGGTCAAAGCGACTTATTACGTTTCAAATCCAGAGGTCAGCAAGGCTTTGAATGAACTACGGCCCAAAGTGTATGATGCAAAAAGACCACCAGCGGCATCGAAGGTGACTTTGAAGGAGATAGGGGTGGCCGATCGTGGGATATTGATCGACATGATTGCGGTACCGGCCATAGATGAATAGGCCATCGGTGATTAGACTTTAGGAGGGAGGCGGGCAAATTGGATGGATAAAAAGTCAACCTCCCGTGATTGCGGGTTTGACTGCTTGCAAGGAGGTGCTTGGTTTCCCGTCTATGAAATCTCCAGTATTCAATCGTCGTTTTGCCCGGGCTCTGGGCTTGTTTTCACTTGTGGCATTGTTCACTTTACCCGGCAGTTTGATTGCGGGTTTAAAATTGCCGACCATTGTCGGGGACAACATGGTCTTGCAGCGGGAGCAGGAGTTGAATATTTGGGGATGGGATGATGCCGGGCAGGAGGTGAGTGTTTCTTTTGCCGGTCAGAATGTGAAAGGCAAAGCCAATGACAAGGGACGCTGGCAAGTGGTCTTAAAAGCGATGAAGGCCAATGCCAAGCCGCAGGACATGGTGATCACTGGTTCGGGCGGTGAGAAAATTACTTTGGCGAATATTTTGGTGGGTGAGGTGTGGTTGTGTTCCGGACAGTCGAATATGTCTTTTACCGTGGGGCGCAGTTATGGCGGGGATTTGGAGGCTTTGACAGCACACCATCATCAGATCAGAATGATCTCGGTTCCCAATTTGGCGAATCAGCAACCACAAGATCATTTCAAGGGACAGTGGGATGAATGTGAACCGGGGGTGACGGCGAATTTCACCGCTGTGGGTTATTACTTTGGCCGATTGCTGCATCAGGCATTGGGTGTGCCGGTTGGATTGATCGACAATGCCTGGGGTGGTTCTGCTGCCGAAGCCTGGGTGCGACGTGATTTGTTGGAGAAAGATCCTAAATACAAAGCCTTGATGGAACGCTGGGCAAAAATTGAGAAAACTTACGATTTTGATGTTCTGATGAAAGCTTATCAAGTGAAAAGAGCAGCTTGGCAAGTGAAGGTGAAAGAGGCTAAAGCGGCCAATAAACCGATTCCTCCAGCACCACGTAGGCCTAGGAATATGCTCACAGGCAATAACCGTCCGGCCAACCTTTACAACGGAGTTTTACACCCGGTGATCGGATACGGGATGCGTGGCGCGATTTGGTATCAGGGTGAATCCAATGCGGGACGGGCTTATGAATACCGTTCGCTTTTTCCTTTGATGATCCAAAATTGGCGGGACGAGTGGGGACAGGGAGATTTCCCTTTTTATTGGGTGCAGTTGGCAGACTTCAAGGGAGAAAAACCCGAGCCAGAGGACAGCCAGTGGGCGGAGTTACGTGAAGCCCAGACCTTGACGATGTCCAAACTCAAAAACACCGGGGAAGCGGTGATTATCGATATCGGTGAAGGGCGTGACATTCATCCCCGGAACAAGCGCACGGTGGGAGAACGCCTGGCTCGTTGGGCCTTGGCTAAAGACTATGGCTTCGATAAAACAATTGTGTATCAGAGTCCGACTTATAAAAAAATGGAAAAGAAGGGTAATAAAATTCTACTGACTTTTGATCATGTGGGGTCAAAGGGCTTATACACTTTTGATGTGAGAGAGCCTATTGGGTTTTCCATTGCCGCCGCTGACAAAAAATTTGTTTGGGCCAAGGGGAAGATGGTAGGAATCAATCAGGTGGAAGTTTGGAGTGACGAGATAAAAGAGCCGTTGGCGGTTCGTTATGCCTGGGCTGCTAATCCGGTTGCGAACATGCGCAGTGGCGAAAATCTGCCGATGACGCCTTTCCGTACTGATGATTTTCCTATGATCACAAATCCTGAGACAGCTAAAGCCCAGGCCAAGTGAGCAGAGGATTATAGCTTGTTAATCAAAACATTGGTATGAACACACGACGTAGTTTTCTCAGTCGATCAGGTTTGGCTCTAGCGGCATCGGGCGGTTTTACCGGAGCGAGTGCGCGGACAGCCAGTGCCAAAGAGGCAGGGACGGGGGAAGCCGCGCCGCAGAAGATCATTCAATTGGTAGCCGATGGCATGAGCATGGGGACTTTGACCTGTGCGGATTATTTGTCCCAACAAGTTCGCGGTCGCGGTTTGGTGTGGACGCAACTTCTGAACCAGCAGGGTGTGGTCAATGCGTTGATGAATATGCGGTCATTGAACTCCCAGGTGACGGATTCTTCGGCGGCGTCCAGTAGCTGGGGCAGCGGGTCACGCATTGTCAACGGTGCGGTGAATCAACTGCCGGACGGGCGTAATTTGAAAACCCTTTATGAAGTTCTTGGCGACGCCGGATGGAAACGGGGATTGGTAACGACTACGGAGCTGACTCACGCCACTCCCGCAGGTTTTGCCGCAGCAGTGGCCAAACGCGGGATGGGAGAAACCATCGCCGAGCAGTATTTGGAAAGAGGCGTCGAGGTGCTCTTGGGTGGAGGACGCAAACATTTTGATTCGAGCACACGCACCGATAAAAAAGATCTTTATGCTGACTATCTAAAGAAGGGTTACACCGTGATGCAGTCCAAAGCGGAGCTTGAAAAAGCTCCTTTGGATAAAACCTGGGTGGGAACTTTTTCTGACAGTCATTTGCCTTACAGTGTGGATTATCTCAATGATGTCGAGTTGCAGAAAAAGGTGCCAACATTGGCTGAAATGACAAAACGAGCCCTGCAGAATTTGGGGAGATCAGATCGTTTTATCCTGCAGGTAGAAGGAGGTCGGGTGGACCATGCTTGTCATACCTGTGATGCGATTGGTGCTTTTCGTGATCAGATTGCCTTTGATGAGGCGGTGGAGCAATGCCTGGATTATCAGAAACAGCATCCGGAAACCTTGGTGATTATCACCACCGATCATGGTAATGGTAACCCGGGTTTAAATGGAGCCGGGCCAGGTTATGGTCAGAGTCCTGAGTTGTTCGGCCATTTGAAAGAAGCAACGGCTTCGTTTTCGGTGATGCTCAAAGCTATGGGCAGGATGCCGACGGCAGAGCAAATTCGTAAAGTGATTGTGGAGTGCACGGGTTACAGGGTGCCGATGTCAAAGGTGGATCAATTGGCTCCTTATTTTGAGCGTAAGGGGGATCCTCTGTATAGTTTGCTGAACTCTGTGGTCGCCCAGCTCGGCCAGTTGATGGGTAATCACTGGGGCATTGGTTGGTCAGCGAATATGCATACGGCAGACTATGTGCCATTGACGGCGCTTGGCCCGGGGGCAGAGAAGTTCCGTGGTTTTATTCAGAACACCGATGTCTTTCATCATTATCTGGATTTGGCCGGTATCGATTTTAAAAACCCTACGATGCCTTTGATGGCAGAGCATTCATCTGTGGGGGTATTGTCTCCGGATTCTTTGGAGCAAGTGGATGATTACCAGAATGTGATGGTGTAGCGGGTAAAGGGATTTAATCTTTCTTTTTGGATGACTTAAGCCTGAAGTTAAAAAGTTTTTTGCGGGGTTTATCAGTTTCCGTGGGGGCTGGCGCAGCTGTATTGCGCCTGGGGAAAATGCTCATTTTCTTGGGAATGATGCGAGGAATGTATTTGGCTTCCCACTGGGGATCGGACATGGTGCCTTCGGCGTGATATTGGAATATTTTACTAACAACTTTACTGACTGGAGACAGTAGGATTCCCGCGGTTCCACGGATGTCAAAAGAGGCGTCCATGTTGATTTTTTTGTCACTGAGCCGAATACTGCCATCACTCTTGAATTTGAATGTGCTGCCCAAAGCTTCGAGGTTTTCTGTTCGCACGATACCGTCTTCAAGAGTGAAAACCGCTGAGGCTTCTTTGACGACGCTGTAACCAGGCTTGGCTTTAGGCATAATGTCGGTCATGATTTTTGAAAAGGGGCCCAACATCGGAACGGCGAAGAGGTCGCCGTTGTGGAGATTGACACTGCCGGATCCGCTCATGGTATTCAGATCACCATGGATGCCTTGCAGCTCGGCTTGCACATGGAGGTCGCCGGTGGTGCTTTCGTAATTACTGTAAAGGCGGGTGAGTTCGCGGAAATCGACATGATTGAGTTCGACACTTGCGGCATACTTCTTTTCTGTGTTGGGCTTTTCGATACGGTATTCTGCGGTGAGTTCACCATTCAGGGTTTTGGCGGTGAAAGAAGTCAGATGGATCGTATCTTCTTTGATAGTTAGGTGGCCTTTGGGTTGGTCGAGTTTCAGATCTTTGCCTAAAAATTTGTAGCTTAGAGGCGTATTGCCAGTGAATGTGATATCGAGATTATTTTGTCGAATATTTGACCCGAGCTCTTCTTTTTTGCGCGCATCAATATGTCCGGAAATCTGGATTGATGGAGGTTTGCTGAACCGGTAAGGAGTGAGTTTTTCTGCTAGTTTGGGACTGAATGCGCTCATGCCGGTGACAATGGGGAGAGTCCATTGACCTTTGACCACCTTAAATTGTTTGTTGTCCAAGTGGTTGGATACGAGGTCGGCGGAACCCACTCCATCGGGTCTGGCCATAACCAGATTACGGTAGTAGTGCTGGCGTTTGTCATTGGCTTCGAAGTCGAGGGATATGTGCTCAAAAAATACCCCGTTGAAGCGGCAGTTGCGCAGGTCAATCGGACCACTCATATTCCAAGTCCTGGGTTGCC
Source organism: Verrucomicrobiota bacterium (assembly GCA_045046875.1). Classification (GTDB taxonomy): domain Bacteria; phylum Verrucomicrobiota; class Verrucomicrobiia; order Verrucomicrobiales; family DEV007; genus JAADHD01. The sequence goes on along the minus strand of JASFYY010000093.1, from coordinate 5,399 downwards.
AACTGGGGCCGCTTCCGGTGACGCCGAGGTAGACGGTTGATTCGTTGTCGAAGCGCCATTTGCGCAGAAACTTACGCGTTTTTTCTTTAGGCATGAATGGGATGAAGGTGGTGATGTCGAATTTGATTTCGGCTTCAAATCGAAAATCCTGGTTGGGGATGTCATACAGGCCGTTGGCGATGGCCATTCCGCTTTTGTGATCCAGGCGCACGTTTCTCAAATAATATTTTCCATCCGCCAGGCTGAAATCGGTTTTAAGGCCATCAAAAACCTCTCCCCGACTGCCAAACTTTTCGCAGTGGAATTTCCCTATTGCCGTTAAAGGCAGCTTTGGAAATTCCAGAGCGCGGTCAAAAAACCAGCGCCCTTCTATATCGATTTGAGGAGGACTGAAAAACACCACTTCACCAATGGCAGGTGAAGGGTAAATGGAGTGAGCCAGGGATTGCACGTCGATGGATGATTCCAAATTGAAGTCTACGTATTTTTCAGAGCGCAACCATTCTCCGCGCAAGCGTAGGTTGCCTTTGTCATCTTGTAAGTTCAGTTGCCTTAATTTGACGGAGCTGCCGTCATAATCGATCAGAGCATTGATCTTTTTTGTGCTATAACCCAGGCGACTCAAATTATTGGCTGATATCCTTGCGGTGATGCGTAAGGAGTCGAGTTCGTCCAAGGCTCCATGCACGTCGAGTTCGATGCGGGGCACTTGGTCGGCGGGGAAAACAAAGGTGTCCAGTTGAGTAAGGATTTGATGGAAAAGTTGACGGCGGGCACTGATCGATTGGATCTGCTCGGCGCGCTTCTTTTTCATCGCCTTTTTGAGCACCTCGGGATCTTGGTCGGATGAATCGCTTTGTTCATCTGTAGTCGGAGCTTTGAAAAGTGAACCTTTGAGGGAAAACTGGATGCCGTGGATCAGGGCTTCGGCTTTGACAATCTCAATTTTATCAGCGGGCATGAGGATGCGCGCAGAGCAACGGCGGATTTGCAGGCGCTCACTATTTTTATCCTTGGGATCGATGGGCAGGGATAGGTCGGCATCTTTGAAGTCGATGGTATTGATGCGGATTTTTTTGTCCATGACCTGGCTCAGGTCAATGTCGAGGATCACTTTGTCGATGAAGGCAATGACGGTTTTTCGGTTGGACTCTTGATAAAAACGTACATCCTGTGCAACGAGTCCCTGCAAAGGGCCGAGGGTGAGTTTGCCGATGTCGACGTAATAACCTTGTTTGGAAATCTCGGCTTCGATCAGCTCACGCCAAGTGCGGGTGAAGCCCTTTTCCCGCGCGTAATAAGCCCCCCAAGCCCCGCCCGCAATGGCGAGGATCAGAAAGATGAGAAATACGGTGCGGCGCAGGTTCACAGTGAATGAATATAAAACTGGATCAGATGGGTTTAAAGTCGTCTGGATATCAATCAGATGCAAGAATTGCTGCGAAAAATGGCAGCATTGGAAAAAATCAGTTGTTTAGCTGAACTTAAATATCTAGGATCAAGGTGAAATGCTTGAATTTGCAGTTTTAGGAAGTGGAAGTGCTGGTAACAGTGCCGTGTTGTGTCTGGGGCAAACCCGTATCCTCATCGATGCGGGTTTGAGCGCTAAGCAGTTGTGCCTGCGCTTGGAAAAAGTGGGTATTGATCCCGAGACGATCAGTGCTGCGGTATTGACCCACGAACACAGCGATCATGTCGGTGGGCTGGATGTGTTTTGTCGCAAGCGTAAGCTGGATGTTTATGCCTGTTCCCATACCAGCGCTTTGGTGCGGGAGTCGATGAAGTCGGAAGTGGTGTGGAAGCAGTTTGTGGCTGGAGATGGGTTTCAAGTGGGAGGAATTGAAGTTGAAAGCTTTTCGATTCCTCACGATGCGGTGGATCCGGTGGGTTTTGTTTTCCGGGGTAAAGAGAGTTGTCTGGGTTTTGTCAGTGATATCGGTCAAGTGACCGAAATGGTCAGGCAACGGCTCAAAAAGGTGAACACTCTTTTTGTCGAGGCCAATTATGATGAGCTGATGTTACAGGAAGACAAGCGTCGACCCTGGGCGATCAAACAGCGCATTGCCTCGCGCCACGGGCATTTGTCGAATGTGCAGGCAGCCGAGTTGGCGGTGGCGTCAGCTTCGCCATGCATGTGCCGGGTGGTATTGGGGCACTTGAGCAGTGATTGTAATACTTCGGAGGTGGCGACCGGGTTTGTGAAAAAAGAACTGCAGGCCGCAGGCGGTTTGCATGTCGAGGTGTCATGCGCCACGCAGCGTGAACCGATGGATTTGCGTCAGGTTGCCGATCCAGCTCTTGCGCCGGCAGAAGAGGAGTTGTCGTGCGAGCAGAAGACGGAAGAAGCCCAGCCGCAGTGGAGCTTGTGACTTGATTTTGTTTCATTGCAAAGCATCGCACAAGGTGCATCTTGCCAAGAAAAATGGAGGCTGCCTTCATTGTTTGATAATTTCTAATGATATCGTTAAAACCATCGCTGGACGAATTTAAGTCCCTTTGTGAACAGGGGAACTTGATTCCTGTGTACACTGAGCTGGTGGCGGATTATGAAACTCCGGTATCGGCGTTTCAGAAAATCAGCGCAGATGGCGGACCATGTTTTTTGTTGGAATCGGCAGAGAGCAGTGAGGAAATTGGCCGTTATTCGTTTTTAGGCAGTGGACCGAAAATGGTTTTTGAAGCACGGGGGAGAGAGATCAAGCTGACGACCGGAGCGGAGGTCAAAAAGTATCACCTGAATGAATCGCAGGGAGACCCCCTGAATGAACTGGAGCGTATCATGGAGGGCTACCGGCCTGTCAGAAACAGTGAGCTACCTGTTTTTGATGGTGGGGCGGTCGGTTATTTGGCCTACGATATGGTGCGTTTTTTCGAGCCAAGTATTCCGGCTCCACCAAAAGACGAGCTTGGCGTTCCTGACATGATTTTTATGGTGACGGATACGCTGGTGATTTTTGATCATCGCTATCGACGGATGCAACTGGTCGCGAATATTTGTGTGGATGACTACGAGTCTGTAGAGCAGGCTTACGAAGCCGCTAGGGAGAAAATCAAGGGGCTGATTGTCTGTTTGTCGGAGCCTCTGCAATTCGAGCCCCTGGTCGCTCTGGCCGAAGCGGACGAAATCGAGCCGAGGAGCAATACCACCAAGGAGGCTTACGAGGCGATGGTGAAAAAAGCGAAAGAATATATTTACGCCGGTGATGTGTTCCAAGTGGTGCCGTCCCAGCGTTTTGAGACTGACTACACAGGGAGCCCGGTGGACCTTTATCGCGCTTTACGGCATGTGAATCCTTCACCTTATATGTTTTGCCTACAATTTGATGACGACTTTTCTTTAGTGGGAAGTTCGCCTGAAGTTCATGCGCGGGCGATTGATAAGAAAATTGAGATACGCCCTCTTGCGGGAACGCGTAAGAGAGGGGTAACAGCGGAAGATGATCAGGCCTTGGCTGATGACTTGCTCTCAGATCCCAAGGAGCGTGCCGAGCACATCATGCTGATTGACCTAGCGAGAAATGATGTAGGGCGAGTGGCTTGCTACGATTCAGTGAAGGTCACGGATTTTATGATCATCGAAAAGTTCAGCCACGTCATGCATATCGTGTCGGATGTTGAAGGGCTGTTGAAAGATGATAAAAATGCTTACGACGTGATGCGGGCGACTTTCCCGGCGGGAACGGTTTCCGGTAGCCCTAAGGTAAGAGCGATGCAGATTATCAATGAGATGGAAGAGAGTAAACGCTGTGCTTATGCAGGGGCGGTGGGCTATTTTGGTTTTGATGGCAATTCGGATTCCTGCATTGCTCTGCGTACAGTGGTGTTGAAGGGCGGGAAAGCTTATGTGCAGGCGGGCGCAGGGATAGTAGCTGACTCAGTGCCGGAAAGTGAATACGAAGAAACCGTGAACAAAGCCCGGGGAATGATGCGGGCAATCGCGAGAGCGAGGCAACTCGCAGAACTGTAATTTTAAATTTTATAGCTGTGCTCTTAGTCATCGATAATTACGATTCATTCACTTACAATCTCGTCCAGTACTTTGGTGAGCTGGGTGCGGAACTGGAGGTGTATCGTAATGATGAAATAAGCATCGACGAGATACGGGAGAAAAATCCTGAGCGGATTTGTATTTCTCCGGGGCCCTGCACGCCCAATGAAGCGGGCATCAGTTGCGATGTGATTCGCGAGTTTGGTGAAAGTTTACCGTTACTTGGAGTGTGTCTAGGCCATCAATGTCTGGCGCAGGTGTATGGCGCGCAGGTGGTGCGAGCAGATCGCCTGATGCACGGCAAGACTTCACCAATCAAGCATCATGACGACGGTTTGTTTGTCGGCTTGGAGAATCCTTTTGAAGCGACACGTTATCACTCACTGATCGTGAAACGCGATACGATCCCAGACTTTTTGGAGATCACGGCGGAGACGGAAGAGGGCGAGGTGATGGGATTAAAACACCGTGAGTATGAACTTTACGGCGTGCAGTTTCACCCCGAGTCGATTTTGACGAAAGAGGGGAAGAAGCTCTTGAAGAACTTCTTGGAGGTGGGTTGAAAGAGGGAGCACCACTAATTCACACGAATAAGAGGAAAAAGGATGAAGGTGTGGGGCAAGATTGTTTTTTCTTTAAGTGTTTTGGTTTTAGGAGGTCTAAGTTGTCACAAACAAACAGAGGAAGCTGTTGTTGGTAATTTGTCTTTCGATTTGGAACCGCCCCAGTTCGTTAAGTTGACTTGTCAGGCAATGGAAGCTGATAAGGATGCTGCGTTTCGACTGTATGGTTATTATGTTTTTCACGGAGTAGAAGGGATTTATTTGAGTTCTTATTGGTTAGAGAAGGCTTCAGTTTTGGGCCACCGTGCGGCAGCAGGAATTCTTACAAAAAACCAGGAGGCTGAAAGATATAGTAAACCTTTTGTATCAAAATTTCCTGATGCCATATTGGCTGCTGAGGTTTTTGATTTAAAAGCTGATGACTTAGTTGAGAAAATCTGTGCTGCCAGCAAGGGAGATTCATTAGCAGCATACCGTTTGTATCAATATTACGGGTTGTTCATCGGGGATGAAAGATACCGTAGTTATTGGTTGAGGGAGGCAGCAGCTCTTGGGGATGGGCGTGCGGAGGTAGATCTAGAGACTGGATTTGACAGATCTATTGAAGATGCTCAAAGAAAAGGTGATGAAAACAAGGCCGATCAGAGAGCCTCGTCGATCAAGGAGATTGAGGGAGGTGGAGGACAAAAAAGTTAGCCATTGCTTATTGAAAGCTACCTTATCACCCATCAACATCATGTCGCCCTTTTAGGCATACGCGTCAACTTAAGTGGCTTTTTTTTCTTTTTTAGAGAGCAACGATTTACTAGGCTTTACGCGTTTCAATATAAAGGTATCCCGATCTTCTA
>JASFYY010000092.1:0-39434 GCA_045046875.1 Verrucomicrobiota bacterium | reverse complement strand
TCCCACCCTTCCCACAGGATAAAATTACCTCTGGAGATCTTCTCTGCATTGCTATTCCGATGCTATCATTTCAGGGCAATAATCCACGCCGCACAAATCAGCACTTGCTCAAGCTCTTTTTTGAATTATAGTATTTATGTGCTGGGCTTTGTTCGCGCAGTCTTTTCTTTGCGAACACCCGGCTTTATTATTAATTACTGCAGACCTATCAATGTTCTTTAGTGTTCATCATTTCATGGCAGAGCCCCATCCAAGGATGGCGATTCGTGTTCGTGGCACTCAAGAGACATCTACCTGCAGCACATCGACTCATCGGAGTTTATGGGCAGTTCTGACAGGCTTTTTTACAGAATGGCTGGTCACTTTTTTCAGCAACTGCCAATCGGGCTTGTTTTTGGGACAAAGTGGAAGCGCCAACTTTCTTGAATTGGCTACTTCCCCCTCATTAGCAACCGCGAATAACTCCGAATTCATTACAAATAACCGGATCCCAGGTGGATCCCTCAAAAATTCGAATCAAAATGGAAAATTCATCATCAGGCGATCGTCAGGATCGCTCAGGTCAAAATCGTCAAGGTCAACGCGGCGGACGCCGTCGTCAGAACAACCGTGGAAACAGCCGCAATAGCGGTGGCAGTGGAGGTAATTCCAATCGCCGCCCTCGTAATGGAGACAATAACGGAGGCAAACGGGAATACCGCCCCTCCAATCGTGGCCGCCAAGTAGTCAAAAAGCAGACTTTCCTGCAAAAAATCTTGTCCTTCCTGGGATTAGGAGGTGACACCAAAAGCCCCGCGCCCACTAATGATCGCAAGCGATCTAGCGACCCATCTTCTAAAAGCCGTGACAACAAACGCCCGGCTGAAAAGGTCGAAGTGACATCCGAACGCCTCTACGTCGGCAATCTTGACTACAAAACCACCGGTTCTGATTTGGAAAAACACTTTTCCCAAATCGGCACAGTCAAGTCTGCGGAAATCGTCATCAATCGCCGCACCCAGCAATCCAAGGGTTTTGCTTTTGTTGAAATGAGCAGCATCGAAGAAGCTCGCAAAGCGGTCAGCACTTACCACAATGAAGACTTCATGGGTCGTCGCATGTTGGTCAACGGAGCCAAAAGCCAGGGCGCAGGTGGTGAAGGCGGAGAACGCCGTGACAACAACTGTCGCAGTGAAGAACGTGACGGCTCAGGCAATGATCGCAACCGCCGCAACGAGCGTGGAGGTGAACGCGGAAGCGAACGTAATAACCGTGGCGGTCGCTCCGAACGTCGGGAAGAACCCCGTCGCACCCCTAAAGTGGAAACACCTGTGATCGTCACTTCCAGTCGCCTCAAACTCGACAACCTCGACTACGAAGTGGGCGAAGAAGAGCTCGAAGAATTGTTCAAGGGCATCGGCGTGGTGGTCAGCACCGAGGTGATCGCCAATCCCGACACCCATCAATCCAAAGGTTACGGTTTTGTTGAAATGAGCCACATCGACGAAGCTCAACGTGCCGTCGAAATCTTGAACAACAAAGATTTCATGGGTCGCAAACTTAACATCAGCGGAGCTGAAAACAAAACTCCTGAAGCCTCTGAGGCCTCAGAAGTCTCTGAAGCTCCCGAAACCACTGAAGTGGCAGAAACGGCGACCAGTCCGGAAGCTTCTAGTGAAACGGCTGAAGACAATCAGGAAAAGGCTGCACCCGCAGTCGAGAGCTGAACCTTGGGGAATGGCACGTGAAACGAGCCCTTCCACTTGAACGTCTGTTTTTCCTAGCCGGCCCCACCGGCTGTGGAAAAACAACGCTCGCTCTCAAGCTGGCACAACGATGCCAGGGGGAAATTGTCAACGCCGACGCTTTCCAAATTTATCGTGACATGGACACCTTGGTGGCCATGCCCTCCACTGAGGAGAGAGCGCAAGTCCCCCACCATCTTTTTGGCGCCATCTCGCCGCAAGAAGACTTCGATGTCGCTCATTACGCTGATCGGGTTCAATCCGTAGTCACCGACATCCTCGCCAGGGATCGCCTGCCCATCATCACCGGTGGCAGTGGTTTGTATATCAAAGCCCTCACCCACGGCCTGTCGCCCACCCCGCCTGCCGATGCTCCCTTGCGGGCAAAATGCGACAAACTGCCCCTCGGTGATCTGATCCAGTGGTTGCAACTCATCGACCCCGAAGCTGCCGCCACCATCAATCTGAAAAACCGTCGTTACATCACTCGAGCGATCGAAATCACCCTGCTTTCCGGACGCCCTTCCTCCGCTTTGAAAAAAGACTGGCAACAAAATCCCCCACCCACCTTCCATGGCATCGTCTTAACCCGTGAACGCGAACAGCTTTACCAACGCATCAACCAACGCACCCTGCAGATGTTCGAACAAGGAGTGGTCGAACAAGTAGAACAACTCGGCCCCTGCTCTAGCACCGCAGAAAAAGCCATCGGCCTACGCGAGATCCGCCTCTTACTCGACGGACAAACCACCCGCGAAGAGACCATCAACCAAATCCAGCAAAACACCCGCCGCTTTGCCAAACGCCAAAGCACCTGGTTCCGCCGCGAAAAAGGCTTTCAAACCATTTGCGCCGAGCCAAACGAAAGCACAGACTCACTTGTCGAGAAAATCCTGACCACCTTCCTTCATCTCACTCATCACCATGCCTAACATCCAAACAGGAGATCCCACCCGCATCACTCTCGAACTCGCCTCACGCTCCAGTGAAGTCGTCATCGGCGAGAATATCCTCAGTCAACTCCCCCAATCGCTGAACGATCAAGCCCGCATCGGCAAACGCGGCATTCTGGTCACCGACAGCAATGTCGATCCACTCTACGGCGATCAAGTGATCGCTTCGCTTGACCAACAAGGATACAGCATAACCCGCGTAGTCATCCCGGCTGGCGAAGCCTCAAAGAATATGCAGCAGATCACCGACATCTGCCGTCGGATGTTACAAGCCGAACTCGACCGACACAGTTTCCTCATCGCCCTCGGTGGTGGAGTGGTTGGTGATGCAGCTGGATTCGCCGCTGCCATTTTCCAACGCGGCATCCCGGTGGTCCAGATCCCCACCACCGTGGTCGCTCAAGTGGACAGCTCGGTCGGCGGCAAAACAGGCGTCAACACTCCGGAAGGCAAAAACCTGATCGGCGCTTTCCACCAACCCGACCTGGTCTTCGCCGACGTATCCACTCTAAACACCCTGCCCGAGCGCGAATACAACGAAGGTTTTGCCGAGATCATCAAACACGCTGCCATCCGCGACGCCAGCCTGCTCGATCTGGTCGAAAAAATCGGCCGCGAGAAAACCCAACTCACTGAACTCATCACCCGCAACGTCGCCATCAAAGCGGCCATCGTCGAAGAAGACGAACGTGAAACCACCGGTACCCGTGCGCTGTTGAACTTCGGCCACACCATCGGTCACGGCATCGAAGCCGCCGCTGGTTATGGCAAAATGCTACACGGCGAAGCCATCAGCCTCGGCCTGGTCGCCGCCATCCGTCTGTCCCAAAAATACAGCGGCCTCAGCGATACCGAAGCCCAACGGCTCATCGCCGCCCTCGAACTGCTCCACCTACCCACCCAACTCGACCCCGCCATCGACCGCAATACCATCCTGCAAACCCTGCGCCTGGACAAAAAATTTGTAGACGGACAAATTCGTTTTGTGTTACTTAAGTCATTAGGTAACGCTTTTGTCAGCAAAGAAGTAAGCTTCACCGACATCGAAACCGCCCTCAACGACCTCTATCCATAAAAACAATCTGCCCCACCTCCTGAATCCTTCTCCATGACCTCCACCGACGCCTACCTAGCCCTCACGCTACTACCAGGCATCGGTCCCATTCGTGTTCAGCGTTTACTCAAACGCTTCAAACAGCCCCAGGACATCCTCACCGCCTCTGCGCGTGACCTCACCAGCGTTAGCGGTTTTGGCAGTGAAATGGCCAATCTCATCACCCACTGGCAGGATCACATCGACCTCGCCGAGGAACACCGCCGCATCGCCGACCACGGCATCGACCTCATCACCCTCGATTCCGAAGACTACCCACCCAGCTTACGGGAGATCCACGACCCGCCCTTCCTGCTATTTGTCAAAGGCAAGCTGCTCGAAACCGACCGCCACGCCGTCGCTGTAGTCGGCGCGCGGCGCTGCACCCACTACGGCACCGAAGCCGCCCGCAAGATCAGTTTCCAACTCGCCTACTCCGGACTCACCATCATCTCCGGCCTCGCCCGGGGCATCGATACCGCCGCCCACGAAGCCGCTCTCGCCGCCAAAGGCCGCACCATCGCCGTGCTCGGCAGTGGCATTGGCAATATCTACCCGCCTGAAAATGCTGCCCTAGCAGAAAAAATCGCCCAATCCGGCGCAGTGATCTCCGAGTTCCCCGTGCTCTACGTGCCAGACAAACAATCCTTCCCCCTACGCAACCGCATTGTCAGCGGCATGAGTTTTGGCATCCTCGTCGCCGAAGCCCCCGCCCGTAGCGGATCGCTGATCACCGCTAATCAAGCGCTCGACCAGGGGCGCAATGTTTACGCCGTGCCCGGCCCCATCGATCGCCCAACCTCCGTCGGCTGCAATCGCCTGATCCAACAGGGAGCGACACTGGTGACGGATGCCAATGACATCCTCGAAGAGCGTGAAATGCTCTTCCCCGTAGAAAATAATGCCGGCAATGCAAGCACCGGCTCCCTTTTTTCAGACGAAACAGAATCCCATTCTCTGACCGCGAAACTTGACGACACGGAAAAAACAGTTTACGAGGCACTCGAATCATCTGAAACCCAGATCGACATTATCACCCAAAGAACAAAATTGCCAAGTGCCACCGTCTCCGCTACCCTGCTGCGCCTTGAAATGAAAAGGCTCGTCAAACAACTGCCAGGCAAACAATTCGTCAAGCTGATCTAAATCTTATGTCCAAATCGCTCATCATCGCCGAAAAACCCAGTGTCGCTACCGATCTGGCCCGAGTTCTTGGCGGCTCTCCTAGCATTGAGAAATTTAAAAAGGAAAAAGACTTTTTCGAGAACGATCGATACATCATCTCGTCTGCCGTCGGTCACCTGGTAGAACAAAAACTACCGCTCGGCCCCAATGGCAAAGCGCTGCCATGGAAATTCGACTGCCTGCCTGTGATGCCCGACGAGTTCGATCTGCAACCGATCGACGGCAACAAAGCCCGTTACAATCTGTTGAAGCGTCTGATGAAACGCAAGGACGTGGATGAAATCATCAACGCCTGTGATGCCGGGCGTGAAGGTGAGCTGATCTTTTTTTATATCATCAAACTCTCAGGTATCACCAAACCGACCAAACGGCTGTGGTTTCAATCGATGACCAATCAGGCCATCCTCGACGCTTTTGGCAATTTGCGCACTGCCGAGCAAATGCAGCCACTGGCCGACGCCGCCGTGTGCCGCTCGGAAAGTGACTGGCTGGTCGGTATCAACTCCACCCGCGCGATGACCGCTTTCAACTCCAAATACGGTGGTTTCAACAAAACCCCCGTTGGCCGGGTTCAGACCCCCACCCTCGCCCTGTTGTCCGAACGTGAACAGCAAATCGCCGAATTCACTTCGCGCCCCTATTTTGAAATTCATGGGGATTTCTCCGTCGCCGCCGGCAACTACCCTGGCCGCTGGTTTAATGAAACCTTCAAGAAAGATGAAAACGACGCCCACCAACGCGCCGAACGCATCTGGGACAAAGAACAAGCACAAACCATCGTCTCCCGTTGCAGCGGCCAGACCGCCATCGTCAGTGAGAAAAAAAGGCCCACCAAACAAGCCCCGCCTCTGCTCTACGATCTGACCAGTTTGCAACGCGAAGCCAACGGACGTTTTGGTTTCAGTGCAAAGCGCACCCTGCAGATTGCCCAAGCTCTCTACGAGCGCCACAAAGCCCTCACCTATCCGCGAACCGATGCCCGCTTTCTGCCCGACGATTACATCCCGACCACCATCGGCACGCTGAAAAAAATCGCCGATGCCAAAAATTCTGCGTTCACCGACCTGCCCGGATTTGCCGATCATGTGGTCAACCAGCAATGGGTCAAACCCAGCAAGCGGATTTTTAATGGCGCCAAGGTAAGCGATCACTTTGCGATCATTCCGACCGGCCAGGTGCCCAAGAATCTCAATGAATTTGAGCAGAAACTTTTCGACATGGTATCGCGTCGATTTGTATCGGTATTCTACCCCACCGCAGAATTTCAAATCACCACCCGTATTTCACGCATCGGTGAAGACGCCTTCAAATCCGACGGCAAGGTTCTGACCGTGCCCGGCTGGCTCGAAGTTTACGGTAAAAACGCCGCAGCATCTGACAGCGAAGGCAAAGGCGGCGACAAAAACATCGTCCCAGTCGCCGACGGCGAGAGCGCCAAAGCGGAAGAAATCACTCTCAAGGAAAAAGAGACCAAACCTCCGGCACGTTACAACGAAGCCACCCTGCTCTCCGCCATGGAGACCGCAGGCAAACGCGTCGAAGACGAAGAGCTGCGCGACGCCATGAGCGAACGCGGCCTCGGCACTCCCGCCACCCGCGCCTCCATCATCGAGGGACTCATCATGGACAAATACATCTCCCGCGAAGGGCGCGAGATCTTTGTCAGCAATCGTGGTGTGCGCGTCATCGATCAATTGCGCGAGATGAAAATCGACATCCTTGCCTCTCCCGAGATGACCGGCGAATGGGAGCACAAACTCAAGTTGATGGAACAAGGCGAACTGACCCGCCCGGTATTCATGGAGGAAATCCGTAGCCTGACCAGTAATGTTGTCTCTACGGCTAAAGCTTACGCCGAAGAAGAACTCAACCGCGAATACCCCACCTTCCCCGTGCCCTGCCCTGTCTGTGGAGCTGCCGAACTGGGACAGGACGCCGGACGTTACAAGTGCATCGAACCCGAATGCAATTTCAATCTTTCCAAAGTGGTCGCCAGCCGTGGCTTGAGCGAAGACGAAGCCAAACAACTGCTCACCACCAAACACGTCGGCCCACTAACCGGGTTCCTCAGTCGATTCAAAAAACCTTTTGATGCCGCCATCGTATTAAACGAAGACAAAAAGAACGGCCTCAAAGCTGGTTTTGTTTTTGAAAAATCCGAAGCTGAAGAAGCTGAAGAAGTCTCGATCAAAGAAGCAATGGAAAAAGGCGACTCCCTGTGCCTTTGCCCGGTTTGTGAAAAAGGTAACATCTACGAAACCCCGACCTCCTATGCCTGTAGCGAGCGAGTGCTCGGTGACGGCTGTAAAGGCCGCTTAAGCAAAGAAATGTGCAAAGTGGTGCTGACCAGAGAACAGGCACTCAAGTTTTTCGCCGAAGGCGAAACCGACCTGATCGAAACCTTCATCTCCAAAAAAGGCCGCCCCTTCTCTGCCAAACTCGGTTGCAACGCCAAAGGCCGCCGCATCCTCAGTTGGCAGTTTCCACCCAGGAAAAAGAAGGTGCCCGCCAAAAAAGTGGCCGCTAAAAAAGCCGCTCCCAAAAAGAAAGCAGCAAAGAAAAAAGCTTCGTAGGATAGTATTAGCTCCAGCGAGCTTCGTTGCTCCACGGCTCCGCTTCTATTATTTCATCTCACGATCATTCCTCCAAAATGCTCGGCATGGGGTAGCAATGCGCTAACCAACATAACCCGCAGCATTCAATACCGTGTGGGGATCGAATGCCTCGCCCAGAAGTTCTTCAAACTCGACTTGTTGCCGCGGAAAAGATTCATCTCCAGCTTCTTGCCCACCCCCTTCACCCCGCGCGGGTGTTTGGCCTTTTCAAAAGTTCCCGCATAGTCTCCGTAACCCGCATTGGTGGTATCTCCCGAATACTGCCACACCGTCCAATTGCGGAAAATGTTGGTCGGGTTAGGTTTGCCTTTGTAAGCCGAAGTCCACAACGGGCAACGTCGGATCACCCGCTCGTCGTCAGCGCTGTGACGATCTGAGTGCGCCCGTTTATTGAACCAATTCGGGTTCACATAAATCACCGGATACACTCCGGTCTTGGAATGAAAACGGCGGATCAACTCTGCCAGTTGGGCGACAGACATATGATTACCCCTCCCCACCACATTGTGCTCAAAATCAAAAACCATCAAGGTCCGATAAGGGCCTGCCGGATCGTAAGCGATTTGTCTCATCGCAAAATCGAGCTGCCTCTGCACATCTCCCCCGGTGCAAAAATGATACGCTCCCCAGGATATGTCCGGTCGTCGCCGCGCCTGCGCCACCCGCTTACGGTATTTTTCATCAGCTTCCAATCCCCTCGATGCCCGGTGAATCACAGCCGGGGCTTTGTCGGCAGGAAAGGTGGCAATCGACGGGATGTCGTCCCAATGCGAAAAGTTCGGGAAAGTCGTGGTATTGGACAAAGAACCAGAAACACCCGATGTCGATGAACAAGCCGCGAAACCTAAGCCCATCCCCACCAACAGACCCAAAGTCAAACTCCTCATATTATTTATCATTTTTAAGATCCCCTCCTAATTGCAAATACATCAACAAATCCAACACCTCGGTTTTATCCAAACTATTAATCAATCCGGCAGGCATCAGCGAGACGTTCGGACCGGCCGGGTTGCGGTATTTATCCCCGATCACCCGTGAAGGGTGAATGATCGACTGCAACAAATCCCTCACCGAAAAACGATTACCCACACCCGTCAAATCCGGCCCCAGGACCGATGAAGCCGTCGCTTGCACCGAAGCCATGCGATGACACATCGCGCACTGCGTTTTCAAATAAGCCTGCTTGCCTCGTTCAAAGGATCGATTCACCAATGGCCCGGCCAGGTCCTTGGAAAAATCGTCCATCGCCCAAGCTTGGACAAATTTAGCGGGCTCGGCATTTACCAGGGGAAGAGGCAGCTCAGGCACCGCTTTTTTTATTTCTTCCTCCAGCACTTTGAGCTCATTTTGATTCATGGTCGCTACGATCTCTTTGCGTAGCGAATCCGCCGCCCTAACCGACCACCGGCCTCCTGGGATTTTTTCAAACTTTCGCAGGCCGCTTAAATAACGACGGCGTTTTTCCAAATCCCAACCCGTTTTCACATAACGCGCATAAAGCAAATACTGGGACAAATCGCGTGAGTCTTGCGCCGCATCCAACAAGGCCAACGTTTTATCCAAAACCTGCGGTGCTTGCAGATAAACCAACAGCTCACACAACTCATGGTTCACCGAAGTATGAGCATGAGGAAACAATGGAGCAAGTTTTGCGATACAGCGCAAGCGCTCTTGATCTCCAGGTTCCCCCATCCGCGTAAATGCCAACTCATACACGCGTAGGACTCTCAACAACTGCCCCGCTTCCATCTCACCTAAACTCAAAGAATTAAGCTGAGCGATGATTTTCTCACGCTGCGAAGAATCACCCACGCGGGCAAGAGCGAGTAATCCGGTTAACGCTCCCGATTCCACTACCTGTTCCTGCCAATCCTCCACCGCTTGATTCTCCAAGACCACTCGTGCGGCAAAACGAATCCAACGATCCTCATGATCGATGTTCGCCAAAGCTCGCTCAAGAGGACGTTTTCCTACCAATTTTTGCAGCTCTTCGAGCTCATGCCGCAATTTACGTAATTTAACCGATTTTTTCCTCCCTATTTTTTCCTGCTCTAGTGCTTTTACATCTACTTCACTATTTTCTGCCGCTCCCTCTTTACCATCCCCCACATAGGACACACGATACAACGCCGACTGGGTTTTCCTCCCTCCGGTCACAAAGTACATCGCCCCATCCGGGCCGAACTCAAAATCCGTCACATTCAAGGGACGGCCAAGAATAAAAGTCTCTTCTTCCCCTACATAACTTGCCCCCTGCTCCGTCATATGAATCGCCAAAATCCGGCCGTATGACCATTCCCCAACATAAAAAGCATCGCGGTACTTGCCTGGAAAATTACTGCGATGACCAAAAGCCACTCCCGTCGGTGACCCCAGCCCCACATCATGCACCGCAGGTAAACTGTCCTCATAATAGGCCGGCCACTTACCTGTTGCCCGTCGCCAGCCGTATTCCCCTCCCGGCACGATATGCAAGACCCTTGTAGGTTTATACCAAGCCGTGCCAGTCTCCCATTCCATATCCGCCTCATACACAAATGCCTCACCATCCTGATTGAAATCAATATCCAATTGATTACGCATTCCAGCCGCAACCAGTTCAAAAAAACTGCCGTCCTTGTCCGTGCGCAGAATATGCCCGGTGGGAACCCTTCCCTCCCGCCGATGCCATTCCTTGTCCCACGGGTTGGGGATCAATTGATCCTCCGCCTGATTTCGATACGGAGATACCAACTTCATCTGGTCTGGCAATTCCACACTATTGCCATGCACCAGATAGATCAGGCCATCCGGCCCCAGGCGCAAATGATTGCGCCCATGCCCTACCCCACCTCCGGTTTTCAATAACAACTTCACTTCATCCAAGTGATCATCCCCCGTTGTATCACGCAGGCGATAAAAGCCCTTCGAATCATTGGCATTGGCATACAGCGCATCGTAAGCCCACAACAGCCCGCGGCATTCTTCCAGCTCTTGATTGATCACTTCTACTTCATCCACCTTATGCTTGCCCAAGGTCATCCGCAGCAGCCCTTTGTCCTCCATCGCCACGATCAGTCGTCCCTTGCCATCAAACGTCATCCCCACCCAGGAATCCTCCTCTTCCGTCGCTGCGTGCAACAGCTCCACCTTGAAACCTTGTGGAGCAAAAATCGTCGCCGCACTCGTCAACGATCCCTCCTGATCCCTGCCTGCCATTTTCCAACTTTCGTAGGCCTCCAGTTGGGGCACCGGAGTTTTTGACTTCTTCACGCTGCCTGAATCCCCCCCCCTCAGATCGTGTTCAGATAAGCAAGCGCAGACTAATCCCAGTAAAATTGTGATCGGGGTTTTCCAATTCATCAGACAAGCTAAAGGCAAGCCCCCGCCTGCGGCAACTTATACTTTACTCATCACCCGCGTCCCCCAACAACAACAATGGCCCAGGCGTAAACCCGGGCCATTGCTTTTAAATGGGTGATTTGTGAGCTTACTTATCTCTTAACACCACCACAGGTCAGCATTGCTGATCCCATGTAAGGGTTGGCAACTTCCTTGCTGGTCTGCAACCAGTCTCCTGCGCCACCTTTCACCATCGGACAATGCATCACGTAAAAACCTTTGCGGCCTGCGGAAATCTTGATCGCATTTTTGCTCAAAGTCTGAAACTCTTTACGCGCCGCTTTGATATTTTTTGCTTTGGACAAAGCAGTGGCAGATTTGGCCAGCGAGCTGTCTTCGTCATGCTCCGGAATCGTAGCAGCCGCCTTTTTAGCCGCCGCCAAATCATCTTTGCTCAAGGCGGTAGAAATTTTTATATAAGCCTCCAGCATGTGACCTGCATGAGCTTCATGAGCTTCATGGCTAGCATGCTCATGCTTACCGTGATCATGTTCTTTTTTCTCCGCTCTCAGTGAAGAAACACTGGCAAGCGATACTAATAATAAAGTGATTAATGTTTTTTTCATATTCTATATTTTGATTTGGCTATTTGATTATTGCCTCGTATCAGCATTGTTATTGCATTCCCGTAGTGCACGTTGACCTTGGGTGAGGTGTGTTACTATTTTATCAAACGCCACTACCATGCAACACCCCTCAATATTTTAGTAAGTTCCTGCATTTCGATATTTCCATCCACGGCGCTACAACTCATCCATGACAGATAAAAGACCACTCTACATTCGTTACGCCGGCCCCGTCCTGCTGGAAACGCCCCTATTAAACAAAGGCAGCGCTTTCACCCTGCAGGAACGACGTGCCTTCAATCTCGAAGGTCTGCTGCCCTTCCAAATAGAAAGCATCGAACAACAAGTCGAACGATCCTACCAGCAGTTCTCCCAGTTTGACAACGACCTCGACAAGCACATTTACCTGCGCAACATCCAGGACGCCAACGAGACCCTCTACTTGAGGCTGGTCAATAACTACTTAGAGGAAATGCTACCCATCATCTACACCCCCACCGTAGGCAAAGCGTGCCAGCTATTCTCTCAGATCTACCGCCGCAAACGCGGTCTTTTCATCTCCTACCCAGACCGTGACCGCATGGATGACATGCTGCAAAATGCCACCAAACAAAATGTCAAGGTGATCGTGATGACCGATAGCGGGCGCATTCTCGGGCTCGGCGACCAGGGCATTGGAGGCATGGGAATTCCTATTGGTAAATTGGCCATTTATTCTGCTTGTGGCGGCATCAGTCCCGCTTACACCCTGCCGGTCACACTTGATGTAGGGACCAATAATCAAGAATTGCTCGATGACCCGATGTACATGGGCTGGAGAAACCCGCGCATCACCGGTGATGAATATTTTGATTTTGTTGATCGATTCATCTCAGCGGTCAAACGCCGCTGGCCTCATGTATTGATCCAATTTGAAGACTTTGCCCAACAAAATGCCACACCCCTGTTGAAAAAATATCAGGATCAAGTGTGTTGTTTTAACGATGACATCCAAGGCACCGCCGCGGTCACCGTCGGCACCTTATTGGCCGCTTGCCATGCTCAGAAATCCAAGCTGAGAGATCACCGTGTGGTTTTTGTCGGCGCTGGTTCGGCAGGCTGCGGCATAGCGACACAAATCGTAGCCCACATGATGAAAGAAGGGCTGACGGAACGGCAAGCCATCGATCAAGTCCACCTGATTGGGAAAGAGGGCCTACTAACTGAAGACATGGATTTCTTGATGGATTTCCAAAAACGCTTCACCAAAACTAAAAACGAAGTCGCCGATTGGAGCCACCACGACGGAGCCGTCCGCTTGCTGGAAGTGATCAAGCAAGCGCAGCCCACTATCATCATCGGAGTATCCGGGCAGCCCGGCCTGATCAATGAAGAAGTGGTTAAAAATATGCACAGCCACTGCCCGCAACCCATCATACTCCCGCTTTCAAACCCAACCTCACAAGTAGAAGCTCTGCCCGAAGATGTCATTCGCTGGACCGACGGACAGGCCATCGTCGCCACTGGCAGCCCTTTTGACCCCGTTGAATACAAAGGGAAGACCTATCCCATCGCCCAGTGCAACAACAGTTACATCTTCCCCGGCATTGGCTTGGGCATCATAGCCAGCGGGGCCAGACGGGTGAGCGAAGAAATGTTTATCACCGCTAGTGAAGCTCTTGCCGAATTCTCTCCTTTAGTTAGAGGTGAGGGAGATTTTCTGCTGCCCGAGCTCGACAACATTCGTGAATTGAGTGCCCACATTGCTTTTGAAATAGGTAAACAAGCGATGGAAGAAGGGGTAGCCACCCGGGTCGATGAATCGGTATTAAAAGAATCTATCAAGCGCAGTATGTGGTTCCCCGAATACCGCGCCTACCGCCGGACTTCATTCTAATCCAAATTTTGCAGATATTTTTTTAGCTGCTTTTTAGCCCTATACACACGCGTCTCCACCGCCTTGACACTGCATCCCAACAAAATCCCTACCTCCTCCTGCGTATTGCCCTCCAGGGAAAAAAGTATCAAAGCTTGTTTCAAATCGACCGGCAAGGTGTCTATCGCCCGCATGATTCGCGTGTTTTTTTCTTCAGCCATCACCAGCTGTGCTGGATCAGGACTAGGTTTGCGCATTTGATCCAGATCCACATTGCCCGAAAGCTGGCTATCAAATATTTGCTCCACATAATGCAACGGACGCCGTTTGCGTGAGCGGATCCAGTCGCGACACAAATTACCAGTGATGGTATAAAGCCAGGTTCGGAACTTCCCCTTGGGTTTATACTTGGAACGTTTCAGATACACCCGCACAAAAGCCTCCTGAACCAGATCTGCAGCTTCATCGGTATCGTTCACAAAACGATACGCGTAACTATGCAATGCCTGCTGATAACGCAACATGATCTCGTTCAGAGCCAGATCATCTCCCTGCTGCAAACGTAGGATCAGCGCTTGATCGACTTCATCACGATCAACTTCGCCGTTCGTATCGAGCGTTGAATCTGCCTCCATCATCTATGCCAGAAGCGCTTCAATGGGAATGAGGCAGAGACTCGCCGGCAAGTTGCAACAACTGGTCATATTGCTCCGGGGTAAGGATTTCCTCCATCTCGAACAAATGCTCCAAAGTAGCCTTTTGCAATTTTGCCATCGCTTTGTGTATCTTCTCAACAGATTTTTCAACTTCCGGCGAATACGAACGTTCACTAACCAAAACTCTGGCAAGGTCCGCGTTGGCTGCATTGAGAGCGCCTCGCAACTCATCCTCTCTTTTTTTTGCCTTGGCCTCAAGAGGAATCAATTTCTCCTCTTGCTGGGAAGTCAAAACAAGAGCTTGATGAAGCTCCGCATGAGTCGCTCCACCGCTGTGCTTGGCAGACTCAGAAGAATGCCCGCGGCTCAAACCAATACCCAGATAACAGCCACCCAGACAAGCGACAAATACCACCGCCGCCACCGTCAACAAACCCACTGCACCCTGTTTTTTCATCGCCCTCTCCCGTGTGAACTTGGCAATGGCAAATAGAGCGAATTGACATCAAATGCATCCGCCCAAGCTAAATCGCCGCTAGTAGGCTCAGAGTTCGAAGCTCCCTCGAAATTCGAGCCATAAACAAAACCAAAGCCTGTTGTCATCCCTAGAAAAAGCAAGGCCATCACCGGTTGCGCCAGCCATAACGGCCAGGAAAAAAAGACCGGCGGCGCACTTTCCTCACGTCGCTGGATGGATCGCCAAACCCGTGACGACATATTGCCCGGCAAATCCGGAACCTGACGGTTTCGCAGCTGCATCAGTTCCTCTTCTAGTTCTTCATCCTGCATCATACTGGCTAATATAACGACATAAGCTCGAAAAATCCCTCATGTTTTTTTAAAAAAATGTTTTTTAAAGGGGTCAGCATCTTTCCGACGTATTAACAACTAAGATGCAAGACCAACCTAAAACAAACCGTAAGTCCCCCGCTTCTATCGTTGCCGCACTCACCCTCTCCGCAGCCTTTGCCGCAACCACCTACGCCGCCGACAAACCGATGGGTGCCCCTTGGAACGCTCCCAGTTCAGCGTCCTCGAAAAAGAATCCAGTGAGTGCTGACAAGGCATCTGTCCGAAAAGGCAAAAAACTCTACAAAGCAGCCTGCCTGCCTTGCCATGGAGCTAGAGGTAAAGGTAATGGTGCTGCTGCAGTCGCCCTGCCCATCCATCCCGGCAACCTCACTGATTCCAAACGAATGAAAGGTCAAAGTGATGGAGCAATTTTCTGGAAAATGTCCGAAGGTCGTGGACCTATGCCCCCCTTCAAAGCTGCGTTCAGCGACACTGATCGTTGGAACATTCTCAACTACATTCGAACTCTGGCTAAATAAGCCATTTTCACCTCACACGCTCTAATTATCCATGAAAACGATGAAACGAAGCCTACTCATTCTGCTGGCCTTGTCAGCAACGACACTCAGCGGGAGCCTTTCCGCTCAGGAAGCCAGTAAAAAAACTGACGCAGCTAAAGCAGAGACACCTGTTTCCCGCGCCGAATACGACAAACTTAAACAAGAACTGGACACACTCAAAGCCCAGATGCAGCAAGTGCTAGCGGCAAAAGCGCAAGCGCCCGCTGCGGCAGCCCCAGCCCCGGCAGGTGGTAGAGGCAAAGCGGTAGTCGAAGTAAGCGCTCCGGCTATTGACACCGCGCTCGAAGAACGACTAACCGCTCTTGAAGAATCATCAGATTACATCAGCCCTGGATCCACCAACTTCTTGCTAACGGGGTTTGCCTTTGCTGGCTTCAATAATCTCAGCAACGAAGACTCTTCGTTTAATGCGAGCTTTAACCCGATTTTTCTCTGGAAAATGAGTGATGAAATTTTATTTGAAGGCGAACTAGAATTATCTGTCGAAGACAATGAAACCGAAGTCGGCTTGGAATATGCACAAATCTCTTACATCGTCAGCGATTACATCACTATCGGTGTCGGAAAGTTCCTCAACCCAAGCAACTACTTCAGCGAACGCCTTCACCCGGCGTGGATCAATAAATTTGCTTCAGCACCCCTGCCCTTCGGCCACGGCGGCTTGATGGCAGGAACTCAGCTCGGCATCCAGGCTCGTGGGGGGCTTCCCATTGGCACCACTCGTTTGACCTACGCTGCATATCTCTCCAACGGCCCCTCTTTGAATGTCGAGGGTGAAGGCGGCGATCACAGCCCTGAGGCAGGCAGTCTTGATTTTAACAATTTCAGCGACCTCAATAACAACAAGGCTGTCGGTGGACGCATCGGGTTCAAGCCCATCCCCTCACTTGACATTGGTTATGGATTCGAATTTGCCAGCGTGGCACCTTCAGGCAGCGCATTCCGTAATGTTGACGCCGTCACTCAATCCATCGACGCCAACTACGTCAAAAATTCATCCCTACTAATGGGAGTCATTGATGCTAGAGCCCAACTAGTCTGGCTCGACATCGACAACCCCGGAATTTCCCCGCTCGATTTTGGTAACGGCAGTCGTGGTGGTTACGGCCAACTGGCCTATCGCCCGATGGAAATCGACAATAACTTCATCAAATCGCTCGAACCAGTTGCCCGATACGATTGGGTCAACCGACCGGGCGATTCTAAAATCGACCGGATGAGCTTCGGCATCAACTACTGGATCAATGCCAGCACCGCCCTTAAAGCCTCCTACGAATTTGGAAACGAACGAGAAGGCGGCGAAAGCACCGACTTCACCGGCGTTCGCGTTCAGGCAGCCATCGGATTCTAAAACCCATTAGACCTATCGAGATCAAACCACTATATTTTTTTACCAACATGAATGCGAAACCAACTCACACTTCTGAACAACGCACACCGCGTTACGTCATCGCTTTCCTTAGTCTCACTGCACTGGCATTGACCCTAAGTGCTTGCTCCACCTTATCCTCTGGGGATGATGACGGTGCCGCTATGCAACCAAGCGGTGCCGAGCTTTGGGCTAACAATTGCTCCAGCTGTCACAACTACCGCGACCCGGGATCATACTCCGATGCGCAATGGGAAGTTGCCAGCATGCACATGAGAATTCGCGCCAACCTCACCGGCTCAGACTACCGTGCCATCCGGGACTTCTTACAAAGCAGCAACTAGAACTTCTTCCAAACGAAGATCAAACAGGCCGCCCTTAAAGGCGGCCTGTTTTACTTAAAAGTATTAGCCCCTTGGGATTTAAAGCCTACTAGCTCCACCGAGATCAAGTAATACTATTGTTCATCACATGATAGAACACTGGTGGCGCTATACTTCACAGTTCACACATCACAGATCTCCACGCCTTGTTTCAAAGATGCCAACTTATCTTCCCTGGCAGGAATAAACTCCTGAGCCACCCAGCCTTGATAACCCGTGTCAACGACGGCCTTCATAATCGCCGGGTAAAAAAGCTCCTGACTGTCATCAATCTCATGCCGCCCCGGCACCCCGCCGGTGTGATAATGGGAAATATAGGAATGATGTTTTTTGATCGTCGCGATCACGTCTCCTTCCATGATCTGCATGTGATAAATGTCGTATAACAGTTTAAAATTCGGCGATCCGATTTCCTTGCAGAGATCCACCCCCCACTGGGTATGATCACACTGATAATCCTTGTGGTTCACTTTGCTATTCAACAGCTCCATGCTCAAGGTCACCCCCAGCTTTTCAGCCAACGGCATCAGACGCTTTAATCCAATTGCACAGTTTTTGATCCCCTGCTCGTCATCCAAACCATCACGATTACCTGAAAAACAAATCACATTCTTAAATCCCGCTGCAGCGGAAGCTTTGATCAAAGGCTCATAAATCTCCACCAAAGTATCGTGATGCTCCAAACGATTAAAAGCCTTGGTGATACCTCCTACCTTCACCCCCTGACTGGTTTCCCCTTGGGGAAAACTCACCATGGCACAGTGCATACCGTGTTTTTTCAAAGTCGCAAAATCCTCGGGCAACAACAGTTCGACCGAAGCCAAACCAAATTTTTTGCCCGCCCGGCACAAATCATCCAAGGGGATTTTACTGTAACACCACTTACACGCCGAATGCTTGATCCGCCCCTTTAATCCGGCTGAACCCAGCGACTTCTCCGCTGCTTGCAATCGCCCCGGCAAAGCACCCAAGCCCGTCGCCGCTGCACCAAGCCCCAAAGAAAGACCCGCCGATTGTTGAAAGAAATTACGCCGGGAAAAAGTGCTGTCAGATTCATTCATGATGACACTTTAACTGAATTCAAGACGCAATCAAATCACCTTCTCACGAATCAATTTGAGCAGCATCCAAAGTAGCAGGGTCGTGCCCAATAATGCCAAACTGGCACAGATCAAAAATACCCGATTGGGTGCCAGTCCCAATTGCGAGCGAGCCGACAAATAAATCAGCGAGCCCACCGTGCTGGCCATGAAAGACAAAGCATTGGCTGTACCCAGAAAGCGCCCACGCTCGTCATCCGGTGATAACTTTTGCAACAGAGCTTGCAGCGGGATGATATAAAATCCGGCAAATACCCCTGCCCCGGCGATAAAAAACGCCACCATTTTGAATTCAGGCTTCACCAGTCCTAACAAAGCAAAAAACACGGTCATACCCGCCGCGCCCAAAGGTATCAATTTAGGCTGGATTTTGTGCCTCGATATGAATCCGGCCAGCACACTGCCAATGCCAATGGCAAGCCCCATGACCCCCAGCAAATACCCTGCTTTGGTTGCTGAAATATCCAGTAAAGTTCGATACTCGGGAAGGATCAACAAAGCCATCATGCCAATCATATAAAAAGAAGCCCAGGCGATGGCCACCGTTAGCAAACGTGTTTTGCGCATATCTTTTAATGCACCGAAATAAATGCTGAAAGGGTTCCAACAGAATTTAAGCGCAGGATTCATCGCTTTCAAAGCTGGCATGAACATGATCGCCACCCACCCCAACACCGCAAGTCCCAGCAAAGCCATGCCCGGCACCGCAGCGCGTGCAGAACTCGGTGCGCTGCCTTGGAAAGCGTCGTAAATAGGCCCAGCCAACAAGGTGCCGACAATCACCGCGATATTGGTAGACATATTGATGAATCCGTTTGCCTGACACAAATCCTCATCGGTGACCAATTCAGGAATCATGCCATACTTGGCCGGCCCAAAAAAAGCGCTCTGAATCGCCAGCATCAACATCGCACTCAAAGCCAACCACATATTGCCAAGAAAAAATCCCAAAAAAGCAATCAAGGCAATTCCAATTTCCACCACCTTGACCCACCGCGATATCTTCTGCTTACTGAAGCGATCCGCCAGTTGCCCGGCATAACCCGATAGTAAAATAAAAGGGATCGTCAGACACAAACCCACATAAGCCGGCCCACCGTCCCCGAGAGGCCCATGCCACACACCTCCGCTTGCCACACAAAAGACCAGGATCGTCTTGAGCAAATTGTCATTCGCCGCCCCGAAAAACTGCGCCACCGTGAGGCTGAGGAATCCGCGTTTGAGAAGTCTGGTATTCATTTTTTTGGTGCAGCACCCTAAACACGACAAGGCTCAGTGTCGAACGCAAGTATTTTCAAAGCCAAGGGAAAAAGGAGCTAGTCATCGAGCGCTAATAGGTGATAATTTGCCTCCATGAACAGGTTTTTAAAAATCTTGATCTTATTTTTGCTTGTAGCCGGAACCGTCACGCCTACTAACGCAGCAGATCCTAAGAAATCTGCCAAAGAGGCGATCGAGCGCTACAGCTCTGCTACCAAAAAAAACCCGAACGATATCGTTGCCTGGAACGGTCTAAGCACCGCCTTGATATTCCTGGGCCAAACATCTGAAGGGCTCGCGGCTTTTCAAAAAGCCATCCAACTCAATCCCAAAAACGCCTCTTTGTTGTCCAATATGGGAAAAGCCTTGCTCGACTCAGGACAACTGGATAAAGCCATTGCGGCTTTACATCAAGCCATTGAAATCAACCCCGAAAGTGCCGCCGCCTGGGCTAATCTTGGCGGATGTTTGCTCAAACAGGGCAAAATGAACGAAGCCTTCGAAGCCACCCACAAAGCAACCGGACTAGGCCCGGCTGATGCCACTGCATGGAACAACCACGGAGCTGTATTGCTCTATTTGGAAAAACTGAATGAATCCGTTGAAGCCTCACAACGAGCCATCAAACTCGATCCGAAAAACGCCCTGAGTTGGGCTAATCTTGGCGCAGCACTGCTCAAACAAGGCAAAGTAGATGAATCCATCACCGCATCTGAGAAGGCGACCCAACTGAACCCGCAAGAAAGCATCGCATGGAACAATCTCGCCGGAGCCTTGCTCGAACAAGGCAAAATTGCAGAAGCCGTTACTACCATAAAAAAAGCCCTTGATATCAATCCGGCAGATGCGGAAGCCTGGAGTAATTTGGGCGTGATTTTGCTCAAACAAGGCAAAGCCGAAGAAGGGATCAACGCCATCCGTAAGGCGTGTGAAGTGAACCCGCTTCATGTCAATAGCTGGATCAAACTCGGAGAGACGCTGCTGATTCGTGGAGAATATGAAGGAGCGATCAAAGCTGCTCGCAAAGCCATCGAACTCGATCCCAAAAACATCGCCGCTCTGGGCATTTTGATTAAAGCCAACGGCCAGTTAAAACACCCCGATCGTGTGGGCACATTGATGGCGCGATGGCTGCTAGCTCAATCGAATGCAGCTAAAACTAACGATGACAAACCTCTGATACTGGAAATGGCCAAAGGTCTGAAAGTCCTGCAAGTCGAAGTACCACTGGAAACACCCTCACCCTCAGCAATTCAGAATTATTACAAAAAACACAAGGATCGCTACAATAACGACCAGGTTCATCTGAAAATGATATCCGTTCCCATGGCCACCAAAACCATGCAAGCCATGGAGAAGTTACGCAAACAATTGGCAAACGGCGGAGACTTTACCGCTCTGGCTAAAGAACATTCAGACGACTCGGCGGCGACTAATGGAGGAGATCGGGGATGGATGAAACGAAGTGATTTGCGCAAAGGTCTGGCTGACATTATCTTCTCTTTGAAGGTCGGTATAATCAGCCCGGTGCTGGAAGACTTGGACCACTACCGGATCCTCACCGTGATCGAAAGAAAAACCGGCGCCCCCACCCCGCTTGAAGAAGTCAAAGAACGAATCATTTTCCAGTTAAAAGCAGCAGCGATGGAACAGAAAATCCAACAGTGGATCATCGATGCACGCAAAGAACTGGAAGAAGCCCATAGCCATGTTCAACCTTGAAAAATCAAGCTATTCACACTGCTGGCAAGGCTTTTATGTGATTGCCTTTTCCTAAGAAATTTATCAATGTCTCAAGCAATGCTCCCTATTTCCTTCTATCTCATTCTGCTTTGCACCTACCTTACATTATCACCGATTCGAACCAGCGCCTTTACCACCGATTTTTTTCCCGGCGACAGCCATTTCACCACTGATTTGAGTCAACGCTCCTTAAAACAAATCAAAACCGAAGCAGGATTACAGTTCAACTACTACGTCATTGCAGGTCACACCATGTTTTGTGGTCACGCAGGTTTCCTCACACTCAAATTCGAGACCGACAACTCCAAGCTTAAAAATAACTACATAAAAACCGCCGCCATTCTTTTTAAGAAGTTCAAACTTGATATCGATAGTTACAACACCCCGTCACCCGCCGAAGAAGATTATTTCCCTGTTTTTGTTTATAACCGCGACTTTGATTTCAAACTCGCAGCCATCGGTCCGCGCTATAATGAAGATTGGGAAAGCGTGCAATTGAATTTATTCGGTCTCCCTCACTCCCGCTATCCGGGTTTCACCCAAGATCCCTACCTACTCAATGCTGATTTTCAAAACTCCAAAAAAATCCGCCCTTTGGATTTGATTCTACCATTGCCACACATTCAGAAATTCAGCCCAAAGATGAAAACCCCCTGGGCAATCAGCACTCCGTTGCGAATGAAATCGTCAAAGGTTCAAATCATCATCCTAGCCGGCGGTTCCTATGAAATATCTGCTTTTGCAAAAGCACAACCTCTTCGCACCTTATTTCGAATCACCGAAGATTCCATCGAGCGTTTCGAAGCCGATTTTAAAGGTCAATGGCAAAAAGTAGCACTCAACGCCGCTAGAAACAAAGCATCGGACAAAGTTCGAGCCACCTTGAAAAACTAAATCCTCCCAATTTCCCCAATACTATGAAACTCCAATCCTATTTATTTTACACCCTGTTAGCTGGCTTTTTTCTCCTCAACAGCCAATCGCAAGGTCAAGATACAGTCACAACCCCAGCACGCCCCAACATCGTTTTCATCATCGCCGATGACCTTGGCTGGGCGGATGTCGATTTCCACGGTGGCAATGTTCCCACCCCCAACCTCAAACAGTTACTCGACGAGGGCATGGAACTGCGACAACATTACGTGGCTCCCGTTTGCAGCCCTACCCGGGCAGGTTTCATGACCGGTCGCTACTGGAGTCGCTTTGGCATCACCACCCCGACCAATTCTCTAGCCCTACCATTCGACACCGTCACGGTCGCCAAAGCTCTCAAAAAATCAGCTTATAACACCTGCATCACCGGCAAGTGGCATCTCGGCTCCAAGGCTGAATGGGGTCCCAATCATTTTGGTTTTGACCACAGTTACGGATCGATGGCGGGCGGGGTCACTCCCTGGTCACATTTTTACAAAAAAGGCCCCTACTCGACCACTTGGCATCGCAATGAAAAACTCTTCAGCGAACAAGGACACGTCACTGACTTGCTCGCAAAAGAAGCCGTCACTTGGATTGGAAAACAAAAAGATGATACCCCCTTTTTCCTCTACGTCCCCCTCACCGCCGTCCACCTTCCGATCCGCGAACCTCAAACCCTGCTCGATCGGGTGCCAAAGGAAATCACCGGAGAAGTGGCGCGTCACTACGCCGCCTGCATTCTCCACCTCGACGACGCGGTGGGGCAAATTATGGCAGCAGTCGAAAAATCCGGTAAAAAGGACAACACTCTCATCATCTTCACCAGTGACAACGGAGGCTCCACGGCTGAAAACAACGACACCAAATATCCCAACATCAAAGACGACTGCCCCAATGGAGCTCTAACCGGCAACAACCTGCCCCTGCGCGGTAAAAAGGGTGACCTCTACGAAGGCGGCACCCGCGTTCCCACGATTGTTCGTTGGCCCGGAAAAATTGCCGCCGGCAGCTCCAGCGAAACACCCGTTCACATCGTCGACTGGATGCCGACTTTCTGCGCACTGGCAGGTTACCCTGCCGACCAGTCCAAACTAAAGTGGGACGGCACCAATCTCTGGCCACTGCTGTCTGGCAAAGGCAGCTTACCTGCACGCAGCCTCTACTCCGCCGGCACCAGCTTCCGCTCCCAAGCCCTGCGCGACGGTGACTGGAAATTGATCCTGTTTCTCGCCAAAAACGGCAGCGAAAACAAAGTCGAACTCTTTAATATCGCCACTGACCCCAACGAAAAAAACAATCTCGCTGACTCAGAACCCAGCAAGCTTACTGAACTACGCAAAAAACTCGTTTCACTTGCTGCCAGTGATCGCGACGCTCTTGCTTCGGATCAATAATTTTACTTTTTGTATTCGATCAACTCCCCAGGCATGATGGCAGAATGGCTGTCAATATAACTGCCTTCGCCATAAAGCGACGCTTTCATCGAAGGCCCGGTTTTTTCCAACAACACCTCTGATATCTCACAGCCTAGGGCTTCTAGTAACATTGCCGTGCGAGTGTAATTGTATCTTTCATATTGAGTAAAAAAATTATGACTGACCTTTTTATCAGCGACAGACACATCGACGCTCAGCTCGAAAGGAAATTGAGCCTGCTCTCGATTACCTCGCAATACAACCTTCGCTCCCGCCCCTTGAACCGAATCCACTTTGAATGAAAGCGTGTACCAACCAGCTACAAGATCTCCATCAGTGTTCCGATCTTTATCAATCAGATTAAGCACCTGCACCCCTGAGTTATCAACCTCAACTTGCTGCTTACCTTTGTCTGGCAATTCTACCTTGATTGTTTTTGCCAGTATTCCAGCCATGATACCATAACCTTCCGGAGTAGGATGCAGTTTGATTTTTTCCTCCCAGCCATCGATCTCCCGGATCGGCTTTTCATACTCCACCCAGATCACCTTACCCGAAGGAAAAGCGGTTTTGAATTGCTCACGCAGTATGCGATTACTTTCACTATTGCATTGATCCCTCAGCGGATTTTTGGTGAAACAAGGCAAGATCGAAGATAAAAACACTTTCTCCGTCTTTTCCTTCTGCAGCAACTGTTTGACGATCTTAATGATATCCTCCGCCGTCTGTTTTGCCCGCATCTGAAGCTCACCAGCTTCTTTAACTCCGTTATTATTCGTGCCGATCAATAAACTATAATTAGGACAATCCGGCAGGCTTGTGATCCTCGCCAATACACTTCTCGTTCCATCCCCTCCCTCCCCGGCATGACTGTAACCCAACACCGCGCTGTGATTACCAATGAAGGCCAGATTAGGTAAAAGCTCTAACAAGGACTTTCGCCAATGATCCCCCTTGCCCGCCCAAGTGATACTGTCACCGATCATGCAAAGTGGAATCTGCTTGCTCTGCTCGCTGGCGCGGTAGTCAAACTGCGTGACCTTCTCCCTGCTTACCCCCTTAAGCCGATTGAAACTATCGGTATCCAGCACCGCCCCCGGCACTATCTTTATTTCTCCACTTTCGCCAGCAGCAATTCTGATTTGAAAAACCTGATGCTCTTTCCACGGCCCCCAGATACTCGATTCGGCTTGGAATTCAAGCGAGCGATCCCCTTGGATCCACTTGAATGTGCGTCCATCCGTTTTAGCCGGCAACTCCAGCATCTCAGCGTTATTGGCAATAACAGTGCTCACTGCTTGATTTATGATAAAATAATACACCGCCGACTTATCAGAGGTGTTATGATAGGTGCAAACTATCTCCTGCTCACTGAATTGATAATTCACCTTTCCCAATTCATTACTGCCCGCCAAAGCCGCCTCTCCGACCTTTTTCAGTCCCGTCAAAGCAGGCATCCCCCCTTGCGCCAAATAACTACCTGCCGGAACTTTCTCCTGTGCCAAAAACTCGACTCCGTCTACCTCCAGGCTGTTCAAATAACCTTTCTGCGAACGGATACGGTAGGCCTTTGCCTCCACCTGCCAGTTGTCTCCCTCAAGAGATATCTCCACAGCTGAAGAAAAGATAGCTAGAAAAAAGGTAGCCCCAAAAATAAGACTATTTAAGATGATCTTCTTCATGAAATTTCCCTCACTGCGATAGCCCCCTTGAGCTTTCACACCACCGCCTCGTATTGCCGAAAACACTCGATGAACCCCGGGGCAAAATCCTGTGGTCGTCGTTCGATCCATAAGCGCAACAAGTCCATCGGAAAATAAGCCCCGCACTCTATCTCCCTGCCATGGGTGCGGATCTTTCCACTTATCTGACACTGGTACAATCGCACAAACTCCCAACCCGTTTCTTCGCACGCCTCTATCCTCGCCACCTCGCTCAACTCCTCCACCCCGTCAACCGCTCGCGCTTTGACGTTCAACTCCTCGAACAATTCCCTTCTGGCGGCAGCTTCATAGTCCTCCCCGGCATCCAAATGCCCCGCAGCACTCGAATCCCACTGCCCGGCATGACGGTCTTTTAAGGCGGAGCGTTTCTGCAAATACAGATCGCCCGACTTGTTGCTGACAAAAATATGCACGGCCCGGTGACGCCAATTTTTTTCATGCACCTCCGCGCGAGCGGCCTGCTTCACCACCTTGTCTTGCTCATCCACCACATCAAACATCTCACCACTGCTATCCTCCGGCAGATCCAAAACCGGATGATCATCCAAGTCATTGGTCAAATCAACCCACTGCTTCAAAGTCAACTCCTCCGCTCGTGCGCTTTCACTGACCTGCAATGCAGCTGCCAGCTCCGCCCACTGATCCGTCTTCAACCCCAAATTCTTTTTCAACAGCTTCCGCCGCTGGGCAAACCCCCGGTTGGTCAACTCATCGAACATGCGTTTGCTGAAATAAGGCAAAGTTCCCGGCGGCCGCACATTCAATACAATGATCGACGAATCCACTTTTGGCTGAGGATGAAAAAGTTCGGGGCCAGCTGTCCTCACCAACTCTGCTTCCCATTCCGCCTGTACCCGCAACCCGAGTTTGCCATAAGCCTTGGTGCTAGGCACGGCAACAATCCTCTGCGCCACTTCTTTTTGCAACATCAGCACTGCCCGGCTTACTGGCGTTGGCTGCTCCAGAAAATTGCGCATGATCGGTGTCGCTGCCGAATAGGGCAAATTTCCAATCCACTTGATCGGTCCCTCGATGAACAAAGGGCGTTTATCAAAATGGATCGCATCTTCATTGCGAACATCCACCTCACCCGCAGCAATGCCCTCAGCAAACTCTTTGCGCAAATACCTCGCCAAGCGTGGATCTTTCTCAATCAAAATCAACTTGCGGCAGCTACCGACCAAGTGGCGGCTAAGAGCCCCGGTGCCCGGCCCCACCTCGACGATCACATCCTCCGGTTGTGGATCCAATTGATCCACGATCCATTTGGAAAACGTGACATCGATCAAAAAATTCTGCCCCAACTCCCGACTCGGAACCACCTCAATACCGGACAGCAGTTTTTTTATCCCCCCTTCGCTCATGACAATGCACTCAATAACTGGTCCAGATGCTCAAGCGGTTTCACTTTCCGAAAAACTTCCACCACCACGCCCTTTTCGTCGATCACAAAAGTCGTGCGCTCAGTGCCCATGTATTCCCTACCGTAGAGCTTTTTCTGCACCCACACCCCATAGGCCTCCACCACTTCCTTGTTTTCATCACTGATCAAAGGAAACGGCAGTTCGTATTTATCGATAAATTTACGATGACGCTTCACCGAATCGATGCTCACTCCGAATACCCGTGCCAACTTTGACACCTCGTCCCAGGAATCTCGCAAAGCACATGCCTGCTTGGTGCAGCCCGGCGTATCGTCCTTGGGATAAAAATACAATACCACCTTCTGACCACGCAAATCCTGTAGAGAAATTTGCGCATCATCCCCATATTCTCCACCCACTACAGGCGCCGTGAAATTCGGGGCGGCATCGCCCACTTTAGCTTGCTCAGACATTTCATTCACCTTACTCTTATATTGCAAGGCTTCAGCAATAAAATACATTCTGTAGCCTGAATCCTTTCTCCTGAATTCTTCACCCACATGACCACCGCCAACAAAATCACCATCAGCCGGATCTCCCTGATTCCGGTGTTTGTGACTTTTGCCTTTTTGTATGGTACAAGCGTGCAATCTGGGAACCCTAATATCAACTGGCGCTACGCCGCCCTGCTCGCTTTTGCTATCGCAGCCCTCAGCGACGGACTCGATGGTTATGTCGCCCGTCACTATAATCAAGTCAGCCGACTAGGCATCCTGCTCGACCCTCTCGCCGACAAAGCCCTGATGCTCGCCGCCGTGTTCACCTTGAGCTTTGCTCGCTGGCCGGTCAGTTTCCCCATCTGGTTCACAGTCTTTGTATTCATCCGCGAGTTCATCATTCTCAACGGCATCGCCATCCTTCATCGCATCAACGGCAAAGTCCCGATCAAACCGCACTGGATCAGCAAATCCTGCACCGTATTGCAATTGACCGCCATCGTCTGGTTGATGCTCGACTTCCGTAGCGACAGCGACCCGCCGATGATCCTGCTCTACCTCGCCGGATTTTTCACCGCGCTCTCAGCCCTGCACTACATCCTCGAAGGCGTACGCCAGATCAAAGAACACGGCAAACCCTTGCCCGGCACCAATGCTGATGGTAATTATTAAGCAAGTCACGCACACCACTCTATGAAAATACCACAAAAAATCCTTACCCGCTCTCTACTAAATACTTGCACCCTATTTTTACTGTCATTATTGCATGCAAATCCCCTCTTCGCCATTCCCAAAGACGCCAACATCGACGAAACGAAAGTGCCCAAATTCACCCTACCCAACCCACTCGTAATGAGCGACGGCACCCCCGTGACCTCCTCCCATCAGTGGAGCGCTCGGCGTCGCGGCGAGATCCTCAACCTATTCAGAGAACACGTTTACGGCCACGCCCCGGACGGCTTGCCCAAAGAATTGACTTACCAGGTTCTGAAAACCGTGCCCGACTTTCTCAATGGCAAAGCCAGCATGAAAGAAATCCGTGTGCTGTTCAATGGCAAAAAAAACGGCCCCAAGATGGACATCCTGCTGATCGTCCCCAAAACAAAAAACAAACCTGTGCCAGCTTTCATCGGACTCAATTTTGGTGGCAATCACACCATCCTCGCGGATCCCCGCATCACCCTTTCCCGATCATGGATGCGCCCCAAAAAAGACGGCCTGGTGGTAGATCATCAAGCCACAGAAAAATCACGCGGCAGCAGTTCCAGCCGCTGGCCGGTGGAAACCATCATTGATCGCGGTTACGCTCTGGCCACCGTCTACTACGGCGACATCGATCCAGATTTTGACGACGATTTCAAAAACGGCATCCAACCACTCTTTTACCGCGACGGACAGACAAAACCCGCGCCCAACGAATGGGGATCGATCGGAGCCTGGTCCTGGGGCTTGAGCCGCGCGCTTGACTACTTCGAGACGGATCAGGACATCGACGCCAGAAAAATCGCCGTGATCGGCCACTCCCGCCTCGGCAAAACCTCACTCTGGGCCGGAGCCCAGGATCAACGTTTTGCCATCATCATATCCAACGACTCCGGTTGCGGCGGGGCCGCCCTCAGTCGCCGTCGTTTTGGCGAAAAAGTGAAACGCATCAACACCTCCTTCCCGCATTGGTTCAATGACCGCTTTAACGATTACAATGACAACGAAAACGCCCTGCCGGTCGATCAACACGAGCTCATCACCCTGATCGCTCCACGTCCCGTTTACATCGCCAGTGCCGCCGAAGACCAATGGGCTGACCCCAAAGGCGAATTTCTATCCGGCAAATACGCCGAACCCGTTTACGCCCTGTTCGGCAAAAAAGGCCTCGGCACCGAGCAACACCCCCCCATCGACCAGCCCACCGGCGACTTCATCCGCTACCACGTCCGCAGCGGAAAACACGACGTCACCGATTTCGACTGGGCCCAATACCTCGACTTCGCAGACCGCCATCTGCCCAAAAAATAACCCCCACCCCCAAATGGGGTCAGGCAACAATTCTTGACAAACTCCGCCTGCTCCCCTTTGCATCACGCTCAACTCAAGCGCTTCACTCCAGCTTCCAGTGAGCCTGACGCAACACCGCATTGGGCGATTCCTTCATCTTTTCATACCAAACGGTCACTAGACTTCCATCGTCCAGCTGCACCGTTGAGGGATAACCCAAATCTCCCGAAGCCCCATCATCAGAAATGGTGATCGGATCCGACCAGGTTTTGCCATTATCATCGCTCACCCGTGCTTGATTGCCAAAAGGCTTACGGCGATAACCATAAGTCATCAACAAACGATCATCCTTCAGGCGGGTCAAAAATGAAGGCAACCCCCACACTCCAATTGAATGCGGCACCGACCAGGTTTTGCCCCCGTCTTTAGACTCCGTCTGCAAAGTTTCCCCAGCTCCGTTTTTATTGTGATTGCGGATCTGGGCAACAATGGTGCCATCCGCCGCCTCGACCGCGTGCAATTCATGATACGCAGCATTCACCTTGTCACCGGGGCGACTTGGAATATCTGCCAACCACTTCCAGGTTTTACCGTCATCGCTAGATTCCGCCACACCGATTTTTTTCTTCTCCGACCAGGAATCCACTGGCCCTTTCCACAACTGCTTACCTACATAGAGCAAACGTCCGTCTGCTAGCTGGGTAGGACCGTGAGGCGAATTCACAATCGTATCAATAGGCTTGGACCACGACAGCCCTCCGTCAGTCGATCGAATCGCCCACTCCCCGAGCTGCGCTTCGCGAACTTTATCATCTTGAATCCGCGCATGAGCTGCCATCCAGGATGGTTTTTTCTTATAAGCATCCCCTCTCAAATATGCCAATGAGGTGAACGTCGTGACAATCATGGTTCCCGTTGCCGTCTCCATCACTCCCGAATCCCGGTCATCAATGTCAGTATCCAGCAATACTCTCGGCCAATTCCAAGTTTTGCCATCATCATGGGATGTCATCATCTCCACCCTACCAAAAGGACAAACATGGCCCACCCGACCACCCGACCAGGTCACCACCAGTTGTCCGTTTTTTCGCCGGGCCACCGTCGGCCAGCCATTATAAAATTCCGGCTGCTTGGAGATCGTTTTGATCTCTAGGATACTTGCCTTCGGAGCAGCAGCCTTCCCTGATTGAATACCAAACAACCATCCGGAACCAAGCACTGCGGACTGTCCCAACCAACGACGACGGGTAAGTGCAGGAATGTTTTGAATAAGAGGGTTTTTCATGGGTGTGTTTTTCATTTTGTCTTTGGGGGTTGAGTTAGAGATTGAATTCATTTCGAAAACTTCAGCGCAAAAATATCCGAGTCTTTCATCACAAAACGCAAGCGCACGGGTTTACCTGCGAGTGCAGACACATCACTTCCTGCATTCCACGTCACTGTCCGGTCGATTTCATTGCCAATTTGCTCACGACATTCCATCGCAGAAAAACCAGGAACCGGCTTACCTTCCGCGGTCTGGATTTCTACACGAACAGAGCCTGCCGCCGAGGTAGCAAAATTGATCGAGAGCATTTTGCCAGTAAAGGTGAATGGCCGAGTGAGCAATTCCCCTCCGCTATACTCCGCCCGCACCGAGGCCAATCCGTCCAAGCGCATTGAATAACGGCGCAGATGCGCTGTCGGTTGTGCGTAATCCTGGTTGACGTAAACCGACATCTCAGCGCTCCCGGTCTGCACCACATTCAAAGCCGGATAATTGGTACGCGAAACCCAGTTTTTCGCTCCGATCCCCGGACGGATAAAACTGGTCAGGAAAGTCCGGTCATAAACACTGCCTCCACGGGAAGTGATTAACACCGCATCAGAGGTGTCTTTGAAATACTTCGGATTCACATTGATCTCACGAGCCTGTTCATCAGTCACCACCTGGCGACCAGGCATGAAACGGGCTGCCGTTGACAAGTATAAGTGAGGCGCACGAAAATAGGGCTGCGTTTGATTGGTATACAGATGCTCTGCAGGAGCATCGCCAAAAGTCATTTCTACGGGATCCGTCCAAGTGAGCGCATCCTTGCTAGTGGAACGCGAAACCCAACGCACCTTGTTTTTCCAGGTACGGAAATAACAGACATACTGTTTTTCGGACTCGGACCAGAAGGCACAAGCCTGACTGTCGAAAGCAAATTCCTTACTGGTGAGAATCTTCTCTTTCAAAATCTTCCAGCTCAACCCATCCGGGGAAACAAACAAAGCAACCCCCGATGAGTGAATACCCGCAAGAGCTTTGTAACGCTGATCTTTCGGCACTCCTGGCCGAGTATCCAGCCAAGGTGAAAAATTATGACTGTAAGGAGCCTTGCCCGCCAGCACTATGTTATTATCACGGTGACCACCCACCTCATACAGATTCAACTTTGGCCGCAACCAAGTGATACCGTCTTTGGAATCCGCAACACATGTCACTTCGCCAGTATCCCCGTCTGTACCCGCGCCAAACTTGCCTCGATAATAAACTCGATATCCGGATTCCGTTTTGATAACCGTGCAATAACCACAAAAAGGCCCTTCCCAGGCTTGGTCGAACTTTAGAACCACCCCTGCATCGTGGGGACGATTCATCACCAATTGGGCACCTTTCATTTGATCAATCAGGAAGTGATCCACAAACAACTCCCGTCGTGACGCGATGTCCACCACTTCATTGACCTTCCCTTTTAAGACGCTCGGATTGCCGACCGGATTCCCCTTCTCTCCCGCAGAAGCGAAGCTGAACGAAAATACGAAAAAAATAATAAATGCCGATTGAATTTTCATCTCAATTTTAGGGATTTGATTAAAAACAAGCTCAGTTAGAAAACTTCAACGAAAAGACGTCTGCATTTTTGAGTGAAATTCGCAAGCTCACCACCCCGTTTTTGAGTTCAGGGTTTTTCTCCCATTCAACCACGCCATCAACAGCATTCCCCTGCAAGGCTTTCGATTTCCCAATCACCTTGCCGCTTTGATCAAGCACCTCAACCCTCAGTACCCCGCCCTCGCGAACCACATAATTCATCAACAGGTTTTTTCCCATATATTGCAAAGGCTTGGTCAAAACTTCGCCCCCCTGCGCCCCTCCCCGCATAGCTACAAAACCATCAACCCGATAAGCAAAGCGTCTCACCCGGCCCGGGGTCCGCTCATAATAATTTTCCGTGGCATACACCGAAAGCTCCTTGGGTTTGCCCGGTAGTTGAAACATTCCCCAGGTCATGTAATTGGAACGATTGCCCTTCCGGTCTTTCGGAGCATCCTCACTGATCACCTCTTCCGCCCATCGATTAAATTTCACCCCATCGCGACTCGACATCAGAACCGGTTCAACCCGCTGGCCTTCTTTAGGCAGATAACGCGTAGGAAAACCGATAAAAATCTGAGGTGCCCTGAAGTATTTCTGGATAGCGTTGGTATAGAGATGTTGAGCAGGCGTCTCCTCGCCATAGGTCAAATCAGCTTGGTTTTCCCAAGCCTTAAAGTCCTTGGAAGTCGCCGTGCGAATGGCTCGAAAACCTTCGGGTTTCCAATTCTTTTTCGTCGTAACGCCTTTGGTGAATATTCTCCAGTACGCCCGGTATTCATTACGGTCAGTATCCCAGAAAGCCAGATTCTGTGAATCGAAGGCTCCATCGGTGATCACCGGTTTGTCCTGAACCAGCTTCCAATTTTTACAATCAGGAGACTGGAACATCGCCAAACCTCCGGCCAAACCACCTAGAGCCTTATAACGCCCCTCTGGTGATGCACCGGGATTGTCATCGCGAAAGGCCGTAAAATTGTGCGTGCCGAGCCCCAGCCAAACAATGTTATTCTCCTTCGATCCCTTCCACTCAAACAAACCCAGATTCGGCTTGCTCCAATGAATGCCGTCTTTGCTTTCAGCATAACAAGTGACCTCCTTATGCTCGGCTTTCATTTTAGCGTCATGCTGCCAACCACGGTAAACGACACGAAACATATCGCCATCTTTGAAAAAACTGTAATAACCACTGGTATTGCCCTCCCAAGGTGAATCCGTCACCAGAACCACCTCCTTCGCCACAGGTTTCATCAGTTGCTGCTTCACATCTCCTGTCGTCTTCTCAACAAGATAATCATCAACAAACAACTCAAGGTGATCAGCCACCTTGAGCGGTTCGGCGGCGAACAAGGGAGACGAAATAGAAAGAAAAACGACGGCTGTTTTAACAATGGAGGTTTTCATAGGGGGGCACCAAACCTTTATGGCGTTGCATTATTTACAATAGAGTCTTGCATTTCGCAACTGTAAATTGTAAACTTTTTTCATGAAAGGTCAGGTAGGTACTCTGGTAAAAGCAATGGACGTGCTCGATGCGTTGGGAAATACAGGCCCTCTTGGCGTGATGGAATTAAGCCGCATGCTGAAGATGGATAAAAGCGGCGTATCCCGTCTATTAAGCACTTTGAAGTCCCGCGAATATGTTCGCGTGCTCTCAGACGGGCGTCACGACCTCGGCTTACGACTGTTCGAGCTCGGTCATATTTTGCAAGCCCGTATGCCTGTTCGACAAACGGTTATCCCCCACGTCGAAGCGCTTGGCCGAGAAACTGGAGAAACCGCATCCGCCGCCCATTATCACCTTGGTCAGGTTTCATACCTACATGATTGCATTTCCGGCAAGGAAATCCGTTTGGGAGGGCGAGTCGGCTTGCGCTGTCTTCCCTGGCATGATGTTTGTGGCAAAGCCATTCTTGCCTTTTGCAATGAAGACTATGTGCTGGAATGCCTCAAACACGACCAGCAAGCAGGAACCCCATCCATTCCTTCTCCAAGTGAGCTGTTAGCTGAATTGGGGGAAATCCGCAAAAGAGGTTATGCTCTGGAAAAAACCGATGAGCGCTGCGTGATTGCAGCCCCCGTCCCTTGTCATCATCGCCCTATTTCCATAGCCCTGATGGTCGGCGGCCCTTCCTCACGATTAAAAAAATCTGACATCAAACGCCTCGGACTATCCGCTACTCAACATGCCCAACAAGCCGCCCGGTCTCTGGGATGGAAAAGCAACCTAGCTAAAAATCCGAAAAGTAACTGACATTTTATCCTTACCCCGGGAGACTATTCCGTCTATACTATCTGAAATCACTCTCTTTATCTCGTGACTCTTATTATCACTCTCATTTTAATTGGCACTGCGGCCCTGTTACTCGAACTCTTTATTCCCGGAGGCATCGTAGGGTTTCTAGGGGCATTGTGCCTACTCGGGGCAATCGTCACCACTTTCACCGAATACGGATTTAATGCCGGCATCCTGACCACTCTAGCCATCCTTGTGATGGCCTGCGTAGCTCTATATTTTTGGATGGAAAATTTTGAGAAACTCCCGGGAATGAAACACTTTATTCTCACCCAAACAGCAGAACGCCCACAACCTACGGAAGATGAATCTCTGTTACTCAACAAAAAGGGCCAAACCCTCACTGATCTCGGGCCGTCAGGCAAAGCACTGATCGACGGTAAAAAATTCGATGTGATCGCCGAATCGGGATTCATCGACCAAGCCACCGCTATCACCGTGGTTGAAGCAAACGGCTCCAAAATTGTGGTTCGATCACAAAAATGAAAGCTGGGGCGAAATCCAAGCTTAGATCCGTTACCCGCGAACAATTACGTCTGCTGTCTTCCAAAACTATAAAAGACCTGTCAGCAAAAATTTGCGGTCATTTATACCGCTCTTTTTTTTCTAGCTCAACCCATGCCACGCTCAGTTTCGCCGCGCTTGCCAACGAGCCCGACCTGATGCCTTTGTTCGAAAAAAGAGTGGCCCGGCAAAGTTTTTGTTTCCCTAGAGTCATTGGCGATCAATTGGAGATCCGACAAGTCACAAGCCCTTCACAATTCATCCCGGGTTACGCTGATATCAACGAACCATCGCCACAACTCTGCCCGCTTTTTCCTCAGCAGGATTTGGGAATCATCCTCTTGCCCGGACTCGCCTTCGACCCATCAAACGGCGCCCGCCTAGGAAAAGGCAAAGGCTTTTATGACCGTCTTCTTCATCAGCTTAAGAGCTCCCGCCATCCACTCATCACGATTGGCGTTTGCTTCGACTGTCAGTTAAATCACGTGCCCGAACAAAACCACGACCAACGGGTCGACGCCATCGTCACAGAAAACGGCATGCTTGAATTTTAGAAACTCAAGCTCCCGCCCGTGCTCCTATTTCCTCTTAATCGACAGTGACTGGGCGGTTGAATCACATTTGGTCGAAGTGATGCCACCA
The DNA here is from genome assembly GCA_045046875.1 of Verrucomicrobiota bacterium. Lineage (GTDB taxonomy): Bacteria > Verrucomicrobiota > Verrucomicrobiia > Verrucomicrobiales > DEV007 > JAADHD01. The sequence goes on along the minus strand of JASFYY010000092.1, from coordinate 3,990 downwards.
TCCGGCCAGCGGATTTCAAGCAAGACATCCTTTTTTTCTTTTCCTGTTTGAGGAACTGAAAAGATCAGGTCAGCACTCGATTGGGTCAGATAACTGCCGCCACCATAGATCTCCGCCGTTTGCGGCTTCATCCCCGGTGCGCGCACCGTCACTCGCGCGCCCAGAGCCTGCGGATTCCCTTTTGCTCCAGTCAACTGAATGCGTAACGGATGCACCCCCTTCAAAGGAATCGCATTAATGAAAACCTGAGGATCCGCGTTATTCACTCCCACAACAAAATCTTCACGACCATCTCTGTTCAAATCAACGGCAGCCAGGCTCTTGGCATCGCCCGGCACCAACAAACCACTCTTGGCCGGCCACACAGCTTCGAACGGTTTTTTTGGGTCTCCCGTTCCGCGCAGTAACAAACTCAAACCACTGTCAAAAGGCCCTGTCTCAACCTGCGGATTAAAAAAGTTCTGCACGATATAACAGTCCACCTTCCCATCCAAATCCACATCACTGAGCACCACTCCGAATCCCGGTGAAGCCTGGGTCAAATGAGGCAATTTCACCACGGTAAAATGCCCTTCCCCATCATTCATCAACACACTTGATTCAAGAATATTGGCACGATGCCGGATTCCTCCGGAAAGCCGGTCAATGGGGATAATCTGTGACAAGGAAGCACTGGCAAAATTGCTGTAGGTCTGCATTTTGTCGCCAATCATCGGCATCGCCAAGCTGGTGCAACTGAAACCCCGACGGGGGAAACACACCTCGCCCTCAAAACTAGCTTCCAGAATATGTGATTTACCTGTTTTATCAAAGTCACCATAAAAAATCAGCTCAGGGGAAGTCAACGAGGCTTTATACTGTGTGTTCAGACCGTAATTGGTCGCCACAAAATCCACATCACCATCATTATCAATATCCCGGGCAGCGATCCCATTCCACCAGCCAAACTCCTTACCTATTCCACTCTGTGCCGTCTCGTCTTTTAAAACCCCTTGCCGGTTCCGGTATATTTTGATCAAACCCCAATCGTGAGTCACCACCAGATCGATCCATCCGTCGGAGTCCACATCCGACCACAAAGCTCCAGTCACCAAGCCGGTTTTTGCCAACTCTGGCGAAATCTTAGTCGTGGCATCCACAAACTTTCCTCCTTCATTGATCAATAAAGTGCTAGTAGGGATCACCGGATAAGTTCCAGGAACGGACCGACTTCCCACAAATAGATCCACGTCACCATCCCGATCGACATCAGCTCCCACCACCACACTACCGCTTTCCCGAATCGCTGGCAACGTCCCCACTGGAGCTCTGGAGAAATCCCCCTTCCCATCATTCAAATACAAACGATCCTGCAGAATTTTATCTCCAGGCTCACATTCAATACTGCCGCTCACCACATACAGATCCAAATCCCCATCGCTGTCCGCATCAAAAAACAGCATCCCCATATCTTCATAAGCAGCGTCTTCTCCAAACACAATCACTGGACTAGGCACCAACAAGGGCTGATCGGATCCCGACTCCGTTTGATTGATAAATAAACGCCCAGCCTGATCCGTGGAACCTCCGAGATAAAAATCATCATCACCATCACCGTCCACATCCGCCCAGGCCTGTCCTGGCCCCAACTGTGACAACCCCAGAGGCAACAGCGATTGGCTCTCATAATCATCAAAGGGTTTTTCCTCTACTCCAAATCCCTTCAAGGCACTTGATTCGACAAACATCGGCGACTCCAAGCCTCGTTTCTCAATCGCAGGCTTCTTCTTGGCTTCGCCTGTAGTGGGCTCTTGGATCACATATCGCTGATCAGCTGCCAAATCTTTAAACTCCTGCACCCGTCCACTCGGCCACTCTATCTTCAAACGGATGATATTTTTTTCCGTGCCCAAACCAAAATGCACCCGCGCTTCATCACCATCCATAAACCCTCCGGTCGGCAGCAAATGACGAACCTGTTTTTTTCCTCCTGCTGTTTCTATCGTCACCAGTGAACCTATGCCTTGGCGATTGCTTTCACGTCCCTGCAAATCAATCGCAATTCGATGACCTTTACCGCCTCTGTTCAAATACAAGCTCAAAGGGTCTTCCAAATTGGCAACAATCAAATCCTGCCAACCATCCCCATTCAAATCACCAATGGACGCGCCATAACTCATGCTCACATGATCCAACCCCCACTGCTTGCTCACATTGGTAAACTGCAAACCTCCCTCATTCTGGTAGGCCATATTCTGCTCCCGTCGCTCCGAGGTTTTTTCGTAATAATCCCACTTGTTCTTACCCACCAGCATCGCATGATTAAACGACGGTGCGACATCCGAGTGATTGAACTGTCGGGGAATCCCGTTGGTGAAAAACAAATCAGCATCCCCGTCATTATCAAAATCCGCGCTGCGAATCGCCCAGGTCCATTCCGTTTGCGCCACTCCGGACAAATAACCCGCCTCCATCATATAATCCGTTCCGGTATTCAAATGCAGCGCATTGCGCATCAACTGCCGAGCCCCCGGCACCGCCAATAACCTTTTCAAACGAGACCCCATCGAAGCCATCGAAGCCTTCTGCATGAAATGGGTGGAGGGCATCATATCGGCCACCAAAAAATCGATCAACCCATCATTGTTCAAATCCGTTTGAGCCGCCCCCATGCTGAACCAAGTGGTGTGCCGCAGTGTAGGACGGGCACTTTCCGTAAACGTGCCATCACCATTATTTCTATAAAGGTAATCCGGGTCTGAAAAATCGTTGCCCACATAAATATCCGGCCAGCCATCCTGATTGTAGTCCCACCATGTTACCGAGTTCCCCCAACGCGGGCCGGTAGAAATGCCCGCCTCTTCTGTGATCTCCACAAACTTACCACCGTCATTGCGATACAAGCGGTCAGGTCGCCCCCGCTCGGTGTACATCACTTCATCATTCGGCCCTTTCTCCTGATGATCCACCCGGAACCAACGCTGCCATTTTTTAGTCACCTCAGGTTTGCCGTTTGGCAATTTAATCAACGGCACTGGATCCTTCGGACGCCCCCCGTCGCGATACACCTGATGAGTCAGAAGATACATATCCAAATCCCCGTCACGATCAAAATCACAAAAAGCTCCCTCAATGCTACCATCCACCGCATCCAAACCAAACTCCTTGGCCTGTTCAATAAAACTCAAACCCTCCTTCGAGCGTTTGCCATCTTTACCTATCAACTGATTGATAAACAGTTGATTCGGATGATCGTAGTTAACCACGTAAATATCGAGATCCCCATCATTATCGATATCGATCATCGATACCCCCACCCCCCAGGCATCGTCTCCACCCGACACCCCCTGGGCCTCCGCCACATTATCGAACACCATCTCCCCCGTCTGTAAATACAATGAATTGGAACGAGGTCCGTTGGATGCAAAAAAATCAGTTTTTCCATCCAAATCCACATCCCCGATAGCCACCCCACCACAAGCTGAACTCGAGTGATAAACCCGTTTCATCGGATGTTTGATATCGATCAAATTAACATGGGACACCCCGGTTTTTTCAGCAGGGAGCAACTCAAAACGCGTGCCCTTGAATTCTGCCGAGGCAGGCTTCAGAGGAAATGCTTTGAGTAAGTCATCTTCGGCAAATAACGTGCCGTGATAAACACAACACACTGCCCATATTGATAAAATAGCTTTCGAGGTTTTCATCTTTCTAGATGTATAAACATATACCCTCGAAGCGCTAAATCAACGACCCAAAAGCTATTTGAAATTTTACTGCAAAGCACCTATCAAAAAACGACTCATAAAGTCATTTTTCACTCACTGCCCGCCACGCAACTCAGCCAATTCAGCCTCGAGATTCTCCAGCATCCGGCGCAATTCGTCATCCATCTCCGGTGCGTTGTTGATCCCGTCAAAACCACGACCATATCCAGCTGATGGATGGCTACCGTTTCCAAACACTCCAAAACTGCTCCAAGCTTCGCCATCTTCCACTGTCGAGAAAATC